>CAVXYS010000046.1:0-194988 GCA_963765945.1 uncultured Alphaproteobacteria bacterium
GTCTCCGGCGTGTCGCACCGGCCACGGCAAGCGGTAAAAATCGAGGACGGCGGTGAAACGGCTGGAACGCGATTAATCTGGGTGAATTCTCCGGTTCGTCGCCGAAGAGGATTCCCCAGTCATCGCCAACATGCGGGCGCGCGCCGAACAATGCCGCCGCCTCGCCGAGGCGCTGACCGACCGGGGCGCCGCCGCCGTGCTGCTGAAGATGGCCGCGGAGGTCGAGGCGGACATCGCCCGGCTCGAGGGCGAAATCCCCCATCACATGCCGCCGGCGCCGGGCGGCTAGCCCGGCCTCAGTGCGCCGCCTCGGGCTCGCGCGCGGCGGGCTCGTTGCCGCCGACGAGGTCGTCGAACAATGCGCGATAGTGGATCATCGCCTGGCGGAGATCCTCGGTGCCGGCGTCCCCGCGCTCGTGGCGCACGGCGATGTCGTGGGCCGTCCGATAATGGTCGACGACCGCCGGGTGGTCGACCGAGATGTCGCCAGCCCGCTGCTCGAAATCGCTGACCGGATAGCCGCGTGCCGTCATGACTTCGCCGAGGAGCGCGTCGGCGAATGCCACGGCGCGCGGCGGGTCGTCGACGAAGCGCGCCTGGACCTCGCCCCAGCGCGCCACGAACTTCTCGCGCTCGATGCGGTCGAGCGGACGGATGTCGAGCTTGTCGACCCGCTTCTCACGCTCGGCGAGCTCGGCCTCGGCCTTGCCGCGATCGCCGGTGGTTTCCAGCGCATGCTCATATTCGCGCCCGAAATGCTGCTTGAGATGCTCGGAGCGCCGGCGGCGCGACACGACGAAGACGGCGATCGCCACCACGACGACGACCAGGACGGCGAGGACGATCAACGCGGACTGGCTCATGCTTACCTCCCGAGGGTTCGGAAATTCGCGGCACCAACGAACGACGCGCCTCCGAAGGTGCAGGGAAACGTGCGATTTTCCCGCAGCTTGCCGCGCGGACAGCCGGTGTGCGAGGTTCGCTTCGACAGGGGATGAAGCGTATGCGTAGGGCCTTGCCGGCGCGATCGATGCTGCTGCTGTTCGCGGCGCCCGCTGCCGCGCAGGTCATGGTGCCGAGCACCGACCCGTTCGCCGGCGGCGAGGCCGAGGACAAGATACTCCCCAAGACCAGCTACCCGCTCGGCCGGTCGGATGTCGTGGCCCGGCAGATGGTGCTCGGGCTGAGGCTCGAGCGCCTCCAGCGCGATCTCTGCGCCGAGCTCGGCTGCCTGATGATCATCAACGAGTCGAAGAGCTACGAGGTGACCGCCTTCTACGCCCAGACTGCCGGCGCCGACGGGAAGGCCGAGTGGAGCTCCAACCAGTTCGGCCAGCCGCTCTTTCCCAGGCGCGCGACCTGGCGCTTCAAGACCGGCGGCCCAGGAACCTGCGACGTCCCGGTCCGGTTCGTGATGCGCAACCGCAAGACCAGGGACCTCGTCCAGTTCGAGACCCGGACCAGCCTGTGCAGCGGGCCGCACAACGATTCGCTGGTGCGGATCCGCGCCGTCGTTCCCGAGGTTCGGGTCGAGGGCTAGCGGACCGCGCTAGCGCCCCGGTTCGATTCGGCATTTGAACTGTGTTAGTCGGTGGGCGTGCCGGATCGCAGCGCGGGGACGCGCCGACCAGGGGTGCGCACATGACTTCATCTGATCCGATCGATCGTCTGCTCAGCCGCTCTGCTGGCGCTCGCCGGCTGCGGCAGCGACAAATCCAGCGACAAGGCCGGCGGCAATCCAACCGGCGCGAGTTCGACGGCCGCGAACGCTGCGGGCGCCGACACGAGCGGCGCGACGTCCACCGGACCCGAGACCGCGACTGCGACCGAACCGGCGCGGGTGCCGCTCAAGCTCTATTGGAGCCAGGCCCGGGGAGACAATTTCACGACCGGCACCGAGGTCGGCGAGCAGTCCGCCATCGCCTCGCAATATCAGTACATTCGCGAGGAAGGCCGCGCTTACTCGGCCCCGACCCAGCTCGCCACCCTGCCCTTGTACCTTTACTGGAACGATCGGCTCGCCGACAATTACACGGTGGCCAAACCGAGCTCGATCCGGGACGCCGAGCTGCGCGGCTACCAGCGCATTCGGGTCGAGGGCCATATTTTCCCGACCGAGCAATCGCGGGACCGTTCCCTTGCGGGTGTTCTACAGTCCGGAGCGCGGCGACTTCTTCACGACGGCCACGAAGGTCGGCGTCCAGTCGGCCCTGGACTTCGGCTATCAGGACGTCGGCATCGAGGGTTACGTGTTCGAGAAATAGCCCCTTCCCACGGGCTGCGTTCGATTCGGCCGTGGACCTGTGTTAAGGCGCCGGCGTGCCGGATTGCGGCGCGGTCGCATTGCGCCGCGCAGGCAAGGGGGCGTGCACATGACAAACACCCTTCGACTCTGGCCGGCTCCGCGGTCGTCCTCGCGCTCGCGAGCTGCGGCGGCAAATCCGGCGACAACGGCAATGCCGCCGGGGCCAATGCCGCGGTCGCCAGCACCGGCAATGCGACCGGCTCGGCCACGGCACCCCCGGCTGCCCCGTCGGCGCCCGCGGTCGACCCGAACGAGAAGCGGATGGCGATCGAGGCGCTGCCCGTCGCCCAGGCCGGGCCTGGGGCGATCGTCGGCAAGATGCACATGATCCGCTCGGCCAGCGGCATCGAGACCGACGGGATCGGCGGCGGCTGCATGGTCATCGAGGATCCGGCGAGCAAGGTCTGCCACGCCGATAGCGACTGCAAGGTACCGAGATATATCTCCGCCGCCGGCGGCCCGTGGGCCTATTGCGCGGAGAGCAAATGCTGGATCAAGCCGGCCGACAAGGCGTTCTGCTGGAAGTCGCGCTATTCGACCCCGCCGACCCCCTTCCAGGTCGGCAAGCCGCAGTCGACGCCCGAGGTGAAGCTCGCGAGCCTGCCCGCCGAGCTGCTCCAGGGCCCGGCCAAGAACCAGGTCCGGGCGCGGGTGATCGCCTGCCTCAACGGCAAGTTCGGCGCGGTCGAGGCGCCGCCGTGCGCCGGCGGAAAGGGCAAGCGGTCCGATTCGATCGGCGAGGCGAAGACCTTCACCCGCTGAACAAAGCGGCCCGGCGCAAGACGCAGCGCCGGGCCGCTCGTTCGGCACCACTCGCCTGCTCGACCAGCGAGCAAGGGAGGGCGAGCTTCTCGGGTTCGCTTATGGCGCAGCAACTCGCCGGTAGGAAAGTACCTAGAAGGCTTCGGCGGGAATCTTCATCACGGTTTCGGCGCCCGCCTCGATCTTGCGGCGCAGCGCCGAGGTCATCGGCAGCTCGCGCAGCGCGAAGAAGCGCGCGGTCGCCAGCTTGGTCTCGTGGAACGCGCGATCCTCGGCCCCCTCGGCCAGCGCGCGCGTCGACGCGGCGGCCATCTTGAGCCACATCCAGCCGAGGCTGACCAAGCCCAACAGCTCCATGTAGGCGTAAGCGCCCGCGCCGGCGTTGTCGGGGTCGGCCGGAGCGTTCTGCGCGAGCCACATGGTCGCCTCCTGGAGGTCGCCGATCGCTCGGCTCAGCTCGCCCAGGAGCGGCTTCAGGGTCTCGGAATGCGACGCGTCCGCGATGTCGCTCGACAGCATTTGGAAGAAGGTGCGGATCGCGCGGCCGCCGTCCTTGGGAAGCTTGCGGCCGACCAGGTCCATCGCCTGGATGCCGTTGGTCCCTTCGTAGATCTGGGTGATCCGGGCGTCGCGCACGAATTGCTCCATGCCATGCTCGCGGATGTAGCCGTGGCCGCCGAACACCTGCTGGGCATTGACCGCAGCGTCGAACCCCTTGTCGGTGAGATAGCCCTTGATGACCGGAGTCAGGAGGCCCAGCAGATCGTCCGCGACCTGCCGCTCCGCCTCGTCGGGCGACCGCCGCAGCAGGTCGACCTGGAGCGCGCCCCACAAGACCAGCGCTCGGCCCGGCTCGATATAGGCGCGAGCCTCCATCAGCATCCGCCGGACGTCGGGATGGACGATGATCGCATCGGCCTTGGCGCCGGCCTCGCGCTCGTCCTCGCGCAGTGCTTTGCCCTGGCGGCGATCCTTCGCGTAGGTCGCCGCATTCTGGTAGGCAACCTCGCCCTGGGCCAGGCCCTGGAGCCCGACGCCGAGCCGCGCCGCGTTCATCATGATGAACATCGCCGCAAGGCCCTTCTCGGGCTCGCCGACCAGCCAGCCCTTCGCGCCGTCGTAATTCATGACGCAGGTCGCGTTGCCGTGAATCCCCATCTTCTTCTCGAGCGCGCCGCAGGAGAGCGCGTTGCGCTCGCCGAGGCTGCCGTCGTCGTTGACCAGGATCTTGGGCACCACGAACAGGCTGATGCCTTTGACGTTGTCCGGCGCCCCGGCGATCTTGGCGAGGACCAGGTGAATGATGTTCTCGGCAAGGTCGTGCTCACCCGACGAGATGAAGATCTTGGTCCCGGTGATCGCATAGCTGCCGTCGGGATTGGGCTCGGCGCGGGTCTTGAGGAGGCCGAGGTCGGTGCCGCAGTGCGGCTCGGTGAGGTTCATCGTGCCGGTCCATTTGCCGGTGACCATCGTCGGCACGTATTTCTGCTTGAGCTCGTCCGAGCCCTTGACCAGCAGCGACGCGATCGCGCCCGACGTCAGCCCCTGGTACATTTCGAAGCTGTGGTTGGCCGACAGGATGTATTCGGTGACCGCGGTGCCGACGACCTGCGGCAGCCCCTGCCCGCCATATTCCTCGGGGCCAGTGAGGGTCGGCCAGCCGGCTTCGACGAACTGGTCGTAGGCCTCCTTGAAGCCGGGCGGAGTGGTGACCGAGCCGTCGTCGGCGCGCTTGCAGCCGACCTCGTCGCCGACCTTGTTCAGCGGCGCCAGCACCTCGGCCGAGAACTTCCCGGCCTCTTCCAGGATCGCCTCGATCAGGTCGGGAGTCGCGTTGGCGAAGCCCGGCATGTTCGCGTAGCGGCCGATGTCGAGGACGTTGTTGAGGATGAACTGGGTTTCGCGCACCGGCGCGGTGTAGGTGGGCATGGCTAACTGACCTCCGTGTCAGCAGTCCCCCTATTGTGCATCCGATTGTGCGTCCAGCAGGGTGTGCAGCCCGTATCTTCAATCCTACATTGTTGCCGAAAGGATTGTTCATGAAGCTGGCAGGATTGCTCGTCGTTGCGGCTGCGGCCGTGTCCGCACCCGCCGATGCCGCGCCGCGCACCGAAACCGCCGTGCTCGCCGGCGGCTGCTTCTGGGGCATGGAAAGCGTATTCGAGCACGTGAAGGGGGTGACGGACGTCGTCTCGGGCTTCGCCGGCGGCAAGGCCGCTGACGCCAGCTACGACAAGGTCAGCTCCGAAGGCACCGGCCATGCCGAGGCGGTGCGCATCACCTACGACCCGGCGCAGGTCAGCTACGCCCAGCTGCTGCAGGTCTATTTCGCGGTCGCGCACGACCCGACCCAGATCAACCGCCAGGGTCCCGACGTCGGCCCGAGCTACCGCAGTGCGATCTTCCCGCAGAACGGCAGTCAGGTCGCCCAGGCGCGAAGCTTCATCGCCAAGCTCACCGTTGGGCACGTGTTCAAGAAGCCGATCGCGACGAAGATCGAAAGCGGCGGCTTCTATCCCGCCGAGGCCTACCATCAGGATTATGCGCGCAAGCACCCGTGGGAGCCCTACATTGTGTTCAACGACCAGCCGAAGGTCGCCGCGCTGAAACGGCAGTATCCGAGCCTTTTCAAGGCCTAGCGACCTAAGTCGTTAAAACTTCACATCTTATTCAGGGTGGGGGCGACAAAGGCGCCGCCTCCACCTATATGACAATTCCGAGACGCCAGCCTGGAGCCGGGACATGCTGACGACCCATCCGTTCGACGACGATAAGTTGCACGAAGAGTGCGGCATTTTCGGCATTTGGGGCGCCGACCATGCGTCCAGCTTCGTCGCGCTCGGCCTGCACGCGCTCCAGCATCGCGGCCAGGAAGCAGCGGGCATCACCAGCTTCGACGGGCAGCATTTCCATTCCCACCGGGCGATGGGCCACGTCGCCGGCAATTTCGACCGCGACGACATCGTCCGCAGGCTCGCCGGCCGCTCGGCGATCGGCCACGTCCGCTATTCGACCACCGGCGAATCGGGCCTGCGCAATATCCAGCCGCTCTATGCCGACCTCGCCGAGGGCGGCTTCGCGGTCGCCCATAACGGCAACCTCTCGAACGCCCTGAAGCTGCGCCGGACGCTCAACCGTCGCGGCTCGATCTTTCAGTCGACCAGCGACACCGAGGTCATCATCCACCTCGTCGCGACCTCGCACAACGCCAACAACCTCGACCGCCTGGTCGATGCGCTGAAGCAGGTCGAGGGCGCCTATTCCTTGGTCGTGCTGACCAACGACGGCCTGATCGCCTGCCGCGACCCGCTCGGCATTCGGCCGCTGGTGATGGGCAAGCTCGGCGAGGCGACGATCTTCGCCAGCGAGACGGTCGCGCTCGACGTCATCGGCGCGACCTTCATCCGCGACGTCGAGGCGGGCGAGCTGGTGGTTGTCAACGACCGCGGGGTCCGCTCCTTCCGCCCGTTCGAGCAGGCCGAAGCGCGGCCGTGCATCTTCGAGCATGTCTATTTTTCGCGACCGGACAGCATCGCCGAGGGCGTGTCGGTCTACGAGGTGCGCAAGGCGATCGGCGCCGAGCTGTCGCGCGAGGCCCCGGTCGAGGCGGACTATGTCGTTCCCGTGCCGGACAGCGGCGTCCCGGCAGCGCTCGGCTTCGCCCAGGCGTCGGGCATCCCGTTCGAGCTCGGGATCATCCGCTCGCACTATGTCGGGCGGACCTTCATCCAGCCGAGCCAGGACGTCCGCCTTCAGGGCGTGAAGCTCAAGCACAACGCCAACTCGGCGCTGATCGACGGCAAGAGCATCGTGCTGGTCGACAATTCGATCGTCCGCGGCACCACCTCGGTGAAGCTGGTGCAGATGATGCGCGACGCCGGCGCGCGCGAGGTGCACATGCGCATTGCCTCGCCGCCGACGCGGCACAGCTGCTTTTATGGGGTCGACACGCCCGAGCGCGCCAAGCTGCTCGCGGCGCAGATGAGCGTCGATCAGATGCGCGACTATATCAACGCCGACAGTCTCGCGTTCGTCTCGATCGAAGGCCTGTACCGGGCGCTCGGCCAGGAGCGCGACGCGGCCGCGCCGCAGCGCTGCGACGCCTGCTTCACCGGCGATTATCCGACCAGCCTCACCGATCGCGAGGAGAAGGACGGCGGAGCCAGCCTGTCGCTGGTGGCGAGCCGGTAGCAAGCACCCACGACGCCGCGGTCAGCGCGCAGGAAACGACGGTTTCCTGCCAGTGAATCGCGCTAAGGCCACCGGCCGCGACCATAGGTCCCCACACCAGCAATGTGATCAAGGTGATATTCGTCATGACGCCGAGCGCGCCGAGCCGCGGCGCGAGCCCGGTGGCGATGGCCAGCCCGCAGACGGTGTAGATGGCACCGGTCGCATAAGCCCAGAACACCGGCCCCGGGAGCCACACCGGGACGAGCGGGGCGGTCAGCTCGAGATAGAAGAAGTGCGACAGGCCGAAGGCGATGAGGGCGAGGCCGTAGAGCAGCCAGGCGATACGCCGGCCGAGGTCGCTCGACAGGAATTTTCGACTGCCGGCCAGCTCGGCATAGAGCACCCACGCGGCGGCGATCAGCACCCAATTCTCGCCGTTGCTTTGGTACGAGCCCTCCACCAGCGGGGCGCGGACGATGTACGGGAATTTGAAGGCGGCGGTCCACAGGATCAGGAAGATCGTCAGCACCAGCGCGGCCCACGCCGCCGTGCGCCTGACCAGCAGGCCGGCGCCGCAGCCCAGCGCCACCAACGTGGTGAGCCAGGCGAGCAGTGCGCGCGCGGGCGCGGCCTCGGGGACCGGGTACCAGTTGGGCGCAAAGGTCCCGCTGACGAGCCCGATCATACCAATTCCTACGAACGTCAGGCCGAAGGCGATCCGGCTCGCGGCTTTCCAGTCCATGCACGCCCTCCCGAGTCCATCATTTCGCGACGGACGAGCGGAACAAACCCCATTTCGAGCAACCGCCGCCTTTTTGCGGGTGAAGGTCGTGCGGAGACCGGCTAGGGCGCCGCGATGACCGACGACAAACCCCTTTCCGGCAAGGTCGCGCTGGTGACCGGCGCCAGCCGCGGGATCGGCGCCGCAACCGCCGAGGCGCTCGGCGCCGCCGGCGCTCACGTGATCCTCGTCGCCCGAACCGCCGCCGCGCTCGAGGAGGTCGAGGACCGGATCCATGCGGCCGGCGGCAGCGCGACCATCGCTCCGCTCGACCTCGCCGACGGCGAATCGATCGCCAGGCTCGGAGCCGCGGTCGCCGGACGCTGGCCGGCGCTCGACATCCTGATCCTCAACGCAGCGATGCTTGGCTCGCTGACTCCGGTGCAGGACATCGATCCCAAGGAATATTCGCGGCTGCTGACCCTGAATCTGCTCGCCAACCAGGCGCTGGTGGCGGCGTTCGATCCCCTGCTGCGCAAGGCCGAGCGGGCGGAGGTGGTCGCGGTGACCTCCTCGGTCGGCGGCGAGCCGCGCGCCTTCTGGGGCGCCTACGGCTCATCCAAGGCCGCGCTCGAAAGCCTGCTTGGCGCATATGCCGACGAAACCGAGCATAGCGGGAAGCTCCGCGTCCACATGATCGATCCGGGTGCGACTCGTACCCGGATGCGCGCCCTCGCTTTCCCGGGCGAGGAGCCGGACACGGTCAAACCGCCGGAAGTCGTCGCCAAGGCGATCCTCGACCGACTCGGCGCGGCCGCGCCGACCGGCGAGAAAGTCCGAGTCGATGCTTAAAGCCTTGCTTTAACCCTGATTAATCGGCAGAAATTGCCGACGTGCGATCATAGGAGTGCACCGATGCTTAGCCTGAAGACGATCTTGGCCGGCGCCGTTTGTGCGGTGATGCTGTCCGCCGCCCCCGCGCTTGCCCAGACGCAGGACGGGCAAAAGCCGGCCAGGCAGGCCGACCCCAACCGGATCATCTGCGAGAAGGTCCAGGAAACCGGATCGCGCCTCAACGCGCGCAAGATCTGCATGACCGCCCAGCAATGGGATGAGCAGCGCCGCCGCGACCGCGAGAATCTACAGGACGCTCAGCAGCGCTCGCCGTCGACGCCCACCTCGGGCTGATCCGCACTCGCGCTTCCCGGCCTCTCATTTGATGGAGCATAACGATGTTGCCCTTTCTTGCTGCGGTGCTGGCTGGTGCAGCTTCGGGTGTCGGAGCCGCCGACGTTGATGCCTCGAACCTCTCCGGAGTGTTCCAGGCGACATGCCTCGATGGGCAGGCGAGACTTCGCGCGGGCGATGTTACGCCGATCAGCTACGATCAGCTGCCCGAAGGCCTTCGTGAGAGCCTCGGACGGCCGGCGTCGGGCAAAGTGTGGCAGCTGAGCGCAGCGGGCAATTCCTATCTGTACATGCTCGATTACAACGGTTCCGACGGGAGCTCGAAGGTCTGCGGGCTGGCATCGGATTCGGGGGAGATGCGAGCTGCGGGCGATATGCTCGAGGCGCGCATGACCGGCAGCGTTGCGCGCAACCGGCCCCGGACGGCACAATGGTTGAACGCCAGAGACGGCTATGTCGCCACGGCGACGTCGGCGTCGACCCTGAAGGTGCTGCAGATCAGCTGGCTGAGCGAGGCCGCGAAGGCGAAAGCGCAGGCGCAGGTCGAGCAACTGCCGCACTAAAGGCTAGCGCTTCGTCAGCGTCACCTGCGCGACGTCGATCGCGCCGCCGCGGAACCCGCCTTCGCAATACATGAGGTAATAACGCCAGAGCTGGTGGAAGGACTCGGCAAAATCGTCGAGCGCGCCGCGCGCAATCGCCTGGTCGTAGCGGTCGCGCCAGCGCTTCAGGGTCTCCGCATAATCGAGCCGAAACGCGTCGCGATCCTCCCATGACAGGCCGGACTCGAGCGCCAGCGCTTCGAAGCGGGGCTCGTCGATCAGCATCCCGCCCGGGAAGATGTAGGTCTGGATGAAGTCGGCGTTGCGCCCGTAGCGGTCGAACAACTCGGGGACGATCGAGATATATTGCAGCGCCGCGCGTCCGCCCGGCTTCAAGTTTCGGGCGATGCAGTCGAGATAGGCCGGCCACCAGCGCTCGCCTACCGCCTCGGCCATCTCGACCGAGGCGACGGCGGCGAAGCGCTCGTTGGTGTCGCGATAATCCTGGAGGCGGATTTCGATCCTGTCCGACAGGCCGGCGGCCGCGATCTTCTCGTTCGGCCCAGTCTTTCTGTTCGTTCGACAGCGTCAGGCCGACGACGCTCGCGCCGCGCTTCGCGGCCTCGATCGCCAGAGTGCCCCAGCCGCAGCCGATCTCGAGCAGGCGTTGGCCGGGCTGCAGCGCCAGGCGGTCGAGCAAGATGCGGACCTTGTTGAGCTGGGCGCGTTCGAGGCTGTCGCCGGGCGCGGCAAAGCGGGCGGACGAATAGGTCATCGTCTCGTCGAGCCATGCCGCGTAGAAATCGTTGCCGAGGTCGTAATGGGCGGCGATATTCTCCCGCGCTCTGCGCGGCGCATTGTCGCGCCGGCGATGGGCGAGCGCATTGACCAGCCGGAACGGGCCCTTGGCGCGGGCGACCTCGCCGAGCGGCTCGGCGTTGGCCGCGAACAATTCGAATATCGCGACCGGATCCGGGCTCGACCATTCGCCCTGCGCCCACGCCTTGTACCAGCCGACCGAGCCCGACGTCGCCAGCCGGACCAGCGCCATCCAGCTGTGCAGACGCACCGCGGCGCCGCGCCGGGCGCCGCGGAAGCCGAGCCGGCGGCGGGCGCCGTCCGGAACGGTGACGTCGAGCCCGCCGCTCGCAAGCCTGCGGTCGATCTGGTCGAGCACCCGGGAAGGCCGGCGCGGCGAGCCGCGCGAGGATCCCGCCGCCGGTCGCGAAGCGCCGATCCGCGCGAACCAAATGCTCTCCGCGCGTGCTCATGCCGCCGGAGTTATGGACTGGTCCGCGATTGTCGAGCGGGATAAGGAAGTTGGAGCTCGACGCGCGGCCGGATTCGAAGAACCGCTGGTCGGTCAGATAGGCGCGGCCGTTCTCCAGGTAGACCATCGGCATGCGCGACCAGAACAGGAAGGCACGAACATGGCTGTCGCGCTTCGCGGCGGCGGCGAGGCGCGGATCGTCGAGGTTGAGCGGCGTGATCGGGGGTCGAGCCAGGCGCGGTTGAGTCCGTCGAGCGGATTGTAGGTGCCGGTCCCGCCGACCCCGTCGCCGCGCCAGATCATCTTGCGCTTCCAGAACGTCAGCGGAACCTCGCCCGCCTCGATCATCCGCGGCGTGGCGACTCGCTCGACCAGCGGGCGCGTGACGGCGACGGCGCGGGCGGAGATCGCGAAGTTCAGGGCCACATAGCCCAGCACCGCCGCAAACGCCCACTGCGCCGGCCGGGTCCAGTTCCGCCCAAGCCGCTCCGCGCGCCACGACATCTCCAGCCCGAGGATGATCATGATCCAGATCCACGGATCGACGATGAAGATCGCATCGCCGTAGAACCAGCGGTGCGAGAGTGGCTCGAGCAGCCGCGTGCCGTAGGAGGTGACGTAATCGAGCAGAGGATGGCTGAGCGTCGCGACGAAGCAGCAGATCAGCAATCCGCGGAGGCGAATCGGGCCTTCTTTGCTTGGTCTTAATCTTTGCCATACGAGAATTATTGTAGCAGCCAAGAAGGGCATGGTGACCAGCCCGCCGAGCCCGTGGGTGAAGCCGCGGTGGGCGGCGATCGGAGCGATCCCGAACAGCGGCGCGACGAAGCTGTCGATATCGGGCAGGTTCGCGGAGAGGATCAGCGCCGGCATGGCGCAGCGGCGTCAGCTGCGCTTGCAAGGCCCGACGCGCTGGCCAGATTGCATCGCTCCGGCCAGAGCGTAGCGGGTGATAGTTGTCCACGTCGCTTCGGCCCTCGCGGACGTCGGAAGCTCTGCGCGCGGCTCTTTCTCGACCTGCCAGGTCTGGCCCTTGGCGACGAGCGCCTGGAGGTCGGCGCTCTTGCCCGAGGCGGCGGCCTGGTTCTGCTCGATCACCGCGCTTCGAAGGTCGGCGCGGGATCCTCGTAGATGACGCCGAGCGCGACCGGGAAGCTGTCGGGCATTTCGATCAGCATCGCCGCGACGCCCTTGTTCTTCGGCTCGTGCACCAGCACCGCCGGGTCGTCGCCATCGACGACCTTCAGCGCGTGGCGCTCCATGTCGAGCGCGAGGCCCTTGGCGCCGCCGGCGAACAGCATCTTCTCGCCCGGCATCAGCCACAGCTGCTTGTCCGCGGCGATGTCGCGGCTGGTGAAGCTGGCGAACACGTCGTCGTTATAGACGACGCAATTCTGGTAGATTTCGACGAAGCTCGCGCCGCGGTGCGCGTGCGCGGCCTTGAGCACGTCGGGCAGGCTCTTGTGGACATCGATGCCCCGGGCGATGAACCGCGCGCCCGAGCCCAAGCGCGAACATGCACGGAGTCACCGGCCGGTCGACCGAGCCGAACGGGGTCGAGGGTGAGCGCGTGCCGACCCGGCTGGTCGGCGAATATTGGCCCTTGGTGAGGCCGTAGATCTCATTGTTGAACAGCAGGATCTGGCAGTCGAGGTTGCGGCGCAGCACGTGCATCGTGTGGTTGCCGCCGATGCTGACAGCGCGTCGCCGTCGCCGGTGATGATCCACACGTCGAGCTCGGGATTGGCGAGCTTGACCCCGGTGGCGAAGGCCGGCGCGCGGCCGTGGATGGTGTGGAAGCCGTAGGTCGCCATGTAATAAGGAAAGCGGCTCGAGCAGCCGATGCCGCTGATGAACACGGTCTTCTCGCGCGCGACGCCGAGGTCGGGCATCGTGCGCTGAACCGCCTTCAGCACCGCATAATCGCCGCAGCCGGGGCACCAGCGGACCTCCTGGTCGCTCGCCCAGTCCTTGGCGGTGGTGACGGATGAGTCATTTCGTTCATAGATGTCCACCAAGCCAGGCGATCAGGAACAGCACTGCGATCAGCAGGATCACCAGCGGGAAGACGTTGAGCTGTTTCATCGCTCGTCCCGCGAAGTTGGCAAAGTTTGCCCTCAACGCGCGCGCGCGAGTCCCCCGCCAGTTGAGCGTCGATCGCAGCCTCGATCTCGGCGATCCGGAACGGGTGGCCGCTGACTTTCGTCAGCGATTTCGCGTCGACCAGGAACTGGTCGCGAAGCACCGTCTTGAACTGGCCCATGTTCATCTCGGGCACGAGGATATGTTTGAAGCCCCGCAATAGGACAGACATATTTTTCGGCATCGGCCAGATGTGGCGGACGTGGACGTGGGCGACGTCCTTGCCGGCCGCGATCGCGCGGCGCACCGCCTGGTGGATCGGGCCGAAGGTCGAGCCCCAGCCGACCACCGCCAGCTCCGCCCCTTCGCGGCCGATGCACACCTCCTGGTCGGGGATGCAGTTGGCGACTCCCAGCACCTTGGCGGCGCGGGTGTCGCTCATCTCCTGGTGGACTTCGGGGCGATAGTCGATGTTGCCGGTCCCCGGCGCCTTCTCGATGCCGCCGATGCGGTGCTCGAGGCCCGGCGTCCCGGGCTTGATCCACGGCCGCGCGAGCTCGGCGTTGCGCGCATAAGGCAGGACGCCCTCGCCTTCCGCCGGCGCGCTCTCGAAGAAGCTCACCGGGAATGGCGCATAGCCGCTCATGTCCGGCACGCGCCACGGCTCGGCGGCGTTGGCGATATAGCCGTCGGTCAGCAGGATGACGGGAGTCATGTAGCGGGTCGCGATGCGGCACGCCTCGATCGCGCACTCGAACGCGTCGGCGGGCGAGCGCGCCGCGATCACCGGCACCGGCGAATCGGCGTTGCGGCCATAGACCGCCTGATAGAGGTCCGACTGCTCGGTCTTGGTCGGCAGGCCGGTCGACGGTCCGCCGCGCTGCGAATTGACGACGATCAGCGGCAGCTCGGTCATCACCGCCAGGCCGATCGCCTCGGTCTTGAGCGCGATCCCCGGTCCGGACGATGAGGTGATCCCGAGCTGCCCGGCATAGCTGGCGCCGATCGCCGCGCAGATCGCCGCGATCTCGTCCTCCGCCTGGAAGGTCGTGATCCCGAACTCCTTGAGCCGCGCGAGATGGTGCAGCAGCGGGCTCGCCGGAGTGATCGGATAGGAGCCGAAGAACATGTTGACGCCCGCCAGCTGGCAGCCCGCGACGAGGCCCAGCGCCAGCGCTTCGGCGCCGGTCACGGTGCGGTACAGGCCCGGCTCGGCCGGCGCCGGCGCGATATGGTGCTGCTTGAACGGCGCGCCCATCTCGACCGTCTCGCCATAAGCATGGCCGGCGTTGAGCGCCGCGATATTGGCTTCGGCGAGCTCGGGCGCCTTGGCGAACTTGGCCTTGAGCCAGTCGACGATCGGCTGGCGGTCGCGGTCGAACATCCACAGCGCGAGGCCCAGCGTCCACATGTTCTTGCAGCGCAGCGCTTCCTTGTTGCCGAGGCCGAACGGCTTCACGGCATCGAGCGTCAGCTGCGAGATGTTGAAATGGACGACCTGCCAGTTGGCGAGGCTGCCGTCCTCGAGCGGGTTCTGCTCGTAGCCGGCCTTGGCGAGGTTGCGGGCCGTGAACTCGCCCTCGTCGAGGATGATCAGCCCGCCTTCGCGCAGCTCGCTCGGCGTTCACCTTCAGCGCCGCGGGGTTCATCGCGATCAGCACATCGGGCTGGTCGCCGGCGGTCTCGATCGCGGCCGAGCCGAAATTGATCTGGAAGGCGGAGACGCCGAACGTCGTGCCCTGCGGCGCGCGGATTTCCGCCGGGAAATCGGGGAAAGTCGCAAGATCGTTGCCGGCGAGCGCGGTCGACAAGGTGAACTGCCCGCCGGTCAGCTGCATGCCGTCGCCGCTGTCGCCGGCGAAGCGGACGACCACGGCCTCGATCGGGCGGATGCGCGGTCGGCTTCTTTTTCGGTCAGGAGATGGGTGGCTGTCGCCACGGACGAGTCCTTCACAAACGCGCGAGTTTCAAGTCGCCACTCTTTAGGCCTCTACGGCTGCGTTGCCGTCATTGCGAGCGCAGCGAAGCAATCCAGCGTCGCTACTGGATTGCTTCGTCGCTCCGCGGCTCGCAATGACGACTCATGGCCAAAGGCAAAGATGGGTATCGCCGCGGGGTCGGCGTGATGCTCTTCAACCGCGACGGCAAGGTGTTCGTCGGCGCGCGCATCGATAACACCGACGAGGCGTGGCAGATGCCGCAGGGCGGGATCGACAAGGGCGAGGAGCCGTGGGCGACCGCGCTGCGCGAGCTGGAAGAAGAGACCGGCATCCCGCCGCATCTGGTGGAGCGAGTCGCGGCGCTGCCCGGAGCGGTTGAAGTACGACCTGCCGAAGGAACTCCGGGGCAAGCTGTGGGGCGGCAAATAATCGGCCAGGACCAGGACTGGTTCCTCGCCCGCTTCCTCGGCAGCGACGCCGACGTCAACATCGCGACCAAGCACCCCGAGTTCCGCGAATGGAAATGGATCGAGCCGGCCGAGCTTCCCGACCTGATCGTGCCCTTCAAGCGCGACCTGTACCGGCAGCTCCTGCGCGAATTTGCCGACTATCTCTGAGGCGCAGTGAAATAGCCGATGCCGCCGCCGACGAGCGCCCCGAGGATCGGGCCGATGAACGGCAGCGGGATGGCGACGACGGCGCCGATGGCGGCGGCGATCGCGGTGCGCTTGGCGACTGGATTTTCGAGCATGGTCTTCGCTCCTTGTACTGGTGGTGTACTATAACACTAATACAGTTGGGAGTCGAGTTTCGTCATTGCAAGGGGATCGCCTATCAAGGCGGCCGAGGAGGCGGGCATGAGGTTCAGGCAACTCGCAGCAGCAGCAGCCGTTTTCGCGGCGAGCGGAGCCGGCGGCGCCGGTCCTCTCACCGCCCGCGCCGCTCGCGTCGGAGCTCCAGCAATATGTGAAAATCCCCGGCGGCCGGATCGCGCTGGCCCACGTCCGGGTGATCGACGGCACAGGCGCCGGGCCGATCGAGGACCAGACGGTCTTGGTCGACGGGGCCAGGATTGCCGCCGTTCAGCCCGCGTCGGCGGCGGTGCCCGCGGGCTATCAGGCGATCGACCTCAGCGGCGCGAGCGTGATTCCCGGCCTGGTCGGCATGCACAATCACCTGTTCTAATCTGCAGCGGCCGAACATCGATCCCTCGGGCCATTTCGAGCAGCCGATCATCGTTCCGCAAATGAGCTTCAGCGCGCCGCGGCTGTATCTCGCCAACGGGGTGACGACGATGCGGACGACCGGCAGCGTCGAGCCCTACACCGACCTCGCCCTGAAACGCGAAATCGACGCCGGAAAACTGGTCGGGCCGCACCTCGACGTGACCGGCCCCTATCTCGAGGGAGCGGGCGCCTTCATTCATCCAGAATCACCCGATCACGTCGCCCGACGATGCGCGCAAGACGGTCGCTTACTGGGCCGACCAGGGCGTCAACAGCTTCAAGGCGTACATGAACATCTCGCGCGCCGCGCTCAAAGCGGCGATCGACGAGGCGCACCGGCACCATCTCAAGGTCACCGGGCATTTGTGCTCGGTCACCTATCCGGAGGCGGCCGAGCTCGGCATCGACAACCTGGAGCACGGCTTCTTCGTCAATACCCAGCTCGATCCCGGCAAGCAGCCCGACAAATGCCCGGAGACGGCCGGCAACCCGACCCTGCTGGCGATGAAGCCGGGCAGTCCGCGAAGCGAATGCGCTGATCACGCTCCTGGTCGAAGCGCAAGGTGGCGGTCACGTCGACCCTGCCGGTGTTCGAACAGAGCGTGCCGCTCCACGCGCCGCTTCAGCCGCGCGCAGATGGACGTGCTGACGCCGCAGGCGAAGGAATCCTACTCTATCTCGCGGAACCTGACCGCCGGCCGGGCCGCGGACTTCACGCGCCCAGCAAGCCGCCGAGGCGGTACAGGAATGATCTCGGCCTCGAGCGGCAGTTCGTCGCCGCGGGCGGACTGCTGATCGCCGGTCCCGACCCGACCGGCAACGGCGGAGTGATCCCCGGGTTCGGCGACCAGCGCGAGATCGAGCTGCTGGTCGAGGCGGGGTTCACGCCGGTCGAGGCGATCCGGATCGCGACGCTCAACGGCGCGACCTATCTCGGCCTCGCCGACCGCATCGGCTCGATCGCTCCGGGCAAGAACGCCGACCTGGTCGTGATCCACGGCAACCCGTCGCGAACATCGCCGACATCGAGAAGGTCGAGACCGTGTTCAAGGACGGCGTCGGTTACGACAGCGCGAAGCTGCTCGACAGCGTCAAGGGCCGGTTCGGGCAGTATTGAGGCGGTCGGCAGCCGCGAGGCCACCGCCGGTCGAAACGGCATTGGCTGCGGCCGGCGCCGCGCTAGGCCAGAGGCATTCGTCACGCACGGAGGGCAACATGCGCGCTTTCGCTACCCTGCTACTCGCCGCCGTCGTCGCTGTGCCGCTGGCCGCGGCCCCCAAGCTCGCCGACGTCATCGCCGCTGCCGTTGCGGACCCGGCGCGGCCGGCCGAGGGCCGAGCCGCCGATCCGCTGCGCAAGCCCGCGGAAACGCTCGCTTTCTCGGGCGTCAAGCCGGGCATGACCGTGGGCGAATTCTATCCTGGCGGCGGCTATTTCACGCGGATGATCAGCGGCGTGGTCGGCCCCAAGGGGCACGTTTACGGGCTTGAGAACCAGGGCTGGAAGGGCGCAGTCAAGGCCAACCAGGAATTGTTCGCCGAGTGCAAGAAATGCACCAACGTCACGATGGACGCCCAGCCGTTCGGGACCGTCAGTTTCCCCAAACCGCTCGACCTCGCCTGGGTCACGCAGAATTATCACGACCTCAAGATCGCCGAGTACGGCAAGGTCGACACCGTTGCCTTCGACCGCGCGGTCTACAAGGCGTTGAAGCCCGGCGGCACCTATTTCATCCTCGACCACCAGGGCGCGGCGGGGATGACCGACGAGCAGATCGCCAAGGTGCACCGTATCAATCACGACGTGGTGGTGCGGGAAGTGACGTCCGTCGGCTTCAGGCTGGTCGCCGAAGGCAAGTTCCTGCGCCGCCCCGGCGACGATCACACCAAGTCGATCTTCGACAAGTCGATCCAGGGCCACACCGACCAATATGCGCTGAAGTTCATGAAGCCGCGGCGGTAGTCCGAACCCGCTTGAACACCGGCATCTTGACCGAAAACACCTGCAGCACCTCGCCGTCCTGGTCGCGGGTTTCGTTGCGCGCGGTGACGATCGCCATGTCGGGCTTGGAGCGCGACGGCGTGATCTCGACGATCTCGCTGAACACCTGGAGGGTCATCCCGGGCCGGGTCGGCTTGGGCCAGGCGAGCTGGAGCTCGGCCCCGACCAGCCCGTCGGCGAGCGGCATGCTCTCGACCAGCATGCGCATGGTCAGGGCCGCGGTGTGCCAGCCGCTCGCGGCGAGCCCGCCGAACAGCGAGCCCTTGGCGGCCTCTTCGTCGAGGTGGAAATGCTGCGGGTCAAACTCGGCCGCGAAGCGCTTGATCTGTTCGGCGTCAATGCGGTGCGGGGCGCTGGAGAAGCGCTGCCCGACTTGCAGATCCTCGAGATAGAGGCGTTCGGTTGGGGATTTCAGCATGCTCATCGCGTTAAGCGGCGTTCCTGCCCCCTGCGAAATGACCGCGCAACCGGATGATTTGACCGAGACGCCGCTGTTAAGCGCCGCCTGCAGGAGCTAAACTCGTGCCATGAGCGGCATCGAAGCGCTGAACCAGGAATTCAAAAAGTACGACCAGGTCGCAAAGGCGCATACCTATCGCCTCGCCGAGAGTCCGGCGGATGAGTTCGACGACGACTATCAAATCGCGACGCTCGACTTTGGGCGGTTCCTGCACGGCGGTTCGGAGGACAAAGCGCAATTCGCGCGCGAGTTTGCCGGCGCGCTCGGCGAGATCGGGTTCGCGGTGCTGACCGGGCACGGCGTCGACCCGGCGCTGTACGACGCGATGCACGACGGCGTCGCTCGAGCTGTTCGAGTCGACGGCGTTGGCCGACAAGATGCGCTTTCGCGCGCAGCGCCACGGCTCGGTCAACCAGGGTTATTTCCCGATCGAGGAGACGAGCGACATCCATCCCGACCTGGTCGAGGGCTGGGTGTGGTGCCGCCGCGCGTTCGCCATCCCGCAGCAGCGCGACGCGCCGTTCCGTGCCGACGATTACTGGCCGCGCCCCGATTTTGAGCCGCGCTTCCGCCAGCTGGTGCTGGCCCACGAGCCGCTGTTCAAGCCGATCGCCCAGGCGATGCTCATGGGCCTGGGTTGCGATCCGCACCTGTACGACCGCCGACTGACGCAGACCAATTTCGGGCTCCGGCTCAATTACTATCCGCCGCTGAGCGAGCAGCAGGAGCGGTCCGGCGCCGGGCGGCTGCTCGGCCACGAGGACGTCGACCTGTTCACCCTGCTTCCCGCGCCGCGGACCGAGGGGCTGCAGGTGTGGAACCACCGCTCGGGCAAATGGGTGCGGATGAACGCGCCGCCCGGGTCGATCATCCTCAACACCGGCGATTACATGCAGCGCATCACCAACGACCGGCTGCCGTCGACCACCCACCGCGTCGGCAAGCCTGGCGACGGCTCACACCTCGCCCAGCCCCGCGTGTCGTTCCCGATGGCGGTCTATGTGTGGGAGGATGAGCTGCTCGAGGTGCTGCCGGGCCTCGGCGAGCCGAAATATGCGCCGGTCAAGGCGATCGCCTTCCACACCCGCAGCACCGCGAAATTCTACGGTGACGATTATGCGGTGGAGTAAGCCCTAGGACGCCTATTTGCGCCGTGTCTTGCCCGAATCGGCGAGTTCCTCGAGGCTTCGGCGGCCGACCTCCAGCGCCAACTGCCACATCGCATTGCCGCGCTCGGCGCCCTTCTTGCTAAGCTTCTCGAGCTCGTCGCCGGCCTCCGCGGCCAGGCGCTGCGCCTTGCGCGAATCCTTCATTGCAGCGGCGGCGGCAACGAGCGCTGCCGCGACGATGTCGGCGACCAGCGGATTCTGCGACCAGTCCTGAATCTTTCGAGCAGCGGTCTTGGCGGGCTTCGCGACGCTGACGCGCTTGGTCTTGGCCTTCTTGCTGCCCTTGTCCTTTTTGTCCTTTTTCTTGTCCTTGGCCACCTGCTGCCCCTTCGCAAAATTCCAAACGCGGGTGTTCATACCCTTTTTCGTCACAAGTCTGTAACAAGCCTCTGTTTCAGTTTGGCGACATGTCCATAATCCCGACCGTCGCCGAGCCTGCGCCCAGCGGAGAGGACATGGACAGCCAGGCCGCGCCACAACGAAGCGACGATCAGGCGACCGCACTCGCCGAACCGGTTGGAGCCGAGCCGCACTATTTCAACCGCGAGCTCAGCTGGCTGGCGTTCAACCGCCGCGTCCTCGAGGAAGCCTGCAACTCCAACCATCCGCTGCTCGAGCGGCTGCGCTTCCTGTCGATCTCCGCCAACAATCTCGACGAATTCTTCATGGTCCGGGTGGCCGGCCTCAAGGCGCACCAGACGATGGGCGTCGAAGAGCTTTCGCCCGACGGGCTGACCGTCAACCAGCAGCTGACGACAATCACCGCCGAAGCCGACCGGCTGGTCACCAGCCAGCACGACGTGTGGGGCGGGCTCCAGACGCTGCTCGCCGAGGCCGGCATGCCGGTCGTCGGCGAGGAGCCGCTCGACGAGGCGGCCGAGGCGTGGCTCGACCAGCATTTCCGCGAGCAGATCTTCCCGGTGCTGACGCCGCAGGCGATCGATCCCGCGCACCCCTTCCCGTTCATCCCCAACAAGGGCTTGAGCCTGATCTTCGAGCTCAAGAAGGGCAAGGTCAGCGTCCGCGAGCTGATCATGGCGCCGCCGAGCGTGCCGCGCTTCATCCGGATTCCGGGGCCCGGCAGCCGCTACATCGCGCTCGAGACGCTGATCCGCCGCAAGAGCGATTATCTGTTCCCCAAATATGAGGTGCTGAAGGGCGGCGCGTTCCGGATCATCCGCGATAGCGACATCGAGGTTGAGGAAGAGGCCGAGGACCTGGTCCGCTATTTCCGGACCGCGATTAAGCGGCGGCGGCGCGGCCGGGTGGTCCGGCTCGAGCTCGCGCCCGGCATGTCGGAATCTTTGGTCGAGGTGGTGCTAGACGGGCTCGACGCGGCCAGCGCGATCACTTCGGAAACCCGCGGCTTCCTCGGCATGACCGACCTGTCGCAGCTGGTCGACGAGGACCGCCCGGACTTGAAGTTCGTGGCCTTCAACCCGCGCTTTCCGGAGCGAATCCGCGAGCATGGTGGCGACTGCTTCGCCGCGATCAGGGAAAAGGACATCCTCGTCCATCACCCGTACGAAAGCTTCGAGGTGGTGGTCGCGTTCATCGAGCAGGCCGCGGCCGATCCCGACGTCGTGGCGATCAAGCAGACGCTCTACCGCGCCGGCCGGCAGTCGGCGATCATCAAGGCGTTGATCGACGCCGCCGAGAGCGGGAAATCAGTGACCGCGGTGATCGAGCTGAAGGCGCGGTTCGACGAAGAGCAGAATCTCGCCTGGGCCAATGCGCTCGAGCGCGCCGGAGTCCAGGTCGTCTACGGCTTCATCGAATGGAAAACCCACGCCAAGGTGTCGATGGTCGTCCGCCGCGAGGAGAAGGGCTATCGCACCTACTGCCACTTCGGCACCGGCAATTATCACCCGGTGACCGCGCGCATCTACACCGACCTTAGCTACTTCACCGCCGACGCCGAAGACCGGGCGCGATGCCGCCAAGCTGTTCAACTACATCACCGGCTACCTCGAGCCGCGGAACCTCAAGCTGCTGGTCATCTCGCCGGCCCAGCTGCGGCCTGAGCTGCTGAAGCTGATCGACGCCGAGATCGCCAATGCCCGCGCCGGCAAGCCGTCGGGGGTCTGGGCCAAGATGAACTCGCTGGTCGACCCGCTGATCATCGACAAGCTGTATGAGGCCAGCGCCGCTGGGGTTTCGATCGATCTCGTGATCCGCGGGATTTGTTGCCTTCGGCCCGGCGTTCCCGGCCTGTCCGAGCACATCTACGTCAAGTCGATCGTCGGCCGCTTCCTCGAACATGCCCGGCTGTGGGCCTTCGCCAACGGCCATGAGCTGCCACACGCCGAAGCCAAGGTCTACATCAGCTCGGCCGACTGGATGCCGCGCAACTTCGACCGACGGATCGAATATATGCTGCCGATCGAGAACGGACGGTGCACGCCCAGCTGCTTGACCAGGTGATGGTCGCCAACCTCATCGACAATGAGCAGAGCTGGCGGCTGAATTCCGACGGCACCTACACGAGGCTCGAGCCCAAGGCCGGGCACGAGTTCAACCTCCACGGCTACTTCATGTCCAACCCGAGCTTGTCGGGTCGCGGGCAAGCACTAAAGAAGGGCCGCAAGGTTCCGAAGCTGCGTTTTCACCGCGGCCGCTGACCGGGGGTTAGGGCGTGATTTGGCGACGGCTGAACCGGTAGCGATCATCGACATCGGGTCGAACTCGGTCCGGCTCGTCGTCTATGCCGGGCCGCCGCGGATCCCCACGCCCATCTTCAATGAGAAAGTCCTCGCCGGCCTCGGCTCGAGGCTCGATGAAACGGGTGCGTTGTCGGAGCGCGCGCGAGAAAAGGCGCTGGCCGCGCTCGCCGCTTCCGGCTGCTGATCGATCATATGAAGGTGAAGACGACCTACGTCGTCGCGACCGCCGCGATCCGCGATGCTGACGACGGCGCCGACTTCGTGCGCGAGGTCGATGCGATCGGGTTCGACTGCGAGGTGCTAGGCGCCAAGGAAGAAGCCTTCCTCGCCGGCGAGGGCGTGCTGTCGGGCATCCCTGAGGCCGACGGGATCGTCGGCGATCTTGGCGGCGGGAGCCTCGAACTGGTCGAGGTTGAAGGTGGCCAGAGTTCGCGATGGAATCTCGCTCCCGCTCGGTGTCCTTCGGCTCGACTCGTCGGCCGAAGGTGAAAAGCGGGCGCGCAAGCAATTGAAAGCCGCGCTCAAGGAATCAGGCCTGCGCGAGATCGGCCGCGGGCGCCCGTTCTACATGGTCGGCGGATCGTGGCGCGCGCTGGCCAGGATCGACATGTTCGCGACTGACTTCCCGCTGCCGATCACCCACCAGTACCGGATGAAGCCGGGCCGGGCGCGCGAGCTGCGGAAGCTGGTGCGTTCGCTCGACCCGGACTGGCGAGCGCTGCCGCGCCGCCGCGGCTCGCCACCTCGCCCCTCGCGGCGATGATGCTCGAGTTGCTGATCGACGAGCTGGAACCCTCCCAGCTAATCGTCTCGACCTACGGGATCCGCGAAGGCATGCTTTATTCGAAGCTCAAGGCCAAGGTGCGCCGGATTGATCCGCTGCTCGAGGAGGCGCGCGATGCGGGCGGCGGCGAGCACCGCTTCGGCCAGCACGGCGACCTGCTCGACCAGTGGATCGACCCGTTGTTCGACGACCCGCCGGACATGCGGCGGCTGCGCCGCGCCTCCTGCCTGCTTGCCGATGTCGCCTGGCAGGCGAATCCGGGGTTCCGCGCCGACCGTGGCATCGAGATGGCGCTTCACGGCAATTGGGTCGCGGTCAATCCGGCCGGCCGGGTGATCATGGCGCAGGCGCTGTCGTCAAATTTCGGTCGCGACCGCTTGCCGGACCGCGACTCGCCGGGCTGGTGCAAGAATGGGCTACTCGAGCGTGCGCACAGCTGGGGCCTCGCCATGCGCCTTGGCCAGCGTCTGTCGGGGGGCGTCGCCTCGGTGCTGGAGAAGACCAGCCTCGAGACTGGCGACGGGACCCTCCGCCTGAACGTCGCACGCGGCGAGGAGGCGCTGATCGGCGACGCGGTCGAGCGCCGCCTCGCCCGGCTCGCCGACGCCGTCGGCCGCCTGCCCGAGATCGCAGCGCCTTGCCCGTCCGGCCGGGGTGGCATCCCTGCTGCGGCCTCGCTAGGAGCCGCGGCATGGGGGAATTGTCGCCTATCGAACGAGACGCGATCGAGCGCATCGACGGCGCGCCCATGCTGGAGCAGGTGCTGCACTGGTCGGCGGTCAACAGCGGCTCGCGCAATCTTGCCGGCCTCGGGGAGGTCGGCGGGGCTGCTTGCCGACGCCTTCGCGGCGCTGCCCGGCGAGGTCCGGTTCGAGGAGCCAGCCCCGGTCGAAGCGGTCGATGCGGCAGGCCGGACCAGCGCGATCGAGCACGGCAGGCATCTGCACCTGACCGTCCGGCCGGACGCGCCGGTGCAGCTGCTGCTCACCGGCCATATGGATACGGTGTTCGGGGTCGACCATGAGTTCCAGCAGACGCGCTGGCTCGAAGACGGCGTCCTCAACGGACCCGGGGTCGCCGACATGAAAGGCGGCCTCGCCGTGATGCTCGCGGCGCTGAAGGCCGTCGAGCAGAGCCCGGTCGCCGGACGCCTCGGCTATGAGGTGGTGATCAACAGCGACGAGGAGGTCGGCTCGCTCGCCTCGGCTGCGCTGCTGGCGCGCGCGGCGCAGGGCAAGCGCGCCGCATTGACCTACGAGCCGGCGGCACTGCCCGACGGGACGCTGGCCGGGGCCCGGCCGGGCAGCGGCAATTTCGCGATCGTCGTCCACGGCCGCTCGGCCCACGCCGGGCGCAACCCGGAGGACGGGCGCAACGCCCTGCTCGCCGCGGCCGACCTTGCGCTCCGGCTTGCCGCCGTGCAAGAGCCGGGCTTGAGCGTCAACCCGTCGCGGATCGACGGCGGGAGCCCGAGCAACGTCGTCCCCGACCTCGCCATCCTGCGCGTCAATCTCCGTCCGCGCACGCCGGAGGACGAAGCGCGGGCGCAAGACCTGATCGACACCGCGGTCGCCGCCATCGCGGCCGAGCGCGACGTCGGATCGAGGTGCACGGCGGGTTTGGCCGAGCGCCGAAGCCGCTGACCGCCGGAGGCCGAAGCCTTGTTCGAACTGGTCAAGCAGGCCGGCGCCGACCTCGGCCAGAGCATCGCCTGGCAGCCGACCGGCGGGGTGTGCGACGGCAACAATATCGCCGCCTGCGGCGTGCCCGTGGTCGACACGATGGGCGTGCGCGGCGGCAAGATCCACAGCATGGAGGAATATCTGATCATCGACAGTTTGCAGGAGCGCGCGGCGCTGTCCGCCCTCACCATCATGCGCCTTGCCGGGAGGCCGCATGAACTATTTGATCCGTCCGGCCCGCGGCGAGGATTTCGCGGCGATCTACAAGATGGCCAAGCTGACCGGCGGCGGCTTCACCAATCTGCCGGCCGACCGCGCCACCCTGGTCCAGAAGCTCGCGCGGTCCGACGCGTCGTTCGGGCGCAAGGCCGATGAGCAGGCGGCCGACCTCTACGTGTTCGTACTCGAAGACCCAAAGACGGGAGCGATCCGGGGCACTTGCCAGATGTTCGGCCAGGTCGGGGTCGTCCAGCCCTTCTATTCCTACCATCTGAGCACCCTGACCCAGACCAGCCCGGAGCTTGGCAAGACGTTCCGCAATCAGACTCTGACGCTGACCACCGACCTTGAAGGCTGCGTCGGAAGTCGGCGGCCTGTTTCTCCACCCGTAGGCACGCGCCGGCGGGCTCGGCGCGCTGCTGGCGCGCAGCCGCTATCTGTTCATCAGGATCCATCGCGCGCGCTTCGGGGACCGGGTGCTGGCCGAGCTTCGCGGAGTGATGGACGAAGCCGGCCATGCGCCCTTCTGGGACGGGCTCGGCCGGACGCTTCTTCGGCATGACCTTCCCCGAAGCCGACGAGTTCAATGCCATCCACGGCACGAAGTTCATCGCCGACCTGATGCCCAAGACCCCGATCTACGTGGCGCTGCTCGCCGACAGCGCCAAGGCCGTGATCGGCCAGCCGCATCCGAGCGGCCGGGCGGCGCTGCGGATGCTCGAGGCGGAGGGCTTCACCTTCGATCGCTACGTCGACATTTTCGACGGCGGCCCGACGGTCACCGCCCTGACCGACAAGATCCGCACCGTGCGCGAGTCGCGCATCGGAAACGGTGTGCGAGATCGGTGACGGCGGCAAGACCAGGATGATCGTCGCCGCCGGCCGGCTCGAGGACTTCCGTGCCTGCTGCGCGTCGGTGCGGCGGATGCCGCAAGAAGGGGATCGCCATCGACGCCGAAGCGGCCGGAGATGCTCGGGGTGAAGATCGGCGACGAGGTCCTCGCCATCGCCGAGTGAGCTGCGCGAGATCAATTTCGACGGGATCATCGGGCCAAGCCACAATTATGCGGGCTTGAGCCTCGGCAACCTCGCGTCGCAGCGCAATGCCGGCGACGTATCGCAGCCGCGCGCCGCGGCGCTGCAGGGCATCGACAAGATGCGCGCCAACCTCGCGCTCGGGCTCGCCCAGGGCATTTTCGTTCCGCATCCGCGGCCGGACCGGGCTGGCTGGCCGAGCTCGGGACGACGATCGACGAGGCCGACCGGCGCTCGCGGCGAATGCGATGTCAGCCTCGGCGATGTGGGCGGCCAATGCGGCGACCGTCTCGCCCGCGCCCGATACCGGCGACGGCAAGTGCCACCTGACCGTCGCCAATCTGAAGACGCATGCCGCACCGCAGCCACGAATGGCCGGCGACCCTGGCGCAGCTGCGGCTGGTGTTCGCGGACCGCGGCGTTCGCGGTGCACGATCCGGTCCCGCCGGCGTTCGGCGACGAGGGCGCCGCCAACCACATGCGGCTTGCGCCGGCCCACGGCGAGCCGGGGGTCGAGGTGTTCGTCTACGGCGTGTCGGGCGGCGCCTTCCCGGCGCGCCAGCATGTCGAGGCGTCGAAGGCGATCGCGCGGCTGCATCGGCTCGACCCCGAGCGGACCTTGTTCGCCGCAGCAGTCGGAGGAAGCGATCGCCGCCGGCGCGTTCCACAACGACGTCGTCGCGGTCGCCAACGAGCGCGTGCTGTTCGCGCACGAGCAGGCGTTCGCCGACAAGCAGGCGTTGATCGCTGCTTGCGAGCGGCTGGTGCCGGGGTTCGAATATGTCGAGGTCGGCGAGGCCGACGTGCCGCTCGGCGACGCGGTCAGCTCCTATTTGTTCAATGCGCAGCTGGTCACGCCGCCGGACGGGCGAGATGACCCTCGTCGCGCCGACCGAGTGCCGCGAGACGCCGACGGTGTGGCGCTGGATCGAGCGGCACGTCGCCGGCAACGGGCCGATCCGCCGGGTCGAGATCGTCGACGTGCGCCAGTCGATGGCCAACGGCGGCGGCCCGGCGTGCCTGCGCCTGCGCGTCGTCGCCGACCCGGCGACGGTCGATCCGCGCTTCCTGGTCGACGACGCCAGGCTCGACCTGATCGCCGACGTCGTCCGGCGGCACTGGCCGGTCGAAATCGCCAACGCCGACCTGCAGTCGCCGGCGCTGATCCGCGACATCGAGGCCGCGCGCGCAGCCCTGCTTGAAGCGCTCGACCTCTCCGAGCTCGCCTGAAATCCCGAAACGGGACGTTTGCCCGCTCCCTACCGCGACGTTAACCTTGTTTCTTAGGGCGCAAATGGCTCAAAACAGGCGTCGAGCCGTTCCCGCGTTAAGGATTGAGAGGCTTGCTATGCTGCGGAAGGTGGGCCGCCTGTTCGTGATCAAGACGCGCTTCGAGGCGTGGCTGGTCATTTATGCCATTGCCGTCGGAGCGGTCGAGCGCGGCCGCCACTATCTCGACACCTATCCAGGCTGGGGCGGAGTCCTGCTCGCGCTGGCCTGCACCGGGGTGGTGTTCATCGCCGGGGCAAAGCTGCTCGATTCGGTGACCCCGAAGCCGGCGATGATCGCCGCGGGGCCCTACCCGAGCGGCGTCCGGCGCGGCTCGGCTATTGGTCGTAATCGACCCAGGCGCCAGCCGCTGCGTCGCGCTTCAGAATCACGCTTTTCGCGCCGCACAGATTGACCCCCGTCCAGGTGACCGGCGAACCGCCGACCGTCGCCTTGATGTCGAACGCGCAATCCGGATCGTTGAACTGAACCGCACCGCCCGCGCCTTGGGCGAGCGGCTTCCAGTCGTTGGTCCCGGCCCGGCGGATCGACAGCTCGGCGAGTCCGCCGCCAGTCCCGTTGACCAAAATGAAGTTGGACGCGCCCGCCACGGCAGGCGACGCGGCGAGCAAGCCGACGGCGAAGATGACCCTGTTCATGGCGCCGATATACACCCGTTAAGGCGCTGGCGAAACTGGAGAATTAACCCTAGGCGGCCTGGAGATCGCCGAAGTCGGGGCGCGAGCGCCAGAACGTCGGAGCCGGCGGGACCGTGCGTCATCGCCTCCTTCAGCGGCAGCGCGGTCGAGCAGAACGCGCACTCTGCGGACATCCGGCCGATGATCCAGTGCGTCCGCCCGCAGCCCGGACAGTGGTTCACTTCGCCATCGTGATAGACGGCATGATAGCCGCGCGCGTTCGGGTTGAACGGGATGCGACGAGTTTCAATCGATCTCAGCATGGTGCCTTCCTCAGAAACCATTTCCCGACTCAAACGAGCGATAAGTCGTTCAGTTTCATCGATAATCTGCTTAATGCCGTTTCGTGTCACCATTGCGGCATGATCTGTACCGCGGCGGGACAGTCTGTGGCCCCATCTGTGGATAGTAACCAATGATAAACCCTTTGCGGGCCAAGGTGTCCTTGGCAGCAGCCTTGTGGACCAGGCTGCGACTGGGGACCGGGGTCATGGAGTTCGAACGCGCGCTATTATTCTCGCAGGGCCGTCGAGGAACGGATGGCCGCCCAGCGCGCAGTGACCGAAACCGCCCGAGCCTGGCACGCCAAATTGGCTCACGACTTCGCCGAACGCGCCACCGCCTGCACCACCGTCACGGCCTGCACCAGCGACGGCCCCGCGGCGCTCAGCGCCTGACCTCGAAACGAAGCGCAAAAGCGCTTCGCAAGCCCCGCCATCGCGCCTAGCCGCTGACTGGTCTCGGCCTTGGTCCGATCAGGGCTTGGTCTTGTGCGCGAGGTTGACGGCCACGGCCTCGCCGATCAGCGCCTTGAACGCCGCCGCGTCGACCTCTTCGCCCTCGGCGATGTCGATCGCGCGGCGGGTGCCGCCGCCGAGCCCGGAGTTGAACAGGCCCGCGGGGTCGGCGAGTGCGGCACCGCGCGCGAAGGTCAGCTTGACCTTGTCCCTGTAGAGTTCGCCGTGCACAGGATCCCGGCGTGCGACCAGGTCGGCACGCCCGATGGGTTCGACGGCTTGCGCCACTTCAGTTCCTCGACGACCTGCGGGTCCGCTTCGCGGATCAGCCGGCGCATCCGGGCGAGGGTCGCGCCGCGCCAGTCGCCCAGCTTGGCCAGTTTGGCGTCGATCTCTTCACTGGCGGTCATGATGCGACTCCTGCCCGGCGCTTCGCCACGTACGGCAGGAAGAACATGTAGAGGCCGCTGAACATCAGCAGGAACAGCGGCGGCAGCGGCAGATAGAAGATCCATTGCGGGGGCGTGCCCATCGCCAGCGCGAGGAAGTCTGTGATCACGGTTAGCGTGAAGGCGATTGCCAGCCAGCGATGAGTTTGGCGAATCAGTCTGTTCCAGTTCAACGATGCCTCCATCGAGAATGAGGAATGCGGGTATGTGGCACACGGTCAGCGTGCCTGGATCGAGTTTCCAGCCGTTGCCGGAGGGATCGCGGAAGCTCGCATCGACGCTGCCGTAGCGGGCGATCGGGTCCTGCGTGAACTCGACTCCGCGGCGCGATATTGGTCATAGGCCGCCTGGCAGTCGTCGACGACCAGCACCAGCGGCGGCATCGCGCCCTTGGCGACCGCCTCGACCAGGTTCGCCGCCGTCGCATCGTCGACCAGCGGCGCCTGCGGCCGGAACAGCCCGAGCTGGAAGCCCGGCTGGTCGGGATGCTGCACCGTCAGCCAGCGATAATCGCCATTGCGGGCGTCGGTGTGGACCGTGAACCCCAGTTTCTCGACATAGAATGACAGCGCTTCGTCCTGGTCGCGGACGTAGAGACCGGCAACTTGAACACCCTGGCTCATGGGACCTCCGTTTCGTCTTCGGTCCCATTATCCGCCCAATTCCCGCCGCCGCTTCTCCGAAACTGCGATTTTGAGGTCGGGGCGGTGGGCAGCGCTGACGTAGCAGTGCGGCACCTGCTCGAGCGCGTGGTGCGCGGCCTGCTCGCGCGAGCGCAGCGCGCTCGGGCTTTCGCCGGTGATGTCGCGGAACACCCGGCCGAAGGTGCCGAGGCTGTTCCACCCGGTCTGGAAGGCGATGTCGATGATGGCCCAGTCGGTGTCGCGGAGCAGCGCCTTGGCCCGCTCGATCCGGCGGGTCAGCAGATAGCGGTGGGGCGGGACCCCGAACGCGTCCCTGAACGAGCGCGCGAAATGCGCCTCGGACACCCCGCTCACCTTGGCCAGCCGCGGCACCGGCCATTCCTCGTGGCTGGCGGCGTCCATCCGATCCTTGGCGCGCAGCAGGCGCCGCAGCAGCTGGGGGTCCTGCGCCATGACCCGCTTCATAGCCGTTTCGGCGGCGGCGTCACCGTCCGCGCGCACGGGGTTGCGCCGGTCCGATCCTCCCCCTATGTCGCGCCCCTGCCGTTTTCCGGCACGCGCCCGTAGCTGCAGCTGGATAGAGCACCAGACTACGAATCTGGGGGTCGGAGGTTCGAAATCCTTCCGGGCGCGCCATTCCTTCTCAATTGTCAGCTTGCCTGGCCGCCCGTACAGGTTCGCGCGATGCGCGCGCCCATCCTTCTGCCTTTTCTGCTGCTCGCCGGTTGCGCCTCCGGCAATGCGCCGCCGTCGCTGCTGCCGCGCGCCGGGGAGGCGATCGATCCGCGCGTGGCGGTGGTCCGGCCGATGAACGACCGGCCGGTCGACCCGGCGCTGGCCGCCAGGCTCGCCGCGCTCGTCGCCCAGGCGCATGTCGGCGACGAGGCGTTCCAGCCGGCCGTGGCCGCAGCCGAACGGCTCGCCGCGGCGGCCGGCGAGCGGCAAAGCGAGAGCTGGGTCGCGGCGCAGGAGTCGCTGTCGGCGGCGATCGCCGCGCGCGAGCCGACCGTGCGCGCGCTCGGCGACATCGATGCGCTCGGCGCGACCAGGTTGCAGTCGCAGGGCGGGCTGGCGCCCAACGACCTGGCCGCGATCCGCGAGCGCCGGCGCGACGGTCGGGGCGATCGACGCGCGCCAGGCCGAGACGATCGCGGCGATCCAGCCGCCGGCTCGAGCGCTAGGCACGCCGCTTACTTCAGCTTGATCAGCGGCAGGACGCTCGCATGGTCGTCGGTCCACGGCCTGAAGCCGGGCCGCGCCGGGAGCGCTTTCCATCTTGCCGGCCCCGCTTCGCACCAGCTGGTCCATCGTCGCCGGCGATTGCGACAGCGCGATCCAGTCCGAGCCATATTCGTTGAGGCGCATGTGCGCGCGATCGGGCCGATAGGAGCGCAGCCGCGCCTGCCAATCGCCGTCGGCCGCGGCGGCCGCGACGACCGGCATCAGGTCGAGGTAGCGGTTCGAGATATGGACCAGCAGCAGGCCGCTCGGCGACAGCAGCCGGCGGTAGTCGGCGAAGGCCTCGCGGGTCAGCAGGTGCATCGGCACCGCGTCCGACGAGAAGGCGTCGACGACCAGCAGGTCGGTCGTCGCCGGCGGCTGGCCTTCGATCAGCAGCCGGGCGTCGCCGACCTTGATCGGGCGTCCGGGGTTGCAGCTCGAGAGGAAGGTGAAGCGCTGCGGATCGCGGGCGATGCGCACGACCGCCGGATCGATTTCATAGAAGGTCCACTGCTCGCCCGGGCGGGCGTAGCAAGCCAGCGTCCCGGTGCCGAGACCGACGATGCCGATCCGCGCGCGCGGGACCGAACAGCTGCTCGCGTCGCCGCCATCGCGAGGCCGACGCCCGACGAGCGGCACATAATAGGTCGTCGCCATCCGCTCGCGCTCGGGCGAGCCGAGGTTCTGGACGCCGTGGACGGTCGTCCCGTGGACCAGCAGCCGCGAATTGTGCGGGTCCCTGGCGGATCGAATAGATGCCGAAGAAGCTGCGGGTCATCTTGCCCGGGCTCGCGCTGTACTCGAGGCGCTCGCCAGCCGCCGGAAGCCATCAGCAGCGCCGCCACGGCGCAGGCGAACAGGGTCCGGTTGCCGATGGCGACGATGGCGATGGCGGAGATCGGCGAGCGACGCGACGCGATTGACCTCGCTGCGAATAAGGCGAAGCCGAGAAAGCCCGTGCCGACCAGCGACAGGATCGCGACGAGCACGACGCCGGCGATGGTCAGCGCGGCGAGCGCAGCTCGTCTCGCCGTCCCACAGGCTGCACCAGCCGGTCGAACGGGCTGCGGTTGCGCATCAGCCAGGCCGCGGCGACGAGCAGCAGGAGATGCTCGTAGGTCCAGTCGAAGATCAGCGGCGCGACTAAGCGCGCAGAACACGCCGCCCAGCGCTCCGCCGACCGACATCGCCAGATAGAATAAGGTCAGATGCTGGGCCGGTCGGGCGAGCTCGAACAGGCGGCTGTGCAGCGCGACCGAAACGTGAAAACAGGTTGACGATCGAAACGCCGCAGAAGACCAGCGCCAGCCCGGGCTGGTCCATGAAAATGGCGAAGCAGGCGAGCAGCAGGATCAGCGGCGCGAGGCGGATGATGGTGTTGGCCGGCCCGCGCCTGGCCGCGAACGCGACGGTGAAGCTCAGCAGATAGACGCCGAGCGGAATCACCCACAGCAGCGGCATGGCGATGATGTCGGTGGTGATGTGCAGCGTCGTCGACAGGATCAGGCCCGAGGGCACCGCGGCGAGCAGGATCCACTGCGACGATCTGCCGCGCGCTCGGCGCCGGCCCGGCGTCGGCCGCTTGATGGTGCGTGCCGGACGACTTGGGCAGGCCGATCGCGCACCAGCCGACCAGCAGCAGGAGCAGGGCGTAACCGAGGCTCCACAGCCAGCGCTGCTGGCCGACCGGGAGCAGCGGCTCGACCAGCAACGGATAAGTGATCAGCCCGCCGAAGCTGCCGAGGTTCGAGGCGGCGTAAAGCGGATAGGGATCGCCGCTCTTGGTCAGCGCGAACCAGCGCTGGAGCAGGGGCGCCTGGGCGGAGACGACGAAGAACAGCGGCCCGATCGAGAGCAGGAGCAGCCACGGCACCCACAGGAACGGGTTGGCGTCGGGCGGCGGGTTGCCGGACATCAGGCCGATCGGCAGGGTCAGGCCGGCCAGGACGAGGGCGGCGACGTGGATCATCGCCTGTCGGGGCGGGCGGAACCGGCCGAGCCAATGCGCATAAGCATAACCGGCGAGGAGCAGCGCCTGGTAGACCAGCATCGCCGAGTTCCACACGCTCGGCGCGCCGCCGAGCCGGGGCAGCGCCATGCGGGCGATCATCGGCTGGACCAGGAACAGCAGGAACGAGCCGACGAAGATCGTTACGACGAACCGCGTTCGCGAAGATCGCGCGACCTGTTCCACCTCGTCGGCGATCGTGACCATCGTCCCTCCCCGCCGCGCACGCTAGCGCGGCCCGATGTCCTATGGGTTAACGCGCGGCCGTGCGATCGCGTAGGTGATATGCTGACTAAGCGGATGGTCGGGCGCGAAGTCGCGGATGGGCGAAGTCGAGGTCCGGCCGGCGTGTCATCCCGAGCCGCTCCATCAGCCCCCAGCTCGCGCTCATTCGCCGGAATCGTCGAACGACACCACGCGGTCGCAATCGAGGTTGGCCCAGGCCCAGTCGAGCGACGCCTGCGCCGCCTCTTTGGCATAGCCCTGACCCCAGGCGTCCGCGCGCAGGCGCCAGCCGATCTCGACCTCGCCGTGAACGGGCGTGCCCGGGACGTTGGCGAGCTTGAAGCCGCAGAAACCGAGCAGCACGCCGTCGCGCTTGCGCTCGACCACCCAGAAGGTGTGGCCGGTGTCGCGGTGATAGCCCTCGAGCCGCTCGAACGCCGCAGTGAGTTCCTCCTCGCTCTGGACCCCGCCGACGTGGCGCCCGACCTCGGGCGTGTTGACGTGGCGCGCATATTCGGAGCGATCGGCCAGCGCCCATGTGCGGAGGATCAGCCGCTCGGTCTCGGCGGCGACCTCAGCCACCGATCGCCGCCACGCCGCGGACGACCGCGTCGACCGCCTCGTCGACATGCTCGAGGTGGGTGCGGAAACAGAGGATGGCGCAGCGCAGCCGGTAGCTGCCGTCGATCCGGGTGCCGCTCAGCATCACCCGGCCCTCCTGCTGAACGTGGCGGATCAGCCGCTCGTTGAATTCGTCGACGTCACCGATCTTCGGCAAATAGCGGAAGGCGACGACCGACAGGTCCGGCGCGGGCCCCGCATCCCAGCCGTCGAGCTCGGACAACCGGGCATGGAAATAGCGCGCGAGCTTGAGCTTCTCGTCCTGCGCCGCGCGGAACGCGGCGATGCCCGCAAGCTGCAGCGGAAGCCACAGCCGCAATGCCCGGAAATGCCGCGTGAGTTCGGTCGACAGGTCGGCCGGCGACGGCCCGACGTCGGTGTCGACCGGCTGGTGGATGTACGCCGCGGTCGCGCTGAAGGCGTCGAGCAGATACTTGCCCTCGCGGACGAGCGCCGCGCCGGTCCCGTAGGGCAGGAACAGGGTCTTGTGCGGGTCGAGCGCGACGCTGTCGGTCTGCTCGAGCCCGCGCAGGCGAGCCCGGCCTTCGTCGCAGAGCTTGAACAGGCCGCCATACGCGCCGTCGACGTGAAACCAGGCGCCGTAGCGCCGGCACAATTCGGCAATCTCGGGCAGGGGATCGATCGATCCCGTATCCACCGTCCCCGCCGACGCCACTACCAGCCACGGCCGGATGCCGTTCTGCCGGTCTTCTTCCAGCGCCTGCTCGAGCGCTTCGACCGACATGCGATAATTGGCATCGGTCGCGATCATTCGCCGCGGCGCGCGGCCGCGACCGGCGATGTGCAGCGCCTTGTCGACGCAATGATGGGCGAAATGGGTCAGATAGACCGCGCCGCCGCCTTCGGCATCGCGCGCTTCGCGCGCCGCGACAATCGCGGTCAGATTGGCGAGGCTGCCGCCCGAGGTCAGGGTCCCGGCGGCGGTCGCCGGATAGCCGATGGCGCCGGCGAGCCATGCGTGCACGCATTTTCGAGGCGGACCGCGCCCGGGGCGGCCGGCGCGAAGCCCGAATATTTGTTCGACGACGCGGCAATCAGATCGCCGAGCGCCGAATGAAACAGGCCGCCGCCCGGGATATAGCCCATGAATCGCGGCGAGGTCGTCGCGATGCCCGGGCGCTTCGACACAGGCGCCGACATAATCGAGGATCGCCGCCGGGTCCCGTCCCGCCTCCGGAAACTCCGGATCGAGCCGCTGGGCAAAGGCCTCGGTTGCCGGGCGCAGGCTCGGCGCGTCCTCGACCCGGTCGAGAAAAGCGAGCGCATGGTCGAGCGCCTGCCCGCCGAGCGCACGGCGCTGTCAGCGAATCCGGTTCGAGCGGGCGCGTCCGCGCGCGCAGCGCCTCGATCTCCGCCCGCAGCTGGTCGATCATCCGGCGATCAGGCGCGCGGCGTCGAGCGCATGGTAGGTCAGGACGCCGGTCGCCCCGGCGCGCTTGAAGCCGAGCAGGGTCTCGAGGATCAGGGCGTCGCGGTCGCCGGCGCCGGCCGCCGCGGCCGCCTCGATCATCGCATACTCGCCGCTCACCTGGTAGGCGAAGGTCGGAACGCCGAACGCGTCCCGGACCCGGGCGACGACGTCGAGATAGGGCAGCCCGGGCTTGACCATGACCATGTCGGCGCCTTCGGCCAGGTCGAGCTCGACCTCGCGCAGCGCCTCCTCGATATTGGCCGGGTCCATCTGGTAGCCGCGCTTGTCGCCCTTCAGCCGGCCCAAGCGAGCCCACGGCCTCGCGGAACGGGCCGTAGAAGGCCGAGGCATATTTGGCGGCATAGGCCATGATCGCGACATTCTGGTGGCCCGACTTCCTCGAGCGCCTGGCGGATCGCGGCGACCCGGCCGTCCATCATGTCGGACGGCGCGACGATGTCGGCGCCCGGCCGCGGCCTGGACCAGCGCCTGCTGCGCAAGGATCGCGACGGTGTCGTCGTTGATGACGTAGCCGCTCTGGTCGACCAGCCCGTCGTGGCCGTGCGCGGTGTAGGGATCGAGCGCGACGTCGGTCAGCACGCCGACCTCGGGCACCGCGTCCTTGATCGCCTTGATCGCCCGGCAGATGAGGTTGTCGGGATTGAGCGCCTCGCGCGCATCCTCGGTGCGCAGGTCGTTCGGCGTGTTCGGGAAACAAGGCGACGCACGGGATGCCGAGCTCGGCGGCGAGGCGCACCCGGCCCGGCAGCTTGTCGACGCTCCACCGTGAAACGCCGGGCAGCGAGCCGATCGGCTCCTCGCAATTTTCGCCCTCGCAGACGAACAAGGGCCAGATGAAGTCGCTCGGGTGGAGCCGGTGCTCGGCAAGCATGTCGCGCATCCACGGCGCGATCCGGCCGCGGCGCATGCGCAAAGAGGGAAAGGAGGACATGGGGGCCCTCTAGCGTCATTCCCGCGAAAGCGGGAATCCCGATTGTTTTTGAAGGCAGCGGGACCCCCCTTTCGCGGGGGTGACGAGCTAACCTGACGGATTGAGGCGCGCGGTCTGCTCCATGGTCGCCTCGGCTTCCTCGATCGCTTCGTCGGCCGCTGGGCGGCGGCATCATCCGCTGCTTCTTCCACCCGCCGTGCAGGTAGAAGCCGATCGCCATCGCCATGTTGGCGAGGCAGCTGACCGGGAAGCTCAGCCACAAGGCGTTCGCCGCCGAGCCAGCGGTAGGCGCCGAGCGCGAAGCCGAGCCGCACCGGATACAGCCCGATGGCGAGGATGATCAGCGGGCCGATCACCGCGCCGTTGGCGCGCACGACGCCGAACAGGATCATCGTCACCCCGAACAGCAGGAAGCTCCACGTCGCCAGGATCTGGATATGCTGGGCGATCGGCAGCGCCTCGCTGTGGCCGCCGAGGAACAGCGCCAGCGCCGGCCGGTCGGCGACGGCGAGCACGACCACGAGAACGCCGGTGATGATCAGGTTCTGGACGATCCCGACGCGTGCGATCCGGCTCGACCCGGTCCCAGCGGTCGGCGCCGATATTCTGCGCGGCCATCGCGCTCGCCGCGGCGGCCAGCGCCATCGCCGGCATCTGCAGGTAGGTCCACAGCTGCATCGCGACGCCGAACGCCGCCGTGGTGTCGACCCCTTCGCGGTTGACGAGGCCGATCGTCGCCAGCGCCGAGGACGAGATGACGATCATCTGCAGGCCCATCGGGAAACCCTTGCGGACGATCACCCTGAGCAGCTGGCGATCGGGCTTGAGATAGGCCAGCTCCGTGCCGCGCAGCCGCAGCGGCAGGTCGCGCCAGTAGATGGTCGCGATCAGCGCGATCAGGCGCGACGTAATTGGCGATCACCGTCGCCAGCGCGCTGCCGGCGATGCCGAGCTTCGGCGCCGGGCCGAGGCCGAGGATGAACACCGGGTTCAGGCCGGCATCGAGGATCACCGCGAGGATCATGAAATACAAAGGCGTCAGCGCGTCCCCCGCGCCGCGCAGCGCCATCATCAGCATGACCAGGATCAGGATCGCGGGCATCGCGGTGAAGATCACGCGCAGGTATGCGAGCGCGTAGCGGCATGGCGTCGGGCGGCATGGCGAGCAGGTGGAGCAGCGCCGGCGACGCGAGCCAGCCGATCACTCCGATCAGCACGGCGACCGGCAGGAAGCTGCCGATCGCGGTCCCGACGACCCGCCGCGCCTGGTCGATGTCCCTGGCCCCGAACGCCTGGCCGATGAGTACGGTCGAGGCCATGCCGAAGCCGAACACGAAGGCCATCAGCAGGAACATGATGAAATTGGCGTTGAAGGTGGAGGCGAGCGCCGTCTCGCCGAGGAAGCGGCCGATCCAGATCGAGTTGATCGACCCGTTGAGCGACTGGAGGATCGAGGAGACGAGCGTCGGCAGCGCGAAGGCCAGCAGGGTCCTGGCGATCGGCCCCTGGGTGAGGTCGCGGCCGTGGGTTGGTTTCGCCGCGTCCGCCATGCATTCTCCTCGTCATGCCGGACCTGATCCGGCATACTGCCTGTTCTTTCGTCCGCGCTCCGAAGGAAGGCGGATCCCGGCTCAAGGCCGGGATGACGATTACCCGAGCCGCTCCAGCGCCGCCCGCAACCGCTCGGCCTCGGCGGCCTTGGCGTCATGGTCGGCGCGGGCCTTCTCGACCGCCTCGGGCTTGGCGCGTTCGGTGAAGTTCGGATTGGCGAGCCGCGCGGCGAGGCTGTCGCGTTCCTTCTCGGCGGCGGCGGCGCCTTTCGACAGGCGGGCCTTTTCGGCCGCGATATCGATGAACTCGGCCAAGCGGAAGCACGTAGGTCGCTTCGCCGACCACGACTTGCGCCGCGCCTCTGCCGGCGATTCGCAGCGGACTGCGCTCGATGCGCGCCAGCTTCGCCAGACGTGCCCTGGTACTTGTCGAGACGGTCGGCAGTCGTCGCCGTTCTGCTTCGGTGACCGCGAACGGCACGCGTCGCGCCGGGGGGCACATTCAGCTCCGTTCGCGCCGAGCGAACCTCGCTGACCAACTCGAATCAGCCATTCGATCTCGGCCTTGGCATGCGGATCGACCTGCGCCTCGGGCTCGGGCCATTTCGCCACGATCAGCTCGTACGGCCGCTCGCCCATCGCGTTCCACAATTCCTCGGTGATGAACGGCATCAGCGGGTGGAGCATGACCAGGATCTGGTCGAACGCCCAGGCGGCGACGGCCTTGGTCTCGGCGTCGAACGCGCCCTTCACCAGCTCGACATACCAGTCGCAGAAGGTGCCCCAGACGAAGTGATAGATGGCGTCGGCCATGTCGTCGTAGCGCAGCTCGTCGAACGCCTGGTCGAGTTTTCCTAATGTCTCGACCACCTCGCCGATGATCCAGCGGTTGACCGGCAGCTCGGCCGCAGGCGCGGCGATGCTGTCGGACCCGCCGACCCCGTTCATCTGCAGGAAGCGCGCCGCGTTCCACAGCTTGGTCGCGAAGTTGCGGTAGCCCTCGACGCGCTTCTCATCGAGCTTGATGTCGCGGCCCTGGCTTTCCATCGCCGCGAGGGTGAAGCGCAGCGCGTCGGCGCCGTATTTGTCGATCAGCCCGAGCGGGTCGACGGCGTTGCCCTTGGACTTGGACATCTTCTGGCCGTGCGCGTCGCGGACCAGGCCGTGGAGGTAGAGCGTCTTCCACGGCCTCTCTCCCATGAACTCGAAGCCCTGCATCGCCATCCGCGCGTCCCAGAAGAACAGGATGTCGAAGCCGGAGATGAGGACGTCGTTCGGGTAATGGCGCTTGAGGTCCTCGGTCTGCTCGGGCCAGCCCAAGGTCGCGAACGGCCACAGTCCTGACGAGAACCAGGTGTCGAGCACATCCTCGTCCTGCCGCAGCGGCTGGTCGCCAGCCTCCTTGCGCGCTTCTTCCTCACTCTCCGCGACGAAAACCCTGCCGTCATCGGCATACCAGGCCGGAATGCGGTGACCCCACCAGAGCTGGCGCGAGACGGTCCACGGCTGGATGTTCTCCAGCCAGTTGAACCAGGTCTTCTTCCACGTCTCGGGGACGACTGCGATGTCGCCGGACCGCACCGCTTCGATCGCCGGCTTGGCGAGGGTCGCGGCATCGACATACCATTGATCGGTCAGCATCGGCTCGATCACCACGTTCGAGCGATCGCCGAACGGCTGCATGATCCGCTTGTCCTCGACCTTGATCATCAGGCCTTCGGCATCGATGTCGGCCACAACCTGCTTGCGCGCCTCGTAGCGGTCGAGACCGCGATAGGCCTCGGGCACCAGGTTCAGCGCATCGATCTCTTCGGGTGTCGCGGCCGCACCACGCGCGATCTCAACTGCGCGGGTCGCGGATTGGGCATAGGACGGGCCGTCGTCGCGCATGTGCGCAGTGCCATCCATCAGCCGGTACATGGGCAAGTTGTTGCGCTGCGCCACGCCATAGTCGTTGAGATCGTGGCCGCCGGTGATCTTGACCGCGCCCGATCCGAAATTCGGGTCGGGATAGTCGTCGGTGATGATCGGGATCAGGCGCCGATGTTCCTTGGGACCGACCGGGATCTCGCAAAGCTTGCCGACGATCGGCCGGTAACGCTCGTCGCCGGGATGGACCGCGACCGCGCCGTCACCGAGCATGGTTTCGGGCCGGGTCGTCGCGATCGAGATGTAATCTCGCTCCTCCTCGAGAACGACCGTCCCGTCGGCGTCCTTCTCGACGTACCTATAGGTCGCGCCGCCCTCGAGCGGATATTTGAAGTGCCACATGTGGCCCTGGACTTCGCGGTTCTCGACCTCGAGGTCGCTGATCGCGGTCTGGAACTTGGGGTCCCAGTTCACGAGCCGCTTGGCGCGGTAGACCAGGCCGCGCTTGTGCAGCTCGACGAAGGTGTGGGTGACGGCGCGCTGGTAGCGCTCGTCCATGGTGAAGCGCTCGTGCGCCCAGTCGCACGACGCGCCGAGGCGGCGGAGCTGGCGCGTGATCGCGCCGCCCGACTGCGCCTTCCACTCCCACACATGCTCGAGGAAGGCCTCGCGCCCGATCTCGGCCCGCTTGATGCCCTGGCTCTCGAGGTTGCGCTCGACCACCATCTGCGTCGCGATCCCGGCATGGTCGGTGCCGACCACCCACAGAGCATCCTTGCCGAGCATCCGCTCGCGCCGGGTGAGGACGTCCTGCAGCGTATTGTCGAGCGCATGGCCGATGTGCAGCGAGCCGGTGACGTTGGGCGGCGGCATGACGATCGTCCACGGCGTGGCGTCGGGCCGCTCGGGCCGGAACAGCCCGCGCGACTCCCAATGCGCGTACCAGCGCTCCTCGATCGCCCTGGGGTCGAAGGTCTTGGGAAGCTCGCTCATCTCCAGCGCGGTTAGCGATGCCGCGCTGCAGCATCAACCGCTACGGCCCGACATCCTCATCGCTGCTTTGCGGCTGCTCGATCTTGGTCGGCGGTCCGGGTGCAAGCTCCAGCGCCTTGGCGATATTCTCGTCCCAGCCGTAAATGTCCGGCCGGAACTGAACGCGCGACCCGTCCCAGAAAGCGGTCTGGTACAGCAGCCGCACCGGGATCTGCTGCGGCAGCTGAATGAAGCCCTGATCGTCCTGTTGCATGGCTTTCTGGAATTGCTCGAGGACGCCCTCCTGCTGCGCCAGAGCGGTCGCGAACTGGACGGCATTTTCGACCCGGACGCAGCCGTGGCTGCGGTGCCGCTGGTCCTGGCCGAACAGCGCTTTGGCGGGCGTGTCGTGGAGGTAGATCGCCTGGTCGTTCTGCAGGTCCAGCTTGACCAGCCCGAGCGAGTTCTTGGGTCCGGACTGCTGGACATACTGGCCGTCCTTCATGACGAACTTGTTCTCGCGCAGCCAGCCTTGGCTCTTCTTCGCCAGCTCCTTCTCGCCAATGCCTTTGGGCACCGTCCAGGTCGGCTTCGCGACCAGCCGGTAGAGCGGCGACTGCAGCTGCGGGGTCGGCTTGTCGGCTTCGCCGGCGACGACCTTGCGGCGGTCGACGTGCTGCCCGTCGCGCCAGTAATCGAGCGTGGTCGCGGCGGTGTTGACGTCGAGCCGGGTCTTGGGCGGGTCGCGCTGCAGCCAGCGGAGCCGCTCCATCGCAACCGCGAGCTGCCGGGCGCGGGCGGCGGGGCCGGTGCTGAGCGCCTCGATCGTCTCCTGGCCGAGCACGCCGTCGGGTTTCGTGCCCGAATCCGACTGGAATTGCTTTACCGCCGCAACGAGCTGGGGCGTGTAGGTAGTTGCCGCACGGGCGGCGCCTCCCGGCTTCTGACCCATACCTTGCGGCGGCGCCATATTGGCCTCCGGAAGGTAACCGCCCGAGCGAAGCACGGCGACGATGGCCGGGATACGATCGTCGCGGGCGCCGGGCTTGATCGGACGATCGGCGGCGATCGGCTGCTGCCCCGCCTGGCCCGCCTGCTGGGCGTAATGGACGAACGCCTGGCTCAGTGCCTTATACTCGTCGGTCTGCGGCGCGAGCGAGTTGAGCCACGCCCCGACATTATTATTCTGCAGCGCCTGCTGCAGGCCGGCGCGGACGTCGGTCTTGGCGCGCGGGATCGTGTAGACCTCGAACAGCTTGTTGGGGTCCGAATAGCCGTTGGCCAGCGCCGAGGCATATTTGAGCGCGGCCTGGACCAGCGCCTCGCCTTTCTCGCCGCCCTTCAGGAACAGCTCGGGCTTGAGGCCGTGGGCCGGGGCCTGCGCGATCGCCTCGCGGATCTGCTTCTCGGCGCTGCTGTCGACCGTGATGCCGGACGCATCAGCAGTGGCGGGCGCGCCGTCGTTAGAGGGATTGCCCTGCGAGCAGGCCGCGAGGGAGGTGGTGCACAGGGCGAGGGCCAGGGCCGCGCCGATCCAATTTTTGTTACGCATGGACGGCACTAACGGACGTAACCGGCAAGTTGTTGCGTCAGTCCTCCTGGAGATTGGGGTCGCGCAGCCCCTGCCCGATCGTGGCGCGGGCCGTGTCGGCCTCGCTGCTGGTCACCGGATAGGCGCAATAATCGGCGGCATAGAAGGCGGCCGGGCGGTGGTTCCCGGACAGGCCGACGCCGCCGAACGGAGCGCTGGAGGGAGCGCCGTTGGTCGGCTTGTTCCAGTTGATCACGCCGGCACGGACGTTGGCCCAGAATTTGTCGTACAGCTCGGGGCTGCCGCCGACGAGGCTCGCGGCGAGCCCGAAACGGGTGTTGTTGGCCTCGTCGATCGCCGCGTCGAAGTCCTTGACCCGGACGACCTGCAGGACCGGACCGAAAATCTCCTCGTCGGGGCGGCTCCTGACCTCGGTCACGTCGATCAGCGCCGGGGTCAGATAGGGCCGCTCCGCGAACGGCCGATCGAGCCGGCGCAACGCCTTGCCGCCCTTCATCATCAGCTCGAGCCATTGCTCCTGCACATGGTCGGCGGCGGCGGCGTCGATGACCGGGCCCATGAACGGCGGCGGGTCCGCGAACGGCTCGTCGACGATGATCCGGTCGATCTGCCCTAGCACGGCGTCGAGCAGCGCTTCGTGCCTGCCGTCCTCGACGATCAGCCGCCGCGCCGCGGTGCAGCGCTGGCCGGCGGAGAGATAGGCCGACTGGACCACGATCGTCGCCGCCGCCTCCACGTCCTTGGTCTGCCACACGACCAGCGGATTGTTGCCGCCGAGCTCGAGCGCGAGGATCTTGTGCGGCATTTCCGCGAACTGGCGATGGAGCGACATGCCCGCCCGCGCCGAGCCGGTGAACAGCAGCCCGTCAATTCCGGGGTCGCCGGCCAGCGCCTTGCCTTGCTCCGGGCCGCCGATCAGCAGGCGGATTGCGCCTTCGGGGATGCCGGCCTGGTGGAAGCAATCGACCAGCATCGCGCCGACCGCCGGGGTTTTCTCCGACGGCTTGAAGACCACCGCATTGCCGGCGATCAGCGCCGGGACGATGTGGCCGTTGGGGAGATGCGCGGGGAAATTGTACGGGCCGAGCACCGCGAGCACGCCGTGTGGCTTGTGGCGAACCGCAATGCGGTTGCCGAGCGCGGCTTCGAGCTTCCGCTGCGGCGTCCGCTCGGCATAGGCGTCGATCGAAATCTCGACCTTGTTGACGACCGATGCGACCTCGGTCCGCGCCTCCCACAACGGCTTGCCGGTCTCCTTCGAGATTAGCTCGGCGAATTCCTGCTCGCGCTTGCGGACGACGTTGGCGAAGCGCCGCAGCGCCTCGATCCGGTAGGCGACCGAATGTGCCGCCCAGGCGCCCCACGCAGCGCGCGCCGCTGCCACCTCGGCTGCCGCATCGCCGACCGGGCCCGACCACAGCTCTTCGTCCGTCGCTGGGTCGGTCGAAACGAGGCTCATCGCCATCGGCGCGGCCTTCACGCTCGCTTCGCCCTCGTCAACCTTGCGGTGCATCGACACTCATCGCCTCGCCCATCCGGCGGATGGCTGTAACCTTGTCCTCGAACGGCCGCCAGTCGTCGTGTTCCGCGATCGCCGACCAGATCGCCTCGACCTCGTCGATATGCATCGAGCAGGGTTCGGCGTCGGACCAATAGGGGTGCGAGCGGTTAGGGACAGTCCCTCCCGGAGGGACTGTCCCTTCGAGGGCCTTTGCAAGCGCCCGGAACGGCTCCGTCGGATACTTGTCCGCGCCGGGGTCGCGGCCGCCGCGCCAGTCGAAGAAGATGCGGTCGATCGGCGCCGCCTGCGTCGCCAGCGCCGCAATCAGCGCCGTCGCGACGGCGCGGTCGTGGCCGACGCCGAGCCGGCGCAGCATCGCTTCGACCAGCGCGTCCTCGAACCGGGCGCTCCAGCCGGCGAGCAGCTCCGACAGCGGCGGCGCTTCGGTGACCAGCGACAGACATCCGGCCAATTGCGCCAGGTCCCAGTGAATCGCCTCGGGCTGGCGGCCGAACGCGTAGAGTCCGTAATGGTCGAAGTAAGCGGCGGTGAAGTCCGGGTCCCAGGTCGGCGTGAAGCGCCACGGGCCGTAGTCGAAGCTCTCGCCGGTGATGTTGATATTGTCGCTGTTGAGCACGCCATGAACGAAGCCGGCGGCGAGATAGGAAGCGGCGAGGGTCGCCGTCGCCTGGCTGACCAGGTCGAACAGCCGCAGCGCATTCTGCTGGTCGTCCGCCGCGGGCGGTTCGGAGTAGAGCTGCTGCAGGCAGTAGCGCGTCAGCTTCCGGATGTTGTCGGCCTCGCCGAAGAAGGCGAGCCGCTGGAAGGTGCCGATGCGGATGTGGCCGTGGCTGAGCCGGGTCAACACCGCCGAGCGGGTCGGCGAGGGCTCGTCGCCGCGCTCCAGCGCCTCGCCCGTCTCGAACAAAGCGAAGGTCTTGGAGGTGTTGACTCCAAGCGCCTCGAGCATCTCGGTCGCGAGCACTTCGCGGACCCCGCCCTTGAGGGTCAGCCGGCCGTCGGCATGGCGGCTGTAGGGCGTCTGGCCCGAGCCCTTGGTGCCGAGATCGAGCAGGCGGCCAGCGCGCCCCGGTTGGTTTGGCTGGTCGCGCCACGAGGATCCTCGCGCAGTTGGGCGAAGAGGAAGCCGCGGCCGTCACCGATGTCGGGGTTGTAAACCCGGAACTGGTGGCCGTGATAGCGCAGCGCGAGCGGCTCGGTGAGGTTGTCGCGGCAGCGGCTCGAAGCGGCAGAAATGCCGCTCCCAGTCGCCATCGAACGCCGACCCGCTCGGCCCAGCGGCGGTTGCAGAAGCGCGGCGTGCATTGCGGGAAACTGCGCCGGCTCGACCGGGTCGTAGAAATCGCCGCCGAGCTCGAGGATCTTCGGGTCGGGGCGGTAGGCGGGCACCTGGCGGTCAGGCGGCCACGGTCTTCAGCTTCGCCAGCGCCGCGGCGTCGGATTCGTCGGTGGCGATGGTTCCGGCGAGCTTTCCGTCGCGGTCGAACAGCAGCACCGTCGCAGTGTGCTCCATTTCCTTTCCCGGCATCGCATGGGGGGCGGGCTCGGCGAAAATCCCATATTGCTTCTTCACCTGGTCGATCTGCGCCGGCGAGCCGGTCAGGCCGATGATCGGCGCGTTGAACAGGGTGGCATATTGGCCGACTTCCTTCGGCCCGTCGTTCCTGGGGTCGATGGTGACGAAGACGATGTTGAACGCCGCGTCCCCGCCGCTCTGGTTGCGCAGCCTGACCAGCCGGCCGAGCGTCGTCGGGCACACGTCGGCGCAGCGGGTGAAGCCGAAATAGATCGCATAGGGCTTGCCGGCGAGGCTGGCGCTCGAGAACGGCTGGCCGTCGCCGCCGACCAGCGTGAACGGCGCGCCGAAGCCAGCCTGGGCCGAGGTGCCGCTCCTGACCTGCGGGAGGAGGATCAGCGCCGCAGCGCCGGCGATGGCGAGGGCGACGAGCACCCACAACAGGGTCCGGACTTGCTTCAGGTTGCGGCGCGGCGGCCGGGCATCTTGGGTCATGGCCGGCGCCTTTGCCAAAGGTCAGGGCGCAAAGCAAAGGCGGCGCTTCCGTGAGTGGAGGCGCCGCCTGCTTCGCGCGGTGCACCGCCCCGCCCCCCGACGCGGGCGGCCGTCCGCACGCCCCTCGTTTAGAACTGCACGTTGATCGACGCCGAAACCGTCCGCGGGGCGCCGATCTGGACGAACGGCGGGTTGCCCCACACGCCACTTGCGGGCGCGAGGTTGGGGCAACCTCCGACTGCCACGCTCGCACAAGATATCGATTGGCTAAGTCCGCCGCCGAACCCGCCGACGTAGAATTTGTCGAACAGGTTGTAGACGTTGAGCTGCAGGTAGGTCTGCTTGAGCGCGGGAGAAAAGGCTTCGAGCTTGACCCGCGCATCGAGGTTGACGAGCCAATAGGCCGGTGCCGTTCGACCGAAGACCATCTGAGGCGCCGCCGCCGGAGTCGTGACGGGACAGCCGAGAGCAACTGTGCCGGGACAATCGACGTCGCCACGGAACACCGCCTGATTGTTATCGAAGATGAAACGCGGACCAGTCCGCTTGGCTTCGACGCCGAGCGTGAGCGGACCGAGATCGCCGACCGCCGAGACGCCGTACGTATACTTCGGTGCTCCGGATTCGCGATTGCCTTTCGTGAATGCGCAGCTCCGGAACGCCAGGGCGCTGGCGGGATCAATGTTGTCACAGGTCACGCCTGTCGGGAGACCGCCGACCTGGATATTGTCCTGGATCTTGCTCTTGTTCCACGAACCGAAAGCATAGAGCGTAACCTCGCGGATCGGCTCATAGGCGATCGACCCGTCGATGCCCCATTTGTTGACCGTTCCGAGGTTGCGGAACACCGACACGTTGAGCTCGGGGTCAAAGGACGACGCCTGGCGGTTGGTGAAGTGGGTGTACCAGCCGCTGATCTGGGCCTGGATGTTGGCCCTCCGGTAGCGCAGGCCGCCGTCGAAGCTGTCGGTCACCTCGGGCTTCGGGTGCGCCGCATCGGCGATCAACGGGAAGAAGAAGCTGTTGTAGAGGTTGTCGGTGCTCGGCACCGACAGACCCTTCGAATAGCTGGTGAACACGCTCAGCTGGCGGGTGACGTCGTAGATCAGGCCGATGTTCGGAAGCAGCTTGTCATATTTGAACTTGCGCTTCTGCGGCGGCGACCAGCCGGTCAGCACCCGGCCGTTGGCATCGAACGTATAGGGTTGCGCCAGCTCGATCGCCGCTTGGCGCGCCGGATCCCGGCCAAAGCATTCGACGAAATCCTGACCCGCTGGAGGTGAAGCAGAAGTTGTTCAGCTTGCGCACGAAGAATGGCGCGCGAATGCCGACGTTTACCGTCAGCTTGTTGTCGAAGAAGTCCCCGCGATACTCGCCCGACACCTGGTTGAGCCTGGCGATCGACTTACGGTCGCGCTTCTGCAGGGTCGCGCCGGTTACCTCGGCTTCCCCATCGTTGCGCGGGAAGACGTCGGTCGGCTCCCCGTTCGCCTGGAGCAGCCCGACCTCGCCCGTCTGCCGGTGGTGCGCATCGTCGAGCGTATAGCCGACGCGGACCATCTGCCCCTGGGCGAAGTCCCAGCGCAGGCCGGCGATCACGCCGTAACGGTCGGTGTGGGTCTGGCTCGGCGACAGCACGTTCACGGTGTCGAGCCGGTCACCGTCGCCATTGATGTCGCGGCCGAAATAGGCGCTGCCGCCGAAGAAGCCGGCGAGGCAGGTGTTGAAGGCGTTGGTTGGCGTCGTCAAACAGTCAGTCGGCGTCGCGGTGGCAGGCGGCCGAGGAAGCGGCCCTGCGCCGTCCGGATCTGGCGGCTGAGCCGGATTGACGTCGCGCAGCCCTTCAAATCCGCTGACCGTGCCGCCGCCATTGGCCTTCACATATTGGTAGCTCGGGTCGACGGTGAGGACGAGGCCGTCCATGATCGTGAATTTCGACGCGACGCGGACGTTGCCGGTGTTCGACGGATTGTAGCGCCGGTCGAACTCGGTGCCGCAGCTCGCCTGAGCGAACGGCGCCGGCGCCGGCGTATCGGCGACGCCGGCCTGCGGCGTGTCGACCTGGCACGGGAAGTTGATGCTGTAGAATCGCTCGTCGCGATTGCGCGGGTAGCGATTGTTCGAGTTCGGCCCGACGAGTCGGTCGAGCCGGTCGCCGGGGCTGTTGGTGATCCCGATGTCCAGGTCCTGGCGCAGGGGCAGCGAACCGAAGAAATTGTTGCGGTTCTGGTTGTAGTGGCCGCTGATCGAGACGAAGTCGCCGTTGGAGCCGATCGGCTGCCAGATCTTGCCGTTATACTGCTGCTTGCTGATCTTGCCGTAATTGTTGAACGGCACTCTGTTCTTGGTCCGCGAGGCGGCGAAGAAGGCCCGCGTTCCCCATGGGCCGATTTCGCCCGTGTTGACCACTCCGAACAGCCGCCAATACTTCCAGTCGCCGAAGCCGGCGTTGATGCGGACACCGAAATCCTTGGTCGGGGTCATGGTGCGGTAGTTGACCGTGCCGCCGACCGCGGAGGCGGTCGGCGAGTTGACGTCGGTCGAGCCCAAGTTGACGTTGACCTGCTCGATCAGCTCGGGGTCGATCTGCTGGTTGGAGAAGATCGCGTAGTTGCCGCTGTCGTTGAGCTGGATGCCGTCGAAGGTGAGGCTGATGCGGGTCGAATCGAAGCCGCGGATGTTGAGCGTGCCGCCCGACGAGCCGTAGGCGTCGTTGTTCTGGAAGCTGACGCCCGGAACCAGGTTGATCGTGTCGAGGATGGTCTGGCCGGGGTTGCTGCGCGAGATGATCTCCTGCGTCAGGACGACCTTGGCCTTGGGCGTGTCGGGCGTGGTGACCCCGCCGACGTCGCGGGCGCGGCTGCCGGTGATGACGATCGCCTTGTTTTCGGCTTCGACCGTGCCGGTCGACTGGGCGTAGGCGGCGGCCGGCATGAAGGCGGCCGTCGAGCAAAGAAGAACTGCAAATTTTTTCACGGAATCAACCCCCCGGCTGGACGCGGTACGTTGTGATGCTGGGGCGGCTATAGCCGTCAAAAGGCAGTTCCGTGACAGCCGTTAGCGGACTTGTGGCGAATCCGTTAAACCGTTGCTTTTGGAACACGCTTCCCCGTTCAGTCGCCCCCGCAACTCGACACGAAAGCAGCACTTATGAGCGAGTCAATCAAGGGGGCTTGAGATTCTTACCCGCGCCGGTCGAGCGAGCGGCCAAGCGCGACGAAGGCATAGACCAGCGGCGGGACGAGCACGGCCGACAGCACGACCTTGGCGAGCATCTGGCCGAGGATCAGCTGGCCGATCGGAAACACCCCGTAAAATGCCACCGAGATGAAGATCAGGGTGTCGACCACCTGGCTAAGGACGCTCGCGACTGCGGCCCGAAGCCACAGCAAGCCCGCGCCCTCGCTCGCCTTGAGCCGGCTGAAGATGGTCACGTTGAGGAAGGTCGAAATGCCGTAGGCGAGAATTCCGCCGAGCCAGATGCGCGGCGTTCCGCTCATCATCGTCTCGAACGCCGCGAGGCGCTCGGGGTCCATCTGCCGGCGACGCCGGCACGGCCAGCACGACCAGGCTCAACAGCAGCGACACGATTAGCGGAACGAAGCCGATCAGGACCAGCCGGTTGGCGGTCGCGCGGCCGTGCAGCTCGGCGACCGAGCTCGACGTCACGACCAGCAGCAGAAAGGCGAAAATGCCGGCCTCGACCGCCAGCGGGCCCAGCGCGACCTGCTTGTTGCCGAGCACTCCGGCGATGCACACCATGCCGCCGTAGAACAGCGCGAACGCGAACAGCGAGAGCGGGATCGCCGGGGTGGCTTGCGGCTCGCGCGCGGCGGCTTCGACTTCGGTCGTCATGGCGCGAGGCGTAACGCGTTTGCGCGGCGGCGCAAGCGCCGCTAGCCACGCGACCCGTGACTTCTCCCAATCTCGACGTGGTGGCGATCGGTGACGCGATCGTCGACGTGATCGCCACCTGCGACGACGACTTCATCGTCGCGCGCGGCCTGACCAAGGGCTCGATGCAGCTGCTGACCGCCGAGCAGGCGGACGAGCTGTACGCGGCGATGGGCCCGGCGCGCGAGATCAGCGGCGGCTCGGCGGCCAACAGCATGGCGGGGGTCGCCGCGCTCGGCCTCGACACCGCCTTCATCGGGCAGATCGCCGACGACCAGCTCGGCGAGATTTTCGCGCACGACATGACCTCGCTCGGGGTGCGGTTCGAAACGCCGCGGCTGGCCAGCCCGCCGCCGACCGGCCGCTGCCTGATTCTGGTGACGCCGGACGCCCAGCGGACGATGAACACCAGTCCGGGGGCGAGCCACGAGCTGACCCCCGAGGCGCTCGACGAGGCGCTGATCCGCTCGGCCTCGATCACCTTCCTCGAGGGCTATCTGTGGGGGCCGGAGCGGCCGCGGCAGGCGATGCTGCGGGCGGCGGAGATCGCCCATTCGGCCGGCCGAACGGTCGCCTTCACTCTGTCCGAGAGCCTGTGCCTCGACGGCCGCCGCGACGGCGTGCAGCGGATGATCGACGCCGGCACGGCCGACATCCTGTTCGGCAACGAGGACGAGATCCGCCATCTGACCGGCTGCGGCGCGCTCGAAGACTGCGTCGCGGCGCTGTCGCCCAAGGTCCGCACCCTGGTGGTGACCCGCGGCGCGGCGGGTGCGCTGGCCGTCGAGGGCGGCGCGACTGCCGAAATTCCCGCGGCACCGGTCACGCGGGTGGTCGATACGACCGGGGCCGGCGATCTGTTCGCCGCGGGCTTCCTTTCCGCGCGCTGCCGCGGGCGCGAGCTTCGGGACTGCCTCGACGTGGGGTCGCGCTGCGCGGCCGAAGTCATTGCGCATTTCGGCGCGCGGCCCGAGGTCGACCTGAAAGCGCTGGTCAACCTGTGAACCATATCAAACGGCTCGCGGTTTATTGCGGCTCGGCGCCCGGCGCGCAGCCGGTCTTCCCCGAATGCGCCCGTGCGACCGCCAAAGCGATGGTCGAGCACGGCGTCGACCTCGTCTACGGCGGCGGCCGGCTCGGCCTCATGGGCCTGGTCGCGGACAGCGTGCTCGAGCTCGGCGGCAAGGTCTACGGCGTGATTCCGCAGCTGTTGGTCAAGCTCGAGGTGGCGCACACCGGGCTGACCGAGCTTCACCGCGTCGACACGATGGGCGAGCGCAAGGCGGTGATGAGCGAGCTGTCCGACGGCTTCCTGTGCCTGCCCGGCGGCATCGGCACGCTCGACGAGCTGTTCGAGGCGTGGAGCGAGAATGCGCTCGGCTTCCACAAGAAACCCTTCTGCCTGTTGAACGTCGACCGCTATTGGGACGGGCTGATCGAGTTCATCGACCATGCGACCGAATCCGGCTTCATGTCGCAGCGGCGGCGCAAGCAGCTGCTCGTCGCCGAAACTCCTGAAGAGGCATTGAAATTGCTGGACGACGCCGCCGCAGCCGCTACCCAAGGCATGGTCTGGTAGGGGCGGGGAGAGCCTGTACAGTGCTTAATCAGAAATTGCTCGGCGTTGCCGGGATTGCCGCCATTCTCGCGCTCGCCTGGCTGGTGTCGGCCAATCGCCGGGCGATCAGGCTGCGCGTCGTCGGGGCCGCGTTCGCGCTTCAGGCTGCCATCGCCTTCTTCGTCTTCAAGACAGATATTGGCGTGGCGACGATCAAGACCCTGTCGTTCGGCGTCGCCAACTTACTCGGTTATGCGAACAAGGGGACCGAGTTCCTGTTCGGTCCCGGCGATAAAAATCCCCTGGCGCAACACCTTCGCCATCGCCGCGCTGCCGGTGATCATTTTCTTCGCCAGCCTCGTCGCGATCCTTTATTATCTCGGCATCATGCAGCGGATCGTCCGCTGGGTCGGCGGAGCGATCGGCTGGGTCACCGGGATCAGCCGCGTCAAGTCCCTCAGCGCCGCCGCCAACATCTTCGTCGGCCGGTCGGAATCGCCGCTGGTCGTCCGGCCCTATCTCGCCGCGCTGCCGCCGTCGCGCCTGTTCACGGTGATGCGCGTCGGCATGGCCGGAGTCGCCGGGACCATCCTCGCCGCTTACGCGAGCCTGCTCGGCGAGCGCTATCTGCCCTACCTGCTCGCCGCCGCCTTCATGTCCGCGCCGGGCGGAATCCTGATGGCCAAGATGATCATGCCCGACGATCCCGAAGGACACCGACGCCGCTCGAGGACCAGAAGGTCGAGGTCGCCGAGACCTTCGAGGAGGGCGTCAAGCCGGCCAACATCATCATGGCCGCCGCGCAGGGCGCGCAGACCGGCGTCAAGCTCGCAGTCGCGGTCGGCGCGATGGTGCTGGCGTTCGTCGCCTTGGTCGCGCTCGCCAACGGGCTGCTCGGCGGGCTCGGCAACATGGTCGGGATTCCCGACCTCAGCTTCCAGCGGCTGGTCGGCTACGTGTTCGCGCCGTTCATGTTCCTGATCGGCATCCCGTGGAAGGAGGCGCTGACCGCGGGCGGGCTGTTCGGGACCAAGCTGGTCCTGAACGAATTCGTCGCCTTCATCGACCTCGGTCAGATGGGCGCCGCGGTGTTCTGTCCGACCGCAGCCGGGCGATCGTCACCTTCGCGCTGTGCGGCTTCGCCAATTTCAGCTCGATCGCGATCCAGATGGCGGTGACCGGCGGCCTCGCTCCCAACCAGCGGCCGGTGATCGCCAGGCTCGGCCTCCGCGCGCTGCTCGCCGGCTCGCTCGCCAATTTGATGAGCGCGGCGCTGGCGGGACTGATGATTCCTGACCTTAAATTGACGCCATGGCCACGATCACCGACGATCACATTGCGTCCGTTTCCCTGAAGGACGCCGACCGCGACCCCGGCGGCTTCGCCCAGCAGCTCGGCCGCAGCTTCGAGGAATATGGCTTCGCCATCATCGCCGACCACGGCATCCCCGACGCGCTGATCCAGCGCGCCGAGGACGAAGGCGAAGGCGTTCTTCGCGCTGCCCGACGCGGTCAAGCGCGCGTATCTCATCGCGGGCGGCGGCGGGGCGCGCGGCTATACGCCGTTCGGGATCGAGACCGCCAAGGGCGCGCCGCCTTCGACCTCAAGGAGTTCTGGCACGTCGGCCGCGAGCTGGCGCACGGCCACCCGTTCCGCGACCACATGCCCGACAATGTCTGGCCGACCGAGCTGCGCGGGCTTCCGCGACACGTTCGAGGAACTGTTCGCGACCTTCGACCGCACGGGCCTCAAGATCCTCAAGGCCATCGCCCGCTTCCTCAAGATCGACGAGGATTATTTCATCGACACCGTGCGCGACGGCAATTCGGTGATGCGCCTGCTCCATTACCCGCCGATCCAGGGCGAGCCGGGCAGCAACGTCCGCGCCGGGGCGCACGAGGACATCAACACCATCACCCTGCTGCTCGGCGCCGAGGAAGCGGGGCTCGAGCTGCTGACCAAGGACGGCCGCTGGATCCCGGTTTCGCCCAAGCCCGGCGAGCTGGTGGTCAACATCGGCGACATGCTGCAGCGGCTGACCAACGGGAAGCTGCGCTCGACCACCCATCGCGTGGTCAACCCGCCGCCCGAGCGGCGCGGTAACTCGCGCTATTCGATGCCCTTCTTCCTCCACTTCCGCTCGGACTTCCTGATCGAGCCGCTGCCCGGCACGGTGCCCGCGGGCGAGCAGCCCAAATGGCCGCCGATCACCGCCAACGACTACCTCCAGGAGCGCCTGCGCGAGATCAAGCTGAAGTGAGCATTCCCTCTGCGGGGAATGGTTCCCCTCCCCATCCCCGCTTTCGCGGGGACAGGGAGGAGACTTCCCGCCACTTCCCCGGCGCGGCGGACTCGGCTTATGCTGCGCGTCCCACGGGAGGGCCTCGAAGTGATCGACCGCGTAACCGGCTTGTTCGTCGCGCTTGCACTGATTGCGGCACCCGCCATGGCAGCTCCCCCGGCTCCCAAGGCACCCGCGGGACCGCGCCGCCGTCCCGGTCCCCCGGGCCGACTTCATCCGGACCATGGACGCCGAGTTCGGCAAGATGGACTCGGACCAGAACAAGGTCGTCACCCGGGCCGAGATCGAGCAGTTCGAGCGCGCCGCCAACCTGCTCCAGGCGCGCGCGGCCGCGCATCTCCTGTTCAGCAGGATGGACACCGACCGGAACGGCCAGCTGAGCCCGACCGAGTTCGAGCGGATGGTGACCCCCGCGCCGCCCAACCCTGCGCCGATCCTCGCCCAGCACGACCTCAACAAGGACGGCAAGGTCACCTTGGTCGAATATCGCACCGCCAAGCTCGCCAATTTCGACCGCATGGACGCCGACAAGGACGGCATCGTCAGCATCGCCGAAATGAAGGCGGCCGGGCTGGTCAAATAAGCGGCTAGATGACCGAGAAATCGGTCGCGTGCACCTCCGGCGCATCGTTCAGGTGAGCGAACAGCACCGCCACACCCGCTCCGCTCCCGTCGGCGTCGTAATAAAGGTTGCCGTTGGCCGGATCGTAGATGATCCGGTCGTCGGCCTCGGTCGCCGCGGTGCCGGTGGCGAATGCATTCGGAGTCGAGATCGCCGGGCGGCAGCGCGGTGAAGATCGCGTCGTCGAGAGCGATCGTGTCGATGCCCGCTTCGAAGTCGGCGATCGAGTCGACATTGCCGCTGCCGAGCGCGGTGGTGAAGGCGAACGTGTCGGCGCCGCCGAGCCCGATCAGCAGGTCAGCGCCGCCTTTGCCGTCGAGCACGTTGCTGCCGAAATTGCCGATCAGCCGTTGGCCGCCGCCGAACTCGTTGCCGGTGATGTCGATATCGTCGTCGGCCAATTGCCAGACGGTCGAAATGGTTTCGACCTGGGCGCCGGCGTTCAGCACATAGTCGACGCTGGTGTAGACGGTGTCTGCAGCGCCGTTGCCGGTTGCCGCTTCGATGATCGTTTCGCGGCCGTCGCTGACATAATAAGTGTCGTTGCCGCCAAGGCCGCTTAGGGTATCCGCCCCACCGCCGCCGCGCAGCTGGTCGTTGCCGGCGGCTCCAACGATGGTCTGATCGAATTCGTTGCCGGTGATCGTCAGCGGCGAAGTTATGAACGGCGCCGCGGCCAGCAGCTCGATCGAGGCCCCCGCGCCCAATGTGTAGGACGAAGCCTGGATCTCAACCCGGTCGAAGCCTTCGCCCGCCAGCTCGGTGATTTGGTCGAGCGCCCGAACGACATAAGAATCGTCGCCGGTGCCGCCGACCAGGAGGTTAGCGCCGCCGCCGCCGATGAGCAGGTCATTGCCGCTGCCGCCGATCAACAGGTCGTCAGAAGTCTCCGCCGTCGAGCTGGTCGTTGCCGTCCCCTCCGTCGAGCGTATCGTTACCCTGGATGTCCGAGAGATTGTCGTTCCCGGCCCCGCCGGCGAGATAGTCGTTCCCGGTACCGCCGGTGAGGATGTTATCCCCGTCGTTGCCGTAGATGCTGTTGGCCAGGGCGTTGCCCCGAAGCGTGATGTCCGCCGTACCTTGCGCCGCGACGAGCGTTTCGACGCGACTGTCGGTGGTCAGCGCGAAGCTGGTGTAGGCGAGCAGCACATCCTCGCCTTCGCCGGGACTCTCGATGATCGTGTCGATGGCGAACAGCTGGGAGACCGGTACCACGCGCGTTTCGAAATTGCCCGATCCGCGGTTGATTCGGACCAGGATGCTGTCGCCGTCCCCGACGTCGAGGACGGTCGCCGAGGAGGGAAAGGACTGGGCCGGGTCTTCGTACCGGACGGTATCGCCGACGGCGAGGTCGATGGTGTAGGTGTCATCGCCGGTGCCGCCGAGCATGATGTCCGCGCCGGCGCCGCCGATCAGAAAATCGTTGCCCTCGAGGCCGACGAGATAGTCGTTGCCGCCGCCGCCGTTGAGGATGTTGTCGCCGGCGTTGCCATAGATGCTTTGCGCGATCTCGTTGCCGATCAGGCTGAGCGCGAGCGTGCTCGCGGCGTCCGCGGTGCGCAGGGTCTCGACCCAGGTGCCGTCGCCGAGCGCGTAGCTGACGCTGGTGATGACCTCGTCGTCGCCCTCGCCGGCGCGCTCGACGACGACATCGCCGGCGCTGTCGACGACATGCTGGTCGTTGCCCTCGCCGCCGTCGGTGGTGTCGTTGCCGCCCGCTCCGACGAGGACGTCGTTGCCGCCCAGGCCGAAGATCTGATCGTCGCCGGACGTGCCGGTCAGCGTTTCGCCGTTGTTGGTTCCGGTGATGGTGGGCATGAACCTACTCCTACTCGCGCTCGGGTGCGCCGACGCAACGAGCCCGGCGGCCAAAGGCTCCGCGCGGCGCGGATCGATCCCTCGAACCGCCCTCCAGTCCATTCCGGACCAATCCCCGCTCGCCAGCCGCGCCGCGCTGATTCATCATCGGGGATTGAGCTTCGGCATGTGCGGGGGGCACTTGCGATGGCGAGCGAATCCACCCGGCGACGCAGAGCCGCACGGTTTCACCGGGCGCAGGGCGGAGCGCGTCGGCGTCAACGCCGAGGTGGCGCTGCGGCGATCGGGGCAGCTCAACTATCGCGTGCGCGTATTCGACGCCTCGCCGCTCGGCTGCCGGCTCGAATTCGTCGAGCGGCCGCAGCTTGACGAACGGGTGTGGGTCAAGTTCGATCGGCTCGATCCGATCGAAGGCATGGTCTGCTGGGTCGAAGGCTTCTGCGCCGGGATCGAGTTCGCCGACCGATGCACCAGGCGGTATTCGACGCGCTGGCCGCGAGGCTCGCCTAGGCCGGTTCCGACCCGCCGAGGTTCGCCGGACCGAAGCCGTGCGGGATCAGCTCGCCGATGGTGAAGCGCTCGACCCCGCTGCCGTCGCCGCTGGCGCACAGGATCTCGACGTCGACGTCCGCTAAGCTGCGCCGCCTCGAGGATCGCCTGGCGGCAGCCGCCGCAGGGCGTGCAGACGATCGGGCCCGTTCCGCCGACGACCGCAAGCCGCGCCACGCGGTCGAGGCCGAAGGCATGCTGCGCGGCGGTCAGCGCGCTCTGCTCGGCGCAGACGCCGAGCCGGTAACAGGCATTCTCCATGTTCGCCCCGGTGACGACCTCGCCGTCGACCGATTCGACCGCGCAACCGACGCGGAAGCGCGAATAAGGCGCATAGGCCTTGTGCGCGGCCGAGCGGGCGAGCTGGAGCAGTTCATCTTGAGTCATGGTCTTGTCTTTAGGCGTGGGCAGGCGCCATGCGCTAGACAGTCGAATCCCGGGGCGAACACGATGAGATCGAGAGTTCTGCTTGCCGCCGCGGCCGCCATGGCCGTCCTCCCCTCACCCGCTCTGGCCTGGGGCAAGACCGGCCACCGGGTCGTGGCCGCGATCGCCGATACGCAGTTGTCCGGGCTGGCGCGGGCGCACATTCGCGAGCTTCTCGGCGGTGCCGAGAGCCTCGACGAGGCCGCGAACTGGCCCGACGACATGCGCTCGGCCCCGGAGCCGTTCTGGCAGAAGACCGCGACTCCGTGGCATTACGTCACGCTCGACGGGATCACCTACGATCATGCCCCGCCCGAAGGCGACGCGCTCGAGGCGCTCGGCCGCTTCCGGCGCACGCTCGAGGATCCGGGCGCGAGCCTTGCCGACAAGCAGCTCGCGCTGCGCTTCATCGTCCACCTCGTCGGCGACCTCCATCAGCCGCTCCACGTCGGCAAATGCTGCGACCGCGGCGGCAATGACGTGAAGGTCAGCTGGTTCGGCAAGCCGACCAACCTCCACGCCGTGTGGGATTCGGCGCATGGTCGACGACGAGCAACTGTCCTTCACCGAGCTCGCCGCGAAGCTCGAGCGGCATATCGGCGATGCCGACGTGGTCGGCTGGTGGGACATCAACCCGCGCGACTGGATCAGCGAAAGCGCGCAATATCGCGAGCAGATCTACGCCAACATTCCGCCGCCGAAAAAGGCCGAGGGCAAGCCGAAGAAGGGGGAGAAGCCGCTCCCGGACCTGTCGTACACCTACGTTTACAAGTTCAACCCGCTGATGGAGCGGCGGCTGCAACAGGCCGGAGTCCGGCTCGCGGCCTATCTGAACGACATTTATGCGAAGCCGCAGCCGGTCCGCGGAGGCGCACCCGGCCGATGATCCGCCTGTGCGTTGCCGCCGTTGCGGCCCTGTCTCTTGCCGGCTGCGCCGTCCAGCGCCCGGCTTCCGCTCCGCCGCCGACCAGCGCGATCGACGTCCAGATCCTCGCGCTCAACGACTTTCACGGCAATCTCGAGCGTCCGGACCCGGTGCGCTTCCAGCTCGGCCCGGACACGTTCGCGACCGCCGATGCGGGCGGCGCAGCGATCGTCGGAGCGGAGCTGTCCGATCTGCGCGCCGGTCACGACCACACGATCACCGTCGCCGCCGGCGACCTGATCGGCGCCTCGCCGCTGACCTCGGCTTATTTCCTCGATGAGCCGACGATCGACGCGATGAACGCTGATGGGGTTCGAGCCTTGCCTCGGTCGGCAATCACGAGTTCGACAAGGGCAGCGCCGAGCTGCTGCGGATGCAAAACGGCGGCTGCCACAAATATACCCTGCGCGTTCCGTGCCAGCTCGAGCGCTTCACGGGCGCGCGCTTCCAATATCTCGCCGCGAATACCCTCCGGGCGGACGGTTCGACCCTCTTCCCGGCGACCGCGATCCGCCGCTTCGGGCCGATCACGATCGGCTTCATCGGCATGACCCTCAAGCAGACCGAGCAACCTGGTGACTCCGAACGGAGTCGCGGGACTCACGCTTCGCCGACGAGGCGGTGACCGCCAATGCGCTGGTGCCCGGTCTCAAGGCCGCCGGGGCCGATGCCATCGTCCTTCTCATCCACCAGGGCGGGAAAGTGCCCGACAGCTATCATCACCGGAATGGCTGCGACGGCCTCTCGGGCGAAATCCTGCCGATCCTGACCAGGCTCGACCCGGCGATCGCGACCGTCATCTCCGGCCATACCCACCATGCTTATGCGTGCCGAGCTCGAGCGCGGCGGGGCGAAGCGCCTCCTCACCAGCGCCGGCAAGTACGGCTATTTCGTCAGCGACTTGAGGCTCGACTTCGATCCGCGCACCCATCGCCTCTTCGCCCAGCATGCACGCAATGTGCCGATGATCCGGCAGGGAGGCGGCGAGACCCGGCGATCGCCGCGCTGGTTAAGCGCTATGCCGAAGCGGTCGCGCCGATCGCCAACCGGGTGATCGGCCGGCTGACCGCGACGGCGAAGAAGAGCGACCAGGAGAGCGAGAGCCAGGCCGCCGACCTCATCGCCGATTCGATGCTCGCGGCTACCAAGAGCGACGCGCAGCTGGCGCTGGTCAACTCGACCGGCGTCCGGGTCGACCTGCCGGGCGGCGACGTCCGCTACAAGGACGCCTTCGCGATGATGCCGTTCGGCAACAACCTCGTCGTCCTGACCCTGACCGGCGCGCAGCTCAAGGCGGTGCTCGAGCAGCAATATGCGATCCCGCTCGCGGCCCAGAAGCGACCATGCCGGCGGTGCTCGCCCCGTCGGCGGGGTTCACTTACGCTGTCGACCTGCGCCAGCCGGTCGATGGCCGAGTCTCCGACTTGCGATTGAACGGCAAGGCGATCGAGCCGGACGGCCGCTACCGGGTGGTCGTGAACAATTATCTGGCGTCGGGCGGCGACGGCCTCACCGGCTTCACCGCCGGCACCGCCGTGACCGACACCGGGATCATCGACCTCGACGCCTTGGTCGACTGGATCGCCAAGGGCCAGGCACCGCCGGCGCCCACCCGGATCCGCTTCTCGCTTTAGCGCAGCGGCGGTTCGTCGAAGCTGCGCAGCTTGCGCGAATGGAGCGCGTCGCCCTCGCGCTTGAGCAGGGTCAGGGTCTCGATGCCGATGCGCAGATGCTGGCTGATCGCGCGCTCGTAGAAGGCATTGGCCTGGCCGGGCAGCTTGAGCTCGCCGTGGAGCGGCTTGTCCGACACGCACAGCAAGGTCCCGTAGGGCACGCGGAAGCGGTAGCCCTGGGCGGCGACCGTCGCCGATTCCATGTCGATCGCCACCGCCCGGCTCTGGTTGAAGCGGCGCGACGAGGCGGTGTAGCGCAGCTCCCAGTTGCGGTCGTCGGTGGTGACCACGGTGCCGGTGCGCAGCCGGCGCTTCAGATCGTCCTCATCCTCGCCGGTGACCATCATCGCCGCCTCGAACAGCGCCTTCTGGACCTCGGCGATGGCCGGGACCGGGATTTCGGGCGGGAGCACGTCGTCGAGCAAATGATCGTCGCGCAGATAAGCGTGGGCGAGGACGTAATCGCCGATCGTCTGGCTCGGCCGGAGGCCGCCGCAATGGCCGATCATCAGCCACACCTCGGGCCGGAGCACCGCGATATGGTCGCAGATCGTCTTCGCGTTGGACGGGCCGACGCCGATGTTGACGAGGGTAATGCCGCCGCGCCCTTCGGCCATCAGATGGTAGGCCGGCATCTGGTGCCGGCGCCAGCGGCCGGCGGCGATTTCGGCCTCGGCGTTGGTCAGCTCGCCCGGTTCGTACAGCGCGCCCGGGACCGAGAAAGCGCGATACGGGCTGTCCTTGCGTCGCAGCGCGTCGACCGCGAAACCGACGAACTCGTCGACGTAGCGGACATAGTTGGTGAACAGCACGAAATGCTGGAAATGGTCGGCGGGCGTGCCGGTGTAATGCTTGAGCCGGGCGAGGCTGAAGTCGGTCCGGGGCGCGTCGAACAAAGCGAGCGGGCGACAGTCCGGCGCATCGAGCGGCCGGAACCCGTCGGCGACTTCGTCACCGATATGGACCAGCTCGTTCGACGGGAACCAGCGCGACAGCTCGGTCGTGCTGACCCCGCCGATCTCGATCCCGCTTTCGTCGATCACATAGGGATAGGGAATCTCGCTGCTCGACCGCCCGACCGAGACCTCGACTCCATAATCGTCGATCAAATGCTGGAGCTGGACCGCGAGATAGTCGCGGAACAGGTCGGGACGGGCGATGCTCGAGGCATAGCAGCCGGCCTCGTTGAGCCGGGCGAAGGCGCGCACCGGCGCCGTCGTCGGACGCGGTGCGGTCGGATGATAGTCGATCCGGAGCTCGGGGTAAGCGAAGCGGCCGGCGGCGCGGTCCTTCGGGTCGGGCAGCTCGCCGCGCTCGAGGTACAGCGTCAGCGCCTCGCGCAGGTTGGCGACCGATTCGTCGAAGATCGCGCCGAGCTGCTCGACAATCGACTGGACGGATTGGGTCTTTAACATAGGCGATGATTGCAGCGGCAAGGCCGCGGACGCAAGCGGGGCGTCGAGAGCTCATATTGCCGCTCGAGGGACGGCGGCGAAGCAATCCGGCTGTGGATTGCTTCGCCCCCCGTTGTTACTTGGCCCCGCGAGTCTTGCGGCGCTTGGTGCCAAGCCCGATCGACTTGGCCAGCGTCCGGCGCTGCTCGGCGTAATTCGGGGCGACCATCGGATAGTCCGCGGCAAGACCCCATTTCTGCCGATACTGGTCCGGTGTCATATTGTAGTGGGTCATCAGGTGCCGCTTGAGCATCTTCAGCCGCTTGCCGTCCTCGAGACAGACGATAAAGTCGGGCTTGACCGACGAACGGATCGGCACCTTGGGCTCCGGCTTCGGCTCCGGAGCGGAAGACTGGCCCGCAATCCCGTTCAGGGCGGCATGCACGTTCTGAATAAGATTGGGCAAGTCGTTGACGGCAACGCTGTTATTGCTGACGTGTGCAGCGACGATATCTGCAGTCAAGGTCAGTAACGTGTCCTCTGTCGCTTCATTGTCCATGTTGGTGCTTTCTGTCCGAGCAAAATGCCGCGCGGAGCGAGTCCGTTGCGCGACAGTATCGGCATTAAGGGGGTCCGGGTCGCGCTGCAATAGCGTGAAGCGTATCGGCTAGATCAGCCGAAGATTAGAGATCGAGCGAGAAGGTGAGCGCGTCGAATTGTTGTCCGTCCGGCGCGTGATAATAGTTGCGGCGTCGGCCGATCGGCGAAAAGCCGGCGGAACGATACATGCCGATTGCCGGGTTGCCGTCGCGCACTTCGAGGTGGACCCGGCTTAGCCCGCCCACCCGCGCGCGGTCGATGAAATCGTTGAGCAAGCTGCGGCCGATCCCGCGCCGGCGATGCGCCGGGGCAACGGCGAGCAGGAGCAGCTCGGCCTCGTCGGCGACATTGCGGGACAAGGAAAAGGCCGCCGTGCCATGCTCGCGCCGATCCAACGCAAGCATCAGCGACACTCCGGCCATCGGCAGGATGCCGGCGCATTGCGAGCGGGTCCACGCCTCGCCGAAGCGGCTGCCGAAGGCCGCGTCCATGACCTCCATCACCGCATCGAGATCGTCGGACGTGCCGCGCTCGATCCGCACCGGGTTGTCGATCGTCGCCATCACGCGGCCTGCTTCGGACGCGCGTCGGGCGCGCGCGCGTAGACCGGCTTGGGCGGCAGGGCCCGTAGCGCCGGCGGCATCTTCAGCGCATTGGCCGCCGACGGCCATGCGTCCCGCGCCACGCCCCAACCGCGCGCGTCCACGAGCTGGCGCGCGCCCGAGCCGACGACCAGCCCTGCTCCGGTCGCGGCTGCCGCCTCGGCGGGCGGGAGACTGAAGAAGTCGCCTGCGGACTCGATACCGAAGCCGCCGAATTGCTGAACGACCAGTTCGCCGTGGCCGCCGGTCACCGCGACGGCGACTTCGCCGCGTGCCTTCGACGCCCGCCGCAAGCAGGGCCAGCGACGACATTCCCGCGAGCTCGGCGTCCCAGCCGATCGCGAGGCCATGCGCGGCGGCGATGCCGACGCGGATGCCGGTGAAGCTGCCCGGCCCCACCCCGACGAGGATCGAGGTCGCCGTCCGGCCCTCGAGCAATTCGGCGAGCATCGGCACCAGCCGCTCGCTGTGGCCGCGGCCGATCACCTCGTCCCGCTGAGCGACGATATTGCCCGCCCCGTCGAACAAAGCGGCGGTGCAGGCTGCGCTGGACGTGTCGAACGCCAGGATCATGGGGCGATGATGGTCACATGCGGCGCGAATGCCGCAAGTCCTTGGTTTAGACGGCTTCAACCGTCTCCACTTCGGGCACGTAGTGGCGGATCAGGCTCTCGATCCCGCGCTTCAGGGTCACGGTCGACGACGGGCAGCCGGAACAGGCCCCGTGCATGGTCAGGTAGAGGTGCCCGTCGCGATAGCCTTTGTAGGCGATGTCACCGCCGTCCTGGGCGACCGCCGGGCGGACCCGGGTCTCGATCAGTTCCTTGATCTGATCGATGATGTCGGCATCGGCCGGGTCTTCTTCGAAATCGGCCTCGGCCGCGACATGAATGCCCGCGGCCGTGCCCGGCACGAACAGCGGAGCGCCGCTGACGAAATGATCGAGCAGGCTCTCGACTACCACCGGCTCGAGGTCGGACCAGGACACGGCCGGGGCCGCGGTCACCGAGATGAAATCGCGGCCGTAGAACACGCCCTCGACCAGCCCGCTGGCGAACAGCGCCGCGGCGAGCGGCGACGCCTCGGCCGAAGCGGCGTCGGCGAAGTCGCGTGTGCCCGCGTCCATCACCGCCTGACCGGGGAGGAACTTGCGCGTTGACGGGTTGGGCGTCTGCTCGGTGCGGATCTGCATGCAAGAGATGTGGCGCGCTGCTCCCCTCCCTTCAAGGGAGAGGCGGGCACCGGCGACCACCCAGCGGCTGATGCCGAGCGCGACGGCGAGGCAGATCAGCGCGACCCACCATTTGCCGGGTCGCATCGGCGGTGGTCCCGGGCGCGGCGCGGGCGCGGCCGGTGATCATCGGCCAGGTCAGATCCTGGCCGCGCAGGCGGTAGAACAGGATCGCCGCCAGATGGAGGACGACGAGGCCGAGGATCACGTAGAACCACAGCTCGTGGATGTCGCGCGCGGTGTCCGACGTGTCGATGCTGACCAGGGCGGCGAGCGGTCCGGTGTAGAGCCCGTCCTCATCCTCGGAGATCAGGCCGAGCCCGACCTGGACCGCGACCGCCAGCGAACATCGCGACGACGCTGATCGCGCCGAGCGGCGTATGGCCGATCCCGCGCCACCCGCCGCGCAGGTAGCCGAGCACGGCGCGCGGGCCGCGAACGAAGCTCGGCCCAGCGCGCGGTCGAGCTGCCGACGAAGCCCCACAGCAGGCGGAAGATCAGCAGCGTCAGGATCGCGATCCCCGACCAGATGTGCCAGTCGGTATGGTGGTTCTTCACCGACCACCAGCTGAACGCGATCAGCGCCGGCGAGCAGCCAGTGGACCAGCCGGACCGGCAGGTCCCAGACCGGCTGCTTGCCGGTCAGTGGTGCATCTCCGACGCGATAGTTGTCGTGGCACGCCTTGCAGGTGCCGCCGAGGTCGGCATAGCGCGCCTTGATCGCGGTCATGTCGCCGGATCTGGCGGCGGCGTTGAACGCCTGGGCCGCGGCCTGGAAGCCATGCAGCTTGGCCGCGAAATCCTGCGGGTTCTGCCAGATTTCGGGCTTGGCGCCGGTCTTGCCGACGCTCGGGCCCGGTGCCCTTCGGGAACCAGCCGATGGCCTCTGACGCGACAGGCCGGCGATCGTCGCCGCGCCGGACTGGATCGCGGGCATGAACGGCGAGCTCGAGGTCGATCTCGCGGCGCAGCAGCTTGTTGGTGTCGCCGATCTTCTCCATGCCCTCGTGCCGCTCGTGCATGATGGCCAGCGCCTTGTCCTTGGGCAGCGCCGCGAAGGCGACACTCGCCGCCGCCAGGGACACTAGCGCGGCTGCGGCAAACAACTGAATACGCATCGTCACTCTTGCTCCTCCGGGACCTTCCAGCTGTCGTCGATCATCTTGATGATGCCGGAGAAATCCTTGTTGCCGCCGCCGCGGTCGACGAAGCGCTGGTACAGCTCCTCGGCCTCGCCGCCCATCGGCGTGTAGGCGCCGACGCTTTGCGCCGCATCCATCGCGAGCTTCAGATCCTTGAGCATCAGCGCGGCCGCGAAGCCGCCTTCATAATCATGGTCGGCCGGCGTGTCGGGCCCGACGCCGGGCACCGGGCAATAGCTCGTCATCGACCAGCTCTGGCCCGACGCCTTGGACGAGATGTCGAAGAAGGTCTGCGAGGTCGAGCCCGAGCTTCTCGGCCAGCGCGAACCCCTCGCAGGTCGCGACCATCGTCGCGCCGAGGATCATGTTGTTGCAGATCTTGGCCGCCTGGCCCGCGCCGAGCGCGCCGGCGTGGATCACCGCCTTGGCCATCGGCTCGAGGAACGGCCTGGCGCTTCTCGAACGCTTCGTCGGTGCCGCCGACCATGAAGGTCAGCGTCCCGCCGGCGGCCGCGGCGATCCCGCCCGACACCGGCGCGTCGACGAAGTCGAAGCCGAGGCTCTTCGAGCCCCTCGCCGACTTCGCGCGCGCTGGCGACGTCGATGGTCGAGCAATCGATCAGCAAGCGTGCCCGGCTTGGCGTTGGGCGCGACGTCGTCGTGCGATACACGGCGCGGACATGCTTGCGCCGCGGGGAGCATGGTGATGACGACGTCGGCGTCCTTGACCGCCTCGGCGGCCGACGCCGGCGGCGCGCAGCCGCCTTCGCGCGGCATGCTGCGACCGCTTCGGCACGAGGTCGAAGGCGCGGACCTCATGCCCCGCCTTCGACGAGGTTCGGCGCCATCCCGCCGCCCATGTGGCCGAGGCCGATGAATGCGATCCGCGCCATGTCTAGCGCCCCTTCCAGTTGCCCGGCCGTTTCTCGACGAAGGCGGTCATGCCTTCCTTCTGGTCCTCGGTCCCGAACAGGCCGTGGAACAGCCGCCGCTCGAAGCGGATGCCCTGTGCCAGCGGCATCTCGAACGCCGCATTGATCATCTCCTTGACCGCGATCGCGGCGAGCGGCGGCATGGCGGCGATCGCCTCGGCGGTTTTCAGCGCCTCGTCGAGCAGGTCGGCCGCGGGCACGACCTTCGCCACCAGGCCCGAGCGCTCGGCCTCGGCCGCGTCCATCATCCGGCCGGTCAGGCACATTTCCATCGCCTTGGCCTTGCCGACCGCCGAGCGCCAGGCGCTGCGATCCGCCCATGCCGGGCGTCACGCCGAGCTTGATCTCGGGCTGGCCGAACTTCGCGCGTGTCGGCGGCGATGATGAAGTCGGCCATCATCGCCACCTCGCACCCGCCGCCGAGCGCATAGCCGGCGACCGCCGCGATCCATGGCTTGCGCGTCGCGGTGACCTTCTCCCAGCCGGCGAAGAAGTCGGACGAATACATGTCGGCGAAGCCCTGCTGCTGCATCTCCTTGATGTCGGCGCCGGCGGCGAAGGCCTTTTCCGACCCGGTGAGGACCAGGCAGCGCTGCGACGGTCGTCGGCGTCATAGGCCGCGAACGCGTCGATCAGCTCCTTCAGCACCTCGCTGTTGAGTGCGTTCAGCGCCTGCGGCCGGTTCAAGGTGACGAGCGTCACCGCGCCGCGCTGCTCGACCAGGATCGTGTTGTAATCGGTCATGCTTCGAGTCTCCGGGAACGGCGTCCACGCTTCGGCTCCGGGCAGCGGCGCGAACAGGACGTCGAGCATCTCGTCGGTCGACCTCTTCGGGCGTCGCCGGGTCCCATTGCGGGTCGTTGTCCTTGTCGATCAGCAGCGCCCGAACGCCCTCGCGGAAGTCGTGGGTGCGGACGACGCGGCTGGCGAGCGCATATTCGGCGCGCATCTCGTCGGCGAAGCTGGCGCGGTTCGCGCCTTCCGCCAGCAGCCGCAGCGAGACCTTGCACGACAGCGGGCTCTTGGTGCGGAGCGTCGCCAGCTCGGTCTGCGCCCATTCGCTCTCGTCGGCCTCGAGCGCGGCGATGACCTCCTCGAGCCGGTCGCGAGCGAACAGCGCGCGATCTGCCGGCAGGTTCTGCGGCGATCTTCGGCTCGGGCGGGGTGATCGCCGAAGCGCGCCGATGCGCGCCGTTGCAGCCGCGCCGGGCGTCTTGCCGATCCGCTCGACCAGGTCGGCGAAGCGCGGCCTGCTCGACATAATGGGTGGCAAGGCCGAGGTAATGGCATTCGGCGCCGTCGAGCCGGGCGCCGGTCAGCGCCATGAACTCGCCGACCCGGCCCGGCAGGCGCGGCAGGTACCAGCCGCCGCCGACGTCGGGGAACAGGCCGATGCTCGTCTCGGGCATGGCGCAGCCGCGTGTTCTCGGTCGCGATCCGGAAGTCGCACGGCAGCGAGATGCCGACGCCGCCGCCCATGGTGATCCCGTCCATGATCGCGACGGTCGGCTTGGGGTAGGTGAACAGCAGGTGGTTGAGCCGATATTCGGCGAAGAAGAAGCGCTTCGCGTCGCTCGGCGTCCTCGGCGCCGCTGCGCGCAAGCATCACGACGTCGCCGCCGGCGCAGAAGCCGCGGCCCTCGGCATGGTCGATGATCACCGCCTCGATCGCGTGGATCGGCGCGCCACTTGAGCAGCGCCTCGCTCATCACCTCGCACATCTGCGTGGTCAGCGCGTGGATCGCCTTGGGCCGGTTGAGGCGGATGCCGGCCGACCCCGCCTTCGACGATGATCAGGACGTCGTCGGTCACTGGCGCAGCAGGTCCCGGCTGACGATCACCCGCATGATCTGGTTGGTGCCCTCGAGGATCGAATGGACCCGAAGGTCGCGCCAGAAGCGCTCGATCGGATAGTCCATGCAGATAGCCGTAGCCGCCGTGGAGCTGCAGCGCGCGGTCGACCACCGACGATCCGGTGTCGGTCGCGAGCCGCTTGGCCATCGCCGCGAACTTGGTCTTGTCGGGCGCGTTGGCGGTGACCTTGGCCGCCGCGACGTAGAGCAGGTAGCGCGCCGCCTGGAGCTCGGTCTCCATGTCGGCGAGCGTGAACTGGGTCGCCTGGAAGTCGGCGATCGGCGTGCCGAACTGCTTGCGCTCCTTGGTATATTTGATCGCTTCGTCGAGGCAGCGCTGGGCGCCGCCCAAGCGAGCAGGCGCCGATGTTGAGGCGGCCGCCGTCGAGGCCCATCATGGCGATCCGGAAGCCTTCGCCCTCGCCGCCGACGCGGTTGGCGACCGGCACGCGGACCTCGTCGAAATTGACCTGGGCGGTCGGCTGCGAATGCCAGCCGAGCTTCTTCTCCTGCGCGCCGAAGCTGACGCCCTTCATGTCCTTTTCGATGACCAGGCGGTGATGCCCTTGGGCCCTTCCTCGCCGGTGCGGACCATGGTCACGTAAATGTCGTTCTCGCCGCCGCCCGAGATGAACGCCTTGGAGCCGGAGACGACATAATGGTCGCCGTCGAGCACCGCCTTGGTCTTGAGCGCGGCGGCGTCGGAGCCCGACGACGGCTCGGTCAGGCAATAGCTGCCCATCCGCTCCATGCGTGATCATCGACGGGAGGTACTTCTGCTTGACCTCGGCCGAGCCGAAGCGGTCGATCATCCACGCCGCCATGTTGTGGATCGAGATGAACGCGCTGGTCGACGGGCAGCCGTAGGCCATCGCCTCCATGATCAGCGCGGCCTCGAGCCGGCCGAGCCCGATCCCGCCGCTTTCCTCGCTGACGTAGATCGCGCCGAAGCCGAGCTCGGCCGCCTCGCGGATCGTGTCGCGGGGAAGATATGCTTCTCGTCCCACTCGGCCGCGAACGGGGTGATCGCGTCGGCGGTGAACTTGCGCGCCATCTCCTGGATCTGGAGCTGGTCGTCGGTGAGGTCGAACTGGGTCATCGCGCGGCGGCTCTAGGGCCGCGCCGGAATGTCAGCAAGCCCGCCTAATAGGCGTTCTCGGGCGCGTTCAGGTCGGCGTTGACGTCGGCATTGTCGGCGCCGTTGATCAGCTCGTTCGACGAGGTGTCGACGCTTTCATCGGGCGGCAGCGTGCTCGATGTCGCCGGGGGCGGCATTGTTGATGTCGATGGCGACATTGTTGCTGCCGGCCGAATTCTTGCACGCGCCGAGCGCCGCCGCGGCTGCGAGAATAACGAGCAGGGATTTACTTGCATCGCGCATAGGTGAAGCTCGCTACTGGGTTGCTCTCGGTACGCACTAGCTCTCGCCCCTTGAGCTCGAGCGTTTCGAACTTCGTCCACGTTGGCCCTTCGCCAGTAAAGGCGAAATTGCCGGTGATCGAGTCCTTGCCGGTCTTGGGTGCTCGGTCCCGGGACAGCGCGCGATTCGTAGAATCTGACCTCGCCGGGGCCGACGGTCAGCAGGCCCTTGGCGTCGCCGCGTGTCGACGTACAGTCCATCGGCGTCAGCCCCCAGCGGCCGTGAAGCGACGCGGGGATGGCGGACGCGGGGCCCGGGGTCTCGGTGGCCGGGTAAGCCTGCTCCGGCGGCGCGCCGGTCGGGTCGGGCACCGCGTCGTTGATCGCCGGCAGCCCGGCGGTGTTGTTCGCTTCCTTCGCCACCGGGTCGCGCTTTGTGCAGGCGACCACGGCCATCATTCCCACGCAGGCAATCAAGGGGGCGATGGCGCGGAGCATAGGGCTCCAACGCCGTTAAGCGGCCTGAGTATCCTTTTAGTCAGCCGAAGGTCGGGATGTGGAATGCGGCCTTGTCGCCGGCGCCGTCAACGAAGCCATCGGGCCAGCGCTGGGTGACGACCTTGTTCTTCGTCCAGAAGCGCAGGCCCTCCTGGCCGTACTGGCCGATGTCGCCGAAGCCCGAGCGCTTCCACCCGCCGAAGCTGTGGTAGCTGACCGGGACCGGGATCGGCACGTTGATCCCGACCATCCCGACGTTGACCCGCGCCGTGAACTCGCGCGCAGCATGGCCGTTGCGGGTGAAGATCGCGACTCCGTTGCCATAGTCGTGCTCGGACGGGAGCCTGAGCGCCGCCTCGAAGTCCGGCGCCCGGACCATCTGCAGCACCGGCCCGAAAATCTCGTCCTGGTAGCTCTTCATCCCGGTCGTCACGTGATCGAACAGGGTCGGGCCGATGAAGAAGCCCTCCTCATGCCCCTGGAGCATGAAGCCGCGGCCGTCGACGACCAGCTCGGCGCCTTCGTCGATGCCCATCTGGATGTACTGCTCGATCCGCTCCTTGTGCGCCTTGCTGACCACCGGCCCGTAATGGGCGTCGGGGTCGGTCGAGACGCCGACCCGAAGCCCCTCGATCGCGGGGATGAGCTTGGCGCGCAGGGCGTCGGCGGTGTCGTCGCCGACCGGGACCACCACCGGCAGCGCCATGCAGCGCTCGCCGGCCGAGCCGAACGCCGCTCCGGCGAGATCGTTGACGACCTGGTCGAGGTCGGCGTCGGGCATGACGATGCCGTGGTTCTTGGCGCCGCCGAACGCCTGCACGCGCTTCCCGTTCGCGGTGCCGCGCGAGTAGATATACTGGGCGATGTCGCTGCTGCCGACGAAGCTGACCGCGGCGATATCCGGGTGATCGAGGATCGCGTCGACCATCTCCTTGTCGCCGTGGACGACGTTGAGGATTCCGTCGGGGAGGCCCGCCTCCGTCATCAGCTCGGCGAGGCGCACCGGCACGGTCGGGTCGCGCTCGCTCGGCTTGACGATGAACGCGTTGCCGCAGGCAATCGCCATGCCGAACATCCACATCGGGATCATCGCCGGGAAGTTGAACGGGGTGATTCCGGCGCCGATGCCGAGCGGCTGGCGCATCGAGTAGACGTCGATCCCGGGGCCCGCGCCGACGGTATATTCGCCCTTCAGCGCCTGCGGGATGCCGCAGCAATATTCGATCACCTCGAGCCCGCGCTGGATGTCGCCCTTGGCGTCGGCGATGACCTTGCCGTGCTCGCTCGACAGCAGGTGGGCGAGCTCGTCCATGTTGCGCTCGACCAGCTCCTTATATTTGAACATCACCCGGGCGCGGCGCTGCGGGTTGGTCGCGGCCCAGGCCGGCTGCGCTGCCTTGGCCGCGTCGACCGCTTTCTGCAGGTCGGCGGCGGTGCCGAAGCGGACATTGGCCTGGACCTGGCCCTGGTTGGGATCGAAGACGTCGCCCTGGCGCTCGCCCGAAGCGAAGCTGGAGCCGCCGATGAAATGGTCGATGCTGCGAAGCATGGATACGCGTCCTGACTGTCTGGAATGGGGTCGCGGCTCCCCTAGACCCGACGGGCGCTATTTTCCAGTTGGGCAGTCCGCATATTGGCTTCGGGTCAACGCATCCCAGGCCGTCTTCCCGCCGGGCTCAACCCGCTCGAGCTTCAGCCGGAAGTCCTGGTAGCCGAGGTGGTTGGGCAGCCCGAGCTCGGCCTCGACGATATGCCCGTCGGCGGCGTCGACCCACACTGCGCCGGTCGCCGCCTTCGCGCCCTCGACGCCGAGGTCGAAGCGTTTGGTCTTGAGCCCCTCCCGCACCTCCTCGCCGCCGAGGCTGACGTGGAGCGTGCCGTAATCGCGGAACACGGTCGGCCCCGCGATCGGCCAGATGACCGGCAAGGCGAACGACTCATGCATTGCGTCGCGATGTTCCTGGAAGAAGGCGTTGAGGTCGGCGAAGTCGAAATCGTAGAGCAGATACGGCCGGCCCTGGAGCTGATGGGTCTCCCGGATCCGCTCGGTGCTGCCCGGCGGAGTCACGTCGACGGTAAGCGCCGGCGACTTGGGATCGAGCGTCAGGGTCCCGAACGCGGCCTGGCTGCCGTCCTTCGCGACCTTGCCGGCGACGAACCGCCGGCCTTCGGTCAGGTCCGGCTCCATCTCGGCGGTGACGTAGGCCGCGGTGGTGCATTTCTCGACCCATTTGTAGACCGCGACCCGGGTCCGCGTCGGGCGGAAGTGGACGACATGCTCGGCCTCGCTGCCGTCGCGATTGGAGCGGACGTAGTGATAAATGGCGTCGCCGACCGGCGCCGGCTGCGGACCGGCAGCGGCTGCCAACAGGATCGCGATCGCCCCCATCAGCTTCCTATAGCCCGATTGGGCCGCGCGTGGCAGTCAGAGGCGAAAGGAGAGTCGCCGATGCGCAAGCTTGCCGCTTTGTCCTGCCTGCTGCTGGTCGGCGCCGCGCCGCCGCCCTCGCCCGACGCCAAGCTGCGAGCGATCGTCGCGCCGGTCAGCGCTGCGCGGATTAAGGCGACGGTCGAGACGCTGGTCAGCTTCGGCACGCGCCACACGCTCTCCTCGCAGACCGACCCCAAGCGCGGGATCGGCGCAGCGCTCGACTGGACCCAGGGGCGAGTTCCGCGCGCTCGGCCTGCCGACCGAGCGGCCGTGCGACACCTTCACCGGCGACCGCATCCCCAAGCCGACGCGGGTGTGCGACATGGTCGCGATCCAGCGCGGCACCGAGCGGCCCAACGACGTGGTGATCATCACCGGCCATATCGACAGCCGCGTCACCGATCCGCTCAACGCCACCTCCGACGCGCCCGGCGCCAACGACGACGGCTCGGGCGTCGCCGCGGTGCTCGAGGCGGCGCGGGTGCTGTCGAAGCACAAATTCCCCGGAACGATCGTCTATGCCGCGCTGTCGGGCGAGGAGCAGGGGCTGTACGGCGGCAAGGTGCTCGCGGCCTACGCCAAGGCGCAGGGCTGGAACGTCATCGCCGATTTGAACAACGACATCATCGGCAACAGCTGCGGCTCGGACGGCGTGTGCGACGACACGCACGTGCGCGTGTTCTCCGAAGGGCCGCGCTGGCAGGGGCATGAGGAGCTGGCGAAGCAGATCCGCAGCTTCGGCGGCGAGAATGATTCGCCCGGCCGCAACATCTCGCGCTTCCTCGACGGCCTCGCCGACCGGCTCAACATCGGCCTCGACGTCCGCCAGATCTGGCGCAACGACCGCTTCGGCCGCGGCGGCGACCATACCGAGTTCCTGAACCTCGGCTTCCCCGCGGTGCGCTTCACGCGTCGCGGTCGAGAATTACAATTGGCAGCACCAGGATGTGCAGGATCGAGAAGGGCATCAAATACGGCGACACGGTCGAGAACATGGATTTCCCCTATCTCGCCAAGGTCGCGAAGCTGAACATCGCCGCCCTCGCCGCCATCGCCAGCGCCCCGCCGCCGCCCGAGCCGAAGGTTGAAGGGGCGGTGAGCACGGATACGAACGGTAGTTCTGGACGTCGGTCGAGGGCGCTGCAGGCTTATGTGCGTTCGGTGGCGGCGAACTGACGAGCCGAACTGGACGAACAGTCTTACGGCGTTGACGAACACACTCCTGGCTTCGTCTGGAGTAGCCACTGACAGTGTGCTCGGCTGCCGACGCCCAACATGATCGGTCCGGCATCAGTGCGCATGATTCTGCCGCACATCCGCGTCGACGATTGGGTGTTCGGCGTCTCGTCGGTCAGCGCGGACGGGTTCGAGAGCCCGGTCGCCTCGGCCGTCCCCGGCGGCGCGTTCAAGCCCTGGGTCGCGCCCCCGCCCGCCACTCCGAAATAGATGGGCCGAGCAGACCGACTCGACACCGACCGGCCGGCGGAACAGCAGCCGCTTGCCGGTGTCGCGCTGCGGCTGCTGACGGCGCTGCTCCTCGCCATCATGTTCGCGCTGGTGAAGCTGGTCGCGACGCGCGGCGTGAACGTCGTCGAGAGCTTGTTCTACCGGCAGTGCGGGTCCGCGCTGTGCGCGACCGGGCTGGTCGCCGTCGGCCCCGGCTTCGCTTCTCTCGAACCCAGCGGGTGTGGGCGCACGTCGGGCGAATGGCGCTCGGCCTCGGCGCGATGGGCCTCAATTTCCTCGCCTTCATCCTGCTTCCGCTCGCCGAGGCGACGACGATCGGCTTCTCGGTCCCGATCTTCGCGGTCGTCCTCGCCGCGCTCGTCCTGCATGAGCCGACCGGCAAGTGGCGCTGGAGCGCGGTCGCCGCGGGCTTCGCCGGAGTCCTGCTGATCGTCCAGCCGGGCAGCGGCGACGTCCCCTTGCTCGGGGCATCCATTGCCCTCGCCGCGGCCTTGACGACCGCTTCGGTGACGGTCGTCATCCGGCGCTTAGGCGCCACCGAGCGCGCCGCAACGACCGTGTTCTGGTTCGCCGTGAGCTCGCTCGTTCCGCTCGGGCTGGCGATGCTCGTCTTCGCGCGGCCGCATGACTCCGCCACATGGATGATGCTGGCCGGCCTGGCGCTGGCCGGCGGGCTTGCCCAGCTGACCCTCACCGGCGCCTTGCGGCTGGCGCCGGTCGCCCTCGTGATGCCGATGGATTACACGAGCCTGCTCTGGGCCCTGCTGCTCGGTTCGTGGATCTTCGGCGAAATGCCGACGCCGTGGATCTGGGTCGGCGCGCCGATCATCATCGCCAGCGGGCTGGTGATCGTCTGGCGCGAGCATCACCTGCATCGCCGCGCGGCATTGTCGGCGGAAGCCGCAGCCCCCAATTAAGAGGCGCAAGGAGCAGGTCATGGCCGGCGGATGGACTCGCGACGGCGCGGTCGAACAGCAGATCGAGGATACGGTGAAGGACGCGATCCTTCGCGCCCGCGCGCTGACGCCCCAGGGCGAGAGCGCCGAGGAGTGCGACGACTGCGGCGAGCCGATCCCCAGGAAGCGCCGCGAGGCTCTGCCCGGCGTGCGCACCTGCATCGCCTGCCAGTCCGAGCGCGACAAGGCGGTGGTCCATTCGACCATCAACCGCCGCGGCAGCAAGGACAGCCAGCTGCGGTGACGTTCGCAGAGCGTCATCCCGGCCTTGAGCCGGGGCCTGAACACTTCCTTCACAGCGCGTCGAATGTAAAAGACAGCGGGTCCCGGATCAAGTCCAGGATGACGACATTAGAAGACCATGCCCCGCAAGCGCTCCGCCGGCCTGCCCAGCCGCAAGCAGATCCTCGACTTCATCGCCTCGTCCGACCAGCCGGCGGGGAAGCGCGAGATCGCGCGCGCGTTCGGGCTGTCGGGGCAGGCCAAGATCGAGCTCAAGGCGCTCTTAAGGACATGGCCGACGAGGGGCTGATCGACCATTCGCGCGGGCGGGCGTTCCACCAGATGGGCGGCGTGCCCAAGGTCACCGTGCTGCGCGTGCAATCGGTCGACGACAGCGGCAACGTCTTTGCCGTGCCCGAGCAATGGCACGCCGAGACCCCGCCGCCGCGGCTTCGGATCAAGGAGCGCGGGCGCAGCGCGCTGGGCATCGGCGACCGGGTGCTGTGCCGCACCGAGGAAAGCGATCGCGGCTGGCTCGCCCATCCGCTCAAGAAATTGGCGAAGGCAGCGGAGCTGGTGCTGGGCGTGGTCCGCCGCGACGGCGAGCGATTCTGGCTGTCGCCGGTCGACAAGCGCGAGCGGCGCGAGTTCGCGATCCACGAATTGAAGGACGCCGAACCCGGCGACCTCGTCCTGTGCGAAGTGACTGGCCGGCCGCCGCGGGTGTCCGCCAGGGTCGATGCGGTGCTTGGCGACCCGTTCGCGCCGCGCAGCTTCTCGCTGATCGCGATCCACAAGCACGGGTTGCGGGCCGAGTTCGCGCAGGAGGCGATCGACGAGGCGCACCGCGTGGCGAAGCTGCCGCTCGGCGAGCGCGAAGACCTCACCCATTTGCCGATCGTCGCGATCGACCCCGAGGACGCGCGCGACCATGACGATGCGATCTGGGCCGAGGCCGACGGCGAGGGCGGGTGGAACGCGATCGTCGCCATCGCCGACGTCAGCTTCTACGTCCGCCCCGGCTCCGAGCTCGACCGCGAGGCGCGGGCCCGCGGCAACAGCGTCTATTTCCCCGACCGCGTGGTGCCGATGCTGCCGGAGGAATTGTCGGCCGACATCTGCTCGCTGAAACAGGGCGAGGACCGCGCGGCGATGGCCTGCCACCTGAAGATCGGGAAGGACGGCGCGCTCAAGGAATGGCGCTTCTCCCGGGCGAAGGTGCGGATCGCGGCCAACATCGCTTATGAGTACGCGCAGGCCGCGATCGACGCCGCGGGCGAGGAGCGGATCGAGGTCAGCTCGCCGACCTGCGCAATGCCGCCAATCGAAGGGCGCGTGCCGCAGGAGCTGGTCGACAAGGCGCTGAAGCCCTTGTGGGCCTGCTGGCGCGCGCTGTTCGCGGCGCGGCAGAAGCGCGACCCGCTCGAGCTCGACCTACCCGAGCGCCGGGTGATGCTCGACGAGAAGGGGCGGATCGCCTCGATCGCGCCGCGCGACCGCTTGGACGCGCACCGGCTGGTCGAGGATTATATGATCGCCGCCAACGTCGCCGCCGCCCGCGCGCTCGAGGCGAAGAAGGCGCCGGTCATGTACCGCGTCCACGAAGCGCCGAGCCGCGAGAAACTGGTCGCGCTCAAGGACTATCTCAAGACCTTCGGGATCGAGTTCGCCCTGGGCCAGGTGATCAAGCCCGGCACCTTCAACCGGATCATCGAGCGGCTTGGTGACGGCGACGGCCGCGAAGAGATCATGGAACAATTGCTCCGCACCCAGATGCAGGCGCGCTACGCGCCCGACCGCCTCGGCCATTTCGGCCTGGCACTCGCAACCTACGCCCATTTCACCTCGCCGATCCGGCGCTATGCCGACCTGCTTGTCCACCGCTCGCTCGTGGGCGCGTACAAGCTCGGCGAGGGCGGCCTGCCGCGCGGCGAGGAGGAGAAGTTCGAAGCAGATCGGCGAGCAGATCTCGATGCTCGAGCGGCGCGCGATGGAGGCCGAGCGCGAAACCATCGACCGCTATGTCGCGGCCTATCTGTCCGATCAGGTCGGGCAGCTGGTCGAGTGCCGGATCAGCGGAGTCCAACCGTTCGGTTTCTTCGCCACGGTCGAGGGCCTGGGGGGCGACGGCCTGGTGTTCGCGCGCGATCTCGGCACCGAATATTTCCGCTACGACGAGGCCGCGCGGCTGCTGGTCGGCGACGAAACCGGCGAGACCTATCGCATAGGCCAGCGGCTGACCCTCCGCCTCGCCGAGGCCAACCCGGTTTCGGGATCGCTGCGCTTCGAGCTGCCCGAAGGGAGCTATGGCGGTCCCGCCCCCGTCCGCCGCGACCGCCAGCGCCCGACCGGCAGGCGCGGCCGGCCGCCCAACATCCGCCATAGCAATCGCAAGCGCCGCTGAGCTGCGCTATGCCTCCGCCCACAAGGGGGCTCCAATCATGCGGAAAATGATCCGTTGGGCGGTCTATATCGCCGGCTCACTGATCGTTCTGGCGCTCATCGGCGCAGCGGCAGTCTGGGTGATCGGCGGCCAGAAGCTCGCCGCCCACGGCGCTGACAAGCCGGATCATCTGGCCAAGCCGACGCCGGCGCAGCTCGCCGACGCGAACCGTCAGCTCCACGTCCTTCGCTGCGCCGATTGCCATGAGGAGGGACTGCGCGGCGCCTTATTCTTCGACGAACCCAACGTCGCCACGATCTATGCGCCCAACCTGACCGAGGTCGCCGCCCACGCGACCGACGAGCAGCTTGCGCGCGCCATCCGTCAGGGCATCGGCAGCGATGGGCGCGCGCTGGTCATCATGCCCTCGGCGACGTTCGCCCGCCTCGACGATAGCGAAGTCGCCGCTCTCATCTCGGCCATTCGCGCACTGCCGAAAGTGGGCGAGGCCACACCGCGGCGCAAGATCGGCTTTCTGGGCCGACTTGGGCTCGTCACCGGGAAGTTTCACACGACGCCCGAGCAAGTCGCGGAATATGCCGCAAGGCAGCCGATCGACCTTGGCCCGCAATATCTTCGCGGCCGACATATCGCGGCCTCCAATTGTGCCGAATGCCACGGCCCCGACCTTGGCGGCGGCGAGGCCGAGCCTGGCTCTCGATGCGCCCGACCTCACCATCGCCGGCGCTTATGATGCGGATGCGTTCAAGGCGTTGATCCGCACCGGCGTCCCGCCTGGCGGGCGCAAGCTCAAGATGATGGGCGAGGTCGCAAAGGACGACCTTAGCCGCATGTCCGATGCCGAGATCGCTGACCTCCACGCCTATCTGCAGGCCCGCGCGCAGCAACTTAGCCGCTGATCGGCCGTCGCAACTTTCGCAGCGCGGGCGTATTGGCCCCGCGAACAAGGAGAGTTGCATGGCCTATAAGATCGCGATCATTGTCGGCAGCCTCAGGAAGGACAGCCTCAACCGCCGGGTCGCTCGCTCGATCTGCGCGCTGCGGAACGACAATCTCGACTGCTCGATGATCGAGATCGGCGACCTGCCGCTCTACAACCAGGACCTCGACTCCGACCCGCCCGAGCAATGGACGCGATTCCGCCAGCAGATCGCGGCCAGCGATGGCGTGCTGTTCTGCAGCCCGGAGTACAATCGCGGCATCCCGGGCGTGCTCAAGAATGCGATCGACGTCGGCTCGCGGCCCTATGGCCAGAGCGTGTTCGACAAGAAGCCCGGGGCGATCGTCACCGCTTCGCCGGGCAGCATCGGCGGGTTCGGGTCGAACCACCAGATCCGCCAGGCAGCGGTGTTCCTCAACATGCCGATCATGCAGCAGCCCGAGGCCTATCTCGGCCATGTGACCGACGACGCGTTCGACGACAGCGGTTGCCTCAAGGACGGCCCGCTGAAGGATCTGATCGCCGTCCTCGCCCACGCGTTCCACGACTGGGTCGACCTGATCCATCGCTCTCAGAGCCGCCCTTGCCGAAGATTTTGGCGCATGCCGCGAAAGCCCGGGAACACGCCTGACACTTGGCGGCGGCGTTTTTCGCCCGGTAAGGGCCGGTAACGACTATCCGGGGAGGATTGCGATGGATTTCCGTTTGCTCGAAAAGTACCGGCCGCAGCTTCTTGCAGTGCTGCGCGTCGTCGCCGCCTTGCTCTTCATGGAGCATGGGCACGGCTAAGCTGTTCGCCTTCCCCGTACCGCAGCCCGGCGTTCCGGATCCGCTGCCGACCATGTTGCTCATCGCGGCAATCATCGAAGTCGCGGGAGGTGCCCTGATCGCGCTCGGCCTGTTCACGCGACTTGCCGCGTTCATCGCCGCGGGTGAGATGGCCGTCGGCTTATTTCATTGCCCACTTTTCGCGCGGCTTCTGGCCGGTCGCCAACATGGGCGATGCGCGCGATCCTGTTCTGCTTCGTTTTCCTTTACATCTCGGCGGCTGGGCCCGGAGCGTGGAGCCTTGACGCGATGCGGATGAAGAAACCGCTGCCCTAGGTCACCTTCGCCCGCGTCCTGAAGCGCGGCTGGTCCCACTCGCGCGTGGCGAGGATCTCGCCGAGGATTTCGGCCGCCCGCCACGCGTCTTCGAAGCGGGTGTAGAGCGGGGCGAAGCCGAACCGCATGAGATCCGGGGCGCGAAAGTCGCCGATCACGCCGCGCGCGATCAGCGCCTGCATGACGGCATAGCCCTCGGGGTGAGCAAAGACGACGTGGCTGCCGCGCTGTGCCGGGTCGCGCGGCGATTCCAGCCGGACGCTTGAGCCGCAGCGCGCCTCGACCTGATCGATGAAGAGCTGAGACAGGGCGCCGGCCTTGGCCGCGACGTCGCGCATCGCGATGCCGGCGAACGTGTCGAGCCCGGCCTCGAGCGCGGCGAGCGCGAGGATCGACGGCGTTCCGGTGAGGAAGCTGAGGATGCCCGGCGCCGGGCGATAGGCGTCGTCGAACGCGAACGGCTCGGCATGGCCCATCCAACCCTGGAGCGGCGAGTGCAGCTCGGCTTGCAACCGCTCGGCGACGTAAAGGAAAGCCGGCGCTCCGGGCCCACCGTTTAGGTATTTGTAGCCGCAGCCGACCGCCAGGTCGCAGCCGGCTGCCGTCGAGGTCGAGGTGCATCGCCCCCGCGCTGTGCGACAGGTCCCAGACCATCAGCGCGCCCGCCCCGTGCGCCGCCGCATTCGTCGCCGCCATGTCGTGGAAGGCGGCGCTGCGATAGTCGACGTGAGTCAGAGTGACGACCGCCGTGTCCGCGTCGATCGCGCCGATCACCTGATCCGCCGCGACCGACTTCAGCGTCATGCCCAGCATCTCAGCGAGCCCCTGCGCGACGTAGAGGTCGGTCGGGAAATTGCGCTGCTGGGTCAGGATCGTCCTGCGCCCCGGGCGCGCCCGCGCCGCGGCCGCGAGCAATTTGAACAGGCAGACGCTGGTCGAATCGGCGACCAGCAGCTCGCTCGGCTTCGCCCCGACGATCGGCGCGAGCTTGGCCGCGATCCGCGTCGGCCAGTCGATCCAGCCGTGCTTGTTCCAGCTGGCGATCAGGTCCTCACCCCATTGGCGCTCGGTCGCCGCGCGCAGACTCGCTGCGGTCGCGACCGGCAGCGCGCCGAGCGAATTGCCGTCGAGATAGATGACTCCCTCCGGCAGCGCGAACCGACTGCGCGCGAAGGCCAGCGGGTCGGCGGCGTCGGGTTGTCGGGCATCGTCGGAGTCATACCATCCGTCATTCGATCCAGTCGAAGTAATCGGCGCTCGGATTGCCGTGTCGCGGTTGTGCTCGTCGAATCAATGCCGATTGCCTCGTCGCTCGCCTGGCATACCTCACAGCTTAGGCAGGGTCACGCCCTTCTGCCCCATATATTTGCCGGCGCGGTCGGCGTAGCTGACTTCGCACGGCTCGTTGCCCTGGAGGAACAGGAACTGGCACGCGCCCTCGTTGGCGTAGACCTTGGCCGGCAGCGGCGTCGTATTGGAGAACTCCAGGGTGACATGCCCCTCCCAGCCCGGCTCGAGCGGGGTCACGTTGACGATGATCCCGCACCGCGCATAGGTCGACTTGCCGAGGCAGATGACGAGCACGTCGCGCGGCACCCGGAAATATTCGACCGTCCGCGCCAGCGCGAAGCTGTTGGGTGGGATGATGCACACGTCGGTCCGGCGGTCGACGAAGCTGTTGGCGGCGAAGTCCTTGGGGTCGACGGTCGCCGAGTCGACGTTGGTGAAGATCTTGAACTCGTCCGCGACCCGCGCGTCGTAGCCGTAGGACGACAGGCCGTAGCTGATGCACCCCTCGCGCCGCTGGGCCTCGACGAACGGCTCGATCATGCCGTTGGCCTGCGCCTGCTCGCGAATCCAGCGGTCGGACAAAATCGCCATTTGGAGTGCGTAACGGGGCGGTTTGAAGCCTTCAATTTGGCCCGGATTATTTCTGTGGATGAGGCGCTTTCCAAATTCCGGAGTTCTGGCGAACCGCTGCCCAATTCGTGCACAATCAATCCCATCCACAGTTGTGCTACATCTGTTCTCATTGGACGTGTGGGGCCGCGCACGCCAAGGATGAGCCATGGCCGAAATCGTCCGAATCGCCGAGTCTGCGTCCGAACCCGCAACCCCTGCGCTTCCGCAAAATGTCGAGGCCGAGGCCGCGCTGCTGGGCGCGCTGATGATCGACAATAGGCTGGTCGAGGACGTCCAGCTCAAGCTCCGACCCGATCATTTCTTCGAGCCGGTGCACGGCCGCATCTACAAATCGATCCTGCGGATGACCGACGCCAACCGGGTCGCCAACCCGGTCACGCTGAGGCCGATGTTCGACGGCGACGAGGCGATGAAGGAGGTCGGCGGCCCGGCCTATCTCGCCCAGCTGACCGGCTCGGGCGCGGCGATCATCGGCGCGCGCGATTTCGCCGCGCAAATCTATGATCTGGCGTTGCTCCGCGCCCTCGTCGGCGTCGGCCGCGACCTGGTCGAAGGCGCGCTGGATACCAGCGAGGAGGTCGCCCCGCTCGCCCAGATCGAGCGGGCCGAGACCGAGCTCTACAAGGTCGCCGAGGAAGGCGGCGCCGAGGGCAAGGCCAAGAGCTTCGGTGACGCGTCCAAGCTCGCGCTCGAAATGGCCGAGCGCGCGCTCAACAGCGGCGGTCATCTGTCGGGCTTCACCACCGGCCTCGACAGCCTCAACACCAAGATCGGCGGGTTGCACAAATCCGACCTGATCGATCGTCGCCGGCCGCCCCGGCATGGGCAAGAGCGCCCTCGGCACCAACTTCGCGGTTGCCGCTGCGCAACGCTTCCTGCGCGATGCGGAGGACGGGATCGAGCCCGAGAAATCGGCCGGCGCGCCGGTCGCGATGTTCAGTCTCGAAATGTCGGCCGACCAGCTCGCCACGCGTATCCTCGCCGAGCAGTCGGGCATCACGTCGGAGAACCTCCGCACCGGCCGGATCACGCAGCACGAGTTCCGCGACCTCGCCCGCGCCGCGGCCGAGCTGCAGAGCCTGCCGCTGTACATCGACGACACGCCGGGCCTGACCATCGCCGCGCTGCGCACCCGCGCCCGCCGCCTCAAGCGGCAGAAGGGCATCGGGATGATCATCGTCGACTATCTCCAGCTGCTCCAGGGAACGGGCCGGAACGGGCACGACAACCGCGTCCAGGAGATCTCCGAGATCAGCCGCGGCCTGAAGCAGCTGGCCAAGGAGCTCGACGTGCCCGTGATCGGGCTGTCGCAGCTGTCGCGCCGGTCGAGCAGCGCGAGGACAAGCGCCCGCAGCTGTCGGATTTGCGGGAATCGGGCTCGATCGAGCAGGACGCCGACATCGTCCTCTTCATCTATCGCGAGGATTATTACGTGAAGGGCGTCGAGGTCGAGATGCCGACCCCCGAGGAAGCCGCGTCGAACCCCGAGCGCCGGCAAAAATACGAGGATTGGGACGCCAAGTACCAGGCGGTGAAGGGCAAGGCCGAAATCATCGTCGCCAAGCAGCGCCACGGCTCGACCGGCATCGTCCGGGTCCGCTTCGACGGCCGCATCACCAAGTTCAGCGACGCAGCGGAGGAAGGCTATCTGCCCGAGATGCGCAACTGACCGGTCTCGGGGGTGGGGGATGAGGGCGCCGGCTTGGTCCGGCGCCCTCTGCGTTTCAGGCCGCCGCGGACGGGTTCCAGAAGGCGACGATCAGCCCGCCGAGCACGATCAGCGCCCCGCCGAACAGGATCGGCAGCGTCGGCACCGACTTGAACACCAGGAAGCTGATGATCTGCCAGACGATAAACAAAGTCGCGATGTAGACCCCCGCCACTCGGTGGAATTCGATCGGCGCGAGGTTGAGGCAGAGGCCGTAGCCGAACAGCAGCACCGCCCCGGCGGCGAAATAGGCGCCCTTCACGGCCACGACGCTGCGGCCGAGCCCGAGGCGGATGATCGCGTCGCCGGTCACCTCGAGGGTCGTGGCGAGGATCAGGAAGGCGACAATGACCAGCTTGGTTTGGAGAGTCATCGCGCCGGAACTAGCTTCCACGTTCGGTCGCGGCAGTCGGCGGCGGCGGCGGCGGCGGCGGCATCCCGAGCCAGCGGCCGAACCAGCCGAACACCTCGTCATACCACTGGATCGAGTTCTTCGGCTTCAGCACCCAGTGGTTCTCGTCCGGATAGACCAGCAGCCGCGACGGAATGTTGCGGCGCTGGAGCGCGGTGAAGGCGGCGATCCCCTGCGTGTAGGGGATGCGGAAGTCGTTCTCGGATGTGATCACCAGCTGCGGGGTCTTCCACCGGTCGACGAAATTGACCGGGTTCCATTTCTCGATACTCGGCCGGCGCCTCGTAATAGGGATGGTCGCCGTGCTCCCATTCGTCGAACCACAGCTCCTCGGTCTCGTAGGCCATGGCGCGGGCGTCGAACACGCCGTCGTGCTGGACGATGCACTTGAACCGGTCGGGCCACTGGCCCTCGATCCAGTTCATCATATAGCCGCCGTACGAGCCGCCCGCCGCGCACGCTCGGTCCCCATCGAGCTGGGGATCGTGGGCGATGGCGTAAGCGAGGCCCTTCTGCAGATCCTCGAGCGGCCAGCCGCCCCAGTTGCGGTGGATCGCGTCGGTGAACGCCTGGCCGTAGCCGGTGCTCCCGTGGAAATCGACGCTGACCGCGGCATAGCCGGGGCCGGTGAACACCCGCGGGTTCCAGCGGTACGACCAGCTGTTGCTGAAGGTCCCCTGCGGCCCGCCGTGGACGAGGAAGACGATCGGCAGCTTCGTCGTCACGCGCGCCGGGCGCAGCGTCCAGCCCCAGACCGTGTCGTTGTTGGCGCCGGTAAAGCTGAACTTGTCGAAGATCACCGGGTCCATCTCGGCGAGCAGGTCGCGGTTGACGTTGGTCAGCTGGTCGACCCGTGCCGTCGCGGTCGATCCGGTAGAGGTCGTCGGGCGCCATGATGCTGTTCATGGTGGCGATGACCGATCCGTCGCGGAGCGCGTGGACGTTGCCGTAATGGCCGTCGCGGGTCAGGCGCGTGACCTTGCCGGTCGCCGCGTCGACGCGGAACACCGGCTGCTCGAGCGTGTCCTCGGCGGTGACCAGCAGGCTCTTGCCGTCCTTGGCCCATTCGATCGACCCGACCGAGCGGTCCCAGGACTGGGTGAGCGCCCGCATTTGGCCCGAGGCGATATCGCGCAGCATCAGCACCTGGCGGTCGGCCTCGTAGGTCGGCCGCGCCATCGCGAAATAGGCGAGCGTCCGGCCGTCCGGCGACACGGCCGGGAGATTGTCGGTCGCGTCGTTCGCGTCGGTCAGGTTGACCGGCGGGGCGCTGCCGTCGCTCGGCACCGCGAAGATGTCGAGGTTGGTCGACTTCGGCTCGAGCCGCCCCGCCTCGCGCAGCGCGAAATAGAGCGTCTTGCCGTCGGGCGAGAAGCTCAGCTCCTCGCCGCCGCCGAACGGCTTGGACGGCGTGTCGCCCTCAAGTCCGGCCGGTCAGACGGACCCCGCCGCCGGTCAGACGTCCGTTTTGAATCGGGAAGGCGAACAGACGCGAGCGCGTTCCCGGCTCGGCCCACGTATCCCAGTGGCGAACGAACAATTGGTCGTAGGTTCGCCCTGCAGCCCGCCGGCTTCGCCGGAAACTGCGCAGTCGAGCAGGCGATATCCGAGCAATCGGGCCGGTCGGCCCAGACGACGACGCGATCTCCCGCCGGCGACAGCTTGAATCCGCCGACATCGACCGGAAAATCGCTGACCTTCGCTGCCGCTCCGCCGATCGGCATACGGAACAGCTGGTCGCGGCCATCCGCCGCCATCAGGAACCACAGCGCCCCGTCCGGCCCGAACACCGCGTCATGGCCCTTCGCCGCAGCGGCAATCGGCTGCGGCGCCGCGCCGGGCTTCGTCAGGTCGAGCAGGTAGAGCGTGTTGTTGCGCTTGTTCTTGTCGAGGTCGGTGTCGGAGATCGTGAACACCGCCCATTTGCCGTCGGCCGAGACTTCGGGCGCGCCGAGGCGATGCATCATGTGCATGTCGGTCGCGGTCATCGGCCGGGCGGCGAGCGGGGCGGCGGCAAGCGCGGCGGCGGCCGCGGCGAGGAGGAGCTTGGGTCGGGTCATGCCGCAGGCGTAGCAAAGCCGCGGCTGTGTGCAAGTTCGTCCATGCGAGAAAGCTCGTGGGGAGGGAACCAGCGAAGCTGGTGAGGGTAGAAACGCCAGCGCCAGTTACCCCGCCACCATAGTCTTCGTCAATGGTTCCCCTCCCAGCCTTCCTAGGGAGGACTCAAGCGGTCGCCCCGTGATCCGCGTGATCTCGCGCTTCACATGCTCGTCGACCATCTGCGGCAAATGCTCGTCGAGCCATTGCTTCAGGATCGGCTTGAGCATCTCGCGCACCATGTCCTCAAGCGGATTGACCTGCGGCAGCGGCGGGACGGTCGCGGCGATGGTCGACAGTTGCTCGAGCGCCTCGCGGCTGTGCCCGGCGACGCTCTCGTCGAGCAGCGGCGGGCCGAGGTCGATCGGCGGCGCCAGCGGCTCGTTCGAGTTCGAGCACGTCGACCTCGTCCTCGTCCGGACCTTCTTCCTCGGGCAGGGGCGCATCCTCGAGCTGTTCCCGGATGCGGCGCCGTGCGCAGCTCCTTTTCCTCCGCGATCACTTTCTTGATCGACGCGAGGATGTCTTCCATCGAGGGTTCACGGCCGGGCGACTGCATGGCGGGGCGATATACGCTTATTGCTGCGGCGGAGTCACCCCTGACGTGACCGGCGGCTCGGATCACGACGGGCCGGGAACGAGCGGCGGCGTGACCAGCGGCTTCGGCGGCAGTTCCTGCGGTAATGGTGCGGGTCGCGACCGGATTGTGGCGGGGCTCGCCCGCCCAGTCGTTCCAATTGCCGGCGACGCGGCGGTAATTGCCGAGCGGATCGTAGAGCGGCCCGCCGTCGAGGCCGAGCTCTGCGCGCTTCGGCCTGCGCCCATCGCGTTGAGCAGCTGGAACCCGGCGACATAGGCGTCGCGCTTGGCGGTGACCAGCGACACCTGCGAATTGAGCAGCTCCTGCTCGGCATTGAGGACGTCGAGCACGTTGCGGGTGCCGACGCTCTGCTCGGCGCGGGTGCCTTCGAGCGCGAGCTCGTTGGCCTGGACGGCGATGGTGTTCGCCTGGATCGACTTCTGCGCGGCATCGTAGGTCGGCAAAGGCCGAGCGCGTCTGGGCGATGACGTTGCGCTCGGTGCCGACGACCTGCTCGAGCGCCTGGCCTTCGAGCGCCCGCGCCTGGCGCACCCGCGCCGCGGGCAGGCCGCCCTGATAGATCGGGACCCGGGCTTGAGGCCGATCGAGCTTGTCGGTGCCGTGATCCGGAAAGTCGCTCGTGCGGTCGCCAAGCGCGTCGACATAGGTCCCGCTGAGCACTCCCGACAGGGTCGGCAGGCGGCCCGGCCTGGGCAACGCGGACGTCATAGCCCGCAGCGGCGGCATTGCGGGCGACCGCGAGCAGGTCGGGATTGTTGGCGAGCGCGATCCGGACCGCCTCGTCGGCCGTCGCCGGCAGCGGCGGCAGCGGCGGCGGCGGCGCCAGCTGTCCGGGCGGATGGCCGACCACCGCGCGATAATTGGCTTCGCTCGACGACAGCCTGCCCTGCGAGATGGCGAGCTGCGAGCGGCCGAGCTGGAGCCGCGCTTCGGACTGGGCGACGTCGGTCCGGGTCACGTCGCCGATCTCGAACCGGTCGCGGGTCGCCTCGAGGTTGGTCTCGAGGACCCGCACGTTGTTCTGGTTCAATTCGACGATCGCGCGGTCGCGGATCACGTCCATGTAGGCCGACACCGCCTGGGTGAAGACGTCGCCCTCGACCTCCGCGCAGCGTCGCGCGGCCGGCGTCGACCCGGGCCTTGGCCGCGTTGATCGAATTGCGGACGCTGCCGCCGTTGAACAGCGGTACGCTTAGATCGACGGTCGTCGACAGAGTTCGGCCCGCGGCTGGCGCTGGTGTCGAGCACGCCGCTGCGCGACAGGTCGCGATTGAGCCCGACGGTGCCGCTGATCTGCGGCCGCCCGCCGGACCTGCGCGATCGCCACGCCGGCGTCGGTCGCCTTGAGCTCTTCGCGCTGGGCGGTCAGCGTCGGGTTGGTGTGATAGGACGAAACCAACGCGTCGCGCAGCGTGTCGGCCGAGGCGGTGCCGGTCAAGAGCCCGGCGATCAGCGATCCGGTGATGAAACTTGCGAAACACTGAGTGCCCCTTAGAAAGTGAATGCCTTGGGCCGGCCGAAGCCGGGAAGAGCCGGCGATCCCGGCATCGCCCAGCGAGAGATAGCCGAACGCGCCGCCCGCCTTGCGGCCGACGATCAGCCGGGTGATGCCGCGATCGACCAGCGCGGCGCCGAGCCGGCCGCCTTCGGCAAGCTGGTCGACGATGGCATCGGGGATATGTTCGACCGCCCCGTCGATCAGGATCTGGTCGTAGGGACGCACGCTTCGCGTCCCCCTTGTCGAGCGGCGCTTCGACTCACGTCGATGCCGAGTTCGCGCGCGCTTGGCGGCGAGCTCGGCGCGAGCTTTCGAGCGCCACCACGCGAGGCCCATCGCGCCGAGCACGGCCGCCGAATAACCGGTGCCGGCGCCGACCACGAGCGCGCGCTGGCCGGGCGCCGGGCATCATTGCTGTCAGCAATTGGCCGAGCACCGCGGGCGGCGGCGAGGAAGCGCCCGTCGCCGAGCGCCACGGCGCGGTCGACGTAAGCGAGCGGACGGATGTGATCGGGCAGGAAGCGCTCGCGCGCGATCGTGCGCCATCGCGCCCAGCACGCGCGGCGTCGGTCACGCCCTGCGGGCGCAGCTGGCTGTCGACCATCGCCAGGCGCGCGGCGGCAAAATCGGGGATCGGGGTCTGCACCGTCATGGCTGTTATATGCCGATAATACACCTGAAGTTCAAGCCTGACCCGAGCCGGGCCGGCCCCTCCGTCTTATCGACCCCCGACCGATGCGCCAACTACCGTTGGTCGAAAGACGAACGCGCGTAACATGGTGTGGCTTTTGGGTGGGGCAAGGCGGCGCTTCCCCCTTGACCGCACTCCCCGCGCGCCACAAAGGGCGGCACTCGCTCTCCCGGCCCGATGGCGGAGTGGTTACGCAGAGGACTGCAAATCCTTGCACGCCGGTTCGATTCCGGCTCGGGCCTCCACCCCCTCGAAAATTGCGCAGAACTTCGGGAAATTCTTCGCGGTTATCCATTTCCGGAAGAAAGCTTATCCATTTTCGGTTCCTGTCGCGCCTCCATGCGCGGCAGTGTCCGGGTTCGAACACTCGCTGTCCGCGTACGGACACACGATTGCGACCGGTTCCGGCAGGCTGCTCTTGGAAGCTGTCGAAAGGCGCCGCTTTCATTGGCATGTGTGCAGCAAGCGCCGTGCCAGATGAGATTTAGCTTCTTGTCTGGCTGACCTCGCTTGGATCAAGCGGAAGAACATGCCGAACGGAACATCAAGGCCGTCGCAGCGGGCCAGCACCCAAGCCGATCGTCGAGAAGCTGGATTGATCAGACACCTACGCCGGGCACAGCACCAACTTGCCTTCGAGGCCCCCGGTCTCTAGCCGCCGGTGCGCTTCGACGACCTGGTCAAAGGCGATCCGCTCCGCGACCTTCGGTTCGATCCGCCCATCCTTGAGCAGCTCGAAGAGGCAGGCGAGATCCTGCTTGAACCATTGCGGATGCCGCGCCCGCATCACGTTGATGGAGTAGAAGCGCGTGCGCTTTCCGCCTGGGCATCCAGCCCCACACATACATACGTGCAATGTGCGCAAGAGCCGCAAGCATCCCCTGCTTCGCTTCGGCTCCGGCCGAGTAGCCGATTGCGACGAGAAGTCCGCCGCGTTTAAGCGCCGCGAACGAGCGTCGATAGCCGGCCTCGCCAATGCCGTCGAACACCACGTCAAAGCCGCCGGGAAGGACGCGCGTGAAGTCCTCGTGCTCGTAGGCGATAGGCGTGGCGCCGAGATTCGCGGATCAATGCCGCATATTTCGCGTGTGCGGCACCCCAAGTTTCGAACTCCGGCGATCCTTGCCAGCGAGAGCAGCGCCTGGCCGACGGCTCCGCCTGCGCCGTGTACGAGGATGCGCTGCACGCGCCCCACCCGCGCGCACCGATGCAGGAGCTGATAGGCCGTAGTCCAGCTCAGGGATCAAAGTCGCGGCCTCGGCAGCATCGACCTCTGGCGGCACCAGTGTCAGGTTCTTCGCTTCAAGGATGCGAAACATCGCATCGGAGCCCACGACAGTCATGTCCGCCACCCGATCGCCGACATTGAAGCCGGTCACATCGGAGCCGAGCTGATCAATTTCGCCGACAACATCATAGCCCATGACGAACGGCAACTTGTAAGCGGCAGTCTGCGGATACAGGTGCCGCCGGATCAACGTCTCGGTGTAATTCACGCTCGACGCGAGCACGCGAACTCGCACCTCACCCGCCCCTGCTGTGGGCAGAGGCAGGTCGACGATCCGGAGGACTTCCGGACCACCGTACGCGCGAAGCTGCACAGCTCGGTTGAGCACTTCGGCCACCTGTCGCCTGTCCGGAACGATCCATTAAGCAGCGACGTGGGCGGCCAAAATGCGCAGTTCTACGTATGCGGCTGCAGCACTTGACCCAATTTGGACATTTGAGCTTCGGCCAAAACGGAAAAAGACCGAAAGCAGCTTTCACTGCTCCCGGTCTCCCGGCCGCCTCGGATGTTACTCTCTGGCGACGGGGCCACTTATGCTCGTGCGCCCTGCGCCCACACTATACGTAGATTCCCCTAGTTGGCGCGAAAGTCCAATGGGGCTGAGCGCCAAAGTCGCTCTACGGGCAATCCCCTAAAGATTGATCGGGGTGCGTGGGCTCATAGTGCCCTTCTGAAGTCGGTACATTCGCCGATCGAATGGAGGCCGCAATGGCAACTGCTCAAGTCCCGCTCACTAGTGTCGAACAGCAGCATTCAACGAACCACCTCGGGGTTCTTCGTCTGGCCGCTACCACGGGAGTGGCAGCGGGGGTGATCTTCCTTGTTTGCTGGATCGGAACATTCATTTCCTTCGCCAGCCCCACTCACGCCTACATCGGCTTGTTCACTGATGCGGAGACTCAATCGATCCGGGCGTTGGCGGAGGGTGGTCTATGGTCGCTGCTGTTCGGCCTCTTTTCGGGAGCCTTGATTGCCGCTTTCTACAACCTGTTCGCAGGTCTTGACCGGCGTTGAGCACCTTCACACTCTTGAGAGGATGAGACGATGAAGAGCAATTTCAGATCAGGGGTGGTCGGTTTTGCCGTCGGGCTGGCCGTCGCAGCGGCGGGGGCGCAGGCCGCCGTTCAACTTACGCAGCACGAGCATCCAACCCCGTCACCGCAGAAGCCCGCCGCTGATGCCATGAAAGACATGGACGCGATGATGGCCAACCCCGCCGAGCATCAAAAAATGATGGAGCGTATGGGCCAGTGCCGCGACATGATGTCGATGATGATGGAGCACATGAAGCACAACGGGATGAAGCAGCGCGAGCCCGCCGCTCATCACTAAGCTAGTCTACAGTCGAGCTCGTCTGAGGCGCAGCGAGTTGCCGATGACGCTCACGGAGCTCAATGACATTGCCGCTCCGGCAATGATCGGCGACAAGAGAATCCTGAACCAGGGGTAGAGCACTCCTGCCGCGATGGGCACGCCCGCGGCATTAAACACGAACGCGAAGAACAGGTTCTGCCGGATGTTGCGCATTACCGCGCGACTCAGCCGCCGCGCCCGCACGATCCCATAAAGGTCGCCCTTCACAAGCGTGATCGCGGCGCTTTCCATCGCTACGTCTGTCCCCGTGCCCATGGCAATCCCGACATCCGCCGCCGCCAGAGCGGGTGCGTCGTTGATTCCATCGCCGGCCATCGCAACTCGGCGGCCTTGCTTTCGAAGCGCCTCGACCTTCGCCTGCTTCTGATCGGGCAAGACCTCAGCCATCACCTCGTCGATGCCGACGCGCCGGGCCACTGCATCGGCGGTCCGCTGGTTATCACCGGTCAGCATTACGATGCGGATGCCTTCCCTGTGCAGCTCGGCTATCGCATCCGCCGCATTGTCTTTGATCGGGTCGGCGACAACGACGAGACCGGCGAGCTTGCCCTCGATGGCAACGAACATGACGCCGCGGCCTTCGTTGCGATGTTCATCCGCTTTCGGACCGAGCGCAGCCGGGTCGATGCGGAGGTCGCGCATCAGTGCAGGATTGCCGAGCCCGACCGATCGGCCGTCCACGCTCCCAGTCACTCCCTTACCGGTATGGGACTCGAAACCGCTGCTCGCCGGCAGCTCAATGCCGCGTTCGTCCGCTCCCTCGACGATGGCTGCGGCGAGCGGGTGTTCGCTGCCTCGCTCCAGCGCCGCCGCCAGTCGCAAGACCTCGGCCTGTTCAAATCCACCGGCCGTGTCGATTGCGATCAGTTTTGGCTTTCCCACCGTCAGTGTGCCCGTCTTGTCGACGACGAGCGTGTCGATTTTCTCCATCAGTTCGAGCGCCTCGGCATTTTTCACCAGCACTCCGGCGGTCGCCCCACGACCAGTGCCGGTCATGATCGACATCGGCGTGGCGAGGCCGAGCGCACATGGACAGGCGATGATCAGCACGGCAATGGCGTTGACGATCGCATGGCTGAGCGGCGGTGCCGGCCCGAACAGGCTCCACACGACAAAGGCGACCAGCGAGACCGCGACCACGCTCGGAACGAACCATGCCGAAACCTTGTCCGCTAGCTTCTGGATCGGTGCGCGCGAGCGTTGCGCGGCTGCAACCATGCGCACGATCTGCGACAGCATCGTGTCGCGCCCAACACGGGTCGCTCGCATCAGCAGGCTGCCTGTGCCGTTGACAGTGGCGCCGGTAATCTTCTCGCCGGGCATCTTCTCGACCGGCACCGGTTCGCCGCTGATCATCGACTCGTCGACCGAGCTGCGGCCGTCCTCGACCACTCCGTCGACGGGCACCTTCTCACCCGGACGTACGCGTAGCAGGTCGCCGACGTGGACCTGCTCCAGCGGGACATCCTGCTCGCTGCCGTCGGCATCCACTCGCCGCGCCGTTTTCGGTGCCAGGCCGAGCAGGGCGCGGATGGCTTTGCCTGTCGCCGAGCGCGCGCGAAGTTCCAGCACCTGGCCCAGCAGCACGAGGGTCGTGATGACCGCGGCCGCCTCGAAATAGACTGGGACGAACCCGCCCATCGTCCGCAGCGATTGAGGGAAGATCGGGGGGGCGAGTGTGCCGACGAGACTATATCCGTACGCGACCCCCACGCCGAGCCCGATCAGCGTGAACATGTTGAGGTTGCGCGTCTTGAGTGACGCCCACAGCCGCTCGAAAAATGGCCAGCCGCCCCACAATACCACGGGCGTGGCGAGCGCCAGCTGAAGCCAGATCGACTGGCGTACCGGCAACGGCTCCCAGACGATCAACTCCGCGCCAAATACAAGGACCACCAGCGGCAACGTCAGGGTGGCGCTCACCCAGAAGCGCCGGCTCATGTCGATCAGCTCCGGGTGGGGGCCCTCCTCGACTGAGGGGTCGAGTGGTTCCAATGCCATCCCGCAGATGGGGCAATTGCCCGGATGATCCCACCGGATTTGCGGATGCATTGGGCATGTCCAAATGGTCCCCTCTGGTGGCTCTTGGAAGACGGCGGTCGAGGTCTCCCGCGTGTGACGGGCATATGGGTCATGAGGCGCGGTATCGGAGGCAGCGGTCATCGGGGCGAAACTACGCGCTCGCCTTGATCAGCGCTAATGAACCGCTTCCACCCATTGCAGGTCATGAGATCCTTTCGATACGGCCGGGCAACGGTGAGCTGATGTGTAGCCACCCTGGAGCACCTGTTATTGAATTACACGGACTCCAATGCCTTTGCTCGCTGTCGTTCAGGAGGACGTGCGGCGCTCTTTAGCTGAGTCCGCTTTTCCAGAAAGGCTCGAATAAGACGTCGGACCTTGGCGGTTTGGCCCACCATTAGATGACCGCCGCTCTCGAGAACGTGCAGCTCGGCACCCTTGATCTGCTCCGATGTGTAGCGAGCCCCAGGCAGGGTCCTGAACAGGTCATCCTCGGCTAAGATAATCAGCGTCGGGAGATGAATGCGCTCCAAAGGCCACGGTGATATCTCCGTCGCGCTGTCCAGCGCAATGCCAGGGACCCGGCCTGAGAGCGGCAAGACGCTTTCTATGACCTTCGTGACCCGCTCGCGCTCTTCGTCGGACGCATTCGCCTCGACTTCTGGAGGAACGCCCAGGAACTGGACAATGGAGCTGCGCGAAACGCGCATCGCGACCCAGAAGAGAAAATCTGCCGCGCTTTCGACGAGTCGGAGAACCGCCTGACTTCCTACGCTCTTGTCGACGCCGATCAACTCGGTGGGGTCATATGTCCGCGGCACCAAAAGTATCAGAGCTGACACGCGCTCCGGAAAGCGAAGCACGATCTCGATCGCACTTGGCGCTCCGGCAGACACCCCGACCACGATTGTTTTTCGGATCTTTAGAAAGTCCAGCAATGCGGCATGTGCATCGGCTTGGGCTGCAGGTGACGCATCCTCGGGCGCTGGCGTTTTGAGATAACCAAAGCGAGACGGCGCGATGAGGCGATACCCTTCGCCGAGGTCCGACCCGATCAGGAGCCCTTGATCGTAGCCGCCGCCAGCCCCGTGAATAACGAGGACCGGTTCTCCTTCGCCTGTCTCGGCATATTCAATCTCGCCCGCAGCCGTTTCTGCAACTGTGCCGCCGCGATCCGCAGCGTCTCGTCTGGCGCCGATTTCTCTCCGGTAGCGCGAATAGGTGATTAATCCCGCTATAGAAGCAGCCGCAGTCATGAGACGAAGAAGCTTAGCCATCCCGGATCTCCCCTTGATGGCTTCTTACTGCGCCTTTTGCAGCCCCCGATCACATACGGAATAGCCCTGAGTAGGACCGTGACTAGAGATGCAAAGGAAGGCGCGAGCGTCCGGCTTCCACATTGCAGACGTCGGGCTCGGGAGCGCTCATGAGATTAGCTGACGGGTTTCAGCTCAGTGCCAAAGCCCCAGTCAGCTAATCTCATGAGCGTCTGCAATGCACTCGGATCTCGCGCCTTCCCTTGCATCTCTAGTCACGGTCATTGAGGGCTATTCCGGGCTCTGTGATGAGGAGTCAAAAGGCGCAGTAAGAAGCCATCAAGGGGAGATCCGGGATGGCTAAGCTCTTGGCTTCTCATGACTGCAGCTGCTCCTATAGCGGGATTAATCACCTATTCCGCGCTACCGGAGAGAAATCGGCGCGGGACGAGGACGCTCCATAGCGGCGGCACAGTTGCAGAAACAAGTCTCAGCGATTGAATATGCCGACAGGCGAAGGCGAACCGGTCCTCGTTATTCACGGGGCTGGCGGCGGCTCGATCAAGGCTGCTGATGGGTGCGGCCCTTCAGGCGAAGGTACGGCCTCATCGCGCGGTCTCGCTTTGGTTATCTCAAAACGCCAGCGCCCCAAACTGCACCTAAGCCAATGCACATGCACATTGTTGGACTTTGTAAAGATCCGAAGAGCCGTTGGTGCGGCGCCGAGTGCGATGGAGAATGTGCTTGCTTTTCCGGAGCGCGTGTCAGCTCTGATACTTTTGGTACCGCGGGACAGTGACCCCACCAAGTCAATCGCGTCGACAAGAGCGTAGGAAGTCGGGCCGCTCATTGGAGAAAGCGCGGCAGTTTTCTTCTGGGTCGCGATCCGCGCTCTTCGCGCAGCTCGATTGTCCAGTTCCTAGGGGCGTTCCTCCAAAAGTCGAGGCGAATGCGTCCGAAGCGACAAGCGGTTCACGAAGGTCCATAGAAAGCGTCTTGCCGGCTCTTCAGGCCGGGTCCACTTGGCATTGCGCGTCGAACGCGGACGGGATCCTCACCGTAGCCATTTGGTCTCCGACACTCCAGTACCTCTGAAGCCGAGGATGACCTGTAGGGACCCTGCCTGGGGCTCGCTACCGGCGCTCGGAGGACAGAGGCTGCCGAGCTGCAGCTCTCGAGAGCGGCGGTGATCCTGATAGGTAGGCCGGACCGGCAGGTCCGAACATCTTATTCGAGCCTTTCTGGAAGGCGGAGCTCGGCTGAAGAGCGCGCACGTCCTCCTGAACGACAGCGAGCAAAGGCACTGGGAGTCCGTGTAATTCAATAACAGGTGCTCCAGGGTGTGCTGCGCGTCGCTCACCGTTGCCCGGCCGTATCGAAAGGATCTCATGACCTGCAAGGGGTGGAAGCGGTCATTAGCACTCAAGGCGAGCGCGTAGTTTCGCCCCGATGACCGCTGCCTCCGATACCGCGCCTCATGACCCATATGCCCGTCACACGCGGAGACCTTCAAGCGCGCCTTCCAAGAAGCCATCGGAGTTTCCTGGACATGCCCAATGCATCCGCAAATCCGGTGGGATCATCCGGGCAATTGCCCCATCTGCGGGATGGCATTGGAACCGCTCGACCCCTAAGGTCGAGGAGGGCCCCCACCCGGAGCTGATCGACATGAGCCGTCGCTTCTGGGTGAGCGCCACCCTGACGTTGCCGCTGGTGGTCCTTGTATTTGGCGCGGAGTTGATCGTCTGGGAGCCGTTGCCGGTACAGCCAGTCGATCTGGCTTCAGCTGGCGCTCGCCACGCCCGTCGTATTGTGGGGCGGGTGGACGTGCTTCGAGCGGCTGTGGGCGTCACTCAAGACGCCGCAACCTCAACATGTTCACGCTGATCGGGCTCGCATTGGGGTCGCGTACGGATAGGCGTCGGCCATCAGGTGGAGTACGCGACCACCCGATAGCCCCACCGCAACGTGCCGACCATGTAGTCGAACGCGCCGCGCGGCCAGCGGCCGGTGAACAGCACGGCGAAGAACGCGAAGATTCCCACGAAGAACGCGCCGATGGCGACGAAGAACAGCACGATGAAGTGCGGGAACACCAGCAGCCACTTGACCAGCGGCAGCCATCGATTCAGCTCGGCGGGGTAGGCGATCTCGAGGACGGCGGGGTAGTCGGGGGAGGGCGGGCCGGACGGGTCGGGGACGCTCAGCGAGAACTGCTCGGGAACGTTCACGCGCGGGACCCTAAATCCGAGGAGTTCAATTGAAGCTTTGCGCCCATAGGGGTACGCATGCGTTTACCGTGCGCGCGAGGGGGATCAGGGGCTTCATCTCGATGCTGGCGGTGGGTGGTGTTGTCGGCTCTGTGGAGCGCGGTGCCGGCTGCCGGCGCAGGGTCGCCGGCGATCCGCCGCTCGCCACGTCGAGCAACGTCCAGCTCGTCGCGCACATCCCGGGCAGCGCCGCCGGAATGAACTTCAAGGACCACTACGCCTACGTCAGCGGCTGGGGCGGCATCACCGTGCTCGACATCGCGAAGGCGGACTCGCCGCAGCTCGTCGGCGCCCTTCCGCTGCCGCACTTCGAGAACGAGGACGTCGACCTGTGCGGGAACACGCTGATCGTCGTCAACGACCGCGAGGCCCGAGGACCTCGGCTCGGTCATGTACGTCGTCAGCATCGCGAACCCGACCGCCCCGACCGTCGAGCGCGGTCCTGCCGCTCGGCCTGACCGGCAGCGGCCGCGGCTCCGGCCACATCGCGAACTTCGTCAAGTCCGACTGCACGCAGGCCTGGGTCGACGGCGGCGACACGTCGAGGTCGTCGACCTGACCATCCCGAGCGCGCCCAGGTCGCTCGGCAAGTTCGAGTCGGCCGCGTCGCATGAGCGACGCGTTCAAGGTCACGCCACGACACCGAGCTCGACAGCACCGGCACCGTGTGGAACGTCGGCGGCGGCGGCGCGGCCGGCTACAAGCTGACCGCCAATCCGCTCAAGCCGCAGCTGCTCGGCACGACGGGCACGGCCGGCCGCAACCCCTCGCCCTACAACGACTTCATCCTCCACAACTCGCAGCGGCGCGGGAAGACGCTGCTGGTGACGGAGGAGGACTACATCGACACCGACGAGACCCCGCCCGGCGGCTGCCGCGGCCAGGGGAAGTTCGAGACCTGGGATCTCTCGCGGCTGAGCAAGGGCGCGATCACGCCGCTGGGCACGTGGGAGACCGAGCTGAACGGGATGTTCACGAGCGGAGCCGTCGACTCGAAGGCGCCGGTCACCGTCAACTGCTCGTCGCACTGGTTCGACGCCAAGGACGGCGTCGCGGCGGTCGGCTGGTACGAGCAGGGCGTCCGCTTCCTCGACTACCGCAAGCCGGCCGAGATCACCCAGGTCGGCTACTACATCCCGGCCGCCGGCTCGACCTGGGCGGCGTACTGGTCGCCGACCGACCCGAACGGCGAGATCGTCTACACCGCGGACGCCTATCGCGGCGTGGACGTGCTCAAGATCAAGGACGGCGGCCTGACCGGCAAGAAGGTCAAGGCGCCGGTCCGCAACGAGTGGCTCGGCAGCCCGGCCTCCGACGCCGCCACCTTCCAGCCCCATCCCACGTTCGGCTTCGTGTGCCCGGTGCTGCAGCCGGGCGTGAACCTGCCTACGAGCTGACCGCTCCCACGGCCTCCAGGGCCTCCTGGCGCGTGGAGTACTCGCGTCCGGCAACGATCAAGCCGTCGGTGACGGTGCAGGCGACGTAGTAGCGCCCCTCCGTCGTGACGCCGCTTGCCCGGCCGCGTCCTGCGTTGTGGACGACGAGGGCTACGCGTTCCCCCCTCTCGAAGAGGATCTCCTCGATGTCCGCGCGCAGGTCGTCGAGCGTGTCGAACCAGTCTTGGTAGTAGCGCCGCAGCCGATCGTGGCCGCGTATGACGCCAACGTCATCGGCAGCGCCTTCGACCGCCCGCCACTCGATCTCGGGGTCCCAGAACTCGGCCGCCGCATCCACCCCGCCCTCCTCGAGGGCGCGGAACTGCTTCCGCACGACATCCGAGCTCGTTGGCGACACGAGCGGCGAGTATCTCGAACCCAGCCGCCACGGCCGGTTACGGTCATGTCGTGCGCACCTCGCTGTCACCCGCGGTCGTCGTCTGGCGGGCGGCGCATGGGCTGATCGCGCTCGGGTTCCTGACCTCGATCGGATACGTGTGGTGGTGCGCGCTCAGCGGGCGGCGGGGCCCTTACCTGCGGCCGGCGATCGCGGCCTTGGCGGGCGAGGGTCTCGTGGTAGCCATGAATGGCGGCGACTGCCCGTTGGGCCCGCTGGGCGACCGCATCGGCGACGCAACCCCGCTGTTCGAGCTGGTGCTCTCCCCGCGGCGGCCCGGCGCGCGATTCCCGCGCTGGGCGCCGTGACTGTGGTGGGCCTTGGCCTTCTCGCAGCACGATCGCGGAGCGAGGCTGCCCATGCCGGATGAGGACTTCGAGGTGGTGCGCCGCACCTGGGCGGCCTTCAACAGGGGCGACGTGGACGCCATGTTGGCGGAGCTGCCATCCCGACGTCGTGACGATCCCTTTCGGCGCCGTCATGGAGGGCACGGCGTACCGCGGGCAGGGACGAGGTCCGGGCTGGTGGCGCGACGAGATCCTGGTCACGTGGGAGGTCTTCGAGGTGCACCCGAGAGCTTCCAGCGCGTGGGCGACAGACTGCTCGGTCACCGGGCACTGGAAGGCCCGCGGGCAGCGAGAGCGGCGTGGAGCTCGACATGCCCGCGAGCTGGGTCGTCGACGTGCGCGACGGCAAGATCGCCTTCTGGCAGACCTACACCGACCACGCCCAGGCGCGGCGGGACGTCGGGCTCGCGGACTGACTAGGCGGTCTCGAGGTTGGAGACCTCGGCCCCGCGCTCCTCAGGCCGGCCCTCGAAGCCTCCCTCGACCGGCATGCTCGGCATGAGCGTGTCGCTGAGGAAGCGATCGGAGCTGTCCTTCGAGTCCCACAGGACCGCGATCAGGTAGCCGCCGTCGGTGGGGCCCGCGGCATGGGACAGCTGGCCCTCGGGCAGCCCGTCCGCAGGATGCACGGCCCCCAGCGTCGCGCGGTACTGCTCCTCGGTTCCGCCTGGCCAGAAGTGCGTCAATAGGTAAGCCATCGGACGACCCTACCGAGGTAGTGTTGCCCGACCGAGTCCAACCGAGCCAAGGAGGAACACCCGGCGATGCTTGCACGAGTGACGACATTCGAGGGTGGCACGGCCGAGGGCATCCGCGCCGGGCTCGACCAGTTGCAGTCGGAGATCCCGTCGGGCCCGCCGGAGGGAGTCAAGAGCGTGGGCCTCACGTTTCTGGTCGATCCCGAGGGTGGCCGCATGATGTTCATCGGCCTGTTCGCCAGCGAGGAAGACCTGCGGGAGAGCGAGGCCGCGCTCGAGGCGATGAGCCCGCCCGACGGGGCCGGGACGCGCACGTCGGTCGGCGTCTACCAGGTCGGAGCGGACGTCGGCTCTAGTACCCCGGCCGCGCCCACATCCGCACCGCGCAGTCCGGCACCGGTCCAGCCTCGGCGTCCGGCGGGTGCGACGCCCGGTAGGCCAACGGCGACCGCCCGAACGCGCGGCCGAAGCTCGTCGTGAACGACCCCACGCTGCGCAGCCCCACCGCCCGGCAGATCTCCGTCACGGTCAGATCGGTGTTGCGCAGGAGCGCCGCCGCCCGCTCGAGCCGGCGGCTGATCAGATAGTGGTGCGGCGTCTCGCCGAACGTATGCCGGAACTGCCGGCTGAAGTGCGCGGTCGAGATCCCGGCGGCTCGCGCGAGCACGCGTAGATCGAGGCGCTCCGCGTAGTGCGCGTCGATCAGGTCCTTGACGCGGAGCAGCCTGCGCGTCGAGCCCGCGCGGCTCGCGTTGAACACGGGGCTCAAGCTACTTCGGAATCTTCCACAGCACTTCTCCGAAAGTGCCCTGGTGAGATCTCGATTGGGCACTTTTGGAGAAGACCTCCGCGACGCCGGAAACTAACTTGCCGGCCATGCAAACGCGTGACTTCGAAGGACGGCACGACACTCGCGTTCGACGCGACCGGGGACGGCCCGCCCGTCGTGATCGTGGCCGGCGCCTCCTCAACCCGACTCCCCAACACGCCTTTCGCCGAGCTGCTCGCGGAGCGCTTCAGCGTGTTCAACTACGACCGCCGCGGGCGCGGCGACAGTGGCGACACTCCGCCCTACACGGTCGAGCGCGAGATCGAGGATCTCGCCGCCGTCATCGAGGCGGCCGGAGGGGGAGCCGCGGTGCTCGGGCTCTCCTCGGGCGCCAACCTCTCCCTCCGTGCGGCCGCCGCCGGCGTCGACATCGGCCGGCTCGCCCTCTGGGAGCCGAACTTCGTCGTCAACGACGGTCGCCCGCCGCTCCCCGCCGACTACGTCGACCATCTGAACGAGCTGACGTCCTCGGACCGGCGCGGCGACGCCGTCGAGTACTTCATGACGGTCGCCGTCGGGCTGCCCGCCGAGTTCGTCGCCCCGATGCGCGACATGCCGATGTGGCCGGGCATGGAGGCCGTCGCCCACACGATCGCCTACGACGGCGCCATCGTCGGCGACAGCATGTCCGGCAAGCCGCTCTCCCCCGATCGCTTCGCCGCCGTGACCGTGCCGGCGCTCGTCCTGGTTGGCGGCACCACGCCCTGGCTCAACGACGGCGGCCATGCACTTGCCGAGGCGCTCCCGCACGGGCAGCTGCGCCAGCTCGACGGCCAGACCCACGATGTCGCGCCGGACGTGCTTGTGCCCGCCCTGATGGACTTCTTCTCGTGAGGGTCGGCAGGGGACGCTAGACTCGCCCCTACGGGTCGGGCATCCGCTCGGCCGAAAGCAGTGCTCCGCGTTTCCGCAGTCGTTGCCATCGTGCACCTCCGCGTTTCGAGGTGCACCTACCCCAAGAGGGGGCAACAAATGGCAACAGGAACCGTCAAGTGGTTCAACGACGACAAGGGCTTCGGCTTCATCACGCCCGATGAGCCCGGCAAGGACTTGTTCGTCCACTTCAACGCGATCCAGGGCAGCGGCTTCAAGTCGCTCGCCGAGGGCGCGAAGGTGAGCTACGACACCGAAGAGGGTCCGAAGGGCCCCGCGGCGGCCAACGTCCAGACGCTCTAAGGGCCTGTATGGCCTCAAGCGGCAAGCGAAAGACCACGATGGCCAAGCTCAACCGCGAGCGTCGGCTCGTGGAGAAGCGACTCGAAAAGCAGGCGAGGAAGGTGGCTCGCAAGCAAGCGGCCGCTGACCCGTCCGCCCCGGACCCGTACGCCGACCGGCAGGGTCGGGAAGAGCTCTAGGACACGCGCCGCCGTCGGCGAGGCGGGCGAGGATCACGTCCTCGCTCTCCTCGTCGGCGACCGGCCGGTATCTTGGCTCCCGTGGCCGAGCTCACCAACATCTCGCTGTCGCGCGGCGCTCCGTCGCTCGACATCATCGCCGTCGACGAGCTGGCCGCCGCGGCCCAGCGCGCGCTCGAACGCGATCCCGGTGGGATGCTCGCCTACGGCACCTCGGCGGGCTATCCGCGGCTGCTCGAGTGGCTCTCGAACAAGCACGGCGTGCCGGCCGAGCAGCTGCTCGCGACCAATGGCTCGATGCAGGCGGACGCGTTCCTGTTCCAGGAGCTCGTCGGCCCCGGCGACGTGGTCGTGGTCGAGGCGCCGACCTATGACCGCACGCTGCTGTCGCTGACAAAGCTCGGAGCAGAGATCCTCGCGATCCCGCTCGAGGCGGACGGAATCGACGTCGGGGCGCTCGAGGCCGCTCTCGAAGAGGGCGCGCGGCCGAAGCTCGCCCACATCATCCCCAACTTCCAGAACCCGGCCGGCTGCACGCTGTCGCTGGAGAAGCGCGAGCGGCTGGTCGCCCTCGCGCGCGCCTACGACTTCACGCTGTTCGAGGACGACCCCTACGTCGAGCTGCGCTTCGAGGGCGAGCCGCACCCGCGGATGCTCGAGCTCGACGAGGGCGGCGGCTCGGTGGTCTACGCCTCGTCCTTCTCGAAGACCGTCGGCGCCGGGCATCCGGGTCGGCTACCTGGTCGGTCCCGAGGAGCTGATCGCGGCGCTGCGCAAGCGCGCCACCGAGACCTACATCTCCCCAACATGGTCGCCCAGGGGATCGTCGCCGAGTTCTGTGACTCGGGCGCGGTCGACCGCTCCGTCGCCACCGTCAAGACGGCTCTGCGCGAGCGCCGCGACGCGACCTGCGCCGCGCTCGACAGGCATCTGCCCGACGCGCGCTACGTGACCCCCGAGGGTGGCTACTTCCTCTGGGTCGACCTCCCCGAGGGCACCGACGTCGCCGCCCTGGCCGCCGGCGCGGCCGAGCGCGGCGTGGTGTTCGAGAAGGGCACCGGCTTCATGATCGAGGGCGGCGAGAGCTCGCTGCGCCTCGCCTACTCCGCCGTGCCGCCCGACCAGATCGAGGAGGGCGTCGCGCGCATCGCAGAGGCATACCGGGAGCTCCACGCCCCCGCGCGTGCGTGATCGAGCTCGAGCGCCCGCGCGACGCGGGCGCGCTGCTGCGGGACTCGCTGGTCGTCTACCTCGGGCACTTCTGGACCTTCCTCGCGCTCGGAGCGCTGGTGGTCATCCCGTCGGAGCTGATCGTCAACGGGGTGGGCCTGAACCAGCTGACCGCCCGCTACGACAGCTCGCCGACGTTCGCCGAGGCGGCGATCCCGGCCGTCGTTTCCTATCTCGTGGTCGCCCCGCTGATCACCGCGATCTGCGTCTACGCGCTGCGGTCGATCGCGGCCGGCGGGTCGCCGGGAGCGCGCGAGGCGATCGTCAAGGGCTTCGAGCAGTTCAGCCCGATCTTCTTCGCCGTGCTGCTGGCGGCGCTCGGCATCCTGCTCGGGGCGGTGCTGATCGTGCCCGGCATCTACCTGTTCGTGCGCTGGTACTTCGTGCCGCAGACGGTGGTGCTCCAGAGCGCGCACGGTCCCGCCGCGCTGACCAGGAGCGCTGGGCTCGTGCAGGGGTTCTGGTGGCGGACGCTCGGCCTGATCGTGCTGGTCAACCTGCTCGCCCTGCTCGTCGTGGTGGTGCTCGGCGCGCCCTTCACGGCCGCGGCCGACCGGGCGGACCGGGCCGTGTGGGCACTGGTCGGCGAGATCGTCGCCAGCAGCGTGGTGCAGCCGTTCGGGGCGCTCTACTCGACGTTGCTCTATTTCGACCTGCGCGCGCGTCAAACGTCCGTCTAGCTGGGGGCAATCCCTTGCATGGGTTTGCCCGAGGGCGTCGAATGCTTCGCCAGAAACGGAGGAGGCCCCCTATGGACACATCCAAGCTCAGCCTTGGCGAACAGATCGCCGCGGCTAGCGGAATTGCCCTGCTCGTCGTCATGTTCCTGCCCTGGTACGGCGCATCGGTGAGCTCCAACCTCGGAGGCGGGATCTCGGTCAGCGACACCGCCAACGCCTGGCAGGTATTCAGCTTCATCGACATCCTGCTGTTCCTGGTCGCCGTGGTGGCGATCGGCGTGCCGGTCGCCCGCGCAACCGACTCGCTGCCGGATGACGTGCCCGGCGCCCTGATCCTGCTCGGCGCAGGCGCGCTCGGCTTGCTGCTGGTCCTGTACCGGATCATCGACGTCCCCGGTCCGGACCTCCCGTCATTCGCCGGCGTCAACGTCGACTTCAGCCGCAAGATCGGGATCTTCCTGGGCCTGATCGCAACGGCCGGAGTGACCTACGGAGGCTGGCGGGCCAATGAGGAGAGCCCGGTCAGCACCCCGGCATCCGTACCCCCGCCGCCCCCGCCGCCGGCGCCGGAGCCCCCCGCCGCAACGAGCTAGACCAGAAGACCGGAGTCCCGCGGGCGGCTAGCGCAACAGCGCCGCCCGCGCGGGTCCGGCCCCCACCGGGGTCGCTCTGGCGGGCCTAGCGCCCGCTTCGGTCAGCGGCCGTAGCGCTCTTTGCCCAGAACCAGCTGGTCCGGCAGCGCCACCCGCTCGGGCGGCGAGGGGTCTGCCACGACCGACACCGTCTCGGCCACGCTGCGGGTGATCGAGTGCTCCGTGCCGTCGGCGAGGATGACGATCTCGTCGTCGCCGGACTGGTCGAGCTTTCCCTCCAGGCCGGGGTGGAGCCCCGTGTCCTTCAGGTAGTGGAGCAGGTCCTCCGCCTCGTTCTCGAAGCGCAGCACGCGCACGGTCGCGCCCTCCTCGACGTCCGCGAGCGGCACGCCCTGCTCGCGAGCGCCCTCGAAGATCGGGTGGCCGTGCGGGCAGGTCTTGGCGTCGCCGATCGCGCGCAGCATGCGCTCCTCGACGACGGGCGACATCCAGTGCTCGAGCTTCTCGGCCTCCTCGTGCACCTGATCCCAGGGGATGTCGAACACGTCGGTCAGGAAGCGCTCGATCAGCCGGTGGCGGCGCACGATCTGGGCGGCGTGGCCCAGGCCGCTCTTGGTGAAGCTCAGCGACTTGTCCTCCGCGCGGGTGACGTAGCCGTCGTCCTCGAGGCGCCCGATCATCTCGTGGACGGTCGGAGCGGAGACCTGCATCGCGCGGGCGATGTTGGCGCCGGTCATCGGCAGCCCGGCCTCCTGGAGCCAGTAGATGATCTGGAGGTACTCCTCCTCCGCGACGGTCGCCTGATCGGAAGACATCGAAGGCCATCCTACCCGGCCCTCTATTGTGGCCCGCGTGCAGCTCGGCCCAGGAACTCGGGTGCTCGTGACGGGTGCGTCGCGCGGCATCGGCGCCACCGCGGCGGACGCCTTCGAGGGGCGCGGCTGCACCGTCGGGCGGGTGGCGCGCACCGGCGAGCTGTCCGCTGACGTGGCCGATCGCGAGTCGATCGCGGCGGCCGTCGAGCGCTTCGGTCAGGTCGACGTGCTCGTCGCAAACGCGGGCATCGCCCACTACCTGCCGTTCACCGAGATGCCCATCGAGCTCGTCGAGCAGCTCACGCAGGTCAACTGGCTCGGCACCGTTTACACGGTCAAGGCCGCGCTGCCCGGCATGCTCGAACGCGCGGCGCGGACACGTCGGTCATCGTCTCCTCGGGCGCCGGCATCCGCTCCTTCCCCGGCGCCGCCGCCTACGGCGCCACGAAGTCCGCCCAGCGCGGGTTCGGAGAGGCGCTGCGCCACGAGCTCAAGGGCACCGGGGTCGGCCTGACCATGGTCTACCCCGGCCAGGTCCGCAGCTCGCTCCACGCGCACGAGAAGGAGCGCATGCCGGACTGGTACGACCTCGAGCGCGCCGCGCCCCGGCCGAGCCGCTCGGAGAGGCGATCGTCGAGGCCGTCGAGAAGGACAGGCGCGACGTCTTCTACCCGTCCAACGTGCGGCTGCTGCGCATCATGCACGGGCTCCGACCCGCGCTGGCCGACGCGATGCTGCGCCGCATCATGGACCGGAGCGCCGCCCCGATGAGCCTGCCGCTCTCGCCGCCCGTCAAGCCGCAGCTCGCGAAGAGCTCGCGCGAGCTGCCCGCCGGCGACGGCTGGTGCTACGAGCCGAAGTGGGACGGCTTCCGCACGATCGTCTTCCGCGACGGCGACGAGGTCCACCTGCAGAGCCGCAACGGGAAGCCGATGAACCGCTACTTCCCCGACATCGTCGAGCAGGCGCTCGCTCTGAAGGCGAAGCGCTACGTGCTCGACGGCGAGATGGTCGTGACCGTCGACGGCATCCAGGAGTTCGACCTGCTGTCGCAGCGCATCCACCCGGCCGCCTCGCGCGTGGAGCGCCTGCGCGAGGAGACGCCCGCGACGCTGGTGGCCTTCGACCTGCTCGCCGAGGGCGACGACGCGCTGCTGGAGCTTCCCTACACGAGCGCCGCGAGCGGCTCGCCAAGCTCGTGAGCGACCCGGTCGAGCTGACCCCGGCGACCGACGACGCCGACGCCGCCGGCCAGTGGCTGGCGGGCACGGGCGAGGGCGTGATCGCCAAGCAGGCCGACGCGCCCTACCGGCCCGGCGAGCGGGTCGGCATGGTCAAGGTCAAGCGCGTGCGCACGGCCGACGCCGTCGTGGCCGCCTTCCGCTTCGGCAAGGAGCCCGACACCGTCGGCTCGCTGATCCTCGGCATGTACGCCGGCGGCGGCGAGCTCCGCATCGTTGGCCACACATCCGGGTTCAAGGCGAAGGAGAAGCGGGAGCTGCTCGGGCTGCTCGAGCCGTACCGCACAGGCGAGCGCGGCTCAGGCGAGCCGAGCCGCTGGAAATCGGACGAGGAGCTGGTTTGGGAAGGCCTGCGACCGGAGCTGGTCTGCGAGGTGGCGTTCGACCACATCACCGGCGGAGCGGATTCGTCACGGGGCTAAGTTCCTGCGCTGGCGCACCGACAAGGACCCGCAGGAATGCCTCATCGATCAACTGCGCGACTAGCCCTCCTCCTGATCGTGCTGGCCGCCGCGCTCGCGCCGGCGGCGCACGCTGCGTACACGATCCCGCCCGACAACCCGTTCGTCGGCCAGGCCGGCGCGCGCGGCGAGATCTACGTCTACGGCATGCGCAACCCGTATCGCTGGTCATTCGACCGCGCCAACGGCGACATGTGGGTCGGCGACGTCGGCGGCAGCTTCACCGAGAACGACTTCGAGGAGATCACCCACGTCACCGCCGGCACGATCTCCGGCGCCAACCTGGGCTGGAACTGCGTCTCGGGCAACGCCTTCAACGAGCCCTGCATCCCGGTGAGCTACCACGCCCCGGTGTACACCTACCCGAGCGACTCCGACGTCGTGATCGGCGGCTACGTGGTGCGCGACAGCTCGCTGCCCGCCTTTGCCGGCCGCTACCTGTTCGGCAAGTTCAACACGGGGGTCTACCGGCTCGAGTCCGGCGGGACCGCAACGAAGATCGCGGACGCCTCGGCGCTGTCGGCATTCGGCGAGGACGGCGCCGGCCACCTGTACGCGACGAGCCTGAACGGACCGGTCTGGCGGCTCACCCAGAGCGGCTCGGGGCTGGCGCTGTCGAGCATCGGCAACTTCACCCAGCCGCTGGCCGTCGCGGCCGCGCCCGGCGACACCAACCGCCTCTTCATCGTCGAGAAGACCGGGCACGTGATGATCCGCCAGGGCGGCGTCGTCAGCGAGTTCCTGAACCTGACCAGCCTGATCACGACGGCGGGCGGCGAGCAGGGCCTGCTCGCGTTCGCGGCCGCTCCCGACTACGCCACCAGCGGGCGGGTGTTCGCCTACTACACGAACAAGTCGAACGACCTGCAGCTGGACGAGTTCCGCCGCACCGGTGAGGGCCCCGACCGCTCCGACCTGGCCACGCGCCGTCCGCTGCTGACGATCCAGCATCAGCAGGCGCAAAACCACAACGGCGGCCAGCTGCTGTTCGGGCGCGACAAGCGGCTCTACCTGTCGACCGGCGACGGCGGGACCCAGGGCGACCCCGAGGGCGATGCCCAGAGCCTGGCCTCGCTGCTCGGCAAGATCATCCGGATCGACGTCGGCATCCCGCAGACGACGGGCGACGCGACCGCGCCGCGGCTGCGCACGCTCGTCAAGGGCCGCCAGCGCGTGCTGCGCATGCGCGGCGCCATCGTCTACGTGCGCTGCAGCGAGGCCTGCGGCGTCGTCGCCGGCGGCCGGCTGCGCATCGGCAATCACCTCTACAAGCTGCGCCGCGCGAACAAGCTGGCGCGGGCAAACAAGCGCACCCGCGTGAAGGTCGGCCTGGGGCCCAAGGGGCGGCGGCTGCTCGCGCGTGCGCTCAAGCGCCACCGCCACCCAACCGTGCGGCTGAACCTGCGCGCCACGGACGGCGCCGGCAACCGCTCGAAGCTCGCCACGAAGTCCCTCAGCGTCAGGCGCTGAGGTCGGCCAGCCGGCGCTCCAGGAAGGCGCGCTCGGTCGGGTTGGCCGTGAGCTGGGCGGCGCGGCGGTAGGCGGCGGCCGCCTCCTCCTCGCGACCGAGTCGGCGCAGCAGGTCCGCTCGGGTGGCATGGAACAGGTGGTAGCCCTCCAGGCGGCCGCCCTCGAGCGGCTCGATCAGCTCGAGCCCGGCCTGCGGTCCCTCGGCCATCGCCACGGCCACGGCGCGGTTGAGCTCGACCACGGGCGAGCGCTCGAACGCGGCCAGCAGCCCGTAGAGCGCCGCCACGCGCGCCCAGTCGGTGGAGTCGGCCACGTGCTCGGCGGCGATCGCCGCCTGGATGCCGAACGGTCCGTCGCGGCCCGCGAACGCCACCAGCCCCACGCCCTCGCGGATCTCGTCGGCGTGCCAGCGCGAGCGGTCCTGGTCCTCGAGCAGCACGAGCTCGCCGCCTTCGTCGACGCGGGCGTCGCGGCGCGAGTGGTGCAGCAGCATCAGCGCCAGCAGCCCGCCCACCTCGCGCTCGTCCGGCATCAGCTCGGCGAGCAGCCTGGCCAGGCGGATCGCCTCGTCGCACAGCTCGCGGCGCACGAGGGCGTCGTCGGTGGTGGCCAGGTAGCCCTCGTTGAAGATCAGGTACAGCACCGTGAGCAGCGAGCGCAGCCGGTCGGGCAGCTCGTGGTCCGGGGGCACGTGGTACGGGATGCCCGCCTCGCGGATCTTGCGCTTGGCGCGCACCAGCCGCTGCTGCATCGCGGCCTCTCCGCTGAGGAAGGCGCGCGCCACCTCGGGGGTAGAGAGCCCGCCCAGGTTGCGCAGCGTCAGGGCCACGCGCGCCTCCGGCGACAGCGCCGGGTGGCAGCAGGTGAAGAACAACCGCAGGCGGTCGTCCGGGAGGGATGTGTCGACGGGGTCGTCAGGAAGGCCGGGCATGAGCAGCTCCAGCTCCCGCAGCTTGTCCTCGTAGCGGCGCTCACGGCGCAGGCGATCGATCGCGCGGTTGCGCGCGGTGCGCACGATCCAGGCGCCCGGGTTGTCCGGCACGCCGTCGCGCGGCCAGCGCTCGACCGCGATCACGAAGGCCTCCTGAACCGCCTCCTCGGCGAGGTCGAAGTCGCCAAGGATGCGGATCAGGGTCGCCACGGCGCGCCCCGACTCCTCCCGGAACGCCGCCGCGACGACCGAATCCGTGGCGGCACGCTCTACGAGGCCGCTCCCTCTGTCTGCCCGTGCAGCTCGGCGAGCCGCGGGTCCACGTACTCCATGACGGGCCGGATCTCGGTGGTGCCGTGCTCGGCGTGGGGCAGCTTGGCCGCCCAGTCGATGGCCTCGTCGAGGTCCTTGCACTCGATCACGTAGAAGCCGCCGATCTGCTCCTTGGTCTCGGCGAATGGGCCGTCGGTCAGCACGCGCTCGCCGTTCTCTACGCGCAGCGTGGTCGCGGTGGTGACGGACTGGAGGCCGTCGCCGGACACGAAAGTGCCGGAGTCGACGAGCTCTTTGGTGTAGTCGGCCCAGCGCGCGCCATTGGCGGCGCGCTCCTCGTCGGACAGGCTCGCGAACTGGCTTTCGTCGCCGAGGATGATGAGCATGTACCGCATCGCTGCTCCCTTCGGTTGTGCGGCGCGTGTCGCCGCTTCAACCTAACGACGAACGGCAATAGCGCAAATCGACATGATGTGAACGGTGCCGGAGCTGGAAGTCATCGCTGCCGATGTCACGAAGCTCGATGTCGACGCGATCGCCAACGCCGCGAACACCCGGCTCATGCACGGCGGCGGCGTGGCGGGAGCGATATCGCGGGCCGGCGGGCCGTCGGTTCAGCGCGAGTCCGACGAGAAGGCGCCAATCGGCCTGGGCGAGGCCGTGGCGACGACGGCGGGTGCCATGCCGGCCGGCTGGGTCATACACGCGGCGACCATGGAGCTGGGCGGCCCGACCTCGGGTCCGATCATCGAGCAGGCAACGCGATCGACCTTGGCGGTTGCCGAGGAGCTCGGCTGCCGCTCGCTTGCGCTGGTCGCATTCGGCACCGGGGTTGGCGGCTTCCCGCTCGACGAGGCGGCGCGGCTGATGGTCGGCGTGGCCGGCTCGCACGAGGGTGGGCTGGAGCGCATCGTGTTCGCGGTCCATGGCTCCGAGGCGGAGCAGGCGTTCCGCGCGGCCGTTGGCTGAGCTGCCGGCGCTGGTCGCGCCGGATTCGTTCAAGGGCACGTTCTCGGCGCGCGAGGTGGCCGCGGCGGTGGCGCGCGGGCTGCGCGCCGCAGGCCGCGACGCGGAGGAGCTGCCGGTGGCCGACGGCGGCGAGGGGACGCTGGACGCGTTGATGTCGACGCTGCCCGGCGTGGTCGAGCACGCGCGCGTGAGCGACCCGCTCGGCCGGCCCGTGGAGGCGGCGTTCGGACTGATCGACGACGGCGATACGGCCATCGTCGAGATCGCTCAGGCGAGCGGGCTGGGCCTGGTCGCCGAGGACGAGCGCGACGCCTGGGCGGCATCCACGCGCGGGACCGGCGAGCTGATCGCCGCCGCGGTCGAGGCGGGCGCCTCGCGGGTGATCGTGACGGTGGGCGGCTCCGCGACGACGGACGGCGGATCGGCGCCCTCGCCGCTCTGGCCGACGCGGGTGTGACCGTCGAAATGGACCTGCTCTGCGACGTGCGCACGCCGTTCGAGGACGCGGCACGCGTGTTCGCGCCGCAGAAGGGTGCGGACGCCGCGCTGGTGCGCAAGCTGACCCAGCGACTGGAGCGCCAGGCGGCGCAGATGCGCCGCGACCCGCGCGGCGAGCCGATGACCGGCTGCGGCGGCGGTCTGTCCGGGGCGCTCTGGAGCGAGTACGGAGCGCGGCTGCACGACGGCCCGGCCTTCGTGCTGGGAGCGCTGGGCTTCGACGAGCGCATGCGCGCCGCGGCGTTCGTGGTCACCGGCGAGGGACGCATCGACGAGCAGACCCTGCAGGGCAAGCTCGTCGGCGAGGTGGCGACCCGCTGCCGCCAGGCGGGTGTTCCGTGCCACGGCGTGGTCGGCAAGATCGACCTGGACCCGTTCGCGCAGCGAATCCTGGACTTCGCGTCGCTAAGGGAGGCGACGACGCTGAAGGACCTCGAGGCCGCCGGGCGGGCGCTGGTCGGGCCGTGACCCACGCGGGTGCCGTCCTGGGCCGGTCGCTGAAGTCGTTCTACGACGATCAGATGACCCATCACGCCGCGGCGCTCACCTACTACGCGCTGATGTCGCTGTTCCCGGCCGTCTTGCTCGCCCTATCGCTCCTGGGCCTGATCGGCCAGTACCCCGAGACCTACAACGCGATCGTGCACTACCTGCGCGACGTCGCGCCGGCTTCGGTGGTCGACCCGGTGGATCGCTCGTTGCGCGGCGCGCTCCAGAGCAAGGGGACGGCGGCGACGACCCTGGCGATCGGCATCGTGGTGGCCTTCTATGGAATGACCGGAGCGCTGGAGGCGGCCCGTCGCGCGCTGAACGTCGTGTTCGAGCTGGACGGGACGGGGCGCAGCTTCCTGCGGCGCAAGAGCGTCGACGTGCTGCTGGCAATCGTGCTGATGGTCCTGGTCCTCGTGAGCCTCGTCATGGTCTTCGTCGGAGGCCGCCTCAGTCACGACCTGCTCGGGTTCATCGGGCTCGGCTCCACAGCCGCCGACATCTGGGACGTCGCTCGCTGGCCGGGAGCCGTGCTGGTGGCGATGCTGGTCTTCACGCTGATCTACTACGTGACCCCCGACGTCGAGCACCGCGGCTTTGCCTGGCTGACACCGGGCGCGGCCACCGGCGTGCTGCTGTGGCTGATCGCGTCGTTCGCGTTCTCGCAGTACGTGTCGAGGGTCGGGGACGTGGGGGTCGTGTACGGCACGTTCACCGGAGCCATCCTGCTGGTCGCGTGGCTGTGGCTCACGAACGTGGCGCTGCTCTTCGGAGCCGAGCTGAACGCCGAGATCGAGCGTCAGAAGGAGCTCGGCGAGGGCGTGCCGAGGCGCGAGACGCTCAACCGGCCGGCGCGGGGCTGACGCGCCGCCCAACCGACACCCGATACGCCTCGCTGCGGAAGTGCAGGATCGGGTCGTCCGAGAGCTCGATGCCGTCGATCACCCGCACCGGGTCGAAGACCAGCACGTCGTCGCCCTGCTCGCGCTCCAGCTCCGGGCCGTCCAGCACCAGCCGGCCGACCTCGACCCGCTCGCGCTCGTCGGGGAACGCCACGGTCGGGTCGTCCACCGGATCGGACTCGTCCGCGATCACCACGAGCAGCCGGAAGGCGCTCTCGCCACGGGCGAGGATCTCCTCCTGCAGGTAGTCGCGGCCGCGCTCCTTGGCCTCCTCGGGCGACAGCGTCTGCTCACCCGCCTCGGGCTCCCAGCGGTAGCGCACGAAGCGCGATCCGCCGTCCGCGTCGATCCAGCGGAACGAGTGGATCGAGTTGTACGTGCAGGTCGCGTAGCTAGCGGGGATCCCGGAGGCCAGGAAGGCCTGGATCGGGGGCAGCGCCTCGGGGTGCGCGCCGATCCAGTCGGGCATCAGCTTCTCGGGGTCCTGACGGGCTTGGGTGAACGAGAGGAAGTCCTCCGGCGTCCGCACGAAGAAGGCGGGCATCGAGAGCGCCACGATGTCGGTCTTCTCCCCATTCGGCGCGTAGAACTTGACCGCCATCCCGCGACCCTCGTGGGCGTAGTCGGGGATGTTCGGGTCGCCCCCGCCGTTCGAGAAGCGCGCGGTCACCCGCGACGGCGTGTCCTGCATGTGCGCGGCCTTCGTCAGCCCGCTCCCGTTGGGGGTGAACGTGCCCGTTAGCAGCGTTCCCTTCGCGTGTGCCGCTCGATGCCCGGGATGGGTCCCCGAGATCGCGCCGATGGCGTCGACTACTTCCTCCGCAGACGTGCTCATGCACGGACCCTAAGCGACGGGCGCCCCTCTCGGAGCGCCCGTGCTGCCTCACCCGTGCGACGGCTTGCGCCGCCGCGGTGCTGGGACCGGAGTCCCGGCAGTCGATACACGTGATTGTAACGTCGGTTACGAGCTAGCGCGACTCTGTGAGAGCGCGTATGACGGCCTCGTAGAAGCCCTCGCTCATCGCCGCCTCGGTGCGCTCTACGCCCGGGAATCCCGACGCGTCCGTCACGTCCGCGTTGGCCACGAGGAAGAAGCGCCCGACGACCTGCGCGACCTCCAGGTCCTCCTGCGAGTCGCCCACAGCGACGCACTCCTCGCGCTCGTACCCGCGCGCCCGCATGTGAGCGGCGACCGCGCCCGCCTTCGACGCCGCGGCGGGGATCAGGTGGAAGGCGTGCAGCTCGCCCTCGATCTCGCCGTTGTCGACCAGGCGCAGACCGCCGTGGCCCTCGCGGCGAGCAGCTCGTTGGCCTCGCGCACGTCGATCGTCCCCCGAAACAGGTGCGACACCTCGCGGTCGACGTGCCAGGGCGAGTGCGGCTCGAGCCGTCCGGCGTAGCGCTCGAGCAGCAGCCCCGGTGCGCCCGACCGCTCGACCTGCGCGTGGATCGTCTCGCCCTCGCGCGGCTGGAGATCGCCGGTCAGGAAGGTCACTTCGCCGTCGATCACGAGCCCCGAGCCGACCTCGAAGATGTAGGCCGTCTGGCCCATCAGCCGAGCGTCCTCCATCACCTGCGCCCGCCGGCGGCCCGACTTGATCACGACCTCCGCGCCGGCGCGGTGGCAGGCCTCCAGGGCCCGTGCCGCAAGCAGCGTGAACTCGCCCTCCGCGGTGCGGAAGAGCGACGCCCCCTTACCGAGGAGCGTCCCGTCGAGGTCTGTGTATATGCAGCGAATTCCCACTAGGCGCGAGCGCGCAGCGTGGCATACGGCGGCCGCTCCACGAGCTCGACCTGGATCAGCCGGCCGTCCGCGGTCTGGAACGGCGGCGCGGGGTCGTCGAGCAGGCGACCCTCGACGCGCAGGCGCTCGAGGATCACCCGCAGCACCGCGTACGCCATCGGGCCGAGCGCCGCCAGCGACTGGTGGTGGTTGCGGCGTTCCTCGAGATCGACTTGCGCCATGCCCTCGGTGCCGCCCAGCAGGTCGCGCGCGTGCAGCAGCATCGAGGTCTCGATGGCGTAGCCGATCGCAAACGGCAGCCGGTCGAAGAACGAGCGCCGCGCGGCGACCTCTCCCGCCAGCGGCTGGATGAACGCCGCCAGCTCCGGATAGAACGCGGAGAGCAGCGGCCGGGCGGTCAGCTCGGTCACGCGCCCGCCGGCGGCCGGAGTCTGCTCCCCACTCCCCTTCGTAGGGCCGGCGGAAGTGGCCCTTCACGAACGACACGTTGCGCTCGTCGCAGATCAGCGGCCCCAGCAGCCCGGTCGCGAAGTGCGGCGAGAAGTCGCGCGTGTCCGAGTCGAGGTAGACGATCAGCTCGCCGTCGGCCACGGCGAGCGCGCGCCACATCGCGTCGCCCTTCCCGAGCACCTGGCCGAACTCGGGGAGCAGCTCGGACTCCTGATAGACGTCGGCACCGAGCGACGCCGCGATCTCCGCCGTGCCGTCCTTGGATGCCGCGTCGACAACCAGGACCTGGTCCACCACGCCCTCGAGCGACCGCAGGCGCTCGACGATCGGACCGATGGTGTCCGCCACCTCGAGCGTCGGGAGCACCACGGTGGCCGGCTCGCGCTTTTGCTCCCGCAACAGCTCCACAGGGAACTGCGTGTGATGGAAGGGGCGGATCACGTTCGTACTATGGCAAGGCGTGAGCGCGGTCCAAGCGGGATACCCATGGGAGTCGGTGCTCGAAACGGCGGGCGAGGGCGAGGTGGTCGCGACCACCCGCGAGAAGGCCCGCCCGGGCGTGACCGCGCCCCTGCCCGAGGACATCCATCCCGCGCTGCGCGAAGCGCTCTCGGCATCCGGGATCGAGGCGCTCTGGTCCCACCAGGCCGACGTCCTCGAGAGCGCCCGGCGGGGTCATACGATCGTCACGACCGGGACCGCCAGCGGCAAGTCGCTGGCCTTCAACCTGCCCGTGCTCGACACGCTCGCGAGCGACCCTCGGCGCGCGCCTTCTACCTCTACCCCACCAAGGCGCTGGCCCAGGACCAGGCGCGCAAGCTCGCGGAGCTCGGCGGCGCGCTTCCTGCGCCACGCGATCTACGACGGCGACACCCCGCGCGAGGAGCGCCGCGCGATCCGCCAGCGCTCGAACCTGATCCTCACCAACCCCGACATGCTGCACGTCGGGCGTGCTGCCCAACCACCGCTCGTGGGGAGACGTGCTGGCCAACCTCGCCTGGATCGTGGTTGACGAGGCGCACGTGTACCGCGGCGTGTTCGGGTCGCACGTGGCCAACGTGCTGCGGCGCCTGCGGCGGCTCGCCCGCGCCTACGGCGCCGAGCCGCGCTTCGTGCTCACGAGCGCGACGATCGCCAACCCGCGCCAGCTCGGCGAGGGGCTGACCGGGCTGGAGATGCTGCTGGTCGACCGCGACGGCGCGCCGCACGCCGAGCGCGAGGTCGTGATGTGGAACCCGCCGCTCGTGGACGAGAAGCTCGGCAAGCGGGCGTCGGCGCTGTCCGAGGCGGCCAAGCTGCTGGCCGAGCTGGTCTCGCGCGACGTGCGCACGATCTGCTTCCTGAAGTCGCGCCGCGGCGTCGAGCTGATCCAGCGCTTCGCCCGGCTGCGCCTCGAGGACATGGGCCGCGCCGACGCCGCCGAGCGCATCGCCCCCTACCGCGCCGGCTACACGCCGACCCAGCGCCGCGAGATCGAGCGCCGGCTGGCGACGGGCGAGCTGCTGGCGGTCGTGGCAACCGACGCGCTCGAGCTGGGCATCGACGTCGGCGACCTCGACGCCGCCGTCTGCGTGACGTTCCCCGGCACGGTCGCCAGCCTGCGCCAGATGTGGGGCCGCGCCGGGCCGGCGCGAGGCCGGGCTGGCCATGTACGTGGCGGGCGAGGACGCGCTCGACCAGTTCTTCTGCCGCCACCCCGACGAGTTCCTCGAGCGGCCGGTCGAGCGGGCGATCCTCGACCACGAGTCCGAGGAGATCCACCTCGCCCACCTGCGCGCGGCCGCCTACGAGCTGCCGCTGACGCCCGAGGACGAGGACGTGTTCGGCGAGCGCTGGGAGCAGAACGCGCAGCGGCTGGTGAAGCAGGGGCGGCTGCGCGAGCGCGGCGGGCGCTACCTGCCGCGCGGCTCGGGCTACCCGGCGGCCGAGATCGCGCTGCGCTCCGCCTCGCCCGACTCGGTGGCGATCGTCGAGGCGGTCGGCGGCGAGCTGATCGGCAACGTCGAGGCGTCGCGCTCGCATTCGGCCGTCCACCCCGGCGCCATCTACCTGCACATGGGACTGCCCTACGAGGTCGAGGACCTCGACCTGGCCGGTCGCCGTGCGCTGGTCCGGCCCTTCGAGGGCGACTGGTACACGCAGCCGAAGAAGGAGTCGGAGACCTGGATCGAGCAGGTGCGTGAGCGGCGCGAGTGCTGCGGCGTCGAGCTGTCGTTCGGAATCGTGTCGGTGACCGAGCAGGTGATCGCCTACCAGAAGAAGCGCATCGCGGACCACGCCGTGCTCGACCTGCTGCGCGCTCGACATGCCCGAGCAGCAGTTCGTGACCCAGGCGCTCTGGTACGAGCTGCCCGACGAGCTGCTGCGCGAGGAGTTCCCGCTGGACGTCCTGCAGGGCTCGCTCCACGCGGCCGAGCACGGCCAGATCGCGGTGCTGCCGCTGATCGCGATGTGCGACCGCTGGGACATCGGCGGCCTCTCCACCGCCTTCCACCAGCAGACGGGCCGCGCGACGATCTTCATCTACGACGGCCACCCCGGCGGCGTCGGCATCACGCGGGTGGGCTACGAGCGCTTCGAGTCGCTGGTCGGCGACGCCCTGCGGCTGATCTCCGAGTGCCCCTGCCAGGCCGGCTGTCCCTCGTGCGTGCAGTCGCCGAAGTGCGGCAACCTCAACGAGCCGCTCAACAAGCGCGGCGCCGTCGAGATGCTCAGCCGGATGGCCGAGCGCTAGGCGCACCTCCGCAAGCGGGGTTGCAGCCCGCCAGCCTTCGGCCCCCGCCGCCGATGCGGTAGGAGCGATGCGATTCACCCGCATCATCCCCCTCCTATCCGTGGCGCTCGCCGTGGCAGCAGTCGTGGGGCCGCCTGCCGCGGCGGCGTCCGGTGGGGGCGGGGGAGCAGTTGCCGGTGCCCCAGCGCCTTCCGGCAGCAGCGGCGGAGCCGCCTACGGTGCGGCCGTGCCGGCGCGCAAGCGCCACAAGCACCGCGCCAGCCGCGATCGCGCCAGCCGCGCGTCCAAGAGCACTGGCGCACACCGCTTCCCGATCGCCGGCAGCTTCGACTGGGGCGGTCGCGACGCTCGCTTCGGCGCCAAGCGCAAGGGCCACCGCCACCAGGGCCAAGACCTGGCCGCCGCCAGCGGCACGCCGGTCGTCGCGCCGCACGCCGGTGTCGTCGAGGCGGTCGAGTACCAGGCCAGCGGGGCCGGGAACTACGTGGTGCTCGACAGCGAGGGCGAGAACTACGACTACGTCTTCATGCACCTGCGCACCGGCTCGACCACGGTCGTCGTGGGCGAGCACGTCCGCATCGGCGAGCAGATCGGCGAGGTCGGCAGCACCGGCGAGTCGAGCGGCCCGCACCTGCACTTCGAGGTCTGGGTGGGCAGCTGGTACATCGGCGGGCACCCGATCGACCCGCTGCCGCTGCTCAAGGCCTGGGCCTAGTCCAGCGTCAGGCTGAGCTTGCCCTTCAGGCCGTCGGTGCTGGTGGTCACCCAGCCGTGCAGCTCGTTGAACGGGCGCGCGAAGACCGGCACGACCGCATCCGGGATCCCGAACTGAGGCGCGATCTTGGCGAGGATCTGACGCGCGATGCCCTCGGCGTCGGCGCTCACGACCAGCGATCCGCTGGCGCCCGGCACGGCCTCCGGCTGCGTAGCCGCGATCGCGTGCGCGCGTGCGGCATCGCTGCCCACCACGAGCGAGTCCTGGGCCATCCCGAAGAAGAAGCTGCTGCCGCCGGACAGGCGCACCTCGTAGAGGTCACCGCTGCGGCGCACGCTCTCGACTCCCAGCGTCGAGCCGAGCTCCGGCAGCGCCTTCGCGACCTTGTCCACGGTCTTGGTGAACGCGGCCGGGTCCTTGACGTCGGCGCGCGCGGCAAAGTCGCCGGCGATGGTCGCCGACACGGACAGGTTCCCGGTCAGCTGAGCGATCAGGTCCTTGTCGATGTCGAGGTTGAGCTTGGCCGCGATCACGCGCTTGCCCTGCTCGTAGTCGCCGAAGGTGTGCGGGTCGACCGCCTGGAGGGCGGACTCGAAGAACGCCACGAGCTGGCTCGGGTTGCGCAGGCCGACGCCGATCTCGCCCTTGCGCTTGACGACCTTGGCCGCCTCGTCGCCTGACGCGAAGGGCAGGTCCGCGTTGGTCAGGTTGGCGCCCTTGGTGTCCGCGTTGAACTCCACGTCGATCGAGCTCTTCTGCGCCGAGACCGTGAGCCCGAGCGTGCGCACGGCGTCGACCCATTGGATCCGGCGGGCGGCCTTGGCGCCCTCGCTCTGGCTCAGCAGCCCCTGGACGTTGACGTACACGCGCGCGAGCGCGTCGCTGGGCAGGCCCTTCAGGCCCGCCTCGAAGTCGCTCTCGGAAAGGTGGTCGCCGCCGTCGGCGCGCTTGAGGGCGGCCTCGAGCAGCGCGCGCGACCCGGCCAGGACGACCACGTCGTCCTTGACCCCGAAGAAGGTGGTCCCGTCCTGGTAGACGGTGGCGCCGCCGACCTCGCCGCGCTTCTGCGGCTTGGTCTTGTCGATCAGCGACTGCAGGGCGTCCTTGTCATCGACCTGGAGCGCCGCCACGAAGCCGGCCTGCTCGGAGTCGGACAGGAAGGAGCCGACGTCGGTGGCGCTGATCACCGCCGGGTTGCCCAGCAGCGGCTTGACGTCGTTGTCGAAGTTGACGCCCTTGACGCCGCTCGTGAGCTGCGCCTTGATCACGCTCCTGATCGTGTCCGCGCCCGGGAAGCGGTTGAGGATCGCGTCGAGCGCCTTGTACTGGCTGTCGCCCAGGTCGGTGTCCAGCTCGAGCGCGAAGGGCGTGTCGGCCGGGACGTAGGCGAGCACGTTCCCCAGGTCACTGGAGCTGCTGCTGCTGCCGCACCCGGAAGTCGCCAGGGCGACGGCGGCAAGGCAGGCGGACAGGGCGGCGACGTAGCGGAGCGGCCTCATCCCGGCGCGAGTCTAGCTAGCCGAGCCCGAGCTCAAGCCAGCGGCGAGGGTGGGATGCGCGTCTCCCCGTGGACCTCGGGGATCAGCATCGCGACCTCGTCGACGAAGCACCACGACCAGTCCTCGCCGGGCTCGAGCGAGCGCAGGATCGGGTGGTCGCTCCCGCGCGCGTGCGCGCTCGCGTGACGCTCAGGCGAGCTGTCGCAGCAGCCGACGTGCCCGCACTCGAGGCAGATGCGCAGATGCAGCCAGCGCGTGCCGCCGGCGAGGCAGTCCTCGCAGCCCTCGACGGCCTCGGGCAGCTCGGTGATCTGGACGTGGTCGAGATGTGTGCAGGGGCTGGACATCAAATGTCTGTACGAAAGACTTGCAGACGCGATGGCTTACGACGAGCACCTCGCCAACCGAGTGCGCGAGCAGCTAGCCGACGAGGACGCCGTCACGGAGAAGGAGATGTTCGGGGGGATCGCCTTCTTGCTGGGCGGCAACATGGCCGTCGGCGTCAGCCGCACCGACCTGATGGTGCGCGTGGGCACGGAGCAGGGCGACGAGGCCCTCGAACAGCCGCACACGCGGCCTTTCGACATGACGGGCCGGCCGATGAAGGCCTGGGTGCTGGTGGCGCCCCAGGGCGTGGAGAGCGACGCGGAGCTCGCGGCGTGGGTCGCGCGCGGCGTCGCCTTCGCCCGCTCTTTGCCGGCGAAGGGCTAGGCGGCGGCGCCTTCGCCCGCTCTTTGCCGGCGAAGGGCTAGGCGGCGGCGCGCTCGTGCGTCAGGCGCAGCGCGTCCAGCGCGGCGCCGACCAGCTGGGCCAGCTCGCCGAGGCGCGCCCCGTCCTCCTCGGTGAAGTTGGCCCCTGCGGCCTTGTCGGACAGCTGCAGCAGCCCGTAGCGGTAGCCGCCGTCGCCGCAGACCGCCGTTGCGAGCCAGCCGCGCATCGGTGGGTGCTCCGCAGCCTGGTCGCCGAACGCCTGCCAGGCCGGGTGGGCCTCCACCTCCTCCTGCGTGAGCCGGACGACCTCGCCGGGCGGGAGCTCGAGGCCGTGCAGGCCGAGCCCCTTCGGGTCGGGGCTGTAGTCGCGCCAGGGCGCGTAGGCCGCGCTGAGGCTGAAGTACTTGCGCGGGGCGTCGTCGGCGGTGGCGTGCAGAGCCATCGCGGCCTGCTCGGCGCCCGTTAGGCAGCGAGCGAGGTGGCAGACCTGACGCAGGAGATCGTCGACTCTCGCCGCGGCATCCGGATCCCGGGCGATCTCCGGAGCGATCTCCGTGCCGACCTCACCGAGCTTGTGATCCGCGGCCACTCACGGATTGTAAGCAGGTGCTCAGGCCGGCTTTGGTGCGTAGCGGTGGTGCAGAGCGAGCGCGTTCCCGTCCGGGTCGCTGAAGAACGTCTGGTGGCAGACGCCGGAGTCGAGGATCTCGCCGCGAACTCGACCCCGCGCGACTCGAGCTCCGCGCGCGCCGCAGCGACGTCCTCGACATGGAACTCGATCGGAGTGTTGTTCGGCTTGAAGTCGATGCCGAACGCATCGGTCTGGAGGAGAGCGAGGGTCAGGTTGCCGGTCTCGAACTCGCCGGCGGGCATGTCCCCCCAGCGCTTGCCGAAGCTCAGTCCGAGCACGTCGCCGTAGAACTTCGCTGCGGCGTCGTAGTCCTGCGTTGCGATCGTGATGAAATCGGTGCCGGTGACGAGGGGCTTGGAGGCGCTCATGCCCGAGAACTTCGCACAAACAAGGACCTGGCGAATGTCGGAGCAACCACACGGCACCTCGCCGGCGGAGATCACCGCCTCGGTGGTGGAGCGCTTCGACGCCTGCCCGGACGCGCGTCTGCGGGAGATCATGCAGAGCCTGGCCAGGCACCTCCACGCCTTCGCCGCGGAGGTCGGGCTGACCGAGGAGGAGTGGCACGTCGCGATCCGGATGCTCACCGAGACCGGGCAGATCACCGACGAGCGGCGCCAGGAGTTCATCCTCTGGTCGGACACGATGGGCCTGTCGATGCTCGTCGACGCGATGGCCCACGAGCTGCCCGCGGGGGCGACCGAGTCGACGGTCCTGGGGCCGTTCTACGTGCCGGGCTCCCCGCTGCGCGAGCACGGGGCGAACATCGCCGAGCAGGAGGCCGGCCTGCCCGCCTGGGTGCACGGGCGCGTCCTCTCGACTCGACGGCTCGCCGATCGCGGGCGCCGAGCTCGACATCTGGCAGAACGGCGACAACCGCCTGTACGCGGTGCAGGACCCGGAGGCTCCGGAGCACCACCTGCGCGGCCGCTTCACGACCCGCGCCGACGGCTCGTACGCCTACCTCGCCGTGCGCCCGGTGCCCTATCCGATCCCCGACGACGGACCGGTGGGCGAGATGCTGGCCGCGACCGGGCGCCACCCCTGGCGCCCGGCGCACATCCATGTGATCGCCCGCGCGCCCGGGCTTCAAGACGGTGACCACCCACATCTTCGACGAGGGGAGCACGTACCTCGAGTCGGACACCGTCTTCGCGGTCAAGCGCTCGCTGCTGCGCCGGTTCGAGCTGCGCTCGGCGGACGATCCGCAGCGGCCCGAGGGCGTCGAGGGCGCCTGGTGCTCGCTGGAGTGCGACCTGGTGCTCACCCCCAGCGACGCCCCCGATGAGCCGGTGGACCGGGGCCGCACGGCGTGATCCGATGCTGCCACCGACATGAGGAGGGCTAGATGAGCGACGACGGCATGCTCGACCGGCTCGCGATCCGCGAGCTGGTCGACAACTGGAGCCTCTTCCGCGACAACCGCGACTGGGAGCGGTTCTTCACGGTCTGGCACGAGGGCGGGGCGATGATGACCACCTGGGGCGGCAAGGCCACCCCGCAGCAGTTCGCCGAGGCGGCCACGAAGGGCTTCGAGCGCGGCGACCGGATGCTGCACTCTGTCGGCGGAGTGACGACCGAGATCAACGGCGACCGGGCGGTCGCCCAGTCGAAGCTGCGCATCATGCAGCGCGGTCCCGTCGAGGGGGTGCTCTGCGACGTCACCTGCATCGGCATCAACTACGACTTCTTCGAGCGCCGCGACGGGCGCTGGGGACTGGTGCTGCGCCAGCCGGTCTACGAGCGCGACTTCATCGTCCCGACCAACCCGCACGAGAGCGTCGAGCTGGATCCCGACATCCTGGCCCGGCGCCCCGACGGCTACCAGCGGCTGTCGTATCTGCAGGAGGGCCTGGGCTACACGATCAAGCCGGACATGCCGACCGAGGTCGGCGCCGAGCGCGACGCGCTGGTCCAGCCAGGGCGCCGCCTGGCTGCGCGGCGAGCAGCTCAACTGGCCGCGGTAGGGTCTGCGCGTGCGCGCGAGGGACGCGTTGCGTCTCGCCGTCGTGGTCTCCGGCCTGGCGCTCTCGGTCGTCGGCTGCGGATCCTCGGACGAGGCCACGCCACCAGCGAACGAGCCCGAAACGACCGCCAAGACTCGCCGAGGCCGACGTCGTCGACCGCCTCCCGAAGCACCCGAGGCGACCGACGGCGACGCGACCGCCGGCTTCACCGGACGGCACCGGCGGAGATGCGTTCCTCACGGCCGTGTCTTCGACGACGCCCAGGCCATGTGGAGGCAGGAGTTCGAGGACGCCGGTGCCGACTACACCCCGGCGAAGCTGACGATCTTCCGCGACCAGGTCGACACCGCCTGCGGCGCGCAGAGCGCGAACACAGGCCCCTTCTACTGCCCCGCCGACCACGGCGTCTACCTCGACACGCGCTTCTTCGACGCGCTCGGGCGCGCGGCCGGCGTCCAGCTCGGCGACTTCGCCCAGGCCTACGTCATCGCCCACGAGCTCGGCCACCACGTGCAGGTGCTCCTCGGCGTGATGCAGCGCATCCACGCACCGACCAGCAGGATCCTGCCGGCGCGAACGCCCGCTCGGTACGCCTCGAGCTGCAGGCCGACTGCTACGCCGGCATCTGGATGCACACCCGCTACCGGGGCGGGCAGCTGAGCCAGGCCGACCTCGAGGACGCGCTGCGCGCGGCGGCTGTCGTCGGCAGCGACTTCCAGCAGCGAAGGCCACGGGAACCATCACGCCCGAGGACTGGACCCACGGCTCGTCCCAGCAGCGCCAGCACTGGCTGACGACCGGATTCCAGCAGGGCCAGCCGTCCGCGTGCGACACCTTCGCCGCTGGGGGCGCGTAGCGAGCGGTAAAGCGGCTAGCCGGTTACGCGCACCGGCGCCGACGTGGCCAGGGTCTGGCCGCTCGCGCCCTCGGCGGCGACCTCCACCCAGCGGGCGTGCCTCGCGAGCTGGGTCGTGGTGTCGAGGCCGTTCCAGGGCACCGAGGCGACCGGCTCAGGCGAGCCCGGGTCGGGGCCGGCCAGGATGCGTCCAGCGGGCGACGTCTGTCGCGCCGTTCCAGAAGGCGTCGACGGACGTGTCCGGCCCGTCCCGTCGCGCCGCGGCCGCCGGCGGCGTGGTGGGGTGGCCCGTCCAGGGGAAGCGGTAGGCGCGGTAGGTGTCGTAGCCGGGCGGGAAGACCGCGTCGAGCAGCAGCCGGCCGTCCGGGCCGAACTCCGAGAACCTGCCAAGGCGCCCCCATCCGACGAACAGGTCGCCGTCGGCAGCTGCTCGGCGTTGCCCTGCGAGGGCGCCGACAGGCCGTCCGGGTGCTCGATCGAGCTGGACCAGCGTGGCCGTCCTCGCTGCCGGTCGAGCCGGAGCGTGATGATCCGCGACGACCGGCTGGACGGGCGTGCCGTTCGACTCGTTGTCGAAGATCCGCAGCGTGTCCTGCCCACCGGGACCGGGTTGTGCTGCCAGGCGAAGCGCACGCCCGGGCCGAGCCGGAAGTCGCTGTGCTTGCCGCCGAGCCGCCAGATGATCCGTCCTGTGCGGCGGTCGACCTCGTAGACGGTCCAGGTGTGGCGGCTCGAGATGATCAGGTTGCCGTCGGCGGCGAGGCTCACCGAGTTGATATGGAAGTAGTCGTAGGGCGTGTTCGGGTTGCGCGGGGCGGGCTGGTAGCTGTCGCGAGCGGTACGTGGTCGAGGCTGTGCCACTCGAACAGCACGCGGCCGGTGGTCACGTCGATCTCCTGGACGATGCCGTCGTAGACCCTGCCGTTGCGGGGCCGCCGGCTGAGGTGAGATCGCGGCGGGTCTCGTGGTAGGCCTCGATCAGCGCCGTGTCCTGCGGGGTCAGCAGGAACGTGTGCTGGTCGGCGAAGTAGCCGTGGCCGGCATGCACGTGGGCGATCACGTGGTAGGAGGTGTCGGCGATCACGCCCTCGCCGTGGCCGTGGCCCGCGCCGCCGAGGGTCGTGCCCTGCCACCAGGTGAGGACCGGCCGCCCCTGGTAGCGCTGGACCCGTACGTCGCTGGCCACCTGGCCCGGCGGCAGCGGCCGGAACCACACCGGCCGGCCGAGGTCGTCGACGATCAGCGGCCCGGCCTGCTCGCCCGGCCCGGGCGAGCGGTTCTTGGCGCCGAGGACGATCAGGCCCGACGCCGAGCCCGGGCGGCGTGGTCGAGGACCGTGATCTGCGGCGGCCGCAGGTCCGGGAACGCCCGGGCGCGCTCGCGCTGGCGGCCCCGGAGTCGCCGAAGTTGCCGACGGCCACGAGCCCCGCGACCGCCAGGAGCGCAAGCCCGCCAAGCGTGCCAATGACCCATCGGTTCATGGCCGCGAGCCTCGCCCGCCTTGATGAGTTGACGATGAGCCGCAGGCGCGCGCTCAGGGGAGTCTCAGCTCTGTCTAGCGCCGCTACCGCTTCTCGTCCAAAGCGGTGATCGCGCGCGGGGTCGCGCTTGTCTTCGGCGAATCGGCTATCACTACCCGGCGATGAGCCACCACGCAGGCGCGCTCGCCTCGGCCGAGGCGCAGGTCGCGGCCGTGCGCGACGATCCGGCGGCGCGACTTGCGTTGATGGCGCGGGTGTTCCGCGGGCCGACGGGCCGCGCGCCGCGACACCTGCCGTTCCGGCGGGCGGCGTTGTCGTTCATGCGCTGGCAGGCGCAGCCGCGGCGTGCTCGATCCGCTCGACGCGTCACCGCCCGGCAGCGTGTGGTGGCGCGCGGTCAACGAGCGACTGCTGCGGGACGGATGCGAGACGATCGCGCTCCTCGGTGGGTTGGCCGGCGAGCCGTCGTCGCGGGCCGTGCGGCTCTGGCTGGAGTTCAGCGCGAGACCGACGGGGCGCAACTGGTACCGAGCGCACAACGCGAGCATCGTGGCCGGCTACCTGGAGCACCGGGACCTCGCCGAGGCGGAAAGCGCACCGGAGCGCTTCTTCATGAACGTCGCGCTGCTGCGCGTGCTCTACGCGCACGCACTCGCCGCGGCGCCGCGCCTGGCGCTCGGACGGTTCGCTCCGCTCGGCCGCCTGCTCGGCGACCCCCGGCTCGGGATGGCCGGCGTGTTCCTCTCACTCCGCCGCGTGCTGCCAGACCGCTATCCGCTCGCGCTCGACGTGGAGCGCTACATCGCCGACGAGCAGCGTCTTGGCCGGATGCTCGACTACGCGGTGATCGTGCCGCGGCTGCAGCGCCTGTACGAGTGGTCCGCCCAGGAGCTCGACGAACCACGCCTGCTGGAGCTGGTGCGCGACGGCAACCCGATCTACGCCTGGCCCTTCGAGCAGCGACACGTATGGCGCACTCCGAACATGCCGCTCGCAGCCCGCGTACTCGAACGCGTCACACGCGCTCGCTGAAGGCCGGCCAGCCGGGACCAGCGGACATCGGCCGAGCATTCCATCGTGGAACGACGCTCAGGGGGTCGGATCGGCTTCGCCCGCGTCCTTGGTGAACGGCGCGAAGGCCTGGGCGCGGGCGTAGAGCTTGTAGAGCCGCAGCTTGTCGGAGAAGTCGGTGGCGCACGCGTGTTGGAAGACCGCGTAGGCCGCCTCGTCGGAGAGGTCGGACTGCCGCCGATCTCGAGCTCTGGGGAGTGAGCTGCCCGCGGATGTCCTCGATCGTCGCGTAGCGCCGCTTCACCGATCCCAGGCGCCAGTCCCCGCAGTTGGCGAACTGGGCCGTGGAATTTCCACGCATCAGGCCGACGCCCCGGACGTCGACCGGTGCGCCGTCCCTGTGGCGGCCTTGGCCGTCGCCGTTCGCTCCGCACGCCGGACAGCGCGACTGCGGCGGTGACGAGCACGAGCATGGCCAGGCCGCTCGCGACGACGCCCGTCAAGGGCTCAGCTCGGCGACCCGTTCCCTCAGCGCGTCGGCCTCGGGCGACTGCTTCGAACGCCTGCGCCGCCCTGGCCCGGCTCAGGCTCGCGCTCTGCGCAGCCGCGGTGCCGGGCTTGGGCGGCAGGCTCCACCAGTCGCAGTCCGTGGGCCCGGTGTCCTCGTCGGGACCGTTCCCGCAGTCGATCAGGTAGACGAGCTTGGCGAGGTCGGCGTTGCCGACGCTGGTGGCGCAGTTCGACGGCAGCACCTGGGGCGGATCTCCCGGGAGGCGCCCGGCCTCGCCCGGACCGGTGACGCTGGCCGCGGTCCCGTCGAAGCCCGTGTTGTCGAACCAGCAGTTCCCGGTGTTCGACGGGAAGACTCGCTCCACCAGAAGTCGTTGCCGTTCGGCTTCTTCGGCCGCGCGTCGTCGTGGGCGTGCACGTTGCCGAACATGTCGATCGCATCGCGGGAAGCGGAAGCCGTTCGGCGCCCTGCCGACGTGGTTGCGGAAGAATTGGTTGCCGCACGAGGTCGAGAACCCGTTGGCCGGCGCGCCCGGGCACGAGACGCCGGGGAAGATGTCGCCCTCGGCACCGCCGCCATTGGTGAGCGCGTCCGGAACGGCGAACAGCATCGCGCCGTCGCGCCAGTTGTCGAAGATCCAGTTGTCGTGGACGCTGGCGTCGTTCATGCCGGCGTAGAGGATCCCGGTCCCGATCGGCACTCCCACCAGCGGGTCGACCGGCGGGTCGGCGGTGTAGAGGTTGAGGTTGTTCGAGTAGATGTAGTTGTGGTCGATCTCCGAGCTGTCGGCCGGGAAGCCGGGATGACCGGCGGCCGAGAGGGTGTCGCTCGAGATCCCGGTGGTGTTGCCGTAGATGTGGTTGTTGGTGATGCGGACCGCGTTGCCCATCGAGCCCGAGTAGGCGAGCGTGGAGCCGTGCAGGTCGCAGTTCGTGATGACCGTGTTGGCCCGCGGCGCGTCCGGATAGAAGTCCGTCGCCTGGGAGCCGGTCTCGGGAGCGGCGCCCGGGTACACGGCCGCGTCGCCAGCCCCGAACCCCTCGCAGTTCTCGACGAGGTTGTGATCGGAGGTGAAGGACAGGTGGCCGTAGTCGGCGCCCCAGAAGAACTTCACCCGGTCGAGCAGGATGCCGTCGACCTCCTCGTTGTAGAAGGTGTGCTCCTGCGCCCCGCGCGTCAGGAAGTTGCGCCCGACGAAGCCATCGGCGCGGTCCACTCGCAGCACGACGTCCTTGGCGTAGCCGCCCGGCTTCGCCGCCGGCCCCGTGCCCTCATAGTCGGTGCCCGCGTCGAGGATCACGTCCTCGGGCTTCGGGCCGGTGCCCTCGATCTGCAGGTTGCACCGCAGCGCACGGGCCGAGCTCCTGAGCCGGGATCCCCTGGCGGTTTGAGAGCGGCGGCTCCATCGGGTCGCCGACCACGGCGCGCCCCTGCACGTAGATCAGGTTCTGGTCGTTGCGGGCAGGTGACCTGGTACTCGTAGCTCGGGGTGAGGTCGCCGCTGGCGTCCTCCTGGAGCAGGCTCGGGTTGCAGGTCGGGTCGTTCTCCGGGGCGCTGCGCGAGTCCGGTTCGGTGTAGCGGCCGGGCATGATCAGGACTCGGTCGTTGTTGCCCGCGTCGAAGATCGCCTGCTGGACCGAGTCGTAGTCACACTGCTTCGCCAGCGCGGCGTTGATGGCGAGCAGCCGGTCTGCCTCGTGCTTCGAGAGCTTGATCTTCGGCTGGCTAGGACGGAGGCGATAGCCCGTACTTGGGCCTCGCGCACGGACGTGCGTAGGTCAGCCAGCGACTGCGCCCCCTGGCTTGCCCTTGCAGACGACCAGCACGTCGCCCGGTCCGGCGCCGCTCGGCGCCGAGCTCCAGCGAGCGCGCCGTCGGCACCTGCGCCGCCCGCCGCTGGGGTGACGGTGTTGTCGGGGGCCGGGTCGGGCCAGTAGGAGGGCCGCTCGAGGTGGGCAAGGGCGAGCGCCGGCAGGGCCAGCATTACGGCTGCAACCGCTGCGGCCAGCGACACCGAGCGCCTCGACAAACGCCGCTTCCACGTTCCCCTCGTCATCAGTCACCGACCTCCTCGGTCGTAACTGGGCGGACGTCCAAGTCCGCACCCGATCGGCGGAAGCACGACCTTTTCAGGAACTAGCACTCGCCGCTATCGCCTTTGCGTGCCCAATTTCTCTACCGATCCGAGGGATCTGTCGACCATCGGGGGGATACGGACGCTGATTTCGGGTTAGCGGACGGTCGAGGAGTCCGCTAGTGAACCCCGTGGCTGTCAGCGATTCGACCGCCCGTGTCTGGATCCGTATCGGCTTGGTCGGATCTGCGCTCGCCGGACTCGGCGCGATAGCGATCTACGCTGCGCGCTCGGTCGGCGGGGAAGCCCTCGCCCGATTGTTCCGCCGAGTCCTCCTTACAGAGACAGAGCGCACGGACGTGCCCGTCAAAGGCCGCGTGGATCCACCTAGTCGGCGGCAACTAGCTCGCGTTGCACGAGGAGCGCGCCGGTCTCCCTCGACGCACCGCCGAATGCCTCCAGAGCTTCTCGGCGTCCTCCCGCCGCGGCTTGTGGTGCAAGTACCAAGCTGGTTCGTCGCCACGCCGGCTCTGCGGCTATGACAACGATCGGCCATTCCTGGTCTGTGCTCAGACCCGCACGTTCAGCAGCCCCATTCGCGGGTGACTACGTCCAGGGAACTTCCTTGTCCCGCAAGCAGCCTAGGCCAGCGGTTCAGGGACCGAAGCGGACCGGCGGGCGAAAACGCGAGGGGAGAAGTCAGATTCCGCCAGGGTGGGACCTTCGAGGTGAGTTCTGCGGTGACGTGCCTCAAGGTGCGCCATGGTCGGTACGGTCAACCCCGGTTCGTCCCTCCTGTTTGCCGTTCAGGACGGACCGGCTAGCTACGCCTTCCGCCACGCGCCCACTAACCCGCCGAACTGGTCCAGCTTCACCTTCGACGAGATCGGACAGGGCGCCCCGAGTGCCTCCGACGTCGCGATCATCCACGACGCGCCCTGACGCGCCGTAGGGCAGCGGGCCGGAGGCCTCACCCCTAGGCGGGATACTCGGCGGGCGATGTCGCAGGAGAACGTGGAGCTTGTGAGGCGGTCGTACGAGTCCTTCAACAGATGGGCGTCCCGACCCAAGAGCGAGCCGTTTGGCGATCCCGAGGGTCTGCTGCACCCCGAGGTCGAGTTCCACACCTATGCGAACTCGCCCGAGGCAGGGGTCTACCGCGGTCGGGACGCAGTGATCGCCTACAACCAGCGCCTCTTCGAGCAGTTCGAGAGCGTCGAGATAGAAGTCGAAGAGCTGCTGCCGGTGGACGATCGCGTGATGGTCATCTCTCGCCAACACGCCGTGCCCAGGACAAGCGGAGGCGAGATCGTGGTGCAGGTTGTGGAGGTGTGGACAATCCGGGACGGCCTGCTGGCCAAGCGGCAGAGCTTCTCGACCCGGGCGGCTGCCCTCGAAGCCGTGGGGCTGTCGGAGTAGCCGGCCGGTCACGCCGCCGCCGGGTCGTTCGAGGGCTGTCTAACCGACTGGAGCCAGGAGTCGAGCCCGTCAGATGGGATGCGGACGGCGCCGCGGCCGGCGGAAGCGAGCCTGACGGCAGGGATCTCGCCGTTACGGATCTTGCGGCGGACGGTCAGCTCGGAGACGGACAGCCTCTCCGCGACCGTGGCCACGGTCAGATAGCTCGTGCGAACACTCATGACCATTGATGATAGGAGCTTGTGCGGATACGCACATGACTATGCCGCCACCCATAGGAACCCACCACGCGCGCCGGCGCTGGCACGGCAAGGCACCGCTTTCGCCGGGGGGAGCGGTCCCTTCTACGCGGGCAGCCAGCGAGCGATCCGCGGCGGCAGCAGCTCCGGTCTGTTCCGCATGAAGTCCACAAGCTCCTGCCGCGTGAGGCAAGTCACGCCATGCTCCGCGGGCGAGGCGCTGTAAGCGTCATGGGTGGAGTACGCGAACGCACGCGCACCTCGAGCAGCCGCGGCCAGCTCAGCGACAGGAACGGGGTTGCTCGCCCCGCTCTTGACCGCCACCACCGCCAGCTCTCCGCCGTCGCGGTGCCGTAGCGCGGCCTCATAGACGGGGGTGTCGTGCATCCGGGTCGACGGAAGCAGCAGCCAACCGTCTGCCTGCAGCAGGAGCAGCACGATGTCCTCGACGTCGATCGGGTCCATCAAGTCGGTGATGACGTCCTCCGGGTCGATGGGAGGCCAAGGCACCTGAGGATCGGATTCGCGCGCGAAGATCAGCTCAGTCATCTTCACCGCCGCGGAGGGACCCTTGATCCGCCGCAGCGTCTCGCCTGGCCCGGCGAAGTTGCGAACCACCGCTCCGGGAACCTCGAAGTCGCGCATCGGCTCAGGCAGCCAGGCGCATGGACGCACGTTGTAGATGTCCCACCGACGCGCCTCGTCAGAGCTGTCGTATCGCCAGGGGCCCTCGATCTGGCCGAGCCAGTAGTTCCCCGCCCGCTCTTTCGTCCAGATCAGATCATGGTCTCGGACTTTTTCTGCAAGGCGCCGAATCATCCGCTGACCAGTCGGGCCCTCATCCGGCTCAGCGCTAATGGTCTCGATGACCTGCTCCAGTGACGCGCCGTCGGGAAGCAGCTCGGGACGGCCCCAGCCCAAGCCCACGACCCCGGCGCGCCGGCAGTACTCCTTAGCGAGATCCCAGTACTCGCCATCCTCACCTGGCCTGTTGACCTTGATCCGCCACACCGTCACAGCTCGCAACCTCCCGGCCGGGTAATAGCACTCCGGTGAGCCCGCTCACACCTCCGCCGCTGACAGTTCTGCGAAGGGAACGGGAGCAAATTGGGACCAAGCACGAGCGGCTAGCGCGGTCCCGAAAAGCCGAAACCCCCGGGCTAGCGGGGGCTTCGGGACATAGCGGGGGCGGGATTCGAACCCGCGACCTTCGGGTTATGAGCCCGACGAGCTACCTGACTGCTCCACCCCGCGTCGCTGCGCCGAGATTACCAACCTCGAGCACCGCCCTCAAGCCGCGCTCCAGGGTTTCCCCGTAACGCGGGCGCGGGCCCTGTACGGTCACATCGCGTGGTACCCAGGCGCGTCGCCGTCATCGACCTCGGCACCAACTCGTCGCGGCTGCTCGGTGGCCGACGTGGACGGCCGCGAGCTCGAGAGGTCGAGCGGCAAACCACCGTCACCCGCCTCGGCGAGGGGCTCGAAGCGAACGGCCGCCTCAGCGACGACGCGATTCAGCGAGTCGCGGCGCCGCGGTGGCCCGCTACCGCGAGCTGCTCGACCGCCACGGCGCCGAGGCCGTCGCGTGCGTGGCCACGAGCGCCATGCGCGACGCCGAGAACGGCGACGAGCTCCGCGACCTGTTGCGCGAGCGCTACGGGATCGAGGCGCGCACCATCTCCGGCGACGAGGAGGCCCGGCTCACGTTCCTGGGGGCCACCCGCGACCGACCCGCCCACGACCCCACCCTCGTGTTCGACATCGGCGGCGGGAGCACCGAGTACGTGGTCGGGCAGCCCGGCCAGGACCCGTAGTTCCACGTATCCACACGCATCGGCGCCGTGCGCCACACCGAGCGCCACATCCACTCCGATCCCCCCGCTCCGGCCGAGCTCGAGGCGCTCGCGCAGGACGTGGACGGCGTACTCGGCGCCGAAATCCCGCCGGACGTGAGCGCGACGCGTCGAGCGCGGCATCGCGGTCGCCGGCACCGCCACCTCGCTCGCCGCGATCGACCTTGCGGCTCGACCCCTACGACCCCGAGCGCGTGCACGGCCACCGGCTCGCCCTGGCCACCTGCGAGCGCATCCTCGCCCGGCTCGCCCGCCTACCGCTGGCGCGAGCGCAAGAAGGTACCGGACTCCATCCCGACCGCGCACCCACCATCGTGGCCGGCGCCGCCATCCTCGTCCGCTCGCTGCGACTCCTTCGGGCTCGACGAGATCCACGGTGAGCGAGGCCGACATCCTCCACGGGGCCGCTCTCGAAACTCCCCAAAACGCGGCCTCATAATGCCGCAATTTGAGCCCTTCCCCACGGCGGCGCTCTGCTCTATAGTCCGACTCGCGCTGGGTCGAGAGCCGTGCGGCATAAACGCCGTCGGCTCTTGCCCGGTACATAGGTTCGGGCGAAGCCGCATCGTTTCGGCGCCTCCCGCCGTCCGAACCGCCAGGCCCTTTCAAGGCACGTACCCCTGCCCGTCCTGATGGGGCCGTTTTGGAGCCGCCCGGAATGACTCCGGGCGGCTCCGTTTTTACCGCCTGAGGGAGCGGGAGACGCGTGGGCGGCGTCCTCGGTCGCGGACGGGCTTGCGCCCTGTCCGCTTCCTGCGTCCTTGCCCACCCGTCTCCCGCTCATCTCAGGCGGCAAAAACCCGCTGTCCTTCCATTCGGGACTCCGGGTACCTGTTCTCAATCCCTTCCCAGGAGGCATCGTGATCGCTCGTTCGCTTGGCAGCTCCGGACCGTCGGTCTCCGCCATCGGCCTTGGGCTGATGGGCATGTCCGGGATGTATGGGCCGGCCGATCGGGCGGAGAGCGTTGCGACGATCCATGCCGCGGTAGAGGCGGGCGTGGACCTGCTGGATACCGGCGACTTCTACGGCATGGGCCACAACGAGCTGCTGCTGCGTGACGCGCTGCGGGAGCTCGACCGCGAGCGCCTCAAGATCAGCGTCAAGTTCGGGGCCTTGCGCGGGCCCGGCGGGGCGTTCGGGGGAGTCGACACCCGGCCCGAGGCGGTGAGGAACTTCCTCGCGTACACCCTCACCCGGCTCGGCACCGACCACGTGGACGTGTACCGGCCGGCGCGCCTGGATCGGCAGGTGCCGATCGAGGAGACCGTGGGCGCGATCGCCGAGCTGGTGGACGCGGGGTACGTGCGGCACATCGGGCTCTCGGAGATCGGGGCCGAGCACGCTGCGACGCGCGCATGCGGTGCACCCGATCGTGGACCTCCAGATCGAGTACTCGCTGATCTCGCGCGGGATCGAGAGCGAGATCCTGCCCACCTGCCGCGAGCTGGGCGTGGCGGTCACCGCCTACGGCGTGCTCTCCCGCGGCCTGCTGAGCGGGCACTGGTTGCGTGACCGCGAGCTCCGCCCAGGCGACTTCCGCAGCCACGCGCCGCGCTTCAGCGACGAGAACGTGGATCGCAATCTCGCCCTCGTTGAGGCCTTGCGCGCGGTCGCGGACGAGCGCGGGGCCACAGTCGCCCAGCTCGCGATCGCATGGGCGCTCGCGCGCGGCGAGGACATCATCCCGCTCGTGGGGGCCCGCACGCGCGAGCGGCTCGCGGAGGCGCTGGGCGCGCTCGAGCTTCGAGCTGACGGCCGAGGAGGTCGAGCGCATCGAGCGGGCCGTGCCCGCGGACGCCGCGGCCGGTGACCGCTACAACGCCAGCAGATGGCGATGCTCGACAGCGAGCGCGGCTGACGGGGCCCCGCCCCTAAGCGAGGTTCGACTTGCGCGGGTAGACGACCGTCGGATCGGTGAGCACGTTCACCAGCGCGGGCTTGCCGGAGGCGAACGCGCGCTCGAGCGCCGGCCGCAGGTCGGCGGGTCGCTCGACCAGCTCGCCGTGGCCGCCCAGCGCGGCCACGACCTCGTCGTAGCGGCAGCCAGGTTGGAGGTCGGCGGCCACCGAGTAGCCCGTAGAGGAACTCCATCGGGTGCTTCTCCAGCGCCCAGATGCCGTTGTTGCCCATCACGCCGACCACCGGCACGCCGTGGCGGACGAGCGTGTCGAACTCGATGCCCGAGAAGCCGAAGGCGCCGTCGCCGAGGAGCAGGCACACCTGGCGCTCCGGGTGGGCGAGCTTGGCGGCGAGCGCGTAGCCGGGCCCGGTGCCGAGGCAGCCATAGGGGCCAGGGTCCATCCAGCAGCCGGGCTCGTAGCTGTCGATCACGCGCCCGGCGAACGACACGAAGTCGCCGCCGTCGCCGATCACCACGGCGTCGCGGTCGAGCACCTGCGCCAGCTCGTGGTAGAGGCGCATCGGATGGAGCGGGGAGCGATCGTCGTTGAGGTCGTCCTGCTCGCCCGCTCGCTTCTCGTTCTCCGCCTCGCGTAGCTGCTCGATCCAGCCGGCGCGGTCAGGGCCGCCGGCCGCGGACTCGCGCAGGGCGTCGAGCGTGGCGCGCGACGCCGCCGAAGAGCTCCGCCGCCACCGCGCGCGGGTGCGGGCGCTCCGGCGGCGCCGAGCCCACGATCACGATCTCGGTGTCGTCGCCGAAGGAGCCGCCGAAGCCCAGGCGGAAGTCCATCGGCACGCCGACCACGAGCGCGACGTCGGCGCCCTTGAGCCCGGTCCCGCGCGCGCGCGAGAAGAACTGCGGGTGGTCCGCCGGCACGCAGCCGCGGGCGAGGCCGTTCAGGAACACGGGGATCTGGAGCTCCTCGGCCAGCGCGCGCAGCGCGTGCCTCGCCGCGGGCCCAGTACAGCCCGGTGCCGGCCATGATCACCGGCCGCTCGGCGCCCCGCAGCAGCTCGGCGGCGCGCTCGATCGCGTCGCCGCGCCGCCGGCGCGGCGTCGGCCGGGTCCGGCAGCTCGCCGGGCGTGTCGGCGTCCACCTCGGCCTCCATGAACACGTGGTCGAGCGGGAAGTCGAGGAAGGTCGGCCCGGTGGGCGGCTCCGGCGCCGCGCGCAGCGCGGCGTCCACCAGTCCCGGGATGTCGGCCGTGGACTCCGCGGTCCGGGCCAGCTTGGTCACCGGGGCCACGAAGGGCACGTGGTCGATCTCCTGGAGCGAGCCCTGCCCCCAGCGCAGCGCCGGCGCCCGCCCCCGAGCACGAGCAGTCGGCGAGCCGTTCTGGAGCGCGGAGGCCATGCCGCTCATCCCGTTCGTTACCCCGGGGCCGGCCGTGAGCGCGCACACCCCCGGTTCGCGCGTGGCCTTGGCCCAGCCCTCGGCGGCGAACACGGCCGTCTGCTCGTGGCGGACGTCGACGATGTCGATGCCCTCCTCGCGGCAGCCGTCGTAGATCGAGAAGAGGTGGCCGCCGGAGAGGGTGAAGAGCTTGGTGACGCCGTGGGCCTTGAGGCGCTTGGCCACGAGACGGCCGCCGTGGAGACCCACTCGCTGCTCGGTCTGCGTCTCGGTGGACACGGGCGCGAGGCTATCCGATTGCTATATGTCCCGGGCCATGAGCCAATCCCTCGACGGCAACTTCGAGGGCACCTTTCCGTTTGCCGCCGGCTACGTGCAGTCCGACTCGGTCCGGCTGCACTACGTGGACGAGGGTCCTCGGGACGCCGCGCCCCTGCTGCTGGTCCACGGCAACCCCACGTGGAGCTACCTCTGGCGGCACCAGCTCCGCGACCTTCCGGCGGCCGGCCACCGTTGCGTGGCGTTCGACCACATGGGGTTCGGCCGCTCCGACAAGCCCCCGCACCTGTCCGCATACAGCCTGCGCCGCCATATCGACAACGCGCTCGCGCTGATCGACGCGCTCGACCTCCGCGACGTGGTGCTGGTGGCGCACGACTGGGGCGGGCCGATCGGCATCGGCAGCATGCTGGAGCGGCTCGACCGCCTTCGCGCGGCTGGTGCTCATGAACACCTGGGCCTGGGAGCTGCCGAGCTTCCTGCCCCCGTTCGTCCGCGAGTTCCGGAACGAGGGGCTGGGCGAGATCCTGGCCCTCGGCGGCAACCTCTTCGTGGAGTCGATCCCCGGCGGGATGGGCAGGCGCGACATCGACCCGGTGATGATGGACGCCTACCGGGCGCCCTTCCCGGACTACTGGTCGCGCGTCGGCACGCTCGCCTTCCAGCGGGACATCCCGCTGACCGAGCGCGACCGGAGCGCCCCTGTGATCGCCTCGATCCACGAGCGGCTGCAACAGCTGGACGTCCCGGTGCTGCTCATCTGGGGCATGCGCGACCGGGTGTTCCAGCCGATCTTCCTGGACCAGTGGCGCGAGCTCTTCCCGGACGCACGCTCGGTGGAGCTCGACGACGCCTCGCACTACCTCGTCGAGGACCGCCCCGACGACGTCACCGCGGCGATCGAGAGCTTCATTCGGACCCTCTGAGGCGGTCGGGCCAGCGGCGCTCAGAGCGCCGCGCCGCCGTCTCGGCCCGGGTCTGCTTCGACCGGTGGAGCGCCGCGTCGGCCTCGGTGTGGAGGGCGCGCGGATCCAGCGACCGTGCCTCGGCGGCTCCCATCGAGAGCGTGGCCTGGCCCGCTATCTGAACGCTCGTCGCCACCGCCTCGACCAGGCGCTCGCCGACGCGCCGGGCGTCGCCCAACCCCGTCTCGGCCAGCACGAGCGCGAACTCGTCGCCACCCACTCGGAACGCCTGGTCCGATGTGCGGGCGCTCGCGAGAAGCCGGCCGACCTCGGCGAGCACCGCGTCGCCGCGCGGGGTGGCCGTGGAGATCGTTGACCGCCTTGAAGCCGTCCACGTCGAACAGCACGAGTGAGAGCAGCGAGCCGTAGCGGGCGGCGCGCGCGGCCTCGCGCGTGAGTGCCTCGTCGTAGGCCCGCCGGTTGCCGAGTCCCGTCAGCGCGTCGCGGCGGCTCTCGTCGCGTGCCGCCGCGAAGTCCTTGGCGTTGCTCAGGTGCGCGGCAATCAGGCCGCTCAGGAGTCCGAGCGTCTCCTCGTCCGCAGTGTCGAATGCGTCCGTCGTCGGGGCGTAGACCTTGAGGACGCCCACCGTGTCCCCCTGGCGGTGGCGCAGCGGAAGGCAGATCATCGAGACCGCGCCCACCCGCACGCAGATCTCGGTGTTGGTCCTCGGATCGGTGGTGGCGTCGTCGGAGCGCAGCAGCTGGCCGGTCTCGACGCACAGGCCGGAGAGGCTGGACGCGGCTTCCACGCGGAGGCCGAGGAACGGCTTTGCCGTGCCCGAGACCGCCCGGTACACCATGTCCTCGCCCTCGGCCATCTCCACGACCGCGGCGGCGGCGTCGGTGACCTCCTGCGCGCGCTCCACCACGCGCTGCATGACCTCGTCCACGTCGAGCCGAGAGCTGACGATCTCGCTCTGGGTCTCGATGACCATGCGAAGACGATCGGCTTCCGGGCGCTTGCTCATGCGTCCTTTATCGGACGCTTTGCGTCAATGCTTACCGCCCGGGGTGTGTCTTAGGCGCTAGCGGGCAGCCGCGCGGCGCGAGGCGGCCTCGATGCTTTCCACGTTGCGCGGCAGCACCTCGACGCTCCGGCGGTTGCCGAACACCACGTGGAGGACAACCCCGCCGAAGCGCTCGGCGAGCTTGCGGGCGTCGGCCTCTGCCTCGTCCACCTCTGCGGCGGACAGCCCGCAGGACTCGAGGAAGCGGCGCGCGATCGGCCCCTCGAGCTCGCGCGCCGACAACTCGAGCTGCTCGGTGCGGAACAGCCCGGACGTCACGCCGGCTGTGGGCGAGATCACGACCGCGGCGATGTCGTCGGCGCTGACGCGCGCCTCGTCGGCGGCGCGCCTGATGAGGTTGCGGGCCGACGCGTCGGGGCCCAGCTCGTCGAGCAGCTCGGTGAGCCGCTCGCGCCCGAGCACGCCGTCCTTGGTCCGCGCCTCGATCAGGCCGTCGGTGAAGAGGCACGCCACGGATCCGGGCACCAGCGGCACGGTGGTCTGACGCAGGCCCGTGCGCTCGCCGACGCCGATCGGCGGCGACGAGCTGGCCGTGACCGGGTCGTGCGGCTGCGGGCCCACCACGATCGGCGCCGGGTGTCCCGCGGTGGCGTAGGTGAGCGAGCCGGTCTCGGGGTCGTGCACCGCCAGCAGCACGGTCGCGAAGTCCCCGCCGAGGTTCTCGTCGATCACGCGCCCGGCCACCTGCAGCGCCACTCGCGGCTCGAGGCCGGCCTCGAGGTAGGCGCGGAGCGTGTAGCGCATGAAGGCAGTGCGTGCGAGGGCGCCGCGGCCGTGGCCGGAGACGTCGCCGAGGATGAAGCCCACGCGCCCGCCCGAGAGCGGGAGGGCATCGTAGAAGTCGCCGCCGGCGCCCGGCCCGTCCGCGGGCCGGTACGCGACCGAGGTGCGCAGCGCTCCAAGCCGCTCCGGCACGGGCGGCAGCAGCGCGGTCTGGAGCAGTCCTACCTCCTGCAGCAGGTCACGTCGCTGGCGCGCGAGCCGGCGCGCGCGCAGCGACGAGAAGAAGTAGCCGGCGCCGAGGAGCACCGAGAGCGCCGCCAGCCCGGCCAGCGCCACCTTGAGCGAATCCGGCACCACCTCCACGATGTCGCGCACCGTCCGCACCACGGACGGCTGGGCGCCCGATCCCCGCCGCCGAGATCCGAGACACCGCCGTCGCCGCCCTTCTCGTTCGCCCCTACGCGCTGGAAGCCGCCCGTGCCCGCCGCGGGTGCCGGCTGGGAGGTCGTGCCGCCGCCGCTCGCTCCGGCCACCGCGCCGGTTGCCGGGAAGTCCGGTTAGCCGGGCGAAGCGCGCAGTGCGCTCCGCCGCCCCGTCGCGCCGCGCGACCGGCTCGGCGAGCCGCGTCTGGACCGGGCGTGGTCGAGTCAGGGGGCACGCTCGTGCCGGGGGTCTCGGAGGCAGGGGGGTCGGCCGCCTGGCCCGGATCTTCGGTGACCGGAGTCGGAGGGCCGCCCGCGGCGTTTCCAGGATCGATCGGCGGCGGTCGCGAGGCGTCATCCCCGACGGGCGGCTCGGCCGGCGCCGGCGACTCCACAGGGGGCTCGGGCTCGGCCACGGGGCGCTCGGCCGGCGCGCCACTTGGATCGGTCGGCTCGACCTGCTCGGGGTCGCTGGGGTCGATCGGCCCGGGGTCGCCCGTGCCGGGCTCCGGGTCCACGACCGGTGGCTCGTTCGGCTGTGTCGCCGGGGGTCGACCCATCATCGCCGGGCGAGTCGGTGACCGGAGGCTCCATGCCGGGGTCGGGCCCGGGGTCGGGCGCCGGCTCGGTCGGCTCCGGCGGGGCGGGCTCGGGCGCACCGGACGGATCGCTGGTTCCCGCGGGGGGTAGGTCCTCGCTCCCCAGGACGGCCTCGGGCTGAACACCGTGCGAGTCCGGCGCGGGCCTCGAGTGGTCGCTCGCGCAGGGCGCTTGCGAGCGGCCCGTGTCCGCCACCCGCTACGCAGCGCGGCGGCGATGCCGAGGAATACCGCCATCGCCGCAGCCCACCGGGCCAGCTGCGCCCGGGTCCGTTCACGCAGCGGATGGGGGATGTGCATGCGATTGTCCTCGGTATCTCACACCCCCGCGGCAAGCGGAGGTGCGGGGGCGGTAGGACGTTCGTCTACGTTCCATCGGCGATTGCGCCGAGGTGGACAGCTCTCCTCGGCGGCAGGCTCCGGGGGCCTCGCGTGGGGAGCGCGCGCGTGGCATCTGGTCACTAGCACTTCATTCCAGTATCTCTCTTTGTTCGCTGAGCGCCAGCGGAAAATCCACGTTTTCGCCGGTCGGCGGCCGCATCCGGCGGGCCCCCTGAGCAGAAAAGGGACGGCTCAGCAGGGAAAGCATGCTCCGATTGTCGCCCATCCCCCCTGGTTTGGGGGCCGGTATTCCCCCGGAAGGAGCGGCCTTACTCGGGCTCGGGTTGCTCCTCGCCCGGCCAGGTGCCCGTCGTGCGGGCGAAAGCGCGCCGGCTGTAGTGGTCCGTTGCTTCCTTGACCCCGCGGAAGATGGCGCCCTGCAGCGCCGCCGCCGCCAGCAGCTTGCCCCAGTGCACGTCGCGGTGCTTGCCCTTGGGTGGCTCGTCCTCGTCCACGATCCCCCAGATCTGGTCGAAGAGCTTGCGCGAGAGCACGCCGGCGGCGAGACCGGCGATGATGCTCACGGGCATGAAGAGCAGCTTGGTCATCCGCGCTGTATACCGAGGTCCCCGCCCGGATGCTGCCTCAAACGCCGATGGCGTGCTCTCGTTCGAGTGCCCGGGGTGGGATTCGAACCCACACGTGAGCCGGGTTTAAGCCGGCCGCCTCTACCATTGGGCTACCCGGGCCGCATTAGTCTAGGACCGGCCTGACGCGCCACGACGAGCGCAACTTTGGCGCCGTCACGGTGTCATTTGGTGGGATCCCTTTACGGGCGTCGCACCTTGGAAGCGTCCACACTCCAACACACGGCACGGCTCCCCGCGCTCGCGGGCCGCTCGCCCCTGCTCAGGCTCCAGACCGACGAGAAGCTCGTCGCGCTCATGCGGCGCGGCCATCACGGCGCCTTCGAGGCGCTCGTGCAGCGCTACCAGCCGCGGCTGCTCGCGTTCTGCCGCCACATGCTCGGCTCGCGCGAGGACGCGGAGGACGTCCTCCAGGAGGTCTTCGCCGCCTCCTTCAACGCGATCTGCGCCGACGACCGGCCGATCAATGCGCGACCGTGGCTCTACCGGATCGCGCGCAACCGCTGCCTGAACCACCTGCGCCGGCCCCAGCCCACCGGCCAGGACACGATGGACGTGTTCGAGCGCGACAACGGCACCACGACGGCGGACACCGTCCACAGCCGTGAGGAGTTCCGCCGGATCGTCGCCGACGTGCAGGAGCTGCCCGAGACGCAGCGCACCGCACTGCTCCTGCGCGAGATCGACGCACTCACCTACGACCAGATCGCCGAGGCGATGGACACGACGGTCCCGAGCGTGAAGTCGCTTCTCGTGCGCGCCCGCGTGGCGCTCGCGGAGGCCTCCGAGGCGCGCCTGCTCACCTGCGACGAGGTCCGGCTGGAGCTCGGCAGCGTGGCCGAGGGCATCGCCAGGACCTCGGCTCCGATCCGGCGCCATCTCAAGACCTGCGAGCGCTGCCGCACGTTCCGCTCGGAGTTGCGCCGGACCTCGAAGGCGCTTGCCGCGGTCTACCCGATCGGGCCCTTCCTCATCTTCAAGAAGCTCTGGATCGCGAAGCTCAGCTTCGGCGGAGCGGCCGGTGCGGCGGCCTCTTCGTCGCGGGGCGGGCGCCGGCGCGGGCGGAGTGGCGGGAGCCGCCGCCGGCGCCGCGGGGGGAATCACCGCGAGCGGAGCCGTTTCAGCCGGCGTGTCCACGCTCGCCGGCAAGGCGGCCGCCGGCATGGCCGCCGCCGTGATCGTGACGGCAGGCGCCGTAGAGGTAAAGCACGCAGGGGACCGCGACGCGGCACCCGCGGGTCAGGTGGCGATGGCCCAGCCCGCCGTAGTCCAGCCGCCGGCCGCACCGGCCGTCGCAAGGCCCGAGCCGAAGGCCGCCATCACGACCGCGGACAGGAAGCTCACCGCCAAGCCCGCGAAGGACGAGCAGGCCGAGCCGGCCACGCCGGCGACGACCCCCGCCACCACGCCGGTGGATCCGGCGGCAGCCGTGCCGCCCGGGGCACCGACCCAGGAAGACGGCTCCACGGTAACGCTGCCGCCGCGCGACGAGGAGACCCTCACCCAGCCCGGCATCACCGTGCCGGGCGAGCCCACGGATCCGGCTGCGCCCGTCGATCCCACCGCGCCGGCTCCGGCCGTGGCGATCCCGCCACCACGGCACCGCCCCCCGCACCTGCGCCCCCCACCGCGCAGGCCACGCCGACGCCGCGCTCCCTCAGACCGTGCCTCCCGTCCCGCCGGCGGACGAGCTTCCCGCTCCGCCGCCACCGGCGGACGCGCCCGCGGGCTGACCGCGCTCTAGGCTGCCGCGCGCGGTGGCCACCTTCGAACAGTTCCTCGAGATCGACATGCGCGTGGGTCGCGTCATCGCGATCGACGATTTCCCCGAGGCGCGCAAGCCGGCATGGAAGCTCTCGATCGACTTCGGAGCGGAGATCGGCGTGCGCCGCTCCTCGGCCCAGGTGAAGAACTATTCGCGCGACGAGCTCGAGGGACGGCTGGTCGTGGCGGTCGTGAACTTCCCGCCGCGACAGATCGGCCCGGTCAAGTCCGAGGTGCTGGTGCTGGGCGCGCCCGACGACGAGGGCAACGTGATCCTGTTGCGCCCCGACGGCGACGTGCCGCTGGGCGGGCGCGTGTTCTAGCGCCGGACCGGGGCGGAGCTCAGGCGGTGGCGGGCGTGAGGCCGATGACCTTGAGGCGACGTTCGAGGGCCTTCATCGCGAAGGCCCGCGTCTCCTCGATCGTGTACCCGAAGACCTCCGGCTCGGTCTTCTCGTCGTACCAGGGTGGCGTGAGCACGCCGTCGGCCGCGGGACCGCACTCCACGAGCGTGCGCTGGATCGCGTCGCGGTAGCGGGTGTCCTCCTGCGCCATGTCGCGGAGGAAGCGGGCGCCGAACGCCACATGCCGGTGCTCGTCACGCGAGATGTTGGTGAAGCCTTCGACGAAGCCCGGGAGCGTGCCCTGCTCCTCGTTGTACTCGGTGATGAAGTGCTGCCCGGTGAGGGCGAGCATTCCCTCGATGATCATGTGGTAGAGCGTGACGGCTTCGACCAGCGTCTCGAGGTCCTCGGGGTGCTGGGCCAGGCGGTCGACGCGGCCTTTGAGCATCTCGTCGAACAGCACGTTGAACTGCGGGTTCAGGTGCTTGCTGGTCTCGGCGAGACGGTCCTGGAGGTTGTCCGACTCGAGCACGCCGACCTCGTCGTAGAAGCGGTTGAAGAAGCGCACGTGGCGCGCCTCGTCGGCGATCTGGGTGCAGAGGAAGATGCGCATCTCCTCGGTGGGCGCGGCGCGCATCATCGGGCCGAGCTCCTCGGCCACGCGCTGCTCGCCGATGAAGAACGAACTGAGGCCGTACATGCGCTGGAAGCGCTCCTCGGCGGGGATGCGCTCGTGCCAGTCGATCCGGTCCTGCGTGAAGTCCAGATCCTGGGTGGACCACTGCTGGCGCTCCCAGAGGTTGTAGAGCTCGTCGTACCCGAGCAGGTTCACCTCACCGCGATCCGCGGACTCCTGAAGGGCCGGGTCGCTGGTGGCCTGGAAGTCCTCCCTGTCGCTTCGCTGCATGACGGGGTCGGTCACGGCTCTCCCTCCTCGTTCGCTCCCTGAAGCCTGGCGTGAGCCTAGCGTAAGTTGGCTGGCCAGCCAAAGACCTGACGGGAGCCGCGCAAACGGGGCCCGCGCTACGGACCGGGCTCGGCCGTCGCCTCGATGCGCACGCTGTTACCGGTCCCGGTGGCGGACGTGCCGACGAGCGCATGACCCGGCCGCAGACCGGCGAACCTGTGCGAGACCGATGGAAGCTCATCGCGCACGGAGAGCGTCCGGCGCCCGAACCGGAGCACGTAGGGCCCGCCGTCGGCGGAGCGGAGCTCCACGCGAATCGAGATGAACGCGGGCACCCGCACCACGCGCGGCGTGATACGCCCGCCACGGCCGGTGAAGAAGGCCGGCGACTCCGCCGCCAGCTCGTCGCCGGCGCCCCCGGCCTCGTCCTCGGGAGACGTCGAGGTCGATCGGTCGAGGCCGGCTGCTCCTCCGCCGTAGCGGTGTCGGGCCGCGGCCCGCCGCTCTCGGTGGAACCGACGGTCTCCGGGGGTCGTGCTCGCGCCCGACGTGGCGGCGGGCTCGTCGTCCCCGCCACACCCTGCCAGCGCCAGCAGCATGCCCGTCGCGCAAACGGCGCACCGGCACGACAACCGGTTTACGGTAGTTCTGCGGTATGTCAGGGCGGCCATGGACACACGGTAATCGCCTGATCGGGCTGGACCTGGCGCGGCGCCGTGTGTGGATCGCCGGGCAGCGGGTCCACCACGGCGCGACCGGCGCGCTGCTTGCCGTCCTCGGAACAGTCCTGATGGCGCACGACCGGAGGGACTATTCGGTCTGGTTCCGGCGCGGCGCCGGCGGCGGCCCCTAGAACCTGTCTCGAAACCTGCGCGATGGCCGAGGGCGGTCAGGACCGAGCAGGGCGGCGGACACGAGCGCAGTCGTAGCCGGTGGCTACGGCGAGCATCGTGGGCGGCGATCCTGCGACGGTCATGGCCGTTCTCGGGCCCGCGGAGGGTTCTGAGACAGGTTCTACACCGAGAACGTGCCGCCGGGGTCGAGCACCTCCACGGTGCTCTTTCCTCCCGTACGCGACTCCACGTCGGACTTGAACGCCTGCGCGTCCGTCTCGATGGGCGGGAAGGTGTCGTAGTGACAGGGGATCACCGTGCCGGCGCCCACGAGCTCCGCGGCCACGGCGGCGTCGTGGCGGTCCATCGTGTAGTGGCCGCCGATGCAGACCAGCGCCACGTCCACCGGGTTGCGCTCGGGCACCAGCCGGAGGTCGGAGAACAGGCAGGTGTCGCCGAGGTGATAGACGATCTTGCCGCCGAGGCTGATCACGAGACCGGCGGGTGTGTTCACCGTGCCCTTGGGCGTGGTCGATGTATGCCACGCCGGGACGAGCCGGACCCAGCCGCCATCGAACTCGACCGTGCCGCCGAGGTTGGGGTCGGCCACGTTCTCCACGCCCTCGTCGCCGAGCTCGCCGGCCAGCTCGACGATGGCCACGGTCTGTGCGCCGGTGCGCTTGGCGATGTCCAGCACGTCGCCGTAGTGGTCGGAATGCCCGTGCGTCAGGAAGATGTGAGTCGGGTCGAGCTCGGAGGCCTCGGCCGCCGCCTTGGGATTGCCGGTCAGGAACGGATCCACGAGCACGCGCGTGTCGCCGTCGGTCAACTCGAAGCAGGCGTGTCCCAGAAAGCGGATGTCCATGGTGTCAATCTCCTCCGTTCGTCGTCGTTTGTCGTGTCCAGCTCACGTGCGAGTTCCCAGCCCACGGCCACGCCAACCAGCATTCCCATGCGGGTCTCCTCGGCCAGGAGCGTGCGTAGCCGCCCGACGCGCTCGCCAGGGTCCGGGTCGCTGAGCGCCTCGCGCAGCTGCGACTCGTGCGCCTCGCCGAACCAGCCGCCTTCGTCGAGCGCGTAGGCCAGGATCCGCTGTAGCTGCGGCGCGATGGCTGCCACCCGGCGCTCCGCGCCGGCGAAACGCTCGGGGTCGGACAGCGCGCGCACGGCCGCCTCGACCTGCTCGTCCGTGAACACGGCGGGGATACTAGAACGCGCTCTTGCGCGTGAAGAGCGGCAGCGCCAGTCCGAGCAGGGCACCCGCCGACCGCGCCACCGACTGCGGCCCCGATGTTCGCCTCGACCACGGCCAGCGAGAGCAGCAGGAGCACTGCCGCCGTCACGTAGACGCCCATCAGGTCGTTGCCGCGCTCGTCGCCTTTCCGCGCCGCGAGGCGATCGTCCACGAGCCAGGCGCAGAGCAGCCCCAGCGCCGCGCCGTTCGCGCCCAGACCGGGTAGATAGGCCTGTCGTCGAGCAGCGGCGGCACCTCGAGGGACCGCGAGCCCCGCGCCCGCCGCGCCGGCCAGGACGAACACGACCACCACGGGCACGGGTCCGAAGCGGCGTTCGAGCAGCGTGCCGAAGATGCCGACGGCCAGCAGCGCGCGAACTGGTAGCCGAGGTCTGTCGTGGACGAACGGCGTGATGAACCAGCGCCAGACCTCGTCGGCCACGGGGATCACGATCCACCGACGTCGATCAGGAACACCTCTCCGCCGCGACGACCAGCGAGAGCAGCAGGCAGGCGACGATCAGGCCGAGTGTCGCGTACGGACGCATGTCCGGCGCGATCCCGCGATCTCCTCTGCGCGCAGGCGCGGAAGCTTGCGCGCGGCCGCGCCGCTTCGGCTCGGCTCGCCCCGCCGAGCGGTCGATCTTCGGCGCACGCTTGCGCACCCGCTGTCCGCAGTACGGGCACTCGGTCACGTACGGGCTGACCTCCGACCCGCAGTTCTTGCAGACGACGAAGAGGTCCGGCTGCGACACTGCCATCGAGGGTACTCGGCGCCGCGGGCGCGCCCGGCCGCTACTCGCACGGTCGCGCTCCGCCTGCCTCGGGACGTGGCCGCGACGATCTCGCCCACGACCTCGCGCAGGTCGTGGTTGGCCTCGTAGACCACGGCCTGGCGCGATGCGCCGTTGCCGTTCTCGAGGATGTCCTCGATGCACTCGAGGTCATCGGCGGAGCCGAGCTCCTCGGCGTGCGGCGCGAGGCGGTCGAGCAGCCGCCGCGCCAGCTCGCGGTACCGGCACCCGGCCGATGTCCGGCAGGTCCACGAGCTCGCCGTCGAGCCCGTGGCGAGCGGCCAGCCACTTGTTCTCGTCGAGCATCTCGTAGGGGTAGCGGGAAAGCTGCTTGCCGGCCTCGTAGTGCTCCGCCAGCTCCTTGACCATCGCCTGGATCAGCGCCGCGAGCGCGAGGGTGTGCTCCACGCGCGTCTGAGAGTCCATGACCCGCACCTCCACCGTGCCGAAGTTCGGGTGCGGGCGAACGTCGTACCAGAGGTAGGTGTAGTCGCGGATCACTCGGCTGCCGGTCATGAAGTCGATCCGCGCGGCCCAATCCGCGAAGTCGTCGTAGCGGGGCGGGATGCCCACCCGCGGGAAGGCACGGAAGATCGGCGTGCGCGTGGAGTCGAGCCCCGTCTGGTCGCCGCGCCAGAACGGGGAGTTCGCGGAGAGCGCCAGCAGCAGCGGCAGGTGCACGCGCATGCCGTTGGTCACGTGGATGGCCTTGTCCGGGTCGTCGATGCCCACGTGCACGTGGATGCCGAAGATGATCTCCTGGCGGGCAACGAACTGGAGGCCGGCGATCAGGTCGCGGTAGCGCGGGCGCGAGACGATCCGCTGGTCCTCCCAGAGAGCGAACGGATGCGTGCCCGCCGAGCCGATGGCGAGCCCGCGCTGCGCGGCCACCTGCTGCACCGTCCGCCGCAGCGAGCGCAGCTGCTCGCCCACCTCGACGCGTGTTGCGGCACGGCGTCGTGGCGATCTCGCAGACCGACTCCATCAGCTCCGGCTTGACCTCGCCCTGGGTCCCGGCGTCGCGCAGATCGGCGAGCAGACCCTCGATCGAGTTCGACAGGTCGAGCGTCTCCGCATCGACGATCATGAGCTCCTCCTCCACGCCGAGCGTGTAGGAGGGGCCGGAGAAGCGGTGCTCCACGCGCGCATCGTATATCCCACGGGACACGACAAGGAGACCACCCACATGGCACTCGGCTACGACGGCAAGCTCTACATCCTCGCGTTCGACCACCGCGGGTCCTTCCAGAAGAAGATGTTCGGGATCGAGGGCGACCCGACCGCCGAGCAGACGGACGACGATCGCCGACGCCAAGCACCTGATCTTCGAGGGGCATGCTGAAGGCGTCCGAGCAGGGGGCTGGACCCGCAGGTGACCGGCGTGCCTCGTGGACGAGCAGTTCGGCGCGCCGACGCGTCCCGCAGCAGGCGCAAGGAGCGCGGCATGCAAGCTCGCGATGCCGGTCGAGAAGACCGGCCAGAACGAGTTCGACTTCGAGTACGGCGACGATTTCGGCGAGCACATCGAGCAGCTTCGACCCCGACTTCTCGAAGGTGCTCGTCCGCTACAACCCCGACGGCGACGCCGGAGATGAACGAGCGCCAGACCGAGCGGCTCAAGCGTCTGTCGGACTGGCTCCACGAGCACGACCGCAAGTTCCTCTTCGAGCTGCTCGTGCCGGCCGAGCCGCCCAGCTCGAGGCAGGTGGGCGGCGACACCGACCGCTACGACGCCGAGCTGCGCCCCGAGCTGATGCGCCGCACGATCGTGGAGCTCCAGGACGCCGGGCGTCGAGGCGGACATCTGGAAGATCGAGGGCGATCGACGAGCAGGCGGACTGCGAGCTGATCGCGCGCAGACGGCCCGGCGCGACGGGCCGCGACGGGCGTCGTGTGCGTGGTGCTCGGCCGCGGCGCCAACGACGAGAAGGTCGAGCACTGGCTGCGCCAGGGGGCGCCGGTGGAAGGCTACGCCGGCTTCGCGATCGGTCGCACCATCTGGTGGGACGCCTTGAAGGGCTTCCTCGACGGCAGCATCGAGCGCGAGGCCGCGGCGCGAGCAGATCGCCGACAAGTACCTTCGTTTCGTGCGCGTTTACGACGAAGCTGCGCGCGCGACGGCAACGGCCTAGCGCTGCCTACCGCTGGTAGCCTTCCGCGCCCATGCGGATGCGGCAGTCACTGGCGCAGTTCGAGCGCGCCTTCCTCGAGGAGGCGGAGCAGTCGGTGGTACGCCGCGAGCGGCTCCGCAAGACGGCCGCTCAGCGTTCGCGCGTGCGACGCGTGGAGCGCCGGCGCAAGGCCGGCAGCCTCCGCTTCGCGCTGCTCGCACTGTCGCTCGTGGCCACCGCCGTGGTGGTCACGATCGCGATGTTCGAGACGCTCGCCCGGATCGCCGGCTGACTGGTCACTGCTAGGCGCGGGGCCGTCCGACGGCGAGCTCAACTGGCCCAGAGCCTCGTCGACCTTCTTGCGGTCCTCCGCGGGGTCGCCGACCCTGCTGGATCTCGACGTAGACCTCCTTGCGGAAAACCGGCACCGACCGGGGAGCCTCGATCCCGATTCTCACCTTTTCACCCATGATCGCGAGCACGGAGATCTCGATCTCGTCGCCGACCATGATGCTCTGGTTTGACTTGCGCGTGAGAACGAGCACGCTTACGTGCCTCCCCTGCCCTTGAAGGACTGAATACGCCACTAAAGCAGGCATTCACAAGCGACGCAAGCGCCTGCGTCGACCGCCCCAATCTGCGTGCCGCTGCCGTAGTCGGTAGGACCGCTATGCGGGAGGCGACAAGCCGTTTGGTAGTCTCCGGCCCCCCTTGGCACGACGATCGCTGAAGCCACAACTCAACCAAATCCGGACCTGGGTGCGCCAGGGCCGGACGGACGCATGGATCGCCCACCAGCTCGATGTGTCAGTGGGCGACATCCGCTCCTTCAAGCGCGATCACGAGCTGGCGCCCGACACCGGCGACGCCGAAGGTGACGCCGGCGTGGACTTCGACGAGCCCGACCTGCGCGCCGAGGACGACGCTCTGGTCGCCGCCGCCCTCGAGGCGGAGGCCGAGGAGGACGACGAGCCGGAGGACGAGCTGGAAGCGGACGCCGACGAGGCCGACGAGGAGAACGGCGACAAGCCGCGCAAGCGCCGGCGCGGACGGCGCGGCGGCCGCGGCCGGCGCAAGCGGACAGGCGCGCTCGAGGGCACGTTCGACCACGGCGACGAGGGGTACGGCCTCTGGCTCGACCCCGCAGTGCAGGACGACCCCGTCTACGCCGAGCACTGGGCCGGCCATCGGCCCGGTGACGATCGTGGTCGAGCCCGAGCGAATCGTGATCACCCGCTCGGGCGACGACGACGGCGCCGAAGCATCGATGCGCACCCGGCCGAGCCGGGCGCTTCGCAGCGCATCTGGCGGCTCAGGGCCGTGCGTGTGACTCGCGGGCGCGCCCGCCGGCGAAGTCGGACGCCTCGCGCGCGTAGCGGCTGAACGCGGCGTCCACCACTGCGGCGGCGTCCGTGCCGGCGGCGTGCCGGCCGGCCAGGCCGGTGGCCCAGTCGGTGTCCGCGGCGTAGAGCTCCACGAGCTCTCCCACCACGAAGCTCGAGCCAAGCCTCCGGCGCAGCTCCTCCACCACGGCATCGGCGGCGCGGTCGAGGTCGCTCCGCGCGGGCTCACTTGCGCCGCGAAGCCGATGCTCGCCCTCGCGCCACTGGAAGAGGGCGTTCTCCAGCGCGTAGCTCACGACCTTCGAGGCTAGGAGCTAGCGCGGGAGGCCCTGGACCACGTAGGGGCGCTCCCTTGGCGCACCATGCCGAGCCGCCGCGCCTCGCGCTCGAGCGACCGCGGATCGCGGAGGGCGTTCACCCGCCGCTTGAGAGCGTGGTTCTCGCCGGTCAGTCGACTGCAGCTCCCGGGTCTGCTCCCCGGCCGTGCGCGACTGCTCGATCCAGTGGCGCGCCGGCGACACGTAGAGCCCGACGATGACCACAAGCGTCGTGAGCAGGGCGATCCGCCCGACCCGGTCCCAGCGGATCCCACCGGAACGGCGCGGCCGTGCTCGGGCTGCGTATGAGGCCATTCGGGCAACCCCTTCGGCGGCCGGCGCCGGTTCCTCCGCCGCCATGTGCTCCGCGCTACCGAAATGCCGACCGGCCGGGATAGGTGGCGTCCGTCCCCAGCGCCTCCTCGATGCGCAGGAGCTGGTTGTACTTCGCCACCCGATCCGAGCGCGAGGGAGCGCCCGCCTTGATCTGCCCGCAGCCCGTGGCCACGGCGAGGTCGGCGATCGTGGTGTCCTCGGTCTCGCCCGAGCGGTGCGACATCACGGCCGTGTAGCCGGCCTCGGTGGCGGTGCGCACGGCGTCGAGCGTCTCCGTGAGCGTCCCGATCTGGTTGACCTTCACCAGGATCGAGTTGGCCACGCCGGAGTCGATCCCGCGCCGCAGCCGCTCGGTGTTGGTCACGAACAGATCGTCCCCGACGAGCTGCACGCGGTCGCCGATCCGGTCGGTCAGCGCCTTCCAGCCGTCCCAGTCCTCCTCGTCCATGCCGTCCTCGATGGACAGGATCGGGTAGCGCGCCGCCAGGTCCTCCCAGTAGGCGGCCAGCTCCGTCCGCGGAGAGCGTGCGGCCCTCGTGCTCCAGCACATAGGCGCCGTCGCGGGCGAGCTCGCTGGTCGCCGGGTCGAGCGCGATGCCCACGTCTTGCCCGGGCCGGTAGCCGGCGGCCTCGATGCCCGACACGAGCGCCTCGAGCGCCGCCTCGTTCGACTCCAGATCGGGCGCGAAGCCACCCTCGTCGCCCACCGCCGTGGCGAGGCCACGCTCGTGCAGCCTGCCGCGGAGCGCGTGGAAGACCTCGGCGCCGGTGCGGAGCGCCTCCCCGAAGGAGCCCGCCCCCACCGGCACGACCATGAACTCCTGGAAGTCCACCTTGTTGTCCGCATGCGCGCCGCCGTTCAGCACGTTCATCATCGGCACCGGGAGCACGTGCGCGGCCTCGCCGCCCAGATAGCGCCAGAGCGGGAGCCCGACCTCTGCCGCGGCGGCCTTCGCGGCCGCCAGCGACACCCCGAGGATTGCGTTCGCTCCCAACCGCGCCTTGTTCGGCGTGCCGTCGAGCTCGATCATCGCGCGGTCCACGGCCGCCTGATCGGCTGCGTCGAGCCCGTGCACGCGGTCGGCGATCTCGCCCTTCACGTGGTCCACTGCGCGGCCAACGCCCTTGCCGTTCCAGGCCGCGCCGCCGTCGCGCAGCTCCACCGCCTCGAACTCCCCGGTCGAGGCGCCCGAGGGCACCGCGGCACGCCCCGCCGCGCCGGAGGCGAGCACCACATCCACCTCGACCGTGGGATTCCCGCGACTGTCCACGATCTGCCGCCCGTGCACCGCCTCAATCTCGCTCATCTGCCGCCTCTGCCTCGGCGACGGCCGCCGCGGAAGCACCTGTACGTGTCCGCGGCGGCGCGCAGGCTTAGCTCCGGGTCGGCACCCGCCTCGACCGCCTCCCGCACCGCCGCGAGCAGACGCTCGCCGGGGCCGTCGCCCGCGCCCGGCCAGTCGTAGCCGGCGCTCTTGGCTCGCTTCAGGATCTTCTTGGCGTAGATCGTGGACGGCAGCGTCTCAGGCAGGTGCCCGAACGGGTCTCCGCCCTGCTCGTCCTCGCGCTTGATCTCCTGCCAGTTGCGCACCACGTCGCCGGCGGTGCTGGCCTCGCGCTCGCCGAACACGTGCGGATGGCGGCGGATCAGCTTCTCACGGCAGTGCTCGGCGACCGCGGCCAGGTCCCCCTTACCGCGCTCCTCGAGGAGCAGCGAGAGGAAGTAGACCTGGAACAGGACGTCGCCCAGCTCGTCCAGCAGCCGCTCGTCGTCGCCCGACTGGGCGGCGTCGGCCAGCTCGTACGCCTCCTCGACCGTGTGCGGCACGATCGAGCGCTCGTCCTGCTCGCGGTCCCACGGGCACTCGCGCCGCAGCAGCCGGGTGATCTCGTCGAGCCGAGCGAGCGCCGCGGGGATCCCGCCGCTCGCTGGGCGTCAGAGCGCCACCTACGGCTGGGTCTGGGGCGCCGGCTGCTGAGGCTGGGGCGTCTGAGGCGTCTGCGGCGTGGGCGCTTGGCCCTGAGGCGCGCCACCCGACGCCGCGCCGGTGTCGGTGCTCTCATCGGGGCCGTTCTTGCACTCGGCCACCTCGTAGTCCGATGCGCACTGGGTGTTGGACTTGTAGTCCTCGCGGAAGTTCTTGATCCAGTCGTCGAGCGTCTTCTGCTGCCGCTGTGAGCGCAGGAGGTTCTTGATCGTCTCGGTGGCCTGGCTCTGGGACTGCTGCGACGCCGGGGTGATCTTCGTGACCTGGAAGACGTACCAGCCGAACTGGGTCTTCACGGGACCCTCGACCGGGCCCTTCTTGGCGCTGAACACGGCCGTGTCGAGCGCCTTCTCCTGCTGCCCCTTTGCGACGGCGGGGAGCTTCCCGCCCTGCGCCTTGGAGGCCTCGTCGATGGAGTACTTCTTGGCGACCGCCTTGAAGTCCTCGCCGCTCTCGAGGGCCGCCTTGGCCTCGTTCGCCTTGGCCTCGGTCTTCGTCAGCACGATGAGCAGGTCACGGCGCTCCGGCTGGGCGAAGCGCTTCTGGTTCTTGTCGTAGTACTCCTTGACGTCCTCGTCGGAGATCTTGGTCGCGCTCTTGGTGATCTTCTGCGTGAGCTTCTGCTGAAGCTGGTCGAGCTTCACCCGGAAGAGGATGTCCTCCTCGCTCATGCCCGAGGTCTTGAGGAACTGCTGGTAGGCCTTGTCGGTGGGGAACGAGGCCTTCTTCTGGTCGGCGAACGACCGCTTGACCTCCGCGTCGGACACCTTGACGTTCTGCTTGTCCGCCTCCTGCTCCACCCATTCGGCCTGGATCAGGAACTGCATGACCTCGCGCTTGAGCGTGTCGTACTCGGTCTTGCACTGCTTCTTCAGCGCGGCGGTGGTGGGCTTCGGCTGGCCCTTGGGAACCGGCGTCTTGGCCTTCGCGGCCACGCAGGCCGTGAAGTCGGGCGGGTCCGGGGCGGCGGTCTGGCCGGCCTGGGCCTGGCCGCTCGAGGCGGTCTTGAACCACTTGTCGAACTCGGACTTGCTGATCACGGAGTCGCCGACCTTGGCGACGGCGCCGGTGGGCACGTCGTTGCCACAGCCGGTGAAAGCGATGAGACCGACCCCCGCCAGCGCGATGCCGGCGAGGGACCTGATGGGGGCGTAAGTCATCCGAAGCATGTCTAAGGCGTGTTGGTAAAGACCGCCTAAGCCGGCGGCAGTTCAGAGCAGGCGCGAGTCCAGGTGCCCTGCGCGGTGGGGAAGGGTAGCAATGCGTCTCGTCGCCTCCCCGCGGCCCGCCGGCTCCGACGCGCACGTTAGTCCGCGAGATCCGGACGCGTGGCCACTTCGAGGATCGCCTCGGCCGCGGCCACCACCGCGGAGAAGCGGTCGGCTGCCTCCTCCGGCACCCGGACGCGAACCGTGCTGCGACCCGACTCGTACACGGCCTCCGGGATCGCCTCGCGCAGTGCGCGGGCGCCCGCCGAGTCGAGGTCGATCGGCGCCACCGCCATCCTGCCGGCGCGGAAGTCCACCGTTCCGGCGCCGGCGCGGCCGAGCTTGATGCGGGCGTCCTGGAGCTTGATCAGGTTGTCGAGGGGCTCGGGCAGCGGGCCGAAGCGGTCCTGCAGTTCCTCGCGCAGCAGGATCAGGTCGGCGATCTCCCGTGCCCCCGCGACCCGCCGGTGCAGTTCGATCTTCGCGGCCTCGTACGGCACGTAGTCACCGGGCACGTACGCGTCCACGGGCAGGTCCATGCGCACGGGCTCGGCGGCCTCCTCGGCCGAGTCCGCGCTCAGCAGGCGCACGGCCTCGTCGAGCATGCCCATGTAGAGCTCGAAGCCCACCGCGGCCACGTGCCCCGACTGGTCGGCCCCGAGCAGGTTGCCGGCCCCGCGAATCTCCAGGTCGCGCATCGCGATCTTGAAGCCGGACCCCAGCTCGGTGTAGTCCGAGAGCGTTGCGAGCCGCTGCGCCGCCTCCTCCGAGAGGGCTGCCGCCGAGGGGTAGAGCAGGTAGGCATAGGCGCGCTCGCGCGAACGCCCCACCCGGCCGCGAATCTGGTAGAGCTGGGCGAGGCCCAGCTCGTCGGCGCGCTCGACGATCAGCGTGTTCGCGCTGGCTATGTCGAGGCCCGACTCGACGATCGTGGTGCAGACCAGCACGTCGGCCCCGCCGCGCAGGAAGTCGAGCATCACCTGCTCGAGCTCGCCCTCCGGCAGCTGGCCGTGCGCCACTGCCACGCGCGCCCCGGGCACCAGCGCCCGCACGCGCTCGGCGGTCTCGTCGATGGTGGTCACGCGGTTGTGCATGAAGAACGCCTGCCCCTTGCGCTCCAGCTCGCGCTCGATCGCGCGCCGCACGATCTCCTCGTCGTAATCGCCCACGTACGTCTTGACCGGTCGCCGTCCCTCGGGCGGCGTCTCGATCACCGAGATGTCGCGCAGCCCCGCCAACGACATCTGGAGCGTGCGCGGGATGGGCGTGGCCGACAGCGAGAGCACGTCCACACGCAGGCGCAGCTGGCGCAGAAGCTCCTTCTGCTTGACGCCGAAGCGCTGCTCCTCGTCGACGATCAGGAGGCCGAGATCCTTGGGTCGGACGTCGCGCGAGAGCAGCCGGTGGGTGCCGATCATGATGTCGACCTTGCCGGCAGCGAACTCGGCGAGGGCGTCACGCACCTCCTTCTGCGAGCGGAAGCGCGAGGCCACCTCGATCTTCACCGGGTAGTCGCGCATGCGCTCGGTGAAGGTCCCGAAATGCTGCTGTGCGAGCACGGTGGTGGGCACGAGGAACATCACCTGCTTGCCGTCCTCCACGGCCTTGAAGGCGGCCCGCAGCGCCACCTCGGTCTTGCCGTAGCCCACGTCGCCGCAAATCAGCCGGTCCATCGGGCGCGCCTCCTCCATGTCCGCGCGCACCGCCTCGATCGCGTCTATCTGGTCCGGTGTCTCGCGGTAGGGGAAGCGCTCCTCGAACTCGAGCAGCCACTCGCCGTCGGCGGCGAAGGCGTGGCCCGCCCTGCGGCGGCGCTCGGCGTACAGGTTGATCAGCTCCCCGGCGAGCGCCTCTGCGGCGCGGCGCGCGCGCAGCTTCATCTGCTCCCACTGCTTGCCGCCGAGCTTCGACAGCGGGGGGTCACCCGCATCGGCGCCCACGTAGCGCGCCACCTTGTGCAGCTGGTCGCTCGGCACGAACACGCGGTCGCCGTCCTTGAACTCGAGCTCGAGGTAGTCGCGGGTGATCCCGCCGACCGTCTTGGTCTCGAAACCGGCGAACCTGGCGATGCCGTGGTCCTCGTGGACCACCGCCCCGCCCGCGCGCAGCTCGGTGAAGGAGGCGATCGCCGCCGCGCCCGGCGCCGGCCGGGACGGGCGCTCGGAGCGCCGGTTGCGGAGCAGCCGGTGCTCGGGGAGGATCGCGAGCTTGAGCGATGGCGCCAGGAAGCCCTCGCGCAACCTCGCGTGGGCGAAGGTGACCCCGGGCTCCGAGGAAGCCGGCTTGCCGTCCAGGAAGTCGGCGTGGACGCGGGTCAGGTTGTAGCGCGCGCGCTCCGCCTCGCCGCGACGGTTCCAGGCCACGAACGTGCGGTAGCCCGAACGCACAAGCTTCTCGAGCTCCGGCTCGGCGTCGCGCAGCGAGCGCGCCGCCGTGTCCGCGCTCTGTGCGCGGAACTCGTGCGGCTGGTCCTGGGAGATGCTCGACAGGCGCAGCTCGGCGCGCTCCTCGAGCGAGCGGTCCAGGCGGTCGGGCGGCACGTACAGGTGGTGCGCGTCCTCGTCGTGGAAGCTGGTGGTCACGTCCTCCCAGTAGTCGCGCAGCGACGGCGCGAGCTCCTCCTCCGCGGCCACCGCGATCAGCGCGTTCTCCGGCACCAGGTCGAGCAGCTCGCAGAAGCGGTCCACAGGGAGCACCTCGGCCACGTCCGGGCGCTCGGACTCGTCGCTCGACGCGGCGATCTCGGCCAGCTCGCGATGCTCCGGCCCAGCTCGGCAGCGGGGGCGATCTCCACGCGCTGAGCTTCCTCCAGCGAGCGCTGGGTGAAGGTCGAGAACCAGGTGAGCCGCTCGACCTCCACGTCGAACAGCTCGCAGCGCACGGCGCGCTCCTCGGTGGCCGGGTAGACGTCGAGGATGTCGCCACGGAGCGCGAACTGGCCGCGATTCTCCACCTGGTCCACGCGCTGGTAGCCACAGGCCACGAGCTGGCCGGCGGTCTCCTCGAGGTCGAGCAGCCCGCCCATCTCGATCTCGAAGCCATGCGGGCGGAGCTCCGGGTCGGGCACCTTCTCGGCGAGCGCCACCGCCGAGGTCACGAGCACCGCCGGCTCCTCGCCGAGGAGGGCGTCCAGCGCCGCCACCCGCAGGCCCACCAGATGCGGGGGCGGTGCAAGGTGCGACTCGTAGCGCACGCCGCGGGCGGGATAGAAGCGCACCGGGCGGGGGCAGGAAGGTGCGCAGGTCGGCGGCGAGATCGCGCGCGGCGCGGTCGTCCCCGGCCACCACGAGGGCGGGCCGCTCCGCGTCGAGGTCGATCAGCGACGCGAGCAGGTAGGGGCGCAGGCTCGACGACACGAACGCACGCTGGGCGCTCGCGCCGCGCGGCCTCGGCCAGAGCCTTGACCTCGGGCGCTTCACGGGCGTATGAAAGAAGGGAGCGGAGCATGCGAAAACGGCCGCCCGGGGCAGCCGCGCGGCTCGCTCCCGACGATTCTAGGCGCCGTCTTCGAGGCCGTGCTCGACCAGCCGCTCGAGCGCGTCCGCGGCGCTCTCCACGAGCGCGCGCACCTCGTCGGGCGGCTCGCTGAAGCGGCCGAGCACCCAGGCGGAAACGATCTCCGGATCGGTGGAGTCCGGGGCGTCCACACCCACGCGGACGCGGCGGAAGTCGGGCCCGCCGAGCTCCCGCTTCAGCGACTTGAGGCCGTTGTGCCCCGCGAGCCCGCCACCGAGCCGCTCCTCCACGCGGCCGAACGGGAGGTCGATCTCGTCGTGCACGGCCACCACACGCTCGAGCGGCACGCCGAGCGCGCCGCGGGCGGGGCCGGCCGCACGACCCGAGTCGTTCATGTGGGTCTGCGGCAGCAGCACTCCCACGCGCGGTCCGCCGGGCCCGGTCCTGCCGTCGGTGTACAGGCCGCCGTACTTCGACTTGGCCTTGGGCAGCCCCCAGCGCCGGGCGGCCTCCGCGGCCACCTCGAAGCCCACGTTGTGACGCGTGCGGGCGTAGCGCTCGCCCGGGTTGCCGAGCCCCACGACGAGCCAGTCGACCTTGCCGCCGCCATCGCCTGAGCGGCGGCGGCGGAACAGGCTCACTCCTCGGACTCGCCGCCCTCGTCGCCGCCCGAGGCTCCTCGGCGGCGGGCTCGCCCTCGGCCGCCTCGCCTTCGCCCTCCTCGCCGACCAGCTCGGTCTCCTCCTCGATCTCCTCGGGCTCCTCGACCTCGGTGGGAACGACGATCGTCGCGATGATCGTCTCCTCCGCGTCGTCCAGGAAGACCACGCCCTCGGGCGGGCTGAGCTCGGAGAGGTGCATGGTGGCGGCGATCTCCATCCCGGACACGTCGACGGTGATGAAGTCGGGGATGTCCGTGGGGAGCGCCTCGATGTTGAGCTGGTGCGTGACCTGCTCCATCACGCCGCCCTCCTTGATGCCGGGCGCCTCCTCGACACCCTCGATGTGGAGCGCCACCGGCGCCTCGATCTTCTCGTCGAGGCGCACCTCGAGGAAGTCGATGTGCATGACCTCCCCGCGCACGGGGTGAAGCTGCTGGTCCTTCACGATCACCGGCCGGGTCTTGCCGCCCGCGATCGCCAGGTCGATCAGCGCCGAGCCGTCCACCAGCACCTGGCGCAGCACGCGGTGGCCGACCTTGAACGACGTGCAGTCGCCGTCGGTGCCGCCGTAGACCACGCCGGGCACGACGCCCTCGCGGCGCAGCCGGCGAACGGCGCGGCTGCCGCGCTCGGCCCGCTCCTCTACCGCAAGTGTGGGTCGCTTGGAGTCCGCCATCCGGCGCGCCAGTGTAGCGGGGGCCGAGGGGCCGACCTATCCTCAGAGAGGGCTTGGCGCAACGCGACGACAGCTCGATTCCGACCGGACGCGTCCGCCGCACCGCGGAGGTGGGATCGGCGCTGGGCACGGAGGGGGCCCGCTACGCCGGGACCCGCGCCGCAAACCTCGCCCGCTCCCCGGAGGCGGCGGCGAAGGCGCTCGACCGCCGCCACCTCGAGGCGGCCGAGCGGATGGTGCAGACACTGGGGCGAATGAAGGGCGCGGCGATGAAGGTGGGGCAGCTCGCCTCGTTCATCGACACCGAGTTCCTCCCGCCCGAATACCGCGAGCTCTACCAGGAGCAGCTCGCCACGCTGCGCAGCTCGGCGCCGCCGATGCCCTGGAAGAAGGTCGAGCGGGTGCTGCGCGAGGAGTGGGACGAGCCGGTGGACGAGCTCTTCGAGCGCTTCGACAGGGAGGCGGCCGCGGCGGCGTCGATCGGCCAGGTGCACCGCGCGGCGCTGCCGGACGGCCGCGAGGTGGCGGTCAAGGTGCAGTACCCCGGGGTGGCCGACGCGATCCGTGCCGACATGCAGAACGCCGGCCTGATCATGCGCATGGCGAAGGCGCTCGCTCCGGGTCTCGACGCCAAGGCCGCCGCGGAGGAGCTGAAGGAGCGTGTGATGGAGGAGCTCGACTACGAGCTCGAGGCGCAGAGCCAGCGCGCCTTTGCCCGCGGCTACCGCGACCACCCGTTCATCCACGTGCCGGAGGTGGTGACGCGCCTGTCGACCACGCGCGTGCTCGTCAGCGAATGGGTGGACGGCGTGGGCTTCGACGAGGTGGCCGCGCCTGCCGCGCCGGAGCGCGACCGCTTCGGCGAGATCGTATTCCGCTTCTGCTTCGGCTCGATCTACCACCTGCAGCACTTCAACGCCGACGCCCATCCCGGCAACTACCTGCTGATGCCGGACGGCCGCGTGGCGTTCCTCGACTTCGGCATGACCAAGCAGCTCGACTCGGACCAGATCGAGCTCGAGGTGGCGGCGCTCGCGGCGGTGTTCGCCGACGACCCCGAGCGGCTGAGGGTCGCGCTCCACGACCTCGGCTTCCTGCGCGACCCCAAGAAGGTGGACGCCGAGCAGCTGATGCAGCACGTCCGGCGCGATCGGCGGCTGGTACATGGAGGACGCCGAGGTGACGGTCGACTCGGCCCGGGTGATGGATGCGATCGCCGCCGTGTCCGACCCGCGCTCCGAGTTCTACCGGCTGGTGCGCCGCGAGAACCTGCCCGCCAACGAGCTCATGGGCCGGCGCATGGAGACCGGGCTCCTCGCGGTGCTGGCCCAGCTCGGAGCCACGCGGAACTGGCACCGGATCGGGCGCGAATGGTGGTTCGGCGAGCCGCCGGCCACCGAGCTCGGCGAGGCCGAAAGAGCCTACTTCGAGGCCCGCGGTGAGCGCCGCCGCGGCGATCTGGGTGGCCGCTGATCGCGCGCCAGAGGTTCGGGAAGACCCGCGAACAGGCCGTAGAGGCCTTGGGGCGGCCGGAGTAGGCAGTGCTCACTCTCGGATTTTGCTGCTTTTTCACCCTGCAGCAGGATTGACACCCCGGTAGAGAGACTGGTATGACCTGGCGTGTTGAAGGGCAGCAGGAGGGGTCCCACAGCTGGGGCAGCGCCGGCTGACTTTCGTGATCGCACCGTCCGCGAACGAAAGGCAGCAATGGCCACCGAAGAGCGCCATGTCCGGGCTTCCTGTCGCCCACTAGTCCTCTGGGGCAGCACCCGCGAGCACCATCTCGGCCGGTCGCGGAGCACCAGGGCTTGCGGCTCACGAAGGTGCGACGCGACCACATGCCTCGAGCCGGATCTACAGCTCGACCCGACGACGACCTCGACCTGTCCGAGGATCCCGGCGTCTACTGGGAGGCCGCTCAGCCTCGACGAGGTCGCGGCGCTGCTGACGGCTCTGATGGCGCCGCCACAACCCGGGCACCTACCGCTGCAGCAACTGCGCCAACCAGATCGAAGTCGTGCGTACCGCCCTGCCGCTTTGCCCCAACTGCGGAAACGCGGAATGGGAGACGGTCATTGGCGGCGACCCCCGCGACGACCGATACGCAGAGCCGGTCGGAGGAGGCCAAGCCAGTGCCGGCCCCCGGACGCGCTAGTCGACGAGCTGCGCCTCGACCCGTAACAGGTGAGGGCTGTAACGGTCGATGAAGGGGAGGACCGCGTCGGTGCCGGTTATCTCGAAGAGGCGTTGTATCGGGCGGGGCCCGCGGACGACTCGAGCCGGTCGAGTTCGCCCGGGCGCTCGAGCAGCAGCTCAGTCTGAGTCAGGGCGAGACGACTAGTCGAGTCTTGCCTCGACCTTGAGGAGTCGCTCTCGAGCAGCGCGAGTATGTCGTCTTCAATCATGCGCCACCGGTGCTCGGCTGCGACGGCGCGAGGTAGAACACGAGCAGCGCCAGGTCGGCCTCGTCCTGTTGGGCGGTGAGGTAGGCGGCGACGTGCCTGTCGGTGAGCTCCTCGACGATCGCGGTGGCCTCGAGGCGCATCCCATCGTGAATTGCGCGGCGCCCTTGCGTGACCAGTTCGCCGTGTCCGCTCGCGGTGAGCTGTCTCTCGAGTGAGGTGAGGGAGTCTGCGAGCGTCACCACGACCAGGTCCGAGGTGATCGCCGCCTTTGCCGTGGTTGCTCCTCGACCGGTGTGGTTGCGCAGGAGGCCGGCGATGCGTCTGGTCAGCTCGCTTGAGATGGTGCCTTGCTCGCCCCTGTCAGCGGCCTCGCCGAGCTCGGGCCAACCCGAGGCCATGGGGGCGCTGCCGAGCGGCATCGCAGCTGCTCTCGGTGCCCGTAGGGCGTGCAGGTTTCCCTGTGGACGCGGCGCCGCGTCGGGCGGGCAGGGAGAGGTGGGTGCGGCGGGTCGGGAGCTCATGTGCTCCCCCTTTCGGTCGCGCGGCGAAATGCGGTTCCGAAAGTCAGCTGGCGCTGCCCCAAGGCGGCTGGGACCCCTCCGAACTGCCCCTCAGTGGAGAACAGTGATACCAACTGTCTACCTGCGTGTCAACCCGACCCCGCAGGCTCGAGCAGGAACAGCTCGAGCTCGAGGTCCGGCCCGACGTGGTGGGTCGAGATGAAGCGCGCGACGCGCCTGCCGGTGATGCGCTCGACCTCGTCGATGAAGCGTCGTTCCATCGCCTGCTGGAAGGCGCTGCGCGTCTCGTGCACCAGCGCCTGGCGCTGGAGCTCGATCATCGTCTTCTCGACGTCGGTGTAGACCTCACCGAACATGCAGGCGAGCATGTCGTCGCCCATCAGCTGCGTATGGGCAGTCCCCGGCTTGCGTCCGTGATAGCGCTCGTGGATCGCGACCATCGCCTCGGTCACGGCCTCCAGCACCTCGTCGCCGAGCGGCTTCCCGTCTGTCGGGTCCGCCATCGCGAACCGCCTCTCGACCGTCCTCGAGCAGAGGCCGCGCGGAAGGCAGAGGACGGTGAAAGAACCCGGCGGCGGAAGGGCTTCACAGGCTAGCGAGCCGGGGCTAAGGTGTCGACCGTGGAGGACCTCTCGCCCACCACAGCTCACACCCTCTCGGACGCAAGCGGCGGCCGATCCGACCGGCGACGATCCGCACCGCCATCTCCGACGGGATCGTGGCGCTGCTCAAGGAGTTCTACGGGCGCGGCCCCGACAAGACCAAGACCTACGTCAACGGCGATCTGGTCGTCTGCCTGCTGCGCGGCGGCTTCACCCGGGTCGAGCAGACGCTCCGCGACGGCGGCCACGGCGACGACGTCATCCGCCAGCGGATGGCCTTCCAGGACGTCATGCGAGAACGCTTCACACAGGTCGTCGAAGAGGCCACGGGGCGCAGGGTGATCGGCTTCATGTCGGGCAACCAGCAAGACCCCGACATGATCTGCGAAGTCTTCGTCCTCGCAGAAAACCCCCTTCTCGACCGCCACTAGGCTCCAGGCGGCCGTATCGGGAACCGTCACTCGGTCACGGTGTCGCCATGGCGATGGGCGACCTTCCACTCGCCTCCTTCGCGCCGGTACACCTGCGTGGCCCGCAAGGTGTAGCTGCGCGGCTGACCATCGACGGAGGCCGACGTGTGCTCGAGGCCGGCGGTATAGGCCATGTCGCCGATCACGTCATACGCCTGCAGCTCGAACGCGTACGACGTGCAGTCGGAGAAGCTCTTCCCGAGGGACGTGAATAGCTCGTCGAGCTCAGCCTGCCCATGCGCGTTGCGCCACGCACCCAGGACGCTCACAGGCTCGTTGCGGGACCAGAGCGCCCGGCGTGGTGCCGCGTCGCCGTGTGAAGGGCGTGCTCGGCCTCGTACAGCGCGGTCTTGACCCAGGCTAGGAAGTCGTCGCGGTCGGGCATGCCGGAATCGGCTAGAAGAGCTGGTTCTCGCCGGCGAAGATCTCCGACACCGAGTCGTCGAGGAAGATGCGCCGGATCGAGTCGGTGAGGATGTCCGCCGAGGTGAGCTGACGCACCATGTCGGGCGCGCCCTCGCGCATCGGCACCGTGTCGGTCACGACGATGCCCTCGAGCGGCGAGGCCGAGAGGGTCTCGAAGGCGTTGCCGGCGAAGAGCCCGTGAGTGGCCACCGCGTAGACGCTGCTCGCGCCCTCGTCGATCACCGTCTGGGCGGCGGCCGCGAGCGTGCCCCCGGTGCCGATGATGTCGTCGACGATCACCGCGGTCTTGCCGGACACGTCGCCGATCACGTGGCCGATCTCGGCCACGCCCTGCGCGGGGCGCTCCTTCTCGAGCAGCGCCAGCGGCGATCCCACCTTGCGCGCGAAGTTCCTGACCAGCTTCACCCGGCCCGCGTCCGGGGCGATGATCACGAGGTCCTGGTCGCCGATGTGGTCCTGCACGAACCGGGTGAGGATCGGCATCGCGGTCATGTGGTCGACCGGTCTTCGAGAAGAAGCCCTGAACCTGGCCGGCGTGGAGGTCCATCGTGACGAGCCGATCGATGCCGGCCACCTCGAGCAGCTCAGCCACGAGCCGCGCGGAGATCGGCTCGCGCGGGGCGGACTTCTTGTCCTGGCGCGAGTATCCGTACCAGGGCAGACGGCGATGATCCGGTGCGCCGAGGCGTGCTTGGCGGCGTGGACCATCAGCAGCAGCTCCATGAGCGCGTCGTTCGGCGTGAGGCCCTCGCCGCTCCGAGCCGCAGATCGACTGGACGATGAACAGGTCGGCCCCGCGGATCGACTCGCCGTAGCGGCAGTAGACCTCGCCGTCGGCGAACGTCTTGAGCCCGGCGTCCACGGGCTCGAGCGCGAGACGGCTCGTGATCTTGGCGCCGAGCTCCTGGCTCGCCCGCCCGGCCGTGACCATCAGGCGCTTCTCGTAGCCGGCGGTGAGGCTGTGCCGAGGGTCGGCGCCGTTGCGGTGTCGAGGGCCTTGCTCATTTCGGCTCGTCCTGATCTCCCACGCGGTCTGCGTACCCCTCGATGTTCTTCTGCTTCGCGCGCCCGATCCCCAGCGCGGCCTCGGGCACGTCCCCGGTGATCACCGAACCGGCCCCAGTGTACGCCCGATCCCCGACGTCGACCGGTGCGACCAGGGAGGTGTGGATACCCGTCTTCACGTCCTCTCCGATGGTGGTCCGGTGCTTCTTGCGGCCGTCGTAGTTCGCGGTGATCGTGCTGGCGCCGAGGTTGCTCCCCTCCCCCACGTCGGCGTCCCCGATGTAGGAGAGGTGCGGGATCTTCGCGCCGGCGCCGACCTCCGAGTTCTTGACCTCCACGAAGGTGCCGACCTTCGCCCCCTCGCCGAGGATCGGCGCCCGGCCGGAGGTACGCGAAGGGGCCGACGCTGGCGCGCTGCGCCCACCTCGGCCTCGGTGAGGTAGGCGTGAGCACGCGGCGCGCCGTCGCCGATCCGCGAGTCGTGGACGGTCGTGTGCGGGCCGATCTCGGCTCCCGCGCCGACGCTCGTCGCTCCGAGCAGGCTCACCCCGGGGCCCACGATGGTGTCGTCGCCGATCGTCACGCCGGCCTCGACCCTGGTGGTCCCGGGCTGCAGGAAGGTCACGCCCTCCCGGGCGTGGTGCTCGAGGATCCGCGCCTGCGCCGCCGCCTCGGCCTGCATCAGGTCGGCGCGGTCGTTCACGCCGATCGCGCCGGCGGCGTCGTCGGTCAGGTGCGTGGCGATCCCCTCGTCGCGCTCGCGCAGGATCCGGATCGCCCGGTGAGGTAGCGCTCGCCGTCCTCGGCCTCCACCGCGTCGAGCGCCGACACCAGGGCGACGGCTCGAACGCGTAGGTGCCGAGGTTGATCTCGCGGATCGCGAGCTCTTCCTCGGGCACCGCGTCCGGGGTACTTCGTCTCCACGATCCGCTCCACGCCGCCGTCGCCGTCGCGGACGATCCGCCCGTAGCCGGCGGGGTCCAGCTTCTCGGTCGTGAGGATCGTGGCCGCTGCCCCTCGTAGCGGTGGGCCTCGAGGAGGCCGCTCGAGGTGCTCGGCGCGACACGAGCGGGTGGTCGCCCGACAGGATGACCACCGGGCCGTCGGCGGCCTCGAGCGCGTCCCGGGCGGCGAGCACCGCGGCGCCCGTGCCCTCGCCATCGGTCTGCTCGGCGAGCTCTACGCCGTCCGGAAGCCCTCGGCCACGCCGTCGCCCGGCCTGACCACGCAGACGATCCGGCGTCGCGCCGGCCGTGCGGCCGGCGTCCACGACCCACTGGAGCATGGGCTTGCCGCACACGCGGTGGAGCACCTTTGGGATGTCCGACCGCATGCGAGTACCCCGCCCGGCGGCCATGATCAGGACCGTGAAGGGCTCAGCCATCGAAACCTGAGCGTACCTCCGATGGCCGGGATCGGCCTCGCCAGTCCGAGGGCGACGCCGGCGGCGGCCCGAGTCCGGATCAGAGGACTGGGGAGGGAGGAATCGGACCCCCATCTCGCGGACCAAAACCAGCGCGTCTTGCCATTAGACGACTCCCCATCGGCGACCGCCGAGGCGAAGGTAGCACCGGGCGCGGGTCGCTCAGCGGTCCTTGTGCTCGCGCGGCACGCGGCCGGCCTCGGCGCCCTTTTCCTGCGCGGGGCCGCCGGGCGGGTGGATGCCGAGGACCCGCATCGCCTTGAGGCCGAGCGAGAGGCGCTCGCGGCCGTCGGTGGAGGACACGTCGAGCTCCGTGAGCTCGCGGACGCGCTCGAGCCGGTAGCGGATCGTGTGACGGTGCGTGAACAGCGCTCGGCGGTGCGAGCCACGTTGCCGTCGGCGTCCAGGAAGCTCTCGAGCGTCCGTACCAGCTCGGTCTCGTACTGCTCGTCGTATGCCACGAGCGGCGCCACGGTCTCGTCGAAGAAGCCCTGGAGCTCGCTCGGGTCCTCGCTCATCGCCGGCAGGAGCAGCCGGTACGCGCCCGTCTCCTCGAAGGAGAGCTGCTCGACGCCCGCGGGCCTCCGCCACGTTCGCCGCCAGCAGCGCCTCGGTGCCGGCGCGGTGCAGATCGGCAGGGTCGGCGGCGTGACGGCTGACCGCCACCGTCAGCGCATGTCCGGGCAGGCCGGACTCCAGCTCGCGGTGGACGGCGCTCGCCACACGGCGCCCTGCGCCGGCGTCGGGCCCGGAGCCACGATCACGAGCTCGCGCCCGCCCGTGGGACCGCTGTCGCCTCCCACCGCCTGGGCCGTGACGCGCGACCCAGCCGGGCGACACGAGGGCGGCGAGCGCCGTGCGCTCCACCGCGCGGGCGCCGCGCTCGGCGACGGTGAGGACCCGCGCCCGCCAGTCGCCCTCCTCCGGATGCTGCGGGCGCGCGCGCGACGACGATCACGCTCGCGCCCTGCGAGAGGTCGCAGCCCAGCTCGGCGGCGCGAGCGGCCACCGTCTCGCCGTCGGGCATGCGCCGCGCGAGGAAGTCGTCCACGAAGTCGGCTACCGCGGCCTCGCTGGCGCGCTCGGGTGCCTTCGCCCGGTCCAGCTCGAGGCCGATCAGGTTCCCCACGAGCCGCAGCAGCGACGCGGCCGGCTCCGGGCCGCGCGGCCGGAAGCGCAGCTGTCCCACCGCCACCTCGGCCACGGTCAGCTCGAGGGTCCGCGCGTCGCCCTCGAGCGCCATCACCGCCCGCTCGTCCTCGGGCGAAGCGCAGGCCACCGCGAGCACGCTGCTCCGAGAGTCGAGCACGATCACGCTGGCCTCCAGCGCCCGTCCCGCGGCCCGGGCAACGCTGGGCAGGCCGGAGCCGGCCTCCACCGCCTCGGAGACCTCGTCGAGCGCGTCCAGGAAGGATCGCGGCGCCGCGGCCAGCTCACCGGCCGCGCCGGCCGCTTCGTGCGAGACCGACATCGAAAAAAGCGTAGCGCCGACCGGCCGGTGCGGACGGGTCGTTACGCCCACCGTGGGGAAACGTCGGTGCGCAGCCGGCCGAGCCGGCTGCTTCCGCTAAGGAGATCGTCGGCGCGCAGCCAGCCGGCTGCTTCCGCTAGGAGATCGTCGGGGCGCAGCCGGCCGAGCCGGCTGCTTCCGCTAGGCGTAGCGGTCGTAGCTCCAGACCACCGCAAGGCCGATCGCGGTCCCGGTTCCGAGCAGCGTCGCGAGGATGAACAGCGTGAGGAAGCTTGCCGCGAGCTTCTCCCAGAGGCGTCCGTAGCAGCGCCATGCGGGCAGAACGATCAGGCCGGCGTAGCACGAGGCGGTCAGGCCCGCGGCGAGGGCGAAGGTGAGCTCCGTTGTCGTGAGGTCGAGCATCTAAGGGCTCCGCGCGGGCGTTGCAGCACGCTCGGGCTCATTGTGGCGAACGTGCTCGACGATCAGGCGCGATCATGGCCAGCAGCCCGAAGATCCCCACGCCGAGGCCCCAGCCGCCGGCCACGTCCGACCAGTAGTGGGCGCGCAGGTAGACCCGGGACAGGCCGATCGCCGCCGAGAGCAGCACCGCCGCGGTGATGATGGTTGTCTGGCTCGGGAGGCCGCGCTCCCTGGTGAGCACGACGGCCACGGCGATCCAGGCCGTGGAGTAGGCGGCGTGGGCGCTCGGGAACGACTCCTCGCTGGTGCTCACGAGCGGACCGGCCGGCCGCGGCCGGTCGATGGCCGCCTTCGTGACGTCCACCGCCAGGTAGACGAGCGCGAAGCCGAGCACGAGCAGCGCCGCGTCCACCGGGCGCCGGCGGGCCAGCAGCACGACGACCGCCACTACCAGCAGGGCGGTGACGCTCGCGAACGAGCCCAGCTCGGTCACGACCTTCGCGATGTCCACGCGCCGTCTCTGTGCGGATGTGCCGGCCCAGGTCAAGGAAGGTGCGATCGAACGGCGTGAGCCCGGGGTCCTTCGCGAGGATCACGACGTAGAGCACGAATACGTAGAGCCCCGTGCCGGCCACGGCCATCGCGGTCACGAGCCTCACGGTGAGCAGGCTCTGCAGGAAGCGCACCTCCGGCGCCAGCACCGTGACGAGCGGACGCACCAGCAGGCGGTGGACCGGCGCGCCCCGCGAGGAACAGGGGCCGCACGAGCGGATGGCGCTCGTGTGCGAGGAGCCACTCCCGGATCTCCGCCCGGCGCCGGTAGGCCACAACCACGGCCACGATCACGCCGACGGTGAGGCCGAAGCGCGAACACCGCCTGTCCGGCGACGTGCGCCACCTTGTCGAAGCTGCGCCAGAAGATGTATCCGAGAACGCAGAAGGCGGTGGACCAGAGGCCGGTGCCCACGATGCTGAAGGGGATGAAGCGCCGGTAGGTGAGCCCCGAGGCCCCGGCGATGAACGGAGCGAGCGCCCGGACGAGTCCGATGAAGCGGCCGATGAGGATCGTCTTGCCGCCGTGGCGGTCGAAGTAGCCCTCCACCTGCTCGAGGCGCTCGTGCGTGATCTTCACCCGCGGGCCGTGGCGCTCCAGGAACCTCGCGCCCGAGCCGGCGCCCGATGTAGAAGCTCGTGGTGTCGCCGAGCACGGCGCAGACCCAGACGAGCCCGATCAGCGGCAGCAGGTTCGATCTCTCCCTGCCCCGCGATCACGCCGCCGGCGATCACGACCGTCTCCCCGGGCGCCACCAGCCCCACGAACGCGCCCGTCTCGAGGAAGGCCATCACGCCGACGAGCAGGTACGTCCAGGGGCCGAGCGCCCGCGCGATGTCGCCGATCGCCTCCTTCGGATCCGGGAGCGCCGAGAGCACGCCGCTCGCGTACACCGCGAGCGCAAGCGCCAGCAGCCCCAGGACGAGCCTTGCGCTCGAACTCCAGCCGGCGCCGGCGCCAGACCACGTAGCACGGCGAGGGGCAGCGCCACGGCCGCCGCCGCTATCTGACCAGCGGACACGCGGGGACTGTAGGCGGGTCAGGTGCGGCGCAGCCGGGTGGCGATCGCGCCGGGGATCGCTGCCGCCGCCTGGCGCGCCCCGTCCGCCTCGGCGAAGAGGCCGAAGCACGTGGGCCCCGAGCCGCTCACGGCGGCGCCGAGCGCCCCTGCATCACGCAGGCGCCCGAGGCCGTCGCGGATCGCCGGACGGAGCGCGATGGCCGCGGGCTCGAGGTCGTTCTCCAACGCGCGCGCGAGCCGCTCCGGGCCGGCATCCGCGAGGTCGCTGAGCGGGTCCGGATCGAGGCGGCGCCGCCATCCGTCGCGACGGTCGAGCTCTGCGTACACCTCCGCCGCGGACAGGCCATGCTCGTGAGGCACCAACACCACGTGGACCTCGGGCAGCGCGATCGGCTCGATCTTCTCCCCGCGCCGGTCACGACCGCATGAGCGGGCTCCAGCTGGCTCGGCACGTCCGAGCCGAGCTGCAGGGCCAGCGCCCCGAGCGCGGCGTGCGTCCAGCGGGTGCCCGGCGATCCTGTTGGCGGCCCGCAGCGCGGCAGCGGCGTCGGCGCTGCCGCCGCCGAGCCCGGCGGCCACCGGGATCCGCTTGTGGATGCGCAGCTCGAGCGGGGGGAGCGACCCGCGCACCGCCTCGCGGAAAGCGGTCAGCGCCGCGGCGGCGAGATTCTCGCCCTCCACCCCCGGACAGAGGACGCTGTCGGCCCGCCGCTGCCGGCCTCCTGCAGCCTCGAGCTCGTCGGCGAGCTCGAGCGAGGCGAACAGGGAGGAGATCGCGTGCAGCCCGCCGTCGGGCGGGCCCACGTGGAGCACGAGGTTCAGCTTCGCCGGCGCGAGCTCGCGGACCATGGCCGGCAGGCTACGTGGCGACGCTCAGCGCCGGAGTGCGTCGGCCAGCCGCGTCCAGTGCTCGGGGCTCAGCCGCTCGGCGCGGGCGTCCGGCGGGAAGGCCCATCCGTTCGAGCGCGGCGCGAACGCGATCGCGGATCCCCGGAGACGCGCCCGGCGCGAGCGCCAGCGAGCCGCCCAGGGCCTTGCGGCGATGCGCGAACCGGCGTGCACGAGGTCGCGCACGGCGTCGTCCGGCGCCGGGCCGCGGCGGCGCAGCGAGACGAGCACGGAGTCCACGTTCGGGGCCGGGTGGAACACGGTCCGCGGCACCTTGCGCAGGACCCTGACATCGCACGAGAGCTGCGCGAGCACGGAGCTCGCGCCATACGACCGCGCGCCCGGCGCGCGCGGCGAGCCGCTCGCCTACCTCGCGCTGGACCATCGCGACCCACAGCGTCGCGCCGGGCAGCTCCGCGATGGACTTGAGCAGCACCGTGGCGGCCACGCCGTAGGGCAGGTTCGCGACCACCTTGGTGGGCGGCGGACGCAGCGCTCCGAGGTCGAGCCTCACAGCGTCCGCGAGGTGAAGGCTGGCGTTCGCGAACGGGGCGAGCGCGTCGGCGAGCGCGGGCTCGAGCGAGCGGTCCACCTCGACCACGTGGAGGTGGGACACGCGCGGCGCGAGGTACTCCGAGAGCACGCCGAGCCCGCCGCCGACCTCGAGCACCACGTCGGACTCGTCCAGCTCGGCGGCGCGCTCGATGACTCCGAGCAGGTTGTCGTCGATCAGGAAGTTCTGCCCGAGCTCGCGGTTGGGCCTGACCGGAAGCGGCGAAGTCGCCGGAGGCTCGCCTGCCGCGGCTCGCTCACCAGCCGAACACCCGCGCGGCGTTGCGCTCGACGGCGCGCTCGAGCACGTCGTAGTCGATCCCGCGCAGCTCGGCGACACGGCGCGCCGTGTGGGCACGTTCGCCGGCTCGTTCGGCTTGCCGCGGACGGGCTGCGGCGAGAGGAACGGAGCGTCGGTCTCGACCAGCAGCAGCTCCTCGGGCACCCGCCGCGCGGCCTCCTGGAGCTCGCGGCGCCTTGGGGTAGGTGACGTTGCCCGCGAACGAGCAGAGGTATCCGCGCTCGACGCACTCCTCGAGGCGGTCGGGCGCGGAGAAGCAGTGGAGGATCACCGCCGGGAGCGCCTCCGCGTGCTCGCGCAGCATCGCGAACGTGTCGTCCTCGGCGGCTCGCGTATGGATCGCGACCGGCAACCCGAGTCGGCCGCCAGCTCGAGCTGGGCGGCGAACGCGCGCCGCTGGTCGGCGCGCGGCGCGTGGTCGCGGTAGTAGTCGAGCCCGGTCTCGCCGATGGCCCGCGCGGCGGGATCGGCCGCCGCCCGCTCGATCTCCTCGAGATCGGCCGGGCCGAACCCCGTGCTCTCGTGCGGGTGGCGCCCCACGATGGCCTCCACCGCGGGATGCTCGCGGGCGGCCGCGAGGGCGCGCTCGATCGAGGGACCGTCCATCCCGACCGTGGCGATCCGCGTGACGCCGGCCGCGCGCGCCCGCGCTACGAGCTCACCGTCGGGCGGCTCGCAGTAGTCGAGGTGGCAGTGGGTGTCGACCACCGTCGCGGCGGCTCACGCGGCGCTCGCCTCGGAGGCCTCCACCTTCGGGAAGAGCGGGGCAGCTCGCCGGGCGGGCGCCCCGGGGAGCGCGCCGAAGCGCGCCGTGTCGAGCGAGGGGTCCTCGCGGCCGAGCGCGGCGAGAAGGCGCTCGGCGGCGGTGGGGACGAAGGGAGAAGCAGCACCGAGACCACACGGAGGCCTTCGGCCAGCGAGTAGAGCACCTGGTCGAGGTGCTCCGACTGCGCCTCGTCCTTGGAGAGCTTCCAGGGCTCCTCGTCCTGCACGTAGCGGTTGAGGCGCTGACCCGCTGCCAGATCTCGTCGAGCGCCAGCGACGGCTCGACGCGGTCGATCAGCGCCGGCGACCGTCTCGGCGCAGGCCGTCGAAGTCGGCGCCCAGCGCCGCTGCGGGCTCGGCCTCGGGCACCACGCCGTCGCGGTAGCGGTCGATCATCGCCAGCGTGCGGCTCGCGAGGTTGCCGTACTCGTTGGCCAGCTCGGTCGTGTAGCGGTTCTCGAACCCCTCGGGCGAGACTCCCCGTCCTGGCCGAAGCGAACCTCGCGCAGCGCGTAGTAGCGCAGCGCGTCGGCGCCGTAGAGCTTCATCACCTGCATCGGGTCGATGACGTTCCCGAGCGACTTCGACATCTTGTGCTCGCCGAGCAGCAGATAGCCGTGGATCGACGACCTGGCGCGGCACCTCGAGCTCGGCGGCCATCAGCAGCGCCGGCCAGATCACGGCGTGGAACTTGAGGATGTCCTTCCCGATCAGGTGGACGTCGGCCGGCCAGAAGCGCTCGGTCAGGTCCTCGCCCTCGCGCGCGTAGGAGAGCGCCGTGTAGTAGTTCAGGAGCGCGTCGATCCAGACGTAGACGACCTGGACGGGTCCCACGGGACCGGCACGCCCCAGCTGAGCCTGCGACGCGGCTGAGCGAGACGTCCTGCAGGCCGCTGCTTGATGAACGACAGCGCCTCGTTGTAGCGCACCTGCGGGAGCACGAAGTCGGGCTGTTCCGCGTAGAGCCGCTCGAGCGGCTCCTGGAACGTGGACAGCCGGAAGAACCAGTTGTCCTCGCTCTCGCCGCTCGAGCACGATCAGGTGGATCGGGCACTGTTGCCGTCCTCGATCTCGGCGTCGGTCTTGAAGTCCGCGCAGCGGGGGCAGAACCAGCCCTCGTAGGTGCCCTCGAAGACGTGGCCGTTGTCGTGGATCCGCTGAAGGACCTCGGCGACCTTCTCCAGGTGCTCGGGGTCCGTGGTGCGGATGAAGAAGTCGTTGGTGGCGTCGACCGCGGCGGCGAGCTCCTTGAAGTGCACGGCGTTGCGGTCGCCGAGCTCGCGCGGCGTGATGCCCTCGCGCTCCGCCGCCTGGGCGACCGGCTCGCCGTGCTCGTCGGTGCCGGTGAGGAAGAACACGTCCTCGCCGCGCTGGCGCATGTGGCGGGCCAGCACGTCGGCCGCGATCGTCGTGTAGGCGTGCCCCAGATGGGGCTCGCCGTTCACGTAGTAGATCGGCGTGGTGACGTAGTACGGCATCGGACAGCGATGCTACTCGCGCGCTCACGGGCCCTGGTTCTCGAGCCGCGCCACCGGCCCCGGACCCGGCGCCAGGAGCGCGACCGCCAGCAGTCCGGCGACGGCCACGATCCGGCCGAGGTCGAGCCCGCCCCTTCGTGGCCGCGGCGGCGCTCGCCGGGCGGTCAGGCGCCCGCCGGCCGGAGCCGGGTGCGTGGCCGCCTGCGCCCGTGGCACGGCGCCGGGGCGCATCTCCGCCGGACTCCCGGCGCGGGCGGGCCCGTCGGCGCCGCGGCGCGGGGCCCGACCGGGCTCGGCATGCGCCGGCGAGGGCCGCGTGAGCGGCCACCGACCGGCTCGGGGCAGCCGCTTCGGCCTGGGACCGGCGCCGGAGCGGGTCGGGGAACCGGCCCCGCCGGCCCGCCGGACGCGGCGCGACGCGGGGGTACGCGGAACCGGGACGGGGCGGGAGCGGGCGGGCCGGCGCGGGCGCCGCGACCGGGACCGCCTGGGGCGGGCGCGGCGCGGGCGCAGCCGGCGGCGGGAGCAGCGTGAGCGGATCGAGGTAGGCGTGACGGCTGCCCGCCTCGCGCACGCCGAAATGGAGGTGCGGGCGCTCGGCCGAGCGAACGCCGGTGGTGCCCACTGCCCCGATCAGCGCGCCCGCCGCCACCTGGTCGCCGCGGCGGACCGCGATCGAGGAGAGGTGGAGATAGGAGACGTCGAAGCGGCCGTCGCCGCTGCGCACGCTGACCGTGCGTCCCGACGATCCGGCGGTGCCAGCAAAGCGGACGAGCCCCGGCACCGCGGCGACGACCGGCGCTCCGGTGCGCCCGGCGATGTCGATCCCGCGGTGCTGGCCGGCCGCGTACGGATCGTCGCCGTTCCGGTAGGGCGTGATCACCTCGCCGGCAAGCGGCCAGCGTCCAGGCCGCGACGGCGGCCGGCGCCGCGGTGAGCAGCGCAGCGGCGGCAAGGACGGCGGCGATCGCGAATCGGGTCATCGCCGGCGACCATAGATCCGGATCGGGCCGCCGCGGTGGAGGCTTTGCCGAGCCGTGCGCGTGCGTCACTCGCGTGTCGGCGTTCGTGGCGGAGTGTCGCAAACGGGGCGCCAGCCGGTGCCTTCAGCGCTCGGAGGTGAGCGCCCGGTAGAGCGCGTTCGCGCTCCCGCCGGTCAGGTCGGCCACCACCGCGGCCGCCGGCCGCGGCTTGGCGCCGGCCTCCACGAGGCGTCGCAGCGCGTCGAGCCCCGCCGCGTCGGGGCCCGCGGCGGCGCGCGCTCGGACCGAGGACCAGCACGACCTCGCCGCGCGGCGGGGCGCCGTCGTAGCGCTCGGCGAGCTCGCCGGCGGTGCCGCGCACCACCTCCTCGTGCAGCCTTCGTCAGCTCGCGGCAGACCGCCACCTCGCGGTGCGGATCGAGCTCGGCGACGACGCGCCAGCGTGGCCGGCACGCCGCCGCGGCGACTCGAAGGCCACGAGCGTTCCGCCCGGCTCGCCCAGCACGTCACGCAGCTCGCCCCGCTTGCGCGGGCAGGAAGCCCCGGAAGCGCCACTCGGCCGCGGGCAGCCCCGAGGCCACCAGCGCGGTGATCGCCGCCGACGGCCCCGGCAGCACCTCGACCGGCGAGCCCGGCCGCCACGCGCGCCGCGCACCAGCAGGAAGCCCGGGTCGGACACGAGCGGCATGCCGGCGTCGGACACGAGCGCGACGGTGGCGCCCGTCGCGCATGCGCTCGACCAGCTCCGACGCGCGCGCCGCGCTCGTTGTGCTCGTGGTAGGACACGAGCCGCGCCTTGACCCCGTAGCGGTCCAGCAACACGCGCGTGCGGCGCGTGTCCTCGCAGGCCACCACGTCGGCCTCGCGCAGCGCCGCCAGCACGCGCAGGGTCACGTCCTCGAGGTTGCCGATCGGCGTGGCGCAGACCACGAGCCGCCCGCTCACGCCAGCCCCCGTCGAGCGCGAGCAGCGCGGCGCCGAGCATGCCCGACTCGGCTCCGAAGTGGGCCGGCACGATCTCGACGGCCGCCCGCGACGGCGGCAGCGCGCGCTCCGCCACCAGCTCGCGCGCGGGCTCCAGCAGCAGGTCTCCGGCGGCCACCGCGCCGCCCCCGATCACGATCACCTGCGGATTGAGCGCGTTCACGAGGCTCACGAGGCCGGCACCGAGGCGGCGGCCGATCTCCGCCAGCGCCGCCCGCGCGGCGCTGGTCGCCCTCGTGCGCCAGCTCGGTGGCGATCGCTCCGGTGATCTCGGCCCCCGCCGCGAGCCGGCGGCCCGAGCGCCGAGTCGGGATGCGGCCGGCCTGGCGCTCGGCCTCGCGGCCGATCGCGCGTGCCCGAAGCCAGCACCTCCAGGCAGCCGCGGCCGGGACACGCGCCCTGGCAGTCGGGCCCGTCGTAGTCCACGACCATGTGCCCGAGCTCCGCCCCGACGCCCGTGGCGCCGCGGTAGATGCGACCGTTCAGCAGCAGGCCGCCGCCGATGCCCGTGCCGAGCAGGACCATCGCGGCGTGATCGCGCCCGGCGGCCGCGCCGTGCGCGGTGCTCGGCGAGCAACGCCACGTTGGCGTCGTTGTCCACCTGCACCGGGAGTCCGAGCCGCTCGCTCATGAGGTCGCGGAACGGGACGCCCTCGAGCGGCAGGTGGGTGGACCACGCGCTCGACGCCCGTCTCCTGCTCGACCAGGGCCGGGATCCCGAAGCCCACCGCGTCCACGTCCGGAGCCGCGGCGCGGATCTCCTCGACGGCCTCGACGAAGATGTCGAGCGTCTCCTGGCGGTCGGCGCCGCGCCACGTCCGATGCACCCGGTGGTGGACCACGAGCGCCTCGTCGACGACGCCGCCGAGCAGCTTCGTGCCACCCGCGTCGACGCCGATTACACGCCTAGGCGGCATGGCCGGACGATATACAGAGGTCTTGTGAGCGATCCGCCCCAGGGCCCGTCCGACCCGGCCCGCCCGAATACAACGTCTACCGGTCTCGCCGCAAGGCGCCGGCCGCCTGTCGCGGCGGCGGCGATCTCGACGCGCTGCAGCAAGCGGCTCTCGCGCTTCCGCGAGCGCGAGCCGCGCCGGCCCGGCGAGCGCCGCGGCATCACCCCCGGCCGGGTGCTCAAGTGGCTCGCGCTCGCGGTGGCCGGATGGCTGCTGCTCTCGCTCGTGCTGTTCCTCGTGAGCGCCCAGACCGCAGGAGGGCGCCTCGGACAGCGCCAAGCGCGCCCTCGCCAGCGGCGGCAGCCTGCTCTCGGGCAGCACGATCCTCGTGCTCGGATCCGACGCGCGGACGGGCGACTCGATCGACGAGTCGCAGCAGGGCCCCTCGCGCGCCGACACGATCATGCTCGTCCGCGCCGCCTTCGGCGGCGTGCGCAAGCTCTCCATCCCGCGCGACTCGTTCGCCGAGATCCCCGGGCCACGGCGGCCAGAAGATCAACGCCGCCTACGCCCTCGGCGGGCCGGCGCTGATGATCCGGACGGTCGAGGGCTTCATGGGCAACGGCGTCCAGGTCAACCACCTGATCGAGGTGGACTTCAAGAACTTCCCCAAGCTGATCGACTCGCTCGGGGGCATCGACGTGAACGTGGAGCACCGGATCTGCTCGCCGCCGTTCGACAACTTCTGGAAGGGCCTGCGCTTCCGCAAGGGCGAGCAGCACCTCGACGGCGAGCGGGCGCTCGGCTTCGCGCGGATCCGGAAGAACGCGCTGCGCGCCGAACGAGACCGACATCGAGCGCGCCCAGCGCCAGCAGCAGGTGCTCACGGCGATCAAGGACAGCGTGGTCTCGCCCGGGCACGTTCTTCCGGCTGCCGCTCGTGAGCTGGCGCGGCGCCGCGGGCGCTCAAGACCGACATGAAGGGCCCGCCAGCTGCTGGCGCTGTTCGCGGACCTCGCCACCGGCAGCAGCGACGAGACGATGGTGCTCGAGCCCTCGTGCCTGTCGTGCGGCCCGGGCGGGCAGCCTCGTGGTGTCGGCAGGCGCCAAGCGGGATGCCGCGACCAAGCTGCTCGAGGGGGCTGAGCCTGACACCGCGGCAACAACTTGCAGCCTGGCTGCGCGAATCTGCCACAGTTGCTGCTGAGGTCCCATCCGGAGGAGAGAGACTTGCCCCGTCCCGTTCGCATCGCCCTGCTGTGCCTGGTCGCCCTGGTGGCCGCCGCGCCCGTCGCCGAGGCCAAGGTGCCGAAGGCGCCTTCGGGCCTCGAGCTCTACAAGCCGCCGAAGTAGCTCGCCAAGTACACGCACGGCGACCTGATCTGGGCTCGCAAGGTCGGCAATCCCCTGCCGCAGGCGGGGCGGACCTGGACGCTCCTCTACCGCTCGACCAGCGTCCGCGGCAAGGCGATCGGGGTCTCGGGCTTCGTGATGCTCCCCGCGGCAAGCCGCCGAAGCACGGCTGGCCCGTCGTGAGCTGGGCGCACGGGACCACCGGGATCGCGGACGCCTGCGCTCCCTCGCGGGACCCGAAGGGGCCCTACACCTTCTACGCGGCCAAGCAGTTCGGAGCCTGGCTCAAGGCGGGGTACGCCGTGGCGAACACCGACTACGAGGGCCTCGGGACACCCGGGGTCCATCCCGTACCTGGTGGGTCGCTCTGAGGGCCGCGGAGTCGTGGACATCGTCCGCGCCTCGCGCCAGCTCGACGGGCGGCTCGCCCGTCGCTACGTGATCGCCGGCCACTCCCAGGGAGGCCATGCGGCGCTGTTCGCGGCGGCCCTCGCGCCCCGCTGGGCACCGGACCTGCGCCTCGCGCGGCGTGGCGGCGTTTGCGCCCGCCTCGCACCTGGACGTGCTCAGCCGGGCCCTCCCGACGTTCACGACTCCCAGCGGCCTGTCCGGCCTCGCGGCGCTGGTCCTGCACGGCGTCGCCGCCGCCGTACCCGCAGATCGACCCGAAGGAGATCGCGTCGGACCGCGCGCTCGAGCTCTTCCCCCAGATCGACCAGAAGTGCCTCGGCGAGCTGAACGGCGCCCACCTCCTTCGGAGGCCTGGCGCCCGCCGACCTCACGCGTCCCGGAGCCGACCTCTCGGGGCTGAACAGCATCCTCGACGCCCAGAACCCGAACCTGAAGATCGCGGCACCGGTGTTCGTGGCACAGGGCCTGAGCGACACCACCGTGCTCCCGTTCCTGACCGACACGGCTCGACAGCGAGCTGCGAAAGACCGGCGACAAGGTGACCTACAAGAACCTACCCCGGCGTCGATCACGTGGGCGTGGTGAGCGCGGCCGACACCGCGCGCAGGGCCTTCTTCAAGGCCCGGCTGAAGTAGCGCTCAGTCGGACTTGGAGGACGGACGAGGAGGAGGAGGAGTCCGACTTCGAGGAGGAGTCGGACTTCGACGTGGCCGAGGATCCGAGGACTCCTTGCCGGAGTCTCGAGCGCCTTCGACTGAGTCCGAGCCGCCTGCGGCCCCGCCGTCTTCTTCTTGCCGTAGTCCGTCGTGTAGAAGCCAGAGCCCTTGAAGTGGACCGCCACGGGGTGGAATACCCGCTGCACGGGTGCGCCGCAGACGGTGCACTCGGTGAGCGGCTCGTCGACCATCCGCTGTATGACCTCGAAGGTGTGGCCCTTATCGCAGCGGTACTCGTAAATGGGCATGGCACTTCGAGTATCGAGCGCCAAGGGCGCTCAGATGCGGCGCGGAGGCTGCGGCCTCGAGGTCGTCGAGCAGCGACCCGCGTCGCGTGCCAGCACGAGCCAGCGCGGCGAGGTGCCCGAAATCGGCCTTGAGCGGACCGACCATGGACCGATACCCGCTAGGAGGCCGTAACCACCCGACTGCAGCCGGTGGCCCCGGAAATTCGCGAGCCCTCCTCGCCGCCGCTACCCTGCCGGGCCGTGAGCCGAAGCAGTGACCATGGACAAGATCGTCTCGCTGTGCAAGCGGCGCGGCTTGATCTTCCCGCCTCCGAGATCTACGGCGGGATCGCAACACCTACGACTACGGCCACTACGGCGTGCTGCTGAAGAACAACGTCGCCGGCGCCTGGTGGAAGGCGATGATCCAGGAGCGCGACGACATCGTCGCGCTCGACTCGGCGATCATCCAGCACCCGCGCGCCTGGGAGGCGTCGGGGCACCTCGCGGGCTTCACCGACCCGCTCGTGGACTGCCGGCAGCTGCAAGCGCCGCTTCCGCGCCGACCACCTCGAGGAGGCGCGAGGCACCGCCGAGCACGCGGACATCCGCTGCGGCAAGGCTCCGTCGAAGCTGCCCGGCGACCACGCGGACTGCGACCTCACCGACGCGCGCGAGTTCAACCTGATGTTCGAGACCTCGATCGGACCGGTCAAGGACGCCGGCTCGACCGTCTACCTGCGCCCCGAGACCGCCCAGGGCATCTTCCTCGCCTTCAAGACCACGCTCGCGGTACGCGCGCAAGAAGCCGCCGTTCGGGATCGCGCAGATCGGCAAGTCGTTCCGCAACGAGATCACGCCCGGCAACTTCATCTTCCGGACGCTCGAGTTCGAGCAGATGGAGATGGAGTTCTTCGTGCCGCCGGCCGAGGCCGAGCAGTGGCACGAGCACTGGATGGAGCAGCGATGGCGTGGTAACGTGTCGCTCGGCGTTGACCCGACCAGCTGCGCCTGCGAGCGCACGACGCGGACGAGCTGTCGCACTACAGCGCCGCCACCAGCGACATCGAGTACCTGTACCCGATCGGCTGGTCGGAGCTCGAGGGCATCGCCAACCGCGGCGAATTCGACCTCACCCAGCACGCCGAGCACTCGGGCCAGAAGCTCGAGTACGTGGACACCGCCAGCGGGGAGCGCTACGTCCCGCACGTGATCGAGCCGGCCGCGGGGCTGGGCCGCACGGTGCTCACGCTCCTCTGCGACGCCTACGACGAGGACGAGATCGGGGGCGAGCAGCGCACCGTGCTGCGGCTGATGCCGAAGATGGCGCCGATCAAGGTCGCGGTGCTGCCGCTGGTGAACAAGGAGGGCCAGCCGGAGCGCGCGCGGGAGATCTACGAGGAGCTCCGCGAGCTGATGCCGGCCGAGTTCGACACGGGCGGCTCGATCGGCAAGCGCTATCGCCGCCAGGACGAGATCGGCACGCCCTGGGGCGTGACCGTGGACCACCAGACGATGGACGACGGGACCGTGACCCTGCGCGACCGCGACACGCTCGAGCAGGTGCGCCTCCCGGCCGCAGAGCTCGCGCGAGGAGCTGCGCGCCGGCTCGCGGCGCCGTGGACCTCGCCGAAGCTGGGTTAGCCCCATCCCCAAATGCGAGGGCCGTTGACTCGTTCGTGCAGCGGGAGGTAGTTTCGCTCCACACACTTCTCAGCGGACTCAGGGGGAGCCAATGGCCACGCAGGTAGCAACCCTCACCGGATCACGGACCGAGTCGCCGACGAGGCGCTGGAGGCCCTTCGGGCCGGACTGCGAGGTGCGGCCCTCACCCCCTCGGACTCGGGTTATGCCGGGGTCCGAGCCGAGTTCAACGCGATGCACGACGGCGAGCCGGCGCTGGTGGCCAGCTGCTCGGGCACGGCCGACGTGGTGGACGCGGTCAACTTCGCGCGCGAGCAACGGCCTGATCGTGGCGGTGCGCGGCGGCGGCCACTCGGTGGCCGGCCTGTCGTCGATCGACGGCGGCATGCTGGTGGACCTTGCGCCGATGCGCGGCGTGCAGGTCGACCCGGACCGGCGGCTGGCGCACGTCCAGGGCGGCGCGCTCTGGGGAGACGTGACCGGGGACCCAGGTGTTCGGCCTGGCCGCGCCCGGCGGCGTGGTGTCCGACACCGGCGTGGCGGGGCTCACGCTCGGCGGCGGTACGGCTGGCTGCGGCGCAAGTACGGGCTCTCGTGCGACAACCTGGTGGAGGCCGAGGTCGTGTCCGCCGACGGCAGGTGCTGACTGCGTCCGAGGACTCGAACCCCGACCTGTTCTGGGCGATCCGCGGCGGCGGCGGCAACTTCGGCATCGTCACGTCCTTCACGTTCGGCCTAAGCCCGTGGGCCCGATCGTGGCCTTCGCGGCCACGATGTACCCGGTCGAGGAGGCGGCCGACATGATGCGCGGCTGGCGCTCCTACGTCGAGCAGGCGCCGAACGAGGTCACGTCGGTGATCGTGTCGATCACCTTCCCCGCCGACCCCGAGATGCCGGAGGCGGTCCACGACCGCGCCGTGGCCATCGTCGGCGGTGTGTATGCCGGCGAAGTCGAGGAGGGGCTCGGGAGATGCAGCCGCTGCGCGAGCTGGGCACCGTCCTCTTCGACATGTCCGGCCCGACCCCGTACGTGGGGGTTCAGAGCGGATTCGACCCGCTCTTCCCGCGCAACCAGCTCCGGCGTACTGGAAGTCGCAGTACCTGGACTCCCTCTCCGACGACGCGATCGACACGATCGCGGCAAGGGCCACGACCGGCCGGCGCCGCTCACGCTCGTCAACATGTTCCACATGGGCGGAGCGATCGCGACGTGGGGCCCGAGGACACCGCGTTCCACGAGCGCTCCTCGCCGTTCATGGTCTCGATCGACGGGATGTGGGCGGACCCCGGCGACAACGAGGCGAACGTGGGCTGGGTGCGCTCGACGTGGGACGAGGTGAGCAAGTTCGGAACCGGCAGCGTGTACCTGAACTTCACGGGACTGGCCGACGAGGCGCCGAGCGCGGGGGTGGACAGCGCGTTCGGGCGCAACCTGCGTCGCCTGGCTGAGGTGAAGGCCGCTACGACCCGGACAACTTCTTCCGGGTGAACAACAACATCGCTCCGGCGTAGGTCTCGGCGCTCAGCCGGCCGCGCCGAGCAGCCGGCGAGCGGTGCGCACGCCTAGGCCGAAGGCGGTCTCGCGGTCCCAGTCAGGGTCCGAGAGCACCTGGATGCCGAAGCCGTCGCCGAGCGAGAAGAGGATCGACGCCACGGCCTCGGCGTCGGCCTCCAGGGTGATCACGCCCTCGCTCTCCTTGCGCCGCAGCCCCTCCGCGAGGTTGGCACGCCAGCTGCGGTAGAGCTCGGCCATCTCGGCGCGGATCTCGTCGCTGTGCCGCGATGCGCTGAGCAGTTCGTAGAGCACCGAGCGTTGGCCCGTTCGTCCTCGACGAACTCCTCGAGACCGACGACGAGCGCGGCCACGATTGCATCGATCGTGCGCGCGTCGGCCAGCCGCTCTTCCATCGCCTGGTTGCGCACCTCGCAGTCCTGGCGGACGACTTCCACGAGCAGCCGCTCCTTGGAGCCGAAGTAGTAGTGGAGAAGGCCGCGCGAGACGCCCGCCTCGCGTGCCACGTGGTCGAAGGTCGAGCCGGCGGCGCCGCGCCGGCCGACGCTGGAGCGCATGGCGGCGATGATCCGCTGTGCCTTCTCGCCCTCGAGCCCTCGAGTGGTCGTGTCGACCGAGGCCTCCATCGGCGCGAGTCTAGCTGGCTGGCCAGCCGGGAGCAGCCGGCGGCCGTGGTCCGCCGAACGAAGAGGGGGCGCCACAGGCGCCCCCTCTCACGCTTCGAAACGTGTGGCCCGCGTCAGGTCGTGCCCACGGGCTGACCGGGGCTCGCGCTCGCGTTCGGCGAGGCCTCCGGGGTGGTGCTCGCCGTGTACTCGAACTCTTCCTCGGCGCCGAACAGTGCGTCCAATACCTTCTTGCGCAGACCCTCGCTGAGGGCCAGGGCGAGCGCCCCGCCGACGATGCCGACGAGGAGCAGCAGGCCGCGCCCGCCGCTCTTCTTCTTCTTGCCGCGCAGGCAGTCGGCCGCCTCCTTGCAGGGAGCTCGCGGCCTCACGCAGCTCGCTTCTGGACCTTCTTGTCGTCCAGGGCCTTGGTCGGGCCCTTGCCGTTCGACATGCGCCCGTAGGCCTTGCTTGCGCGGAGTCGAAGGCGGTGCGCAGGTTCGTCGCGGAGCTCGTCGTCCTCGACCAGCCGCTGGACATACGCGTTGTGCGGACGGCCTGACCGGCGGCCACCGCGCCGGCGCCGGCCTTTGCGGCCTTTTTTCTTCGATGCCATCTCTCTCCTCGGATCCGCTTGGCACTGGACACCCGTACCCGGCCCGGCGCCCCCGGTGTGTCAGCACCGGCGCTGCACGTTTCAGCCGCGGCCGTGGCGCCGCTTGGCCGCGACGGCGCGGCTCGAGCGCTGCGTCGAGCACCTCGTCGAGCGTCGTCCACGAACATGAACTCCATCTTCTTGCGCAGGTGCTCGGGGATGTCGTCGATGTCGGCCTCGTTGCGCTCGGGCGCGATCACGCGGTGATCCCGGCGCGCTGAGCCGCGAGCGCCTTCTCCTTCAGCCCGCCGATCGGCAGCACCTGGCCGGTGAGCGTGATCTCGCCGGTCATCGCGGTGTCGGAGCGCACCGGCCGGCCGGTGATCAGCGAGGCGAGCGCGGTGGCCATCGTGATGCCGGCGCTCGGGCCGTCCTTCGGGATCGCGCCGGCGGGCACGTGCACGTGGACGTCGTGGCGTCGCGGAACCAGTCCGTCGGGCACGTCCGGTCGCCAGCGCCGCACGTGGCCCTTCACGTAGGAGAGCGCCGCGGCCGCCGACTCCTTCATCACGTCGCCGAGCTGGCCGGTGATCTGCAGCTTGCCCGTCGCCCGGGAAGGCGGTCGCCTCGACGAACAGCACGTCGCCGCCGACCGGCGTCCAGGCGAGCCCGGTGGCCACGCCCGGGCTCGCGCGTGCGGCGCGACGCGTCTCGGCTGGAAGCGCGGGCGCCCGAGCAGCTCGCGCGACGGTGCCTTGCGGATGACGTCGCTTCGAGCGTGCGCGTGCCCTCGGCGAACTCGCGCGCGACCTTGCGGCAGACGGAGCCGATCTCGCGCTCGAGGTTGCGCACGCCGGCCTCGCGCGTGTAGCCCTCGATGATCGCGTCGAGCGCCTCGTCGGTGAACTCGATCTTCGACCGGCCTCAGCCCGTTGCGCTCGATCTGGCGCGGCACCAGGTAGCGCTTGGCGATCTCGAGCTTCTCCTCCTCGCGTGTAGCCGGCGAGCTGGATGACCTCCATGCGGTCGCGCAGCGGCCGGCGGGATCGTGCTCGAGCTGGTTCGCCGTGCGTGATGAAGATGACGTGCGAGAGGTCGAACGGCAGGTCGAGGTAGTGGTCGCGGAAGGTGGTGTTCTGCTCGGGGTCGAGCACCTCGAGCATCGCGCTGGCCGGGTCGCCGCGGAAGTCCGAGCCCATCTTGTCGATCTCGTCGATCATCAGGACGCGGGTTGTTCGTGCCCGCGTCGCGCATCGCGCGGAGGATCGTGCCCGGCATCGCGCCGACGTAGGTGCGGCGGTGGCCGCGGATCTCCGACTCGTCGCGCACGCCGCCGACGCGAGATGCGCTCGAACTCGCGGCCCATCGCGGCGGCGATCGAGCGCCCGAGCGAGGTCTTGCCGACGCCGGGCGGGCCGACGAAGCAGAGGATCGAGCGAGCGCGCGTCCGGCTTGAGCTTGCGCACGGCGAGGAACTCGAGGATGCGGTCCTTGACCTTCTCGATGTCGTAGTGGTCCTTGTCGAGCCGCTTGCGCGCGGCGCTTCAGGTCGAGGTGGTCCTCGGTCTGACGTCGACCACGGCAGCGAGGCGATCCACTCGAGGTAGGTGCGGATCACGCCGTGCTCGGCCGACTGCGGCGGCAGGCGCTCGAAGCGCTGCAGCTCGCGCTCGGCCTGCTTGCGCGACGTGCCTCGGGCAGCGTCGGCCTCCTCGAGCTGCTCGCGCAGCTCGTTGCGCCTCGGCCTGCGTCTCGTCGACCTCGCCGAGCTCCTCCTGGATCGCCTTGAGCTGCTGGCGCAGGAAGTACTCGCGCTGGCCCTTGTCGATCTCGGACTGGACCTGCGACTGGATCCGGCTCCCGATCTCGACCAGCTCGAGCTCGCGCGCGAGCAGCTCCGAGAGCCGCCGCAGCCGCTTGTGCGAGGTCGCGCTCCTCGAGCAGCTCCTGGCGCTCCTCGGTCTTCATCCGCAGCGCGCCGGCGATCATGTGGGCCAGCTCCGCCGGGTCGTCGAGGTTCGCGACCGCCAGCTGCAGCTCCTCCGGCAGGTAGGGCACCTTCTCGATGATCTGGGAGAAGGTCGTCTGCACGTTGCGGAGGAGCGCCTCGAGCTCGGGCGTCTGCGTCGACGACGTCGGGCGCCTCCTCGATGCGGGCGACCAGGTAGGGCTCGGTGGCCGTGAAGTCGCTCGAGCTCGCACGCGCTGGCCGCCCTGCACCAGGATCCGCAGCGTGCCGTCCGGCACCTTGAGCATGCGCGCGACCACGCCCGGCCACGCCGACGCGGTAGAGGTCGTCCGGGCCGGGCGCGTCGAGCTCGGGGTCTCTTCGACGCGACCATCACGAGCATGCGGTTGCCGCCGAGCACGTCGTTGACCAGCTGGATCGAGCGCTCCTGGCCGATCGCCAGCGGGGTGAGCGTGTCCGGGAACGGGACGGTGTCCCTCAGCGGCAGCACCGGCAGCGCCTCGGGCAGGCGCGGCCTGGCACGATCGGCCTGCGCGGCCTCGCCGTCGGCCGAGGCGATGTGGATGCTCACTCGAGTCTCGCCGCTCTTCGATCGGGACACGCCGCGGCCGCGTCCGCGGGCGCGAGCGGGATCTCGACCTCGAGGATCCCGTCCTCGTAGCTCGCGCGGGCCTCGTCGGCGTCCACGTCGGCGCCGAGCTCGACCACGCGCCGGAACGGGCCCGTGCTCGATCTCGATCTGCTGGTAGAGGCGGCCCGACGCCTCGGCCGGCGCGCCGCTCGCCGGCGATGAGCAGCTGGCGGCCCGCGGATCTCGAGCGCCACGTCCTGGAGGTCGACGCCCGCCAGCTCGGCCTTCACCACCGCGCGCGGCGGGTCGTCCGACGTAGTAGACGTCGACCGCGGGCGAGAACCCGCGCGCCGCGCAGCCCGGTGGCGCGCTCGAAGACGTCGCCGAACAGCTCGTCGATCTCGCGCCGCATGCGCTCGAAGTTCGCGAACAGGTCCCGCGAGCGGGCCATGGTCCACGAGAATAGGCCGCCGAGCGCGTCGACGCCCGTCAGACCTCGTAGACGGCGCCCTCGCGGGCCACCTCGACGGGACCGCCGAAGGCAGCCGCCGCCTCGCTGCGCGCCCACTCGCGGGTCCAGCTCGTCCGAGATGTGCACCAGCACGAGCGCTGCGCGCGCCGGCCGCGCTGCGCGTGCTCGCCCGCCTCGCGCGGACGTGAGGTGGCCGCGCTCGCCGTCGCGCTCCGGGCGCGGGAGCGTGGCCTCGACGAGCATCAGGTCGGCGCCCTGCGCGAACTCGACGAGCGTCGTCGGTCGGGCCGGCAGTCGGCGCCGTAGATGAGCTGCGCCGCCGCCGTCGGTGGAGCGTGATGCTCATCGCGAACGTCTCGGTGAAGTGCGGCACCGGCTGGAACGCGGATCTGGAGCGGCCCGATCTCGAGCTGGGCGTCCGGCGTCGTACTCGCGCAGGTCGAACGCGTTCTCGATCAGGTCCTCGTTGCCCCACGCGCCCGACGACGCGGCGGAACGTGTCGCGGCGCGCCGCGGCGGCGCGATGCAGGCGCGGGCCGCGCGGGTCGTCGGTGCCCGGCCAGCGCGTGCACCGGCACCGGCTGCTGGCGCGGCGCGTAGGTGAGCGCGTACGAGTACGGCACGAGGTCGAGGAAGTGGTCGGCGTGGAGGTGCGAGATCACCACCGCGTCCACGTCGACGTAGTCGCAGCAGCGCGCGCAGCTTGCCGAACACGCCGTTGCCGCAGTCCACGAGCACGCGCGTGTCCGCCGTCCTCGACCAGGTATCCGGAGCAGGCGCCGCCGGCGTCCTGCCAGGACGGCGACTTGCCCAGGACGGTGAGCCGCATGAAGCGGACTCTAAGGGCTGGGGGCCGCTCGGCACCCATGGGCGCGCGCTCAGCAGTTGGGCTGCGGAAACGCGTACGCCGCGGTCATCCGCTCGGTGCGGAAGACGAAGGTGAGCTGCCGCTCGGGCGCGAGGCCGCGCTCGGCCGGGCCGGAACGTGGTGCACGGCTTCCGAGCTCGAGCGCGCAGAGCTGGTTCTGCTGGAAGAAGCAGTCCTCGCAGGTGGCGGTCTTCGTCTTCGGTCACGCGTCGGCATCGTGCAGCAACACGAGCGTGCTCCGCCAGTGGCGGTTCCGCAAATCTCTCACTTTTCCTTTGCCCGCAATTTCCAGGGTCTTCGCAGGAGCGCCCGCTGCTTCCGTGTTTTCGGCGAGCGGGGGCGCAGCTGCCTCGGCCCGGAGGGGAGCGACGCTGCGCACGTATCGTCCGGAAGGATGTGGACGGCACTATGGAGCTGGTGACAGGAGCAACCGGCTACGTGGGCGGCCGCCTATGAGCGGCTGGCGGCGGAGGGCGGCCCGTGCGCGCGCTCGCCCGCTGCCCCGGGCGCGTCGAGCCGCTGCCCGGGGTCGAGACCGTCGGGCGGCGACCTGTTGGCGACGCCGGGGCTCGAGCAGGCGCTCGACCGGGTCGACACCGCCTACTACCTCGTGCACTCGATGGAGGCCGGCGCCGGCAAACGGCGGCGGCTTCGGCGGCGCGCGACCGGGCCGCGGCCGCGAACTTCGCGCACGCGGCCGTGGCCGCCGGGCGTCGAGCGAATCGTCTACCTCGGCGGCATGGTCCCGCCGGCGCCGCATCTCGCAGCACCTGCGCCTCGCGGCTGGAGGTCGAGGAGATCCTGCTCGACGCGCGCTGCCGGCTTCCACCGCGCTGCGCGCGTCGATCGTGGTCGGCGCCGGGTCGTCCTCGTTCCGGCTGCTCGTGCGGCTGGTCGAGCGCCTGCGCCTGCTGCCGATGCCGCGCTGGCGTCGAACCGCACCCAGCCGATCGACGAGCGCGACGTGATCGAGTACCTCGCCCGCACCCCGGCCGTGCCCGGGCGCCGCCGGCCGCTCGCTCGACATCTGCGGACCCGACGTGCTCACGTTCGGCGAGCCTGATCGAGGGCATCGCCGAGGGACTTGGGGTGGGGCGGCTCCCGCTGGGGCTGCCGGCCTCCCTGACCCCACCGGCGAGCGCGGTGGTGGCCGCCGTGAGCGGCCAGCCGCTGGAGCTGGTGCGCCCGCTCATGGAGAGCCTCGAGTCCGACGTGCTGCCGCGCGATCCGGACGAGGCCGCGCGGCTGTACGGCATCAGGCCGCGGCGCTTCCAGCGCGCGGTGGAGCACGCGCTCGCGGAGTGGGAGTCCCGCGAGCCGCTGGGGGCGCGGTGAAGGTCGAGCGCGAGGTGACGGTGGCCGCTCCCGCCGGATCGGCTCTACGACGTGGTGATGGACTCGTCGCGGCTGGCCGACTGGGTCACCATTCACGACCACCTGGTGGGCAATCCACCGCGCCGGCTGGAGAAGGGGTCGCAGCTCACCCAGTGCCTGAAGCTCGCCGGCCGGCGCTTCAAGGTGCGCTGGACCGTGGTCGAGAACGATCCCTGCCGGCAGGTCGTGTGGGAAGGGCGCGGCCCCGTGGGCTCCCACGCGCGAGTGGAGTACCGGTTCGAGCCGGGCGACGGCGGAACGCGTTTCTCCGTACCTGAACCAGTTCGACCTTCCCGGGCGGCCCGCTCGGTGCGCCTCGCTGAGCGCACCGTCGCACGGGCAACCGGCAAGGAGCTCGCCGGATCGCTGAAGCGCCTCAAGGCGCTTGTGGAGTAACTGACAGTCCGCTAACTTCCGGTTAATGGCTGATTTCTTGGATGAGAAGCGCAGGGAGATCGACTCGCGGCTGAAGGAGCTGCGTCCGCTGGTCGATGAGTACAACCGACTGGAGAAGGCTGCGGCCGCGCTCGCCGGAGTGGGTGGACGCGCCAACGGCCTTCCTCCACCGGCAAGCGCCGCCGGCGCTCCTCGGCGGCCCCGCCCGCAAGGGCCGCGGCCGCCCGCGTGGCAGCGGGCACCGGGCAAGCAGGCGCTGGAGCTCGTGCGCGCCCGCCCGGGCATAACGATCCCCGAGCTCGCGGAGACGATGGGCATCAAGCCGAATTATCTGTACCGCGTGATGCCCGAGCCTCGCCTCGGACGGGTCAGGTGACAGAGTCGCGGCAAGGGCTGGCACCCGGCTGATCACGCTGTTACTCGTTAACGGCTAAGCATACTTGAGCAATGCACGCCGCCCGCGTGCATGGTCAGACGAGCCCGAGCTCCGTACGGCGTCGCGCTCCTCCTTCAGCTCGTCGACCGTCGCGTCGATCCGCGCCTGCGAGAAGTCGTGCACGTCGAGCCCCTGGACGATCTCCCACTCGCCTGCCGAGCGCGGTCACGGGAACGAGGAGATGATCCCCTCCTCGACGCCGTAGGAGCCGTCGGAGGGAACGGCCATCGAGACCCAGTCGCCGTCGGGGGTGCCGAGCACCCAGTCGCGCACGTGGTCGATCGCCGCGTTGGCCGCCGACGCCGCGCTCGACGCGCCGCGCGCCTCGATGATCGCCGCGCCGCGCTTGCCGACCGTCGGGATGAAGTCGTCCTCCAGCCAGGCCTGGTCGTCGACCGCCTCGGCCGGCGTGCTCGCCCCTCACCTTCGCGTTGAACAGGTCGGGGTACATGGGTCGGCGAGTGGTTGCCCCACACCGTCATGTTGGTGATGTCGGCCACCGCGCACGCCGAGTCTTGCTCGGCGAGCTGCGCGACCGCGCGGTTGTGATCGAGGCGCGTCATCGCGGTGAAGCGCTCGCGCGGCACGTCCGGCGCGTTGCTCATCGCGATCAGCGCGTTGGTGTTCGCCGGGTTGCCGACCACGAGCACCCTGACGTCGTCGGCCGCGTCGGCGTTGATCGCCTCGCCCTGGGGCTTGAAGATGCCGCCGTTGGCCTCGAGCAGGTCGGCGCGCTCCATGCCCTTGGTGCGCGGGCGCGCGCCGACGAGCAGCGCGATGTTGCACGCCGTCGAACGCCTGCGTCGGGTCGTCGTAGATGTCGATCGCCGGCCAGCAGCGGGAACGCGCAGTCGTCCAGCTCCATCGCCGTGCCCTCGGCGGCCTTCACCGCGTCCGGGATCTCGAGCAGCTTCAGCTCGACCGGCGTGTCGGGGCCGAGCATCTGGCCGCGCGGCGATGCGGAACAGCAGCGCGTAGCCGATCTGGCCGGCGGCGCCGGTGACGGTGACGTTCACGGTGGAAGCGTTCACTGCGTTCTCCATCTCCTCGATCACGGCGTCGGCGAACTCGACTGGTGCCGACGGCGGTCGGGTCGTCGCGGGTGGGCTTGAGGTCGTAGGTGACCTTCTCGCCCTTGCGGATCACCTCGGCGATCGCGCCCTCGAGGCGGTCGGCCGCCTCGCGTCTCGTCGAGGTGGCGGAGCATCAGCACGCCCGAGAGCATCAGCGCGGTCGGGTTCACCTTGTTCTGGCCCTTGTACTTGGGTGCCGAGCCGTGGGTGGCCTCGAACATCGCCGCCTCGGTGCCGATGTTGGCGCCCGGGGCGAGGCCGAGGCCGCCGATCATGCCGGCGCCGAGGTCGGACACGATGTCGCCGTAGAGGTTGGGCAGCACGATCACGTCGTACTCCTCCGGCCGCGACACCAGCTGGTTGCACAGGTTGTCGATGATCCGGTCCTCGAACTCGATGTCGCGGTAGTCCTCGGCGACCTCGCGCGCGACCTCGAGGAAGAGGCCGTCGGAGAACTTCATGATGTTGGCCTTGTGGGCGGCGGTGACCTTCTTGCGGCCGTTGTCTCGCGCGTAGTCGAACGCCGACGCGCACGATCCGCTCCGAGCCGAAGACCGAGATCGGCTTGATCGAGATGCCCGAGTGCTCGCGGATCGGCGACCGTCGAGCTCTCGGCGATGAACTCGCGCAGCGTCTCGGCCTCGTCGCGAGTCCTTCTCGAACTCGATGCCCGCGTACAGGTCCTCGGTGTTCTCGCGCACGATCACGATGTCGGTCTCGGGGAAGCGCGTGCGCACGCCCTCGTAGGCCTTGCACGGCCGGATGCACGCGTAGAGGTCGAGCTCCTTGCGCAGCAGCACGTTGACCGAGCGGAAGCCCGAGCCGACCGGGGTCGTGGTCGGCCCCTTGATCGCGACCCGCGTGCGCTTGATCGAGTCCAGCGTGCGGTCGGGGAACGGGTTGCCCTCCTCCTCGTAGACGTCCTCGCCGGCGGGTGCTCGTCCCAGTCGAACTCGACGCCCGTGGCCTCGAGCACGCGGCGGGTCGCCTCGGCGAGCTCGGGCCCGGTGCCGTCGCCCGGGATGAAGGTCACGCTGTGAGCCAACTCACTCCTATCTCTAGCTACCGATGGTCGATCCGCATTATCAGCACGCCCCGTCAGGCGGCCACCTCCTCGGCGGCCGGGGCGGGCGCGCCGGCGCCGCCAGATCGCGACTCCGGATCAGGAGCAGCGCGAGCACGGCGCCCGTGAACGCGATGATCGCGGCCACCAGGATGATGTCGTTGAAGGCGTCGATGAACGCCCGGTTCGCGGCCTGCTCCACGATGCCACGGGTCTCGGCGGCACGCCGGCGATGGCCTGCTGCGCGCCGCCGGAGGCCACAGCCTCACTCACGCGGTTCACGGTCCCGTGCGGCAACGACGGGCCCGCCAGCAGCGATCCGAGCCGATCGGTCAACCGCGACTGGAAGATCGCGCCCAGCCCGGCGATGCCGGTGGCGATCCCGACCTGGCGGAAGGTGTTGTTGATTCCCGAGGCCGTCGCCGCTGAGCCGCTCCTCCACGACGCTCACGCGGTCGTAGCTGAGCGGCGCGTTCACAAGCCCGATCGCCGATGCCGGCGACGAGGAACCCGGCCAGCAGGGTCGTCCACTCCGAGGAGGGCGAGACCCGCCCATCAGGAGCAGGCCGATGCCGACGGCGGGGGCCGCCGCCGAGGAGCACGCGTACCGGCACGCGGTTCGACGAGCGGCCGGCGAGCGGCGCGGCGAAGAAGGACAGCAGCGACAGCGGCAGGAAGCGCAGGCCGGCCTGGAGCGGCGAGAAGCCGAGCACGTTCTGCATGTAGAGCGTGAGGTAGAGGAACATGGAGAACATCGACGCCGAGATCGAGAAGGCCACGATCTGACGCGCCGGTGAAGGCGGGCTTGCGGAAGAGCGCGAGGTCGAGCATCGGGCTGCGACCCGGCGCGCTCGGCGACCACGAAGGCGATCAGCAGCACCGCCGAGCGACGAGCAGGCCGAGGATCAGGGCGCTCGCCCAGCCCTCGGCGTTGCCGCGGATGAGGGCGAACACGAGGCAGAAGAGCCCGCCGCTGAAGGTCACGACGCCGGCCCAGTCGACCCGGCCGGCGTCTCGGGCGCGGTACTCGTGGAGCTTCAGCAGCGTCACGGCGAGGTCCGCGCGCCGATCGGCACGTTCACGAAGAAGATCCACTCCCAGCCGAGGCTCTCGGTGAGCGCGCCGCCCACGAGCGGGCCGATCGGCCACCGCGCGCGCCGATCGTGGCGCCCCAGACGCCGAAGGCGGCGGCGCGCTCGCGCCCCTGGAACTCCTGGGCGATCAGCGCCGGGGCGAGGCGAACATCACCGCCCCGCCGATCCCCTGGAAGCCGCGCGGCGAGGTTGAGCACCGTCGGCGAGCCGGCGAGCCCGCAGAGCAGCGAAGCGAAGCTGAAGAGGACCAGGCCGATGGCGTACACGCGACGGCGGCCGAACAGGTCTGCCAGCGACCCGGCGGTGAGCAGACCGACGCCAGCATCAGCGAGTAGGCGTCCACGACCCACTGGAGGTCGGTGAAGCTGGCGTGGAGCTCGCGCTGGATGTCCGGCAGCGCGACGTTCACCACCGTGATGTCCAGCAGCAGCATGAACGTGCCGAGGCAGACGGCGATGAGGGTCCAGCGACTGGTTGTCATCCGCTCTGTATTCCCTTTGTCTCGGCGATCAGTCGCCAGGGGACCTGCCACCATCTGTGGAGGCATGTTCGGAGGCGGATCGATCCAGCTCGCTCGCGTCTTCGGCATCCGCATCGGAGTGGACGTCAGCTGGTTCTTCGTTCTCTTCCTGATCATCTGGTCGCTGTCGGGGTACTACGGGGACCTCTTCCCGGTGAGGATGGCAAGGCGTTTGCGCTCGCAACGGTCAAGCGCGCTGCTGTTCTTCCTGTCGATCCTGCTCCACGAGCTCGGCCACGCCGTCGTGGCGATCCGCAACGGGATCCCAATCTCCGGCATCGACCTGTGGATGTTCGGCGGCGTCGCGAAGCTCGAACGCGACACCGACTCCCCGGGCGTGGAGTTCCGCGTGGCGATCGCCGGGCCGCTGGTCACGCTCGCCATCGCGCGTGCTCTGCTTCGGCATCGCCAGCGCTCCTGGCCAGCCCCGACACCGCGGTCAACGCCTCCTCGTTCGAAGTCGGGAGCTTCGACGAGGGCACCGCCGTCTTCGGATATCTGGCGTCGATCAACTTCTTCGTGCTCCTCTTCAACCTGATACCCGGGTTCCCGCTCGACGGGGGCCGCATCGTCCGCGCGATCGCGTGGTGGCGGACCGGCGACCGTACCCGGGCCACCCGTTTCGCCGCCCGCCTCGGCCGCGGCGCGGCGTTCGTGATGATCGGGGTCGGGTCTTGATGTTCCTGCGCGGCGACACCGTCGGGCGGGCTCTGGCTCGGCTTCATCGGGCTGTTCCTCTCCCAGGCCGCGCGATCGGCGGAGGTGCAGGCCACGTTTGCCGGCCGGATCGAGGGCCTCAAGGTGGCCGACGTGATGGACATCGAGCCGGTGGCGATCCCCGAGACGATGGCCCTCGACCGTGCCGAGGACGAGTTCTTCCACCGCTACGGCTGGCCCTGGTTCCCCGTGGTGGACGCCTCCGGGCGGCTCGTGGGCGTGGTCTCGCGGGAGGCGGTGGAGAGCGTGGCCGAGCAGGTGCGCGCCTCGCGCCCGGTGGCCTCGGTCATGGCCCGCGACGACGGGGACAGCGGCCTGCGCGTCCAGCTCGAGGAACCGCTCGAGACGCTGCTGGGCCGTGAGGGGCTGCTCGCCTCGGCGCGATCATGGCCGTGGACGCCGACGGGCGTGCTGCGCGGGATCGTGACCATCGACCGCGTGCGCCGGGCCCTGCAGCCCGCCTGAGCTGGCGGCCACCGATCCGGAGTCGCGCGCGAGCCGGGCGTGCGTGACCCGGACCACCCGATATCCCGCCACGTTGAGCTCCGCGTCGCGGGCGCGGTCGCGTTCGAAGGCGCGCCTGGTGTGGTGCGCCGCGGCGCCGTCGAGCTCGACCACGAGCCTTTGGTCGCGCCACAGGAAGTCCACCTCGTGGCCCTCGACGTGGACGTTCACCTCGGGCCGGGTGAGGCTATGCGCCTCGCACATGGCGAGGAAGCCTCCTCCAGCTGGGAGCGGCGTTCGGGTACTGCCCGGCTCGTGCTCGGCGAGCACCTGCGCCAGGAGCCCGGCGCCGCGACGCCCGGGATGGGACTCAACCCTGTGCAGTCGAGGCGGAGGTACTCAGCCTCGTCGATGGCGCGCTCGAGGCCGCGGCGGTGAGGACGTCGGCGAGGTCGACGAGCGTGCGGCCGGGGGTGGTGACGGGGATGGCGTGGAGGACGGTGCGCTGGCCGGGTGGGAGCGGGCCCGATGGACCTGGAGGCCAGCGATCGCCGTCCTCGCCGCCGTCGGGCGCCGTGAGCTCGACGAACGCCGCGCCGCCTGCCGATCCCCCACAGCTCGGCGGCGCTGCGGTGGCTCGGCGACCGCACCCTCGCCACATGCGAGCACGGCGGCCATCAGCCGCCCATTGCGGGGTAGGACAGGGTGGCCGACGGCGTAGACGCCCTGGTGCAAGCGGTGCAGCCGCCCGGCCGCCACGCGCTTCTCGATCGCCCGCGGCCTAGCCCGAGCGCCTGCAACTGCCGTCCGCGCCGCGACGCCATGCTGGAGCGCGGCCAAGCTGCGCAACGCAGGCGGTCGGCGGGGGGTGTTTGGCGCCTTTTGCATCCATACGATGCATAAGCGCCCACACCCCCCGTCTGGGCCCCTCGGGCCCCGGGCAATGGCCCGTCGGCGGTCGGCGTCCGTACGTTCCCTAGAATCGCGGCCGCCTCATCCCACGATGCCCCAGCACGACGTCCTAGTGATCGGAGCCGGACTCGCCGGCCAGCGCGCAGCCCTCGCAGCAGCGGAAGGGGGCGCCTCCGTGGGGATCATCTCCAAGGTCCACCCGGTGCGATCGCACTCGAACGCGGCCCAGGGCGGGATCAACGCGGCGCTCAACCCCGAGGACTCCTGGGAGTCGCACGCCTACGACACCGTCAAGGGGTCGGACTACCTCGGTGACCAGGACGCCATCGAGATCATGTGCCGTGAGGCGCCCGAGGAGCTGGTGGGGCTCGAGCACTGGGGCGTGACCTTCCACCGCGACCAGGAGGGCCGGCTCGGCACGCGCGCCTTCGGCGGCGCCTCGGCGGCCCGCACCTACTACGTGGCGGACATCACCGGGCAGGCGATCCTGCACGTGCTGTACGAGCAGCTGCATGCAGACACGAGGAGGTGTACCGCTACGAGGAGTGGTTCACAACCGCCCTCGCCAAGGACGAGGAAGGCCGCATCGCAGGCGCGATCACGCGCAACATCCGCGACGGCTCCATGGAGGTCTTCCCGCCCGAGCCGTGATCCTCGCCACCGGCGGCAACGGGCAGATCTACAACCCCACCACCAACGCGCTCATCTGCACCGGCGACAGCATCGCCATGGCCTACCGCGCGGGGGCGCCGCTGATGGACATGGAGATGATCCAGTACCACCCGACCACGCTCGCCGGGCCTGGGGCTGCTGATCACCGAGGGCGCCCGCGGCGAGGGCGCCCACCTCTACAACGCCCAGGGCGAGCGCTTCATGGACAAGTACGCCCCCAACAAGATGGAGCTGGCCTCACGCGACGTCGTGTCGCGGGCCGAGCAGACCGAGATCAACGAGGGCCGCGGGTTCCCCGACGGGACGGTCGCCCTCGACGTGACTGTCGTCCCGCGCAAGCGCATCCACGAGGCGCTGCGGGAGATCGTGAACGTCGGTCGCGACTTCGCCGGCGTGGACATCACCCGTGAGCCGATCCACATCAAGCCGGGCAACCACTACGTCATGGGCGGGATCCGCACCGACGTGAACGGCCAG
>CAVXYS010000047.1:0-60574 GCA_963765945.1 uncultured Alphaproteobacteria bacterium
CAATGTATTGCTGGTCCACAAACAATTCGCGGCCGCGCCCGAGGACGCGACCGCGAAATAGGAACCAACTCGGGAAGCGGCTTAGCGGCCGCGTTCGCCGCGCTGGCCCGCCGGCGCGGCGGTGCATTGGTCGACGCGGCAAGCCAGGTCGAACTCGAATTGCAGCTGCTGGTCAGGGTCACCGGCTGGCCGGCCTGGAATGGCGCCGAATAGGGCCAGCATTCCTGGGCCGTGCCGTTGTTGAGGCACAGCTGACCGTTGGCCGCGGTCCACGTCCCGGGGACGGTGTTGCCGCCCGGAGTGACGATGCGCGCGGCGCCGCCGGCATCAAGATAGACCGTGTTGGTGACGCCGTTGGTGGTCACCTGGACCGACTGGCCGACGATCTCCGAGCCGGGAGTCAAGCCTGGGCGAGCGCCGCGGCGGGGAGTGCGCCGAGAGCGACGACACCGAGTGAAACCGAGAGCAAAGTCCTCATAACGCCAATCCCTTTTTCAGCTCATGCAACGAACGCGACCCAACGCGGATCAGTCCGGACTGTGCTTGTGGTGGTTGCCTAGCAGGAAGTAGGCCCCAACGCCGATGGCGATCGCGCCGAGCGCGAGCCACAGCGGCGAGATGCCGAGACCGCCGCCACCAGCTGCTTCAACCGGCGGGACCGGGGTCGGCGGGGGCGGACCGGCGGCGACCGGCGGCGGAGCATCGACCGCGGGCAGGACGCAGCCGGCGGCAGGCGCCTGGCCAACCGTCGCAACACCGCTGCACAGCGCCGCGGCGGGAGCACCCGAGCTCAGCACCGTCAAGGCTGCCCAGGGATCAATATGTTGAGCAGAAATTGCTGCGGGCGTTGCCGCAACCGCTCCGGTGGAGCTAATGAACATCGACCCGGCGACCATCAGGCCGACCATCGACTTAAACCGCAAACTCGCCATCCATTTTCTCCCGGCGCAGCGGGGTTGATCCCCCATCTGGGTAGTCCCCTAAAGCCCGACAACCAATAAGCCAGAACAAAGTTGCGTGCCAAGGGCTCGGGCCAGATTTATTCAGTCTTCTGCCGTTTTTTGACCACACATAAGTTACGGAACAGTGATTCCGACGATGTTTCCGGCAGGGGAATAGCGACACACCAGATAGTCGCTGCGGTCCGACGAGCGGACCGCGCAACCGACCCGGTCGCTGCCCGGCCAGATCATCTGGCTGTAATGCCCGACCTGATCCCAGCGCCCGGTCACGCTGACCGCCGGGAAGCGGCCGCGACGGAACCAGCGGCCCTCCGCTGCCCAGGCGCCGACCATCTGGTCGATGCTGAATGCGCCGCGGGTCCCCATCCACAGATTCTCGCCCTGGCCGGGCCGCGCGGCCGAGGGCGAATGGTCCCACCGTCCGGTCCGCGCCAGCTCGAGCGCGTAAGCGTCGGCCGCGGACGCCAGCGCCGAGTCCCAATAGATTGGCCGGACCCCGGCGGACGCCCGGGCCTGATTGTGGAGGACGACGATGCGCATGGCGACGGCGGTCGCCGGCGGAATGATCAGGGTCGAGGCGACGACCGGCCCCGCGCCGAGCGCGAGCGCCGCGCCAAGCATCATGAACTGCAATCTCACCGGCCCGTCCCCATCGCCGCCGACCATAAGCGCGCGGGACTGAACGAAATGTTTCCGCGTCCTAGGCGGCTTCGGCGGCCGCGCCGCGTTGAGCGCGCAGCCAGGCCTGGAACATCAGGATGGCCCAGATCGCCGGGGTCGAGTCGCGGCGGCCGCTCACATGATCGTGCCAGCGCCGCTGCACGACATCCGGGTCGAGCCAGCCGTCGGCACGCATCGCGCCCGGCTCGAGCAGCTCCTCGGCCCAGTGGCGCAGCGGGCCCTTGATCCAGGCCCCAACCGGGATTGCGAACCCCGCTTTCGGCCGTTCGATCAGGTCGCGCGGAACGAGCGTGTCGAGGAGCCGGCGAAGAATCTGCTTTCCGCGCCCGCCGCGGATCTTGAGCGCCAGCGGGATGCGCGCCGCGAGCTCGGCGACGCGGTGATCGAGGAACGGCACCCGGGTTTCGAGCGCAACCGCCATCGCCGCGCGGTCGACCTTGGCCAGGATGTCGTCGGGCAGATAGCTGACCGAGTCGCAGTACATCATCCGCACCGCATCGGGCGCGTCGCCGCCGACCGCGAGGTCGAAGGCCGCGCCGGCCGGGTCCGCGCCGATCACCGGGGACGGCTCCTGGCTCCACTCGTCGAGGAAGCTGCAATAGACCTCGTCGAAACTGCCGGCCGAGGCGGCGAGGCGGAATGCCTTCTGCAGCTTGCCGCCGAGGTGCGGCTGGCGCCGGCCGGGAACAGGTCCGCCATACCGCTCCAGAAGTGCGACGGCACGCGGCTGAGCGGCGAGCCGGTCGCGGCGCGCAGCGGCTGCGGCACCTTCTGCAGCTGGCGCCACAGCCGCGGCGCCGCGAAGTGCCGGTTGTAACCGGCGAACAGCTCATCGCCGCCGTCCCCGGTCAGCGCGACGGTGACTTGCTCGCGCGCGAACCGGCTGACGAGATGGGTCGGGATCTGCGACGAATCAGCGAAGGGCTCGTCATACATCCCGGGCAGCAGCGGGATCACGTCGCGCGCTTCCCGAACGGTCACGTAGCGCTCGTCGTGGACCGTGCCGAGGTGCTGCGCGACGCGCTTGGCGGCCTTCGCCTCGTCGTAGCCGGCCTCCTCGAACCCGATCGAGAAGGTGCGCACCGGGACGCTCGAATATTTCTGATAGAGCCCGCAGATGGTCGAGCTGTCGATCCCGCCGGAGAGGAACGCGCCGACCGGCACGTCGGCCATCGACTGACCGCGGATGGCGGTCGCGAGAACCTGCTCGAGCTCCTCCAGCGCTTCGCGCTCGTCGGCGATCGGGTCGGTCGAGGCCGCGCCGGACGACCTCGCGGTGGGACCAGTAGCGCTCGAGGGCCAGGCCGCCCGCGCTGGTCCCCTCGGCCGGCGGCTCGTCGAGCGGCCGCGCCGCGGCCTCATGGTCGAGCGTCAGGATGCAGCCGGGCGGCAGCTTGAACACCCGCTGGTAGATCGACAGCGGGGCCGGAATGTAGGTGCGCGACGCGAACTGGCCGAGCGCCCGGCGGTCGATCGCATTGTCGAACCGCGGGTGCGCGCGCAGCGCCTTCAGCTCCGAGCCGAACAGGAAGTCGCGGCCGGCCCAGCCGTAATAGAGCGGCTTTTCGCCGAACCGGTCGCGGACCAGGGCGAGCGTCCGCGCCTTGCGGTCCCACAATGCGAAGGCGAACATCCCGGCGCTGCGGCGAAGAGTCTCGGCCAGCCCCCAGGTGACGATCCCGTGGAGGAAAACCTCGGTGTCCGAATGGCCGCGCCAGCCGCCCTCCGGGACCGCGCCCTGCGCTTCGAGCGCGCGCCGCAGGTCGGCGTGGTTGTAGATCTCGCCGTTGAAGGTGAGGACCAGGCGGCCGTCCGCCGAGCGCATCGGCTGGTGGCCCGCCGGCGACAGGTCGACGATCGCCAGCCGCCGGTGGCCGAGCCCAACTCCGGCCGCCGCGTCGACCCAAATGCCGTCATCGTCGGGCCCGCGATGGGCGATCGGCCGGATCAGCCGGGCGACGGCCCGGTCGTCGACCGCCGCGGTACTGATCAGGCCGGCTATCCCGCACATGGCCGCGTCAACGCCTCACGCGCCGATCCGGCGCGCCGCGCGCCGCTCCCGCCAGCGCCTGAGCCCGGCGAGCAGCGAGAAGCGGTCTTCATAATGATCGAACGCCATCTGCCCTCGCGTGAGGTTGAGCGTGTGCGGCCCGCGGCGGCCGGCGAATCGCACCGTGCCCGCCGCCACCTCCTCGTAGCGCTCGCGATCGATCCGGGTCACGCGAAACAAGCTGATGCCGTCGCCATAGCCGCGGCGCAGATCCTGGCCGACGCGGATCAGGGCGCCGTCGATCATCATCGGGGTGCCCGCCATGCGCCCGCCCTCGGGCGAGATCCGGATCGGGCTCGCGGGATGCTCGGCGAACTCGGCGTCGAGCGCGTCGGCGACCCACAGGCGCAGCACCGACTGGCCTTCGCTCGCGATATTGCCGAACAGGAAGACCGCGTCGCCGTGGCGGAAGGGCGTCGGGTCGAGCAGCCGCGGGCGGCCGGGGAGCTCGAGCGCGACCGGCTCGCCGAGGCCGCCCGGGCCGAGCGGATAGGCCGAAGGCGCCGACCAGTCGGACGTTTCCGGCACGACATAATGACGCCCGCCGGCTTCGATCACCGCGGGATAGCTGTAATGCCCGCCGCGCCCCGACAGCCGGCGCACGCCGGCGGCGGCGAGGCGGAGGATCTCGCCCCGCGCCGAGGCGGCGCGCATCGCTTCGACCAGCAGGCCGTCCCCGTCGGCGAAGAACGGGTCGGCGAGGAAGCGATAGCCGGGCGGGGTCGCGACGGCGCGCCACTGCGCCTCGTCGCCGAGCCGTTCGGTGAGGCGCTCGAGCGTAAGCGGCTCGGGCGCCGGCGCGGTCGCGACGCTCCACTGCTTGGTCCGGGTCAAGCCGTACAGCAGGTGCGACGCCGCGGCCCGCGCCCGCCCGAGGACGAAGCCGGCGACGGCGGCATTGCCCGGCAGTCGGTACGCCGGGCCCCACTGCGCTGGCTCCCAGCTCGTGCCGGCAAGCGCGTTGCGGATCGCGGTGCGCAGCAGCAGCGGCGAATGGCGATACGCCTCAACCAGGGTGGCGCGATACGAGTGGGCGAAGGCGCGGGTTTCGGCGGCGGCGGCGATTCGCCCCGAGTTCGAGTCGGTTCGACAGGATCTGGACGATTTGCCCAACGGTGGGCTCGCCCTGGGCGAGCTCGTGGAAGCCCGCCGGACGCCCGCGGAACCGGGCCGGGTCGCCATGGTGATAGGACAGGATCGGGACCGCGAGCTGCTCCACCGGCGGGATCGTGAGCAGGCCCAGCCCGAATTTGAGCAGCACGTCGGGTTGGTCGCGGGCGATGCGCTCGATGAGGTCGGGCGGAAGCGCTTGCCAGCGGCCCTCGCATGGCGCCGCGAAGGTATGCGTGGCGATGATCCTGAGCGAGGCGGGCAAGCCGACCCGGCGGGTCATCCGGTTGCGGACCGTGACGAGGTTGAGCAGATAATAAAGCGCGTGGCGGAGCTGCCGCCGCGCCGGCGCCGGCGTGGTGCAGCTGTAAATCACGAACTCGGCCTCGCCGGCGAGCGTTTCGAGCGCCTCGGCCTGCCACCGGGCGAGCCCCGCCCCGTCGAGGAAAACGCCGATCTTCATGCGGAATTCACGGAACGGGTTGGGAGGCGATCGGGTTCTTGGGCTTCGTTGCGGTAGCTCATGCCGGATGCCGTCGTAGCGTGGGAGTTTCAGGTTGCGTCAAGAGAGTGGCACCCAAAGCGTTGATTCCGAGCGCGAGGCAAGCAGCGGCGGCGCAGACCTCGTCCTGTGCCGGATCCTCGGCCATCGGCGGTCGGGCTCCCTCGTCTACACCCAAGGCGACGGAATCTGGCGCAGCCGCTGCAAGCGCTGCGGCCGGAGGATGGTGCGCACCGGCCGCAAACGGTGGACGATCGACACCGGCTAGCCGGACGGCCGGCGGATGACCCGCGCCGGATTGCCGGCGACGACGGCATCGGGCGGGACGTCGCGGGTGACCACGCTGCCCGCCCCGACCACGCTGTTGCGCCCGATGGTCACTCCGGCCAGCACGATCGCCCCGGCGCCGATCCAGGCGCCGTCCTCGAGCACGATCGGCGCCTCGGAATGGGCCCGCTCGACGGTCGGCGCGGAATCATCGAGCGCGAGGCCGCCGTCGATCAGCATGCAGCGCGCCGACAGGACCACGTCATTGCCGATCGTGATCCGGGTGCGGCCGAGCAGGAACACGCCATGGTTGATCGCGACATTGTTGCCGACGCGGATGTTGCGCGGGTTGATCGCGGTGAAATCGCCGTAGACATGGATCCGCCGGTGGCCGAACAGCCACCACGCCTTGAGCCGCAGCCATAACCGTCGCAAACGTCCCAGCACGAATCCCTCGCCGCCCCCTGTGGCAAAGGCAGTCGATGACTTGCAAGCCCGCGGGGTCCCCGCTTCAAAGCGCAATCATGACCCGGGAGCCAGGATGACGCAGTTGCGCGCGATGATCGCCAGCGGCCGCTCGCTGCTCAGCGGGCGCCAGGCGTTCGTCCGCTCCGGCCTGTGGAGCCTCGTGCTGCGGGTCGCCGGGCTGGTCAGCGGGTTCGCCCTCGGCGTCCTGCTGGCGCGGATGCTCGGCCCGGCGCAATTCGGCATCTACGGCCTGGTCACGACCGTCGCCGCGGTCGGGATGACCATCGCCCAGCTCGGTACTCCGCAGCTCGCGGTGCGGGAGCTGAGCGTCCGCTCGGCCGGCGGCGACTGGGCCGGGGCCAGGGCGATCATCCGGCAGTTTGCATTCGCCGCGACCGTAGCCGGGCTGGCGATCGGCCTCATCGCCCTCGGCGGGGCAGCGCTTGCCGGAGCCTCGGCGTTCGACCTGACCCTGGTCGCCCAGGGCGCCGTCCTGACCCTGCTCACCGCCCATACCGGCCTGATCGCGGCCGAGCTGCGCGGCCTCGGCGCCCTGCTCAAGGGGCAGTCGATGGACATCACCGTGCGCCCGGCCCTTGCCTTCCTGATCGTCGCGGCCCTGCTGCTCGCCGGCAGCCGCATGACCGCGCAAGTCGCGCTCACCATCCAGAATGCGGTCACGCTCGCCGCCGCCGCGGTCAGCGCGCTGTGGTTATGGCGGGCAGTTCCGCGAGGGACCTCCGCCGGCCCCCGGGTCCCGTGGCTGCGAGCCGCCCTGCCGCTCGGCGCGGTCGACGTCTTGCGTCAGTTCGACGGAAGCTATGGCGTGGTCCTCGTCGGCTGGCTGTCGACGGGAGTCGAGCTCGGCGTGTTCCGGGTAGCGGTCGCCTGCGCGGTGCTGGCGGCGATGCCGGTGACGATCTTCCACATCCTGCTCGCGCCGACCCTGTCGCGGCTCCACGCCGCGGGCAACCGGGCCGAGATGCAGCGCCTTTTGACCTGGACCGCGGCCGCGATGTCCGGGGTCATGCTGCCGGTCGCGATCGCCGCCTGGTTCATCGGCAAGCCGCTGATCGCGCTGGTGTTCGGCGCCGCCTACGCCGATGCCTGGCTGCCGCTGTTCCTGCTGACCCTCGCCCAGCTGATCTACGCCGCCTTCGGCATGGGCCCGATCCTGCTCGCGATGTGCGACGGCGAGCGTGACCTCATCCGGATCTACTTGATCGCGGTCGGCGCGGCCGTGCTCGCGGCGATCCCGATGACCATGGCGTGGGGTGGCGCCGGCGCGGCGGCCGGACCGCTGGTCAGCGCCAGCCTGATCGGCCTGATGTCGCGCCGCTATGCCCGGCGCGAGCTCGGCGTCGAGATCATGGCGGTCCCCGCCCGGAGCGGAGGGCCCGCGTGACGGCTCGAGTGCTCTACATTACCTACGACGGCCTCACCGACCCCCTGGGGCAGTCCCAGGTGCTGCCCTATCTCGTCGGCCTTGCGGGAGTGGGCCACCGGATCACCGTCCTTAGCTGCGAGAAGCCGCAGCGAATGGCGCAGGACGGCGATCGGATGCGCCGGCAATGCGATGCCGCGGGCATCGGCTGGACCCCCCTCGCCTACCATAAGCGCCCGCCGATCCTCTCGTCCGCGCTCGATGCCGCCGCGCTGCAACGCGCCGCGCTCCGGCTCCATCGCCAGCAGCGGTTCGATATCGTCCACTGCCGCAGCTACATCCCCGCCCGCGCCGGGCTCGCGCTGAAACGCCGGTTCGGCGTGAAGCTGCTGTTCGACATGCGCGGCTTCTGGCCGGACGAGAAGGTCGAGGGCAACAACTGGCCCCTCGCCAACCCGCTCTACCGGGCGGTGTATCGCTACTTCAAACGACTCGAATCGCGCTTGCTTCGCGGGGCCGACCACATCGTCAGCCTGACCGCGGCGGGCAAGGCCCAGCTCCTGACCCGCCCGGAGCTGGCGCACGACCCGGCGCCGGTCACCGTCATCCCGTGCTGCGTCGATTTCGATCATTTCCCGCTGGCGACCGCGCGAACGGCGCAAGTCGGCGCGGGACCGGCTCGCCATCCCGGCGGACGCGCACGTGCTCGCCTACCTCGGCTCGCTCGGCTCCTGGTACATGCTCGAGGAGATGCTCGACTTCTTCAACGTCTATCAGTCCCGGCACGACGGCGCGCGTTTCCTGTTCGTCACGCCTGACGATCCGCAGCCGATCCGCGATGCCGCCGCCGAGCGCGGGATCGATCCGGAGCGGATCGTCATCGTCGCCGCGACCCGCGCCGAGGTGCCCGGGCTGCTCGCTGCCGCCGACCTCGGCATCTTCTTCATCAAGCCGGTCTTCTCCAAGACGGCGAGTTCGCCGACCAAGATGGGCGAAATGCTCGCCGTCGGGCTGCCGATCATCGCCAACGCCGGGGTCGGCGACGTCGAGGCGATGGTCGAAGACATGGAGTGCGGCGTGGCGGTTCGCGACTTTACGAACGACGGCTTCGCGGAGGCGCTGGTCCGTCTCGGCTCGCTGGACGGCAGCCCCGAGGAGCGCCGGAGCAAGGCGCTGCCGTGGTTCGACGTGAAGCTCGGGATCGAGCGCTACGACCGCGTCTACCGCAGCCTGCTCGGCTAGGTTGAAAAGCCGATCGATTCAAACGCCCGGTCGAACCGGGCGACGAACTCCTCCTTCGAATAGGCCCGATTGGCGAAGTCGCGGCCTTGCCGGCCGATCGCCTCGAGCGTCGCTGGATCGGCCGTGAGCAGGCGTTCGAGCTGCTCACCCCATTCGGAGGCCGTCGCGCAGGTCATCGGCAGGCCCGCCGAGTCCATCACCCGCCGATAGACCGGGGTCGCCGTGGTCAGCACCGGCATGCCCAATTGCCACAGCAGCACCAGCTTGTTCTCCGGCTTGCCCCACCACAAGGCGTTCGCCCGCTCGATCGGGATGACCGCGACGTCGCCGGCAATGATGTCGCTCGAGAAACTCGCCCGGTCCCAGCGGTGGAAATGCCTGTCGCACTCGATGCCGTTGAGCGCGGCCAGCGCCGGATAGGCGATGAACCGGCCGAAATAGCGGTGGATGACGGGATCGGTGACGACGTGGAGCTCGACCCGGTCGCGCAGGTCGTTGAGCGGTTCGCGGATGACCTGGAGGTTGGGCAGGGTCGTCGATTGGCCCTCCCACACGATCGCGCAGCTTCCCCGAACGGCGATAGTCGGCCTTGGGCGGGCCGAGCTCGTCGGCGAAGTGATCGAAACTCGAGGAATACGTTGGGGTTGTAGCGGCTTACGGTCTCGCGCTGCTCCTCGGTCGAGCAAATCACCGCGTCGGCCGCCTCGCACGCCGCGATCAGCGTCCGCCGCAGGTCGGGCGACAGCCGGCTCTCGGTGCCGAGCACGAAACGGCCGCTGCCCTTGAGCAGTCGGCGGACCGGGTTGGCCTGGTTGAAATAGGCATCGACCAGCTCGAACACGAGCTTGAGGCGATCCCCTTCACGACGCTTGCGCGCGACCCAGCCGGGCAAGTCGCTGTTGTAGGTGATGTAGGCCAGGTCGTATGGGCGGCCGAGCTCGGCGGCGGTCGATCGCCAGCCCCTTGATCTGCGCATAGGCCGCGAACCGGCGTCGGTCGCCGGGGACGCTGAAGTCGCGGCTGTAGCCGGCATAACCGATGCGGGCATCGGCGAGCTTCATCCGAACCATATCCCGAAGCCCGTCGGCGATGGTCCGCGCCTGCGGCTCGCCGACCGAGTGCCTGGAAGCGCGCGAGATCGGCCTGGATCAGCGCGGCTGGCCGCCGGTTTCGCAGTTGGCTCGGGCCAGCTCGGGCCGCCCGAACGCCGCCGCCGCGGCGGCGTAGATTTCGGACAGGGTCGGCGCTTCGCCGGTGCCGGCATTGATCGGGCCGCAGCACGTCCGAGGTCGCAATGCGGACGATCTGGCCGGCCAGGTCATCGACATGGACATAATCGCGCCGGAGGCCGCCGTAGGTCGGCCCCGGCCACCTCGCCGCGCGCGAAGCGCTCGATCATGTGCGGGACAGCCGCCCGTCGCGGTCGCCCGGGCCGTAGACGAAGAAGACCGCGCCCAGGCGAAATCCGAACCGCGCGCGGCGAGCGCCTCGAGCAGGTCGAGCTTGCACCTGGCGTAGAGCGTGTCCGGCCGCTCCGGCGAATCCTCGCCGAGCGGGCCCGCGGCGCTTGCGACGTCATATTCCAGGCAGGTGCCGAGCCCGACGAAGCGGCCGCGGAAATGCGCTCGCGAGGCGCAGGCTCGCGGCCATCCACTCGCGATTGATCTCGTGCGCCAGATAATCGGCGTGGTTGGTGTACCAGGCGGCATGGATGCAGTGGGTCGCGGCACGCTCGACGAGGCCGTCGAGATCGTCTCGCTCGCGCCAGCAGGTCCAGCTCGCCGGCTCGGCGCGACGACCTCATGCCCGTCCGCCGCCAGCCGGCGCACAACCGCGCTGCCGATGAACCCGGTGGCTCCCGGTGACGAGGAAGCGGGTCACCAGATCTGCGAGCTCGGGAATCGCGGTCACGAATCTCGCGCCCCAGCCCCGCGCATGCTCGAGCTGGCCGGCGATCTCGTCGCGCAGATTCCACGGGAAGATGATGATGAAGTCGGGCTGATCCGCATCGATCCGTTCGGGCGCGACAACCGGGATCCCGCTTCCCGGGAGGAACCGCCCCTGCTTGTGCGGGCTTGCGTCGGCGACGAAGCCGATCAGCGCATTGCCCTTGATCGCGCAAGCGTTGAGCAGCGTATTGCCCTTGGCCGCGGCGCCATAGCCGGCGACCTTGGCGCCCGCCGCCCGCTGCTCGAGCAGGAACGTGCGGAAGGCGCTGCGGACGGCGTCGATCCGCGGCTGGAAGCTTTCGTAGATCGCCCGCCCGCTCAGGCCCGCCCGCTCCTCCTCGGCGAGGATCGCATCGACGCTCGCCGATCGCGGCTTCGAATCATCCTCGGCATGGGCGGCAAAGACGCGCAGCGATCCGCCGTGGGTCGAGAGCTGGGCGACATCGAACAGCTTCAATCCGGCACTGCCGAGGATTCGCTCGGCCGCCCCCAGCGAGAGGTAGGAAAAATGCTCGTGGTAGATGGTGTCGAACTGGACCTGCTCGATCAGCCGGAGCAAGTGCGGGAACTCGAGGCTGATCACCCCATCGGGTTTCAGCGCGGTCTTCAGCCCGGCGGAAAAGTCGTTGATGTCCGGCACATGGGCGAAAACGTTGTTGCCGACGATGAGGTCGGCCTTTGCCCGCCAGCCGCTGCTCGGCGAGGGCTTGTCCGAAGAAATCGACGATCGTCGGGATGCCCTTGCCGGTCGCGACTTCGGCGGTGTTGGCGGTCGGCTCGACGCCGAGCACCGGAATCCCGCGCGCGCGGAAATATTGCAGCAGGTAGCCGTCGTTGGACGCGATCTCGAGCACCTGCGAGCCCGGCCCGAGGCCGAACCGCTCGGTCGCCATCGCCGCGAACCGCTCGGCATGCGCGAGCCACGACTTCGAATAGGACGAGAAATAGCTGTAGTCGGAGCTCGAAAATCTCCTCTGCCCGCTGGTGGTCGTCGACCTGGGCGAGGAAGCAGCGGTCGCACACCGCGACGACCAGCGGATACTCGGCTTCGGGCGCGGAAGATCCGGCGCGGCCCGCATCGCGTTCGACGGCGGCGCGCTGCCAAGGTCGGCGAACGGGATGAAGCCGTCGTTCCCGCAATGTCGACAGTTCACAGGGCCAGGCCTTCGAAATCCCGGCTAGATCAGGGCGAACGACCGGTCGCGGTCGAGACACGGTGGCGGGTGGCAGCGGCCAGGCGATGCCGATCGCCGGGTCGTCGAACCGCACTCCGCCTTCCGCGTCGGGGGCGTAGTAGGCGCTGTGCTGATAGATCAGGTGGACCGCGTCGGTCAGTGCCTGGAAGCCGTGCGCGCAGCCCTCCGGGAGATAGCAACTGGTGGTTTCGTCGATCTCGACCGCCGCCCATTTGAGGAAGGTTGCCGACCCGCGCCGGAGGTCGACGGCGACGTCGAACGCGCGGCCGACAGGGCAGCTGACCAGCTTGGCCTCGGCATGCGGCGGACGCTGGAAATGCAGGCCGCGGAGCGACCCCCTGCCGAGGGTCACCGAATGATTGACCTGGACCCAGTGCGTGTTGAGCCCGGCGGCGGCGAACTCGCGCTCGCAATATTGGCGCTTGAACCGGCCGCGCGCGTCGGCGCGGACGTCATGGCGGACGTCAAAGGCTCCGGCGATCGCTGGTCGGCACGAACTCCATGGTCAGCCCGAGGCCGCTTCATAGGCGTCGAGCTGCTCGCCCGAGATCACCCGCCCGCGCTCGTAGAAAGCGCGGTACCAGGCGATCGTCCGCTCGAGCATCTCGTCTTCCCACTGCGGGCGCCAGCCGAGCCGGCGCATCGCCTTGCGACGAATTGAGCTGGAGCAGCGCGGATTCATGCCGGCCGCTGTCGTCCGGCCGGAGGTCGACTCGCAGCTGCGGCAGTTGCGCGCTGGACCGCGTCGAGCAGGTCCTGGACGCGACTCGGCCGGCGTCCGAACTCCGGGCCGAGGTTCCAGGCCTCGGCCGCAGTCCCGCTCGCCGGCGAGCAGCCGGGCGCCGATCGCCGAGGTAGCCGGCCAGCACGTCGAGCACATGCTGCCACGGCCGGGTCGAGTCGCGGGTTGCGGATAGCGCCGGTCGCGCCGCCGAACGCGGCGCGCATCAGGTCGGGGACCAGCCGGTCCTCGGCCCAGTCGCCCCCGCCGATCACATTGCCGGCGCGGACCGTCGCGATCAGCAGCGCTCCGTCGCGGACGAAGCTTTCGCGATACGACCGGGCCATCAGCTCGACGCACGCCTTGGACGCGCTGTACGGGTCGGCGCCGCCGAGCTCGTCCTCTTCGCGGTAGCGGCGGCCGCTCTCGTCATTGCGATAGACCTTGTCGGTGGTCGCGACGACCACTGCGCCGACCCCGCTCTTGCGCGCCGCCTCGAGCACGGCGAGGGTCCCGAGCAGGTTGGCGCGATAGGTGGTGAGCGGGTCGGAATAGGCCTTGCGGACCAGCGACTGGGCCGCGAAATGGAAGATGATCTCCGGCCGCGTTTCGGCAATGGCGGCGTCGATCGCGGCCGGATTGCAAATGTCGCCGCGGCGATCGTCGAGATCGAGCTGGAGCACGGCGAAATGGCTCGGGTCGGTCGGGATGGCGTCGGAGAAGCCGCTGACCTTCGCTCCCAGGCGCGACAGCCACAGGCACAGCCAGCTGCCTTTGAACCCGGTGTGGCCGGTGACGAGCACGCGGCGTCCGGCGAAATGCTGCGCACCAGACCTTCCACGGCGCCTCGCCGCTCTGCCACAGCCGGTTGAGCAGCCGGTACTCGCGCAGCGTGTCCATCGGCTCCCAGAAGCCGGCATGGCGATAGGCGGCGAGCTCCCCGCGCTCGACCAGCTCGTCCATCGGCTCGCGCTCGAGCATCACGTCGCCATATTTGTCGACGACGTCGAAGAACTCGCGCTGAAGACGAAGAAGCCGCCGTTGATCGACCCGCCGCCGGCGTCCGGCTTCTCGTTGAACGCGGTCACGGTCCCGTCCGCGACCTCGATATTGCCGAAGCGGCCGGCCGGAGTGACGCTGGTCACGGTCCCGATCTTGCCCTGGTCGAGCGCGAACGCGGCCGAGCGCCGCGACGTCCATGTCGCCGACCCCGTCGCCGTAGGTGGCCATGAAATGGTCGCCGGTCACATATTTGCGGCAGCGGGCGATCCGCTCGCCGGTCTGGGTCGCCTCGCCGGTTTCGGCGAAGATGATCGAGCGCTCGGGTCCGCGCCGGCTCGCACAGCAGCTCGATGCGTTGCTGGTCGCCGTCGACCTCGAGCCGGAAGTCGCAGTCCATCAGCCGCTCGTTGAGGAAATAGTCCTTGATCTCCCAGCCGAGGTGACCGAGCGCGAGGATGAAGTTCGAGAAGCCGTGGGCTTCGTAGATTTTCATGATGTGCCACAGGATCGGCTTGTCGCCGATGCGCAGCAGCGGCTTCGGCACGGCGTCGCGGGAGACGTCCGCGATGCGGCTGCCCTCGCCGCCGCACAAGATGATGACCGGAGTGTCCTTGGGCAGCATCCGTTACGCGCGCTCCCTCGCCTCTTCCGGCCCTTGGCCGGAGGGCGGGCGTGGGTCAACTGGCATGGATGCGGGTGGTGGTGCCCCTGGTCCGACTCGAACGGACACTCCGGTGAAGGAACTCGATTTTGAGTCGAGCGCGTCTACCATTCCGCCACAGGGGCACGCGGCCGCCTAGGTAGCCGGGGCATCCGCGACCGGCAACACCCCGAAACTTTGCTGCCAGAGGCGCTCTTGCCGGCGCCCCCCAAGGGTTCGTGTCGGTTAGTTCCTCGGCGCCTGCCGCCGGTAGCTGAGCGCCTCGGCGACGTGGATGCGCCCGACCTGGCTCGCGCCGGCGAGGTCGGCGACGGTGCGGGCGACGCGGATCACCCGGTGGAAGCCGCGGGCCGACAGGCGCATCGCGGCTGCTGCGTCGGCGAGCAGCTTGCGCCCGGGCTCGTCGGGAGTTGCGACCTCGTCGAGCAGCTCGCCGTTGGCCTCGGCGTTGGTCCGGACGCCGCACCCGTCGTAGCGGTCGGCCTGGAGCTGGCGGGCCACGGCGACGCGTTGCGCGACCTCCGCGCTGCCCTCGGCCGGCGGCGGCAAGGTCAGGTCCGCGGCCGACACGCCCGGCACCTCGACGTGGAGGTCGATGCGGTCGAGCAACGGCCCCGAGACCCGCGCCTGATAGTCGGCGGCGCAGCGCGGGGCCCGGCTGCAGGCCAGCGCCGGGTCGCCGAGATGGCCGCAGCGGCACGGATTCATCGCCGCGACCAGCTGCACCCGGGCCGGGAAGGTCACGTGGGTGTTGGCCCGCGCGACGCTAACGCTGCCGGTCTCGAGCGGCTGGCGCAGCGAATCGAGCACCGGACGCTGGAATTCGGGCAATTCGTCGAGGAACAGCACGCCCAAATGCGCGAGGCTGATCTCGCCCGGGCGGACGCGCAGGCCGCCGCCGACCAGCGCGGGCATCGAGGCCGAATGATGCGGCGCCCGGAACGGCCGGCGCCGCCGGATCTTGCCGCCGGTGAGCTCGCCCGCGACCGAGGCGACCATCGACACCTCGAGCGCTTCCGACGGCTGCAGCGGCGGCAGGATTCCGGGCAGGCAGGCCGCGAGCAGCGACTTGCCCGCGCCGGGCGGCCCGCTCATCAGCAGATTGTGCCCCCCGGCGGCGGCGATTTCGAGCGCCCGCTTGGCGACTTCCTGCCCCTTGACCTGGGCCAGGTCGGGACCGCCGGCGGGCGGCTCGGCCTCGGCCGGCGGCGGCGCGGGCAGCAGCGCCGTCCCCTTGAGGTGAGCGAGCAGCGCCAATAGGTCGGGCGCCGCGATCACGTCGAGCTCGCCGGCCCAGGACGGCTTCGCTCCCCTGCGCGGCCGGGCAGATCAGCCCCTTGTCGAGCGACGAGGCGTGGATCGCCGCCAGCAGCACGCCGGGCGAGACGGTGATCCGCGCGTCGAGGCACAGCTCGCCGACCGCGACATAGTGGGACAGGCGTCTCGGCGTCGGTCGCGCCGATCGCGGCCAGCAGGCACAAGGCGATCGGCAGGTCGTAGTGCGACCCCTCCTTGGGCAGGTCGGCGGGCGACAGGTTGACAGTGATGACCTTGGGCGGAAGCGCGAGGCCGATCGACGCCAGCGCGGCGCGGACCCGCTCGCGGCTTTCCGCGACGGCTTTGTCGGGCAGCCCGACGATCGTGAACTTGGGCAGGCCCGACGACAGCTGCACCTGGACCTCGACGGTGCGCGCCTCGAGCCCGAGATAGGCGACGGTGGCGACGGTTGCGGCCATGGCTACCGAGCCACCGGTTCGTCATTCCCGTGAAAACGGGAATCGACCGCCCGCTGGACCCCCGCATTGGCGGGGGTGACGACGAGGATGTGCAAACCTCCCCCTAGCTCGGCGGAACAAAGATAGACCGCGCGGGACCTTTCCCGCAAGGCAGCTTGCGCGCGCAGGAGCGCGCGACCACATCTGCGGCGATGATCACACGCGCGCAGTTCGACCGATTCCTCGACCATCCGGTGGTCGAATGGAGCATGTTCGTCCTGGGCATGCTGCTGCTGGTTGTCTCGCCATTGGTCGGGGCGATCCCCGGCCCGGGCGGAATCATCGTCGCCGGGATCGGCCTCGCGCTGGTCCTCAAGACCAGCCTGTGGGCGAAGCGCCACTATGTGCGCTTCAAGCGCTGGAGGCCGAAGGTCGGCCGCCGCTTCGCCCGGGCGCTGGACCGACTCGCCTTGCGCCGGCGCAGCGCGCTGCGCCGCGAGCGGCTGCGCAAGGAGCAGGAGCAGCTCGAAAAGTCCGAGGAAGCGAGCACGGCAATTGACTTCGCACCGCCCCTCGACTATCGGCGCGCTCGACAGCGGCTGCCTCTTGGGCGGCCCTTTTTCTTTGATTTAAGGCATGAGCGATGAAGCGCACTTTCCAGCCGAGCAACCTCGTCCGCAAGCGGCGTCACGGATTCCGCAGCCGCATGGCGACGCCCGGCGGCCGCAAGGTGCTGAACGCCCGCCGCGCCCGCGGCCGCAAGAAGCTCAGCGCCTAGTCACGATCAGGAAGCGCGCGGACTTCCTCGCTGCCAACGGCGGCAGGCGCGTGCCCACCCCCGGTTTCATCCTGCTCGTCCGCGACCGCCAGGATTTGGACCCGGCGATGCGCGTCGGCTTCACGGTGACCAAGAAGATCGGCGGAGCGGTCGTCCGCAACCGCATGAAGCGGCGCTTCCGGGCGCTCGCCCGCGAGATCGTTCCGGCCAAGGGTTTCCCCGGCTCCGACCATGTGATGATCGGCCGCGCCAAGGGCGTCGAGCGCGATTTCGGGCTGCTCCGCGCGGAACTGGCTGGAGCGCTCGACAAGCTGCGCGGCCGATGATCGCGAAGCTGCTGATCCTGATCGCCAAAGCGTGGCAGAAAGGGCCGTCGCAGGTGCTTCCGCCGACCTGCCGCTACCAGCCGAGCTGCTCGGCCTATGCGATCACCGCCATCGAACGCTATGGGGCGCTCCGCGGGGGCTGGCTCGCCCTGAAACGCATCGGCCGCTGCCACCCATGGGGCGGCCAGGGGCCCGACCCAGTGCCATGACGAAGGATCATTACAGTGAACGACAGCAAGAACCTGATCCTCGCCGTGGTGCTGAGCGCGCTCATCCTGCTCGGCTGGACGTGGGCCGCGAACAAATATTTCCCGACCGCGAACCCGCCGCCAGCGCCAAGGTCGGAAAACGGCAAGCAGGCGCCGCTGCCCCCAACCCAGGGCCAGCCCGCGCCGACCGCGCCAAAGGCGCTGCAGAGCCGCGCGGCGGTGCTCGGCTCGACGCCGCGAGTCCGGATCGTCACGCCGGCGCTCCAGGGCTCGATCAACCTCAAGGGCGCCCAGATCGACGACCTCGTGCTGCTCAAGCAGCGCCAGACGATCGACAAGAATTCGCCGCCGGTCCGGCTGCTGTCGCCGCTCGGCGCGCCGGGCGCCTATGTCGCCTCCTTCGGCTGGGCCGGCGCAAGGCGCCGCGGCCCCGGATCTCGACACGCTGTGGCCGGCGGACGGCGCCGGCGCTGACGCCTGGTCGCCCGGTGACGCTCACCACGCAGATGCCCGACGGCACGCGCTACGAAATGAAGATCGCGCGTCGACGACGGCTATCTCTTCACCGTCGATCAGCGGGTCATCAACGCGTCCGGCAAGCCGGTCGCCGTGCGCCCGATCGGGCTGGTCAGCCGGGCCACCAAGTCGTCCGACCCGGACTAGTGGACGAACCACGTCGGCCCGATCGGCGTGTTCGACGGCAAGGCCAATTATCAGGTCAATTGGAAGGACCTCGACCAGGGCAAGACCGAGACGTTCGGCAATGTCCCGGGCTGGCTCGGCTTCACCGACAAATACTGGCTGACCGCGCTGGTCCCGCCCGGAGCGATGACCGGCGAGTTCCGGCGGTCGCCCGCGGGCGGCTACCAGGCCGACTATGCGCTTGCCCCGACCGTGCTCGCTCCGGGCCAGGTGGCGACCACTCAGGCCAGATTGTTCGCCGGCGCCAAGGAGAAAGCGTGGCTCGACCGCTACGAGCAGGCCGGTATCCCGAAGATCTCCAAGTCGATCGACTGGGGCTGGTTCGAATGGTTCATGCGGCCGATTTTCGGGCTGCTGGTGTTCCTGTTCCATACGCTCGGCAATTTCGGCGTGGCGATCATCTGCCTGACGCTGATCGTCCGCGGGATCATGTTCCCGATCGCCCAGAAGCAGTTCCAGTCGATGGCCGCGATGCGCAAGATCCAGCCCAAGATGAAAGCGCTCCAGGAGCGCTACAAGGACGACAGCGCGCGCCAGCAGCAGGAGATCATGAAGCTCTACCAGGAAGAGAAGATCAACCCGGCCGCGGGCTGCCTGCCGATCCTCCTCCAGATCCCGGTCTTCTATGCGCTCTACAAGGTGCTGATGGTGAGCGTCGAAATGCGCCACCAGCCGTTCGCCCTGTGGATCCACGACCTGTCGGCGCCGGATTCGGCGAGCCTGCTGACCCTGGCCCACCAGTTCGGCTGGACCTGGTTCCCGCCGTTCCTCGGCCTGTCGGTGCTGGCCATCCTGCTCGGCGTGACCATGTGGCTTCAGTTCAAGCTCAACCCGCAGCAGATGGACCCGACCCAGCAGCAGATTTTCGCGATCATGCCGTGGGTGATGATGTTCATCATGGCGCCCGTTCGCCAGCGGCCTCCAGCTCTATTGGGTGACCAGCAACGTGCTCACGATCGCCCAGCAATGGTGGCTGTACAAAAAATTCGGACTGCACCTGTCCGACACCCACCCGGTCCACACATGACCGGTGCGGCGGCGGACGAGGAGCTGGCCGAGCGGGCGCGCAAATTGTTCGCCGGCCCGATCGCGTTCCTGAAGTCCGCGCCCGAGCTCCGGTTCCTGCCCGATCCCGACGTTCCCGAGATCGCGTTCGCGGGCCGCTCCAACGTCGGCAAGAGTTCGCTCCTCAATGCGCTGACCAACCGCAAGGCGCTGGCGCGGACCTCGAACACGCCGGGCCGGACCCAGGAGCTCAACTTTTTCGATGTCGGGCGAGCCGCTCCAGCTGCGCCTCGTCGACATGCCGGGCTATGGCTTCGCCGAGGCGCCGAAGGACCTGGTCAGGCGCTGGCGCTTCCTCATCAACGACTATCTGCGCGGCCGCGCGGTCTTGAAGCGCGCGCTGGTGCTGATCGATTCGCGCCATGGCCTCAAGGACGTCGACCGGGAGGTGATGGACCTGCTCGACGCGGCCGCGGTCAGCTACCACCTCGTCCTCACCAAGGCCGACAAGGTCAAGCCGACCGCGCTGGCGGCGACGCTCGCGGCGACCGCGGCCGAGGCCGCGAAACGGCCCGCCGCGCATCCGGCGGTCTTCACGACAGTCGAGCGAAACCGGTAGCGGCATCGCCGAGTTGAGGACTGCGATCCTCGAAGCGGCAACATCGTAGGAGCAGGCCTTGCTCAAGCTGATCATCGGCAACCGCGCTTATTCGAGCTGGTCCATGCGCGGCTGGCTCGCGGTCAAGCAGTCGGGCGAAGAGTTCGAAGAGCTGGTCGTGCCGATGTTCGACGACGACTGGGAGAAGCGCCGCGAGGGCGACGAGTTCGCTCCGTCGCTCGGTAAGGTGCCGATCCTGTGGGACGGAGATTGCGTCGTATGGGACAGCCTCGCAATCATCGAATTCCTCGCCGACCGGGTCGGGCGCGAGCTCTATCTGGCCGGACGACGAATCGGCGCGCGGGATGGCGCGGTCGATGGCCGCCGAGATGCACTCGGGCTTCGCCAACCTGCGCCGCGAGCTGCCGATGAACGTGCGCAAGAGCTTCCCGCCGGCCGAGCTCAGCGACCCCGTGCGCGACGAGATCGACCGCATCCTGCAGCTGTGGGCCCAGGCCCGCGCCCGCTTCGGCGGGACCGGCGACTTCCTGTTCGGCGACTGGTGCGCGGCCGACATCATGTATGCGCCGGTGGTCACCCGCTTCATCACCTACGCCGTCCCCGTCCCGTCGTTCGCCGCGGTCTATATCAAGGCGGTGCTGTCCCACCCGGACGTCGCGGAATGGATCGACAAGGCCCAGGACGAGCCGTGGGTGATCGAGCAATATGAGGTCGATCGGGCCGCCTAGGCCGGCCGCCGGGTGTCCGGATAGGGCGTCCCGTCCTTGTGGATGTAGCGTGCCCTCGCGCGGTGAACGGCGAGGTCGATGTCCGAATAGCCCCCGCCCGTGTTGGTGCCGCCGCCCATCACGACGAAGCTGCAAGTCCGCGCCGCTCTCGTTGATCAAATGATGGCCGTTGGTGCTGCCCTTGGGCCAGGCGCAGCAGTCGCCGGGGCGGAGGGTCGTGCGGCCGTCGTCCTCGACCAGCATCGCCTCGCCCGCCAGCATCACCAGGAATTCGTCCTCGCCGTCGTGCCAGTGGCGCTGCGACGACCAGGCGCCGGGCTTGAGCACGACATGGCTGGCGCCGAAGTCGGTGAGGCCGGTGGCCGGCGCCAGGCGGCGGTACCAGCGCCCGGCGACATCCTGGTCGAACGGCGGCGGGTAGCCGGTGCGGTTGACTTGCTCGATGCGTTCAGGTCGATCTTGGGCATGGCCGGTTCCTTTGCTAGGCCGCGTCAATGTCGATCGACCCCATCGCGCTTGCCACCCAGCTGATCAACTGCCCGAGCGTCACTCCGGCGCGCGGCGAGGTGTTCGACGTGCTCGAGGCGGCGCTGACTCCGCTCGGCTTCACCTGCCACCGCTGGGTGATGGGCGAGCCGCCCGACGGCCCGACCGAGAATATGGTCGCGATCCGCGGGCAGGGCGCGCCGCATTTCGGCTTCGCCGGCCATCTCGACGTCGTCCCGCCGGGCGAGGGATGGAGCGGCGACCCGTTCGCGGCGCGGATCGAGGACGGGCGTGCTGGTCGGCCGCGGCGCCAACGACATGAAGAGCGCGATCGCCGCCTATGTCGCGGCGCTGTCGCGGATCGAGCCAGCGGCCGGCACGCTGTCGCTGCTGATCACCGGCGACGAGGAAGGCTATGCCGCTTACGGCACGCCGCGCGATCATCGACTGGCTGAACGAGCGGCAGATCCGCCCCGACATGATCCTGATCGGCGAGCCGACCTCGGTCGACCGGCTCGGCGACACGGTCAAGATCGGCCGCCGCGGCTCGGTCAACATGTGGATCGAGGTGCCCGGCGTCCAGGGCCACGTCGCCTACCCGCACCGCGCGACCAACCCGGTCCCGCCCCTCGCCCGCGTCATCGCCGCGCTCGACGCGGTCCACCTCGACGACGGCACCGAGCAATTCCCGCCCTCGAACCTCGAGTTCACCGCCATCTCGACGCCGACCAACGCGAGCAACGTCATCCCCGGCTCGGCCACGGCGCAGCTCAACATCCGCTTCAACAACCTGCAGCGCGGCGAGGATTTGGTGCGGATGGTCGAGGAAATCGCCGAGCGCGAGGCGCCGGGCTCAAGCGTCGCGCGCGCGCATTTCCGGCGAAGCGTTCCTGACCCCACCCGGTCCGCTCTACGACGTGGTCGTCGAAGCGATCCGCGAGGAGACCGGCACCGACGCCCGAGCTATCGACCAGCGGCGGAACGTCGGACGGCCGCTTCCTCATCCAGCTTTGCCCGGTGGTCGACTTCGGCCTCCCCAATGCGACCATGCACAAGGTCGGCGAAAGCGCGGCGGTCGAGGACATCCACGCGCTGTCGCGGATCTACGAGCGGATGGTGCGGAAGGTGCTCGGCTAGGCTACCGACTTCGCGCCGCGGCGATCGGCGTTGCCGATCCAGTCGAGGAACTCGCTCTCGAACATCGGCGGGGCGAAGACGTAGCCCTGGACGGTGTCGCAGCCCATGGCGCGAAGGATGTCGGCCTGGGCCGCGGTCTCGACCGCTTCGGCGACGATCTCGCACTCGACCCCCTTGATCAGCTGGATCACCGCCTGGACGATGACCCGCGCCTTCTCGCAGGTCTCGATGTCGGCGATCAGCGACGGGTCGAGCTTGACCCGGTCGAGCGGCATCGCGCGAAGCCGGGCGAGGTTCGAATAGCCGGTGCCGAAATCGTCGATCGAGATGGTCGCTCCGTCGGCGCGCAGCGCGCCGATCTCGGCGAGCACCGTCTCGCTGACCTCCATCGCCGCGCTCTCGGTGAATTCGAGCTCGACCAGCGGCAGCGGCACGTGCGTATCGGCGAATGCCTGGCGGAGCCGGGCGAAGAAGTCGGGGCGGTCGAGCTGGCGCGGGCTGACATTGAACGCGAGCCGGTGCGCGGCCCCGCTGCGGTTCCAGCCGCCGAGCGCGGCGGCGACTTCGGCCAGCACCCAGTCGCCGATCTCGGCGATGAGGCCGGTCCGCTCGGCGACGGGGATGAAGCTGTTCGGCCCGCGCAGCCCGTCGCGCGGATGGTTCCAGCGCAGCAGGGCCTCGGCGCCGGCGATCTCGCCGGTCTGGAGGCTCATCTGCGGCTGGTAAGCGAGCACGAACTCGCCGCGCTGCACGGCTTCGGTCAGCGCCTTCTCGGTGTCGACCTTCTGCTGATGCTCGGCAGCGAGCTCGTCGTTGAACAGGCAGTGCTGGCCGCCGCCCAGCGACTTGGCGCGGTACATGGCGATGTCCGCGGCGCGCATCAAAGATTCGATCGTCACCCCATGATCGGGCGAGAGCGCGACTCCGATCGAGGCGCCGATGTCGACGCTGTGCGAGGACAGCTCGAACGGCTCGGAGATGGCGAGCACGACCCGGCGCGCGAGCCGCTCGATCTCGGCCACTTCCTCGACCTCGGGGAAGAACATGGTGAACTCGTCGCCGGCGAGCCGGGCGAGCAACGGCCGGTTACGGGCGCTCCCCGTGAACTCGGCATTGACCACGACGCGAAGCCGGTTGGCGACCATGATCAGCAGCTGGTCGCCGCGGGCGTGGCCGAGGCTGTCGTTGACCGACTTGAAGCGGTCGAGGTCGACGAACATCATGGCCGAAGTTTTGCCGCCGGCTTCGCCGAGCAATTTGTCGGCCTCCGAGCGGAAGTGGAGGCGATTCGGGAGCGACGTCACCGGATCGTACATGCCGAGCGCATGGGCGTTCTCGATCGAGGCGCGGACCTCGGCGAACAAGGTGTCGACCGCCTGCGCCAGCTTCGGCATCGCCTGGCGCACCGACGGCGGCGCGGGCGACACGAGGTCGCCCTCCTCGACCGCCATCAGCCGGTCGCGCAGCGCGGCGAGGGCCCGGGCGCTCTCGCTGTTCGGCCGCTCCGAGGCGATGTAGCTGATCATCAGGCAGAAAATCCCCGCAGCGACCGCGGCGACGATCTTCAGGTCGAACTCGGTGACGTACAGCAGCGCCGCCAGCGAGAAGAGGAACGAGGCGACGCCGGCAGCACACGACAGGATCGCGTTGCTGATTTTCTGGCCGGTGCCTGCTTTCATCGGGTGCTGGGCCTCGCGCGGCGGGTATGTCCGCCTACCCGCCCGCGTTAAACGGGAGCGGTTAAAAAACCGTGGAGTGAAAAAGGTTAATTCGCGCGCGAGCGGCGCAGCACGATGTACAGGCTGCCGCCGCCGCCGTGACGCCGGTGGGCGCCGCGGACCGCGGCGATGTTCGCGGCGTGGCGCGAGGCTGCGAGCCAGTCGTGGACCGCTGCGCGGATGCGGCCGCGCTCGACCGGCGGGTCGCCCGGCCGATGGTGGCCGGTGATCAGCAGCAGGACCCGGTCGCCGGCCGCGATCGAGCGCTCGAGCGCCCGGTCGATCGCCCGCCACGCGGTGTCGAGAGTCATGCCGTGGAGGTCGAGCACCCGGTCCGGCTCGACCGATCCGCCGCGCAGGCGCTTGTCCCAGCTGCCGTCGAGGGTGGCGCCGCGTAGCTCCTCCCCGGAACGGGGTGGGGGACCGCGCTGCGCAGCAGCGTGGTGGAGGGGGCGGCGTGCAGGTCTCCCAATCCCCTCCACCGCCTTCGGCGGTTCCCCTCCCCGTCCCGGGGAGGATTCGATCTTCTCACGCGACAGCGGCCGGATCGTCGCCGCGACCCTGCGCCCACAGCTCGGTTTCGTCAGGGCTGAGCGAGCGCACGCGCCGCGACGCCCTTGGGCAGCAGGATCAACGCCTCGCCGCTGGCCGACATGCCGCCCGCGATCGTCACCGCCTCGGCGCCCGCACCCCAAAAGGTGTCGAACCGGTTCGGCCCCTTGATCGCGCCGCCGGTATCCTGCGCGACCCACAGGCCGGTCGCCTCGCGCCGGTCGAGCTGGAGGTAGACGGGGGCGCCGAGCGGGACGAAATTGGGGTCGGCGGCGACGGTTGCGCGCGGACTCACCGCCACGTTCAGCGCCCCGAGCGGCCCCGGGCCGGTCAGCTCCTTGAAAAAAATGTAGGACAGGTTCTGGCGCATCAGGTCCCGCCCCTGCTCCGGGTTGGCGCGGATCCAGGCCTTGATCGCCTCCATGTGGGCGCCGCCCGGCGGCAGGATCCCCTGGTCGCGCAGCACGCGCCCGATCGCGACATAGTCGCGGCCGTTCTGGCCGGCGTAGCCGATCCGCATGACGCTGCCATCAGGCATCCGGATCCGGCCCGAGCCCTGGATTTCGAGGAAGAACAGGTCGACCGGGTCCTTGGCCCAGGCGAGCTCCAGGCCCTTGCCGGCGAGCGCCCCGTCGTCGATCTCGGGGCGGGTGAAGTAGAGCGTGCAGGCGCCGGTCTCGTCGATCCGGCCGCGCCCGGTCGAGCCGTCCGGCTTGGTGCAGCGGATGAGGTCCGGCGGCAGGCGGTAGACCGGCGTGTAGCCCGGCAACGGCACTCGCGAGCCTTCGATCTCCGGCTCGTAATAGCCGGTCGCGAAGGCGCGCCCGTCGGCCACCCGGACCCAGTCGAAATTGTAGAAGAAAAAGCCCGGCGCCTGGTCCGGGGCGAGCGACGCCGCCTGGGTGCAGAGCGGCGTCCAGTCGCCCGGCTGACTCAGGAGCGATTGATCCTGCCGCCGCATCAGGACCGGGCAACTGGTACGAAAGGCTTGCAGCGCCCGGGCGGCCTCGTCGCGGCCGAGGGTGCGCGGCTGGTCGAGGACGATTCCGGCGGCGCGGGCGTTCGGCGCGGTGACCGGCGGCGGGGTCGGCACCGGGATGGGTGTCGGAGTCGGGCGGGGCGTCGGCGTGACGGGCGGGGCCGGAGTCGGCGGAGCCTGGATCGGTCGGGTCGCGCAGGCCGACAGCAACGCGAACGCCGCCAAAGCGATCGCGCGGGCCGCGGCTCTCACTCGTCCTCGTCGGTTTCGATCAGCTGCCAGTTGGGGTCGGGCGAGGCGACGTCGCGGCGGAAGGTCCACAGGTCGCGGGTCTGGACCGCGTCGCTCAGCGAGCCGGCCACGACCTCGCCCTGGGCGTTGCGGGTGACGGCCGCGATGTCGGCCTCGAACCGCACCGTGACGACTGCGACGCTGCGCTCGATCGCGGCCTCGGCGATGACCGTCTGGTCGACCGCGACCAGGCGATTGTCGAGGGTCAGGCCGTCCTTGGTGCGCTGCTCGACGGCGCCGGCGAAGGTCTCGTAGACATGGTCGTCGACATGGCTCTTGAGGGCGTCGAGATCGCCTTTCCAGAACGCCTCGAGGACCAGCCGGTAGGCTGCCTTCGCGCCTTCCAGGAAGCGAGCAACGTCGAACGTCGGGTCGGCGGCGAGGATCGCCCGGACCCCCGGGCCTGCGGTTGGCAGGAAGGCCATGTCGCCGGGATCGTTGGCGGTCGGCGCCGTCGTCGCGGGCTGCGCCGGTTGCGGCTCGACCCGCGCATCCGGGTCGGCCGGCTTGAGGATCGGCTGCTGCTCATGGCCGGTCCGCTCGCCGAGCACACTGTACAGGCGGAGCCCAATGAACAAGGCGACCAGGGCGAGGATGACGATAACGGTCAAAGCGTGCGGTTCCAATGCTTCAAATACTTGTCATCTACATAGTGCGCGTCGGGTAAAGATTCCAACACCGGCAACGCACGAGCGTGCCATTGCGCCCCATTATTGCGACTGCTAGGCGCCACGGGCGAAACGCGCCGCGCTTTCAGCGGCCTTCTCGATACCCTCAAGACGCTCAAGGAAAGACCGATGGCCGAGCAGGATTCATCCACCCAGGGAAATGGCTCCGGCCAGGACCAGAACGAGCCGCAGGTCGCGACGCTCGCTCAATATATCAAGGACTTGTCGGTCGAGAATCCGAGCGCTCCGCAGGTCTTCCAATGGCAGGTCCAGCCGAGCCTCGACGTCCAGTTCCAGCTCAACGCCGAAAAGGCGTCGGACGACGTCCATGAGGTTTCGATCAAGATCGAGGTGACGGCGCGGTCCGAGAACGGCGTCCACTTCGTCGTCGACCTGACCTACGCCGGGCTGTTCGGGCTGCGCAACGTGCCCGCGGAAGCGCTCGGGCCGATCCTGCTGGTCGAGGCGCCGCGCCTGCTGTTCCCGTTCGCCCGCCAGATCATCGCCGAGGCGGTGACCAGCACCGGCTTCCCGCCGCTGCTGCTCGACCCGATCGATTTCGCGGCGGCCTACATGGCCCAGCTCGAGGCCGCCCAGCAGGGCGGCGGCGAGGAAGGGACCCCGCCCGTCGAAGCTCCGTCGGAAGCGCCGACCGACAGCTGACGTCCGGCAGCTTGCGGGCGGAGGCGCGCCGATGAATCTTCTCAAGGCGACCGGCACGATCGGCGGGCTGACCATGGTCAGCCGAATCGCCGGCTTTGCCCGCGAGATGCTGATGTCGCGCATCCTCGGCGCGGGCATCTACACCGACGCCTTCTACGTCGCCTTCCGGCTGCCCAACACCTTCCGCCGGCTGTTCGGCGAAGGCGCCTTCTCGGCCGGCTTCGTGCCGCTTTACAGCCAGCGGCTCCAATCCGGCGGCGAGGACGAGGCGAAGAAGTTCTCCGAGGAGGTTCTCGCCGTCTTCCTCCCGACCCTGATCCTGTTCACGGTCCTGTTCATTGCGCTGATGAGGCCCTTCATCTTCCTGATCACGGGCTGGCACGATCATCAGCTGACCTTCGGCACGCTGCTGACCCGGATCACCTTCCCCTACCTGCTGCTGATCAGCCTCGTCTCCTTGTTCTCCGGGATCCTCAACAGCATCGCGCGGTTCACCGCGGCGGCGTTCGCCCCGGCCCTGCTCAACCTGGCGATGCTGTGCGCGCTGATCCTGTTCCGCCAGGGAGGAGAAGTGTCGGCGACGGCGATCGCGGCGGCTGTGACGGTCGGCGGCATTCTCCAGCTCGGTCTGCTGCTCGCGGCCTGCAAGCGCGCCGGGATCGTCCTCAAGATCCGCCGCCCGCGGCTGACTCCCGGCGTGCGCCAGTTCATCCGCGTGGTGGTCCCGGCGACGCTTGGCGCCGGCGTCTACCAGATCAGCGTGTTCATCGACACCTTCTTCCTGACCCGCATCGGGACCGGCGCGGTCAGCTGGTTCAACTATGCCGACCGCCTCAATCAGCTGCCGCTGGGAGTCATCGGCGCCGCCATCGGCACCGCCATCCTGCCCCAGGTCAGCCGGCACGTCGACATCGGCGAAGTCGACCAGGCCGCGCGAGTCCAGGGCCAGGCGGCCGAGCTCGCCATGCTGCTGTGTCTGCCCGCGGCGCTGGCCCTGGCGGTGAGCGCCTTGCCCCTCGTCTCGGCAATCTTCGAGGCCGGCCGGTTCACCGCCAGCGATGCGCAAAATCACGGCGCTGACGCTGTCGCTGATCGCGCTCGGCCTTCCCGCCTATGTGCTGGTCAAGGTGCTGACCCCCGGCTTCTACGCGCGTCGCGACACGGCGACTCCGGTCAAGGTCGCGATCGTCGTCCTGGTCGTGAACGTTGTGCTCAACTTCGCCTTGATCTGGGGCCTCGGCTGGGGGATCGGCGGGCTTGCGGCAGCGGTGGCGCTGAGCTCGTGGCTCAATTGCGCGATCCTCTACGCGATCCTCCATCGCCGCGGGCATTTCCGGGTCCAGGCCTGGCTGGCGTCGCGGCTGGCCCGGCAATTGCTCGCTGCCGGGGCGATGGTCGCGGCGCTGATCGGCCTGCGCATGGTCCTCGCGCCGTGGTTCACCGGCTCGGTCGGGCACCGCCTTGGCGGAGTGGTCGCGCTCGTCGGCGGCGGGATGGCCGTGTACTTCCCGCTGGTGTGGGTCCTCGGCGGGACCGACAAGGAGGAGCTTCGCTCGCTCCTCAGGCGAAGGAGGCCGTACACCGATGTCGGCTGATGCGATGCGCGTCGTTTCCGGAATCCAACCGACCGGGGACCTCCACCTCGGCAATTTGCTCGGCGCCATCCTGCGCTGGGTCCGGATGCAGGACGAGGCCGAGTGCCTCTATTTCCTCGCCGACCTGCATGCGCTGACGGTCTACGTCGACCCGGCCGAGCTGCATGCGAACGTCCGCGAAATGGCGGCGGCCCTGATCGCCAGCGGCATCGATCCCAAGCGCTCGCTGATCTATCGCCAGAGCGCGATCCCGGCCCACGCCGAGCTGACCTGGATCCTGTCCGGCACCGCTCGCATGGGCTGGCTCAACCGGATGACCCAGTGGAAGGACAAAGCGGGCAAGAACCAGGAAGGGTCGTCGGTCGGCCTGTTCAGCTATCCGGTGCTCCAGGCAGCCGACATCCTGCTCTACAAGGCGACCCACGTTCCCGTCGGCGAAGACCAGAAGCAGCATGTCGAGCTGACCCGCGACATCGCGATCAAGTTCAACACCGACTATGACGTCGACCTGTTCGTCCCGCCCGAGCCGTTCATCGGCGGGGGCGTCGCGGCGCGGGTCATGAGCCTGCGCGACGGCAGCGCGAAAATGTCCAAGTCCGACCCTTCGGACATGAGCCGGATCAACCTCACCGACAGCGACGACCTGATCGCGCAGAAGATCCGCAAGGCGAAGACCGATCCCGACCCGTTGCCGGACGACCCCGCCGGGCTCGACGGCCGGCCGGAAGCGAAGAACCTGGTCGGAATCTACGCCGCGGTCACCGGGGAAAGCGTCGAGCAGGTGCTGGCGCGATTTGCCGGCCAGGGCTTCGGCGCGTTCAAGCCGGCGCTGGCCGACGTGCTGATCGAGCTGCTGCGCGCCGCTCCGCACCCGGCTCGAGGAACTGCGCCGGGACACCACCGAGCTCGACCGGATTCTTGCGGACGGCGCTGAACGGGCGAGCGCGCTGGCGGCACCTACGCTTGCGGCCGCCTATGACGCCGTCGGATTGTCGCATTGAACGAACGTTTCATCGACGGTTCAGCGCGTTTGGTGGTAGAAGGCCACTGAAATTCCAACCGGTTTTCCCGAGTCGAGGGAGTGTAACGATGCGTCTTCACAAATTTGCCGCAGCTGCGATGCTCGGCGTTGCAGCGTTCGGCCTTTCGGCCTGCGCCAGTTCGATTACCAGCACCGTCTCCCGCTACCAGGCGATGCCCGCGCCCAGGGCCAGACCTTCTTCGTCGTGCCCGGCGGGGGCATGGCGACCAACGGCGGGCTCGAGTTCCAGCGCTATGCCGGCATCGTCGCCCAGCAGCTCCAGGCGCGCGGTTATGCGCCCGGCGTCCAACGCGCAGGGCGCGACGATGCTCGTCCAGCTCGGCTACGGCATCGACCAGGGCCAGGTGCGCTACGTCGAGGACCCGTTCTATCGCAGCCGCTTCGGTTACGGCCGTTATGGCAGCCCGTTCTTTTACCCGCGCTTCGGCTACCGGTCGCGCTTCTCTTACGGGTGGGACGACCCCTTCTGGTACGGCGGCTACGGCGGCGGGATCGACAGCTACGTCGAATATCACAGCCAGATCGACCTCCACATCCGGGCCGCGCGGGACCAACGCAGCCGCTGTTCGACGGCCGCGCCCAGGCGCGCTCGCAGACCGACCGGCTCGACGTCGTCATCCCGAGCCTGGTCGAGGCGATGTTCACCAACTTCCCGGGCCAGAACGGCGAAACGGTGAAGATCACGATTCCGACCAAGCCGAAATCTTAAAGACCCTCCGAGGGGGCAAACGAGGCCCGTCCGGATCGCTCCGGGCGGGCCTTTTCTTTGAGCGCAACTGCCCGGACGCAGTGCGTCGCCGCGCTCAGGCAATGGCGATGGCTCACTCACGGAGACTCGTCATGGCCAATTCGAACTACGTTTCACCGGCGCGCGCCGTCGCCGAGGCTTGCGCCGCCAATCCCGTCGCCATCCTCATCCCGTGCCATCGGGTCATCCGCGCCGACGGCTCGCTCGGCGGCTATCGCTGGGGCGCGAAGCGCAAGGCGCGCCTGCTCGAGCGCGAAGCGAGCGCTCGGTGATCGCATTGCCGGATCCTGGGACGCGATCCGCGCCGGGCTCGACGAGCGCGGCTTCCATGTCCTGCCCCGGCCTGCTCGATCCGAGGTCGTGCGAGCAACTGGCCGCCGGGCTATGACCGCCGACCAGTTCCGAAGCACGATCGTCATGGCCCGCCACGGCTTCGGGCGCGGCGAATACAAATATTATCGCTATCCGCTGCCGCCGCTGATCGCGGAGCTTCGGCCACGGCTCTACGAGCGGCTCGTCGCGGATCGCGAACGACTGGCAGGCGGCGCTCGGCTCGCCCGTCCGCTATCCCGACCGTCACGACGGAGTTCCTCGCGCGCTGCCGGGCGGCCGGCCAGTCGCGGCCGACCCCGCTGATCCTCCGCTACGGTCCGGGCGACTACAATTGCCTGCACCAGGACGTGTACGGCGAGACTGTCTTCCCGCTGCAGGTCGCGGTCCTGCTGTCGAGCCCGGCGGCATTCTCGGGCGGCGAGTTCGTCCTCACCGAGCAGCGGCCGCGCCGTCAGTCGCGGGCCCAGGTCGTGCCGCTCGGACAGGGCGATGCGGTGATCTTCCCGGTCCGCGACCGCCCGGTGCGCGGCGCGCGCGGCTTCTATCGCGCGCAGCACCGGCACGGAGTGAGCGAGCTCCGCTCGGGGCAGCGCCACACGCTCGGGATCATTTTCCACGACGCGGCGTGAGCGGCCGCCGTGCTTCAGCCCTCGAGCTGGCGCATCAGCAGCCGGATGTCGGCGTCGAGCTCGGCGTCGCTCGCGCGCAGCTTCTCGATCTGGCGGACGGCGTGGATCACCGTCGTGTGATCGCGTCCGCCGAAGCGCCGGCCGATGTCCGGCAGCGACTTGGGCGTCAGCTGCTTCGACAAATACATGGCCACCTGGCGCGGGCGGGCGACCTCGCGGGCGCGGCGGGCCGAGGTCATCTCGGCCTTGCGGATGCGGTAATGCTCGGCGACCTGGGTCTGGATCTCGTCGATCGAGATGCGCCGCTGGTTGGCGCGCAGGACGTTGGCCAGCACTTCCTCGACGAACGCGACGTCGATCGTCGCGGCCGGTCATCATCGCATAAGCGCCGATGCGGTTGAGCGCGCCCTCGAGCTCGCGCACCGACGACGTCACCCGGCGGGCGAGGAAGTCGATCACCGGCCGCGGCATGTCGACGCCCGGGCAGCGCCTCGAGCTTGGCGACGATGATGTTGAAGCGCAGCTCGTAATCGGCCTGGTTGATGTCGGCGACCAGCCCCCACGACAGGCGCGACAGGATGCGCGGCGCGATCCCGTCGAGGTCCTGCGGCGCGCGGTCGGAGGTGATCACCAGCCGCCGGCCGGCGGTGATGATCTCGTTCATCGTGTGGAAGAATTCCTCCTGGGTCGAAATCCTTGCCGGCGATGAACTGGACGTCGTCGATCAGCAGCAGGTCGGCGCTTCTGCAGCCGCTGCTTGAAGCCGATCGTGTCATTCTCCTTCAGCGCACGGATGAACTCGACCATGAACTTCTCGGCCGACATCGAGACGACTCGCGCGCCGCGGTTGTGGGCGGTGAAGACGTGGCCGATCGCGTGCAGCAGGTGGGTCTTGCCGCGACCCGTGCCGCCGTGGATGAACAGCGGGTTGAAGCCGACCGTCGCCGAGGTCGCGAGGGTCCGCGCGGCGGTCGCCGCAACCTCGTTCGCCTTGCCGACCATGAACGTCTCGAACCGGTAGCGCGGGTCGAAATTGGGCGCACTCGGGTCGCGCTCGGCCGGCGCCGGAATTTCCTCGAGGATCAGCAGCGGCGCCGGGCGCGGCGCGTCGGCCGCGGCGATCACCCGGACTTCGCGAACCACTGGAAGTACCGTCTTCCACGCCAGCGTCAGCCGGTCGCCGAAGTGCGAGCGCACCCAATCGGCCATGAACTGGCTCGGCATGACCAGGTCGAGCGCGCCGCCGTCGGGCTCGAACTGCGCCGAGCTCGGCCGGCTTCAGCCAGCCGTCGAAGGTGCGGGCCCCAAGGTCGCGGCGAAGTCCAGCGCGGATCGATTCCCAGGCTGCTTCGAGCGGAGCCGCAACCGGCGCCTCCGCAAGTTCGACAGACGAATTGGCAGCTCCGCCTTGCACTGGCTCGCGCCTCCCTCTCACTGGCCCCCCGGCGAGACAACAGGTTCCGCCTCCACCGGACTCCGAGTTCGCGGCGTCGTCGGCTCCTTTTCTCTCTTGCCCCCAGCGCGGATTCGCGCCCGGAAGGACGTTTCTGAGACCCTGCGCGTAAGCTTTCAAGTGCCCATTTTTCACGAAAGTGAAATAAAGGCCCTTGACAAAGGAAACCGGGCGAAAGTGCGGAAGAATGGCTGAAAACAGCCAATTTTCATGGTTATCTCCGCGTTAACGGCTGTGCGAATCGCCGGAATTGCTGCATTTTTTTGACGGTCCCGAAATCGGGACGGGCCGCCGGTCTCCCGGCGGCCCGTTCGGACCCGTCGCTAAGCGCGGCTTTCAGCCGAGCGACGCAACCCTCTTGGACAGGCGCGAAAATTGCCGCGCGGCGGTGTTCTTGTGGATCACTCCGCGGGCGACGCCGCGCGCCATCTCCGGCTGTGCCATTTTGAGCGCCTCGGCGGCGTCCTTCTTCTTGCCCTTGGCGATCGCCAACTCGACGGCCTTGATGAAGGTCCGGATCCGGCTGATTCGCGAATGATTGATAGTCGCGCGATTGGCGTTGCGGCGGATGCGCTTCTTGGCCTGCGGCGTGTTCGCCATGATTGTCCTCTAACTCAATGAAAAACGGCGCGGCCCACAGGCTCGCACCGAAGCGGCGGGTCCACTACCGCCAACCGGCCGCAAGGTCAACGCTGGCAGCGCGGGCAATAGAAGGTCGAGCGGCCGCCCTGGACAAACCGCCGGACCGTCCCGCCGCAGCCGCACGGCTCGACCCTCGCGATCATAGACCGCGAAGGCCTTGGAGAAGTAGCCGAGCTCGCCGTCGGGGCTGGCGAAATCGCGCGAGCGTCGAGCCGCCGGCCGCGATCGCTTCGTCGAGCACGTCGCGAATCGCCGGAACCAGCCGCTCGAGCCGCCGCAGCGAGACCGAGCCGCCGGCCCGCTTGGGATGGATGCCGGCGCGGTACAGCGCCTCGCACACGTAGATGTTGCCGAGCCCGGCGACGATCCGCTGGTCGAGCAGCAGCAGCTTGATCGCCGCGGTTCGGCCGGCGAGCCGGCGTTGAAGCTCGCGCGGGTCGAGGTCGAGCGGCTCGGGCCCGAGCGCCTTGAACGGCGGCCAGTCCTCGAGTTCGTCCGTCGCGACCAGGTCGAGCGAGCCGAAGCGGCGCGCATCGTTGAGCGCTACCCGTCGGCCGTCATCGGTCTCGAAGGATGAAGTGATCGTGCTTGCCGATCGCGGCCGGATCGACCCGCCAGTGGCCCGACATGCCGAGGTGGAACACCAGAGTGTCGCCGCGGTCGGTGTCGATCAGGCCGTATTTGGCGCGGCGGCGAAGCCCGCTGACCCGCGCGCCGGTAAGCCGCTGGCCGAGGTCGACCGGAAGTGCGCGGCGGAGGTCGGGGCGACGCGCCTCGACGCTCGCCAGGCAGCGGCCCTGCAAGCACCTTGGCCAGGCCGCGGACGGTCGTCTCGACTTCGGGAAGCTCGGGCATGGCGTGCGATATGGCGAAGGCGCTGCCAAGCCCGCTAGAGGCCGCGGCCCATGACCGGACAAGGTCGAATTTCGGCGACGAGCTGGTCAGCCCCGAGGAGAAGACGCGCCGCGTCGGCGCAGGTCTTCAGCTCGGTCGCGCGCCGCTACGATTTGATGAACGACCTGATGTCGGGCGGGATGCACCGGCTGTGGAAGGACCGCTTCGTCGCCCGGGTGAAGCCGCGGCCCGGCGAGCGGATCCTCGACATGGCCGGCGGCACCGGCGACGTCGCCTTCCGCATGGCGCGGCGCGGCGCCTAGGTGACCGTGGCCGACATCAACCCCGACATGCTCGGCGGCGGGCAAGGCGCGCGCCGAGGCCGGCGAACTGGCCGGCCTGGCCTGGCAGGTCGAGAATGCCGAGACGCTGAGCTTCGGCGATGCGACGCTTCGACGCCTACACGATCGTGTTCGGGATCCGGAACGTGACCGACATTCCGGCCGCGCTCCGCGAAGCGCATCGCGTGCTGAAGCGCGGCGGGCGCTTCTATTGCATGGAATTCTCGTCGAGCGACTGGCCCGGCTTTTCCGACGCCTATGACGCCTTGGCATCGAAGGTCATCCCGCGGATCGGCAAGGCGGTCGCCGGCGACGAGGACAGCTATCGCTATCTGGTCGAGAGCATCCGCCGCTTCCCGCGCCCGCAGGCGTTCCGCGCGATGGTCGCCGACGCCGGGTTCGTCCGCGCCGCCGCCGAGCCGATGCTCGGCGGGCTGGTGACCATCCACTCGGGTTGGAAGATTTGACCGCCGGCGTCACCCATCTGTGGCGTTTGCTGAAATGGGGCCGCACGCTGGCGCGGCACGGCGCGCTGCAGCGGCATCGAGGACGACCCGATGACCCCGCCGCCGGTGCGCCGGCTGGCGCGGATCGCCCGGTTCGGCGCGCGCATCCCGCCGACACCCGACTATGCCGCGGCGCTGGTCGCGATCGGCCCGGCCGCGATCAAGCTCGGTCAGGCGCTGTCGACCCGCCCCGACCTGGTCGGCGACGAAGCCGCGGCCAACCTGTCGCAGCTCCAGGACGACCTCCCGCCCGCCCCGTTCGCGGCGATCCGGCAGACGATCGAAGCCTCGTTCGGGGCGCCGCTCGACAGCGCTCTATTCCGAATTCGACGAGATCCCGGTCGGCGCCGCCTCGATCGCCCAGGTCCACCGCGCGGTCACGACCGAGGGCCGCGACGGTCGCGGTCAAGGTGCTCCGCCCGGGATCGAGGAGGAATTCGCCAAGGCGATCGAAACCTACGAATGGGCCGCGGCGCACGTCGAGCGCTATGGCGGCGAGGCCGAGCGGCTTCGCCCGCGGCTGGTCGTCGCCCAGTTCAAGCCAATGGACGGCGCGCGAGCTCGACCTGCAGCGCGAAGCCGCTTCGGCCTCCGAGCTGCGCGAGAACATGGTCGCCGAGCCCGGCTATCATGTCCCCGAGATCGACTGGCGGCGGACCGCCCGCCGGGTCCTCACGCATGGAATGGCTCGACGGCATCAAGCTCAACGACCGCGAGGCGCTGATCGCGGCGGGGCAGGATGCGAGGCGCTCGCCGCGACCCTGGTCCGGGCCTTCCTCCGCCAGGCGGTGGTCGACGGCTTCTTCCACGCCGACCTTCACCACGGCAATCTGTTCGCCCTGCCCGACGGCCGGATCGCGGCGATCGATTTCGGCATCATGGGCCGGATCGACCGCCGCGCGCGGGTGTGGCTGGCCGAGATCCTCTACGGCCTCATCACCGGCAATTACGGCGCGTCGCCGAAATCCATTTCGAGGCGCAATATGTGCCGCCGCACCACAGCGTCGCAGGAGTTCGCGACCGCGCTGCGCGCCGCCGGCGAGCCGATCCGCGGCCTGCCGGTCAAGGACATCTCGCGTCGGCCGGATGCTCGAGAGCCTGTTCTCGATCACCCGCGATTTCGACATGCCGACCCAGCCGCACCTGCTGCTGCTGCAGAAGACGATGGTGATGAACGAGGGCGTCGCCACCGCGCTCGATCCCGACATCAACATGTGGGAGGCGGCCGAGCCGTTCCTCACGCGAATGGATGCGCTCCGAGCTCGGGCCCGAGGCCTATTATGCCGACCGCATCATCGAGCTGATGCGGGCGGCGAAGAAAATCCCCGAGCTGATCAAGCGGCTCGACGAATATTATCCGCCGAAGGGCGCCGCGCCGCCCCCGCCGCCGTTGCCGGAGATCGCAGTGATCGAGCGGGCGCAACTGGTGGGGCTATGCGCTTGCGCTGGTGATCGGCGCGGCGGTTGGAACGGCGCTGATCGCTGATCGTCTGAAGGGGGTTGCGTCGAATGCTCAAGATCCTGCTGCGATTGGCCGCTGCGGCCCTGTTCTTATCGGCTCCGGCCGCCGCGGCGGGTCCTGCCGCGGCCGGCCATGCCGAGCTGGTGCGGCTGTTCGAGGAGTGGCGGGTGTTCAACCATCCCGCGATCGTCCGCGGCCGGCCCGACTATTCGGCCCGGGCCATGGCCGCCAAGGCGACCCGGCTGCCGCAGTTCCGCCGCCGCTTGGCCGCCATCGACACCAAGGGCTGGAGCGCGTCCGAGCGCGGCGACTACCGGCTCGTCGAGGCCGAGATGAACGGCCTCGATTTCTTCCTCCGCGTGCTGAAGCCGTGGGCGCGCGATCCGGGCTTCTACCAGACGGTCTTCGCCGAGATGAGCGACGTGCCCGCGCACGAGGGCCCGTCGGCCGAGCCCAATATCGACCTGCACGATTTCACCTATCCGCTAAGCGCCGCTGATGATGCGAAGCTGGCCGAGCTGCTCGGCGCGGTGCCGGCCCTGCTAAGCGACGCAGGCGCAACCTCGCGGCCAGCCAGGCGCACGAGCTTTGGGCCTATGGCGACCGCGCCTTCAACGAGCAGGCCGAGGTGCTGGAGAAGCTCGAGGCCGGGACGCTGGTGATGAACGACCTCGGCGGCAAGCGTCCGGCATCGCTGGCCGGAGCCTCGCCCGCGCTTCGCGCCGCGGTTGCGCGGCGGCGCGCAGTGCAACCGAGGATTTCGCCCGCTGGATCAAGGCCGAGGCGCCGCGCCGCACCGGCCCGTCGGGCGTCGGCAAGGCCAATTACAATTGGTACCTCAAGCACGTCCTGCTGAGCCCGTACGATTTCGACGCGCAGACGTGCTGCTGCAGCGCGAGCTCGACCGCTCGCTCGCGTCGCTGCGGCTCGAGGAAGTGCGCAATCGCGCGGCGCCGCCGATCGCCGAGATCAGCGACCCCGCCGCCTACCGGCGGATGGCGGAGGCGCGCACCGACAAGCTGTACCGGCTGCTGGTCGACGCCGGCTTCATCGCCGACCGGCCCTATTACCGCGCCGCGCTCGCCGCCCAGACCGGCGACTATACCCCGCCGGCCGAGCGCAATTTCTTCACCCACGTGACCGCGCTCGACCCGCTTCCGTTGAGCAGCCACCAGACCCACTGGATCGAGCTGGCGCGGCTGCGCCACGAGCCGCACCCGAGCCCGATCCGCGCAGCGGCCGCCGCTGTTCAACATCTTCGAGGACCGCTCGGAGGGCTGGGCGACGGCGATGGAAGAAATATTGATGCAGGCCGGCCTGTACGACGACATTCCGCACGGCCGCGAACTGGTGTGGGTGATGCTCGCCAACCGCGCCGCGCGCGGGCTCGCGTCGCTGCGCGTCCAGGCCAATGAGATCGGGCTCGACGAGGCGGGCAAGTTCCATGCCGCCTGGACTCCGCGCGGCTGGTCGGACGCCAACAGCCGGCTGGTCGGGTTCGAGCAGCTCTTTACCTGCGCCAGCCCGGCTACGGCCCGAGCTACATCGTCGGCAAGGCCGAGCTCGACCATCTGCTCGCCCTCGAATCGCATCGCGCCGAGCAGGAGCATCGCCCGTTCGTCAACCGCGACGCCTTTGCCGCCATCCTCGCGTCGGGGATCGTCCCGCCGGCGATCATCGCGGACGAGGTGGCGGAAGCCCGCTCCGACCATTAGGTTAGGCGCATGGCACGGGTGCTCCTCATCGTCGGCGGCGGGATCGCGGCCTACAAGTCGCTCGAGCTGGTGCGGCTGCTGAAGAAAGCCGGGCACCAGGTCGACTCCGGTGCTGACCCGGGGCGGCGAGCATTTCGTCACTGCGATGAGCCTCGGGACCCTGGCCGAAAGCCAGGTCCACGACTCGCTGTGGGAGCTCAAGGACGAGGTCGAGATCGGCCACATCCAGCTGTCGCGCGCGGCCGACTTCATCCTCGTCTGCCCCGCGACCGCCGATTTGCTCGCCAAGATGGCGGTGGGCATCGCCGACGACCTCGCGACGACCCTGCTGCTCGCGACCGACAAGCCGGTGGTGGTCGCGCCGGCGATGAACGTCCGTATGTGGCTGCACGCGGCGACCCAGCGCAACGTCGCCCAGCTCAAGGCCGACGGGGTGCGAGTGATCGACCCGGCCGAGGGCGAGATGGCGTGCGGCGAGTATGGCCCCGGCCGCCTCCCCGAGCCGCAGGACATACTCGACTGGCTCGGCCAGCACGGCTTCCTCCCCGGCAAGTGACCCTCGCCGGCAAGCACATCCTGATCACCGCGGGCCCGACCCACGAGCCGATCGACCCGGTCCGGGTGATCGCCAATCGCTCGTCGGGACGACAGGGTTTCGCCATTGCCGCGGCCGCAGCCGAGGGGGGTGCCCGGGTCACTTTGGTGTCTGGCCCGGTCGCGCTTGAAACGCCGCCGGGCGTGAAGCGGATCGATGTCGAAACCGCCGAGCAGATGGCCGAGGCGGTCTTCGCCACATGGCCCTTCGATGCGGCCATTCTGGTGGCCGCGGTCGCCGACTGGCGGGTCGAGGCTTCGCCAACCAAGCTCAAAAAGGGCGAAGGCCCGCCTGAGCTGAACTTCGTCCCGACCCGCGACATCCTCGCCGAGCTTGGGGCGAGCGAGCGGCGGCCGCGCCTGCTCGTCGGCTTCGCCGCCGAAACCGAACGGGTTGTCGAGCAGGCGGTGGCCAAGCGCCTGGCCAAGCGCGCCGACTGGATCGTCGCCAACGACGTGTCCGGCCCCAAGGAAACAAACGTCATGGGCGGGCAGCGCAACCGCGTGCATTTGATTACCGGCGACGGGGTCGAGGATTGGCCCGAGGCGAGCAAGGACGAGGTCGCGCGGCGCCTGATCGCGCGCGTCGCCGAGGCGCTAGGCTGAGCCGCACGCCTTGCAGGCCGGATCGGCCGGGATCCGGATCGCGCGCCAGCCCAGCCTCTCGCCGTCGAACAGATGGACCTGACCCGACTGGTCGGGGCCGATCCCGACCAAAGTGTTGATCGCCAGCAGCGCGGCAAAGCCGCCGACCGTCGCGGTGAGCGCGCCGAGCACTCCCAGCTCGGCGCAAGTGTCGCAATCGTCGGCGTCGAACGCATCGCCGACGAAGCAGCGGTAACAGGGCTTCGACCGGAACAGCCCGACCTGTCCCTGGAACTGCACCGCGGCCGCCGACAGCAATGGTATGCCCAGATCAACGCAGGCGTCGCTGACCGCCAGCCGGGTCGCGAAATTATCGCTTCCGTCGAGCACCTGGTCGTGGCCCTGGAGGAGCCCGCGGGCGTTGTCCGGCCCGATGCGCACGCGCAGCGGCTGCGAGTCGACGAATCGGTTGAGGCTGCGGACGAAGCTTGCCGCGAGATCCGCCTTGGCCGCGCCGGCGTCCGCTTCCCGAAACAACGGCTGGCGATGGAGGTTGGTCAGCTCGACGACGTCATCGTCGATGATCGTCAGGCGACCCACGCCCGCCCCCGCGAGGGCCGGGATGATGGCGCTGCCGATGCCGCCCGCGCCGACCACCGCGACGGATGCGGCCTTGAGCTTGCGCTGCCCGACGCCGCCGACCTGCCGCAGGACGACGTGCCGCGCATAGCGCTCCAGTTCCTCGTCGGACAGATTCACTGGCCGGTGGAGCCGAAGCCTCCGGCCCCGCGAGCGGTTTCGCCAAGCACGTCCACCTCCACGAAATCGGCCTTGAGCACCGGCGCCGGCACCAGCTGCGCGATCCGTTCGCCGCGGCGGACTTCGAACGGCTCGCTGCCGAGGTTGGCGAGGATGACCTTCACTTCACCGCGATAATCGTGGTCGATCGTTCCCGGCGTGTTGAGGCAGGTGACGCCGTGCTTGAGCGCCAGTCCGGACCGCGGACGGACCTGCACTTCATAGCCCGCGGGAATGGCGATGGCGAAGCCGGTCGCGACCGCGTGGCGCTGGCCGGGAGCAAGCGTGAGGTCTTCGGCGGCAACCACGTCGAGCCCGGCCGCGCCGGCGGTCGCGTAAATGGGCGCTGGCAAATCCTTGCCGTGGGGCAGCCGTTGCAGCTGAATTTCGATCATTTCGATTTCTTCCGGAAGCCCTTGCGCCCGCCCTTCTTGGCCGGGCCTTTGGCCGCGCGCTCATCGATCAGCCGCACGGCTTCGTCGAGCGTAACCGTCTTCGGATCCGACCCCTTGGGCAGGGTCGCATGGGTGATTCCGTCGCTGGCATAGGGACCGTAGCGCCCGGCCATCACCTTTACGTCCTTGCCGCTCGTCGGATGTTGGCCGAGCACCGCGATCGGCTCGCGCGATGCAGCCATTCTTGCGGCCGGCTCCAGACGCGGCATCGGCGAGCTTCGCGACCGCCGCATTCATGCCCGTCTCGAACACCTCGGCGGTCGGCATTCAGTTTCGCATATTTGCCGTCATGGGCGAGGTACGGGCCGTAGCGCCCGATCGAGGCGCTGATCGGCTTGCCGGTTTCGGGATGCGGGCCGATTTCGCGCGGCAGCGACAGCAGCCGCTCGGCCAGCTCCGTGGTCACATCGTCGAGCGGCACGTCCTTGGGAATCGAGGCGCGCTTGTCGCCGCGCTCGAGGTAGGGCCCGAAGCGGCCGGTCTTGAGCAGGATGCCGTCGCCGAGCTCGGTGCGGGCCGTCGCTCTGCGCCTGGTCGCCGCCCTGGCCGAACTTCTGGGTATATTTGCAGTCGGGATAGTTGGAGCAGGCGACGAACGCGCCGAACTTGCCGCCGCGCAGGCTGAGGCGCCCGGTGCCGCATTGCGGGCAGATCCGCGGATCGGAGCCGTCGGCCTTGCGGCGGATACAGCCAGGGCGCGAGGAATTCGTCGAGCGCCTGCGGTGATCTCCGACGGCTTCTGGTCCATGACCTCGCCGGCCTTGGGCTTGAAGTCGCGCCAGAAGTCGTCGAGCAATTTCTGCCAGTCGAGCCGCCCGCCGGAGACGTCGTCGAGCTCCTCCTCGAGCTCGGCGGTGTAATCGTAGCTGACATATTTCTCGAAGAAGCGCTCGAGGAACGCGGTCACCAGGCGGCCGCTCTCCTCGGGCACGAAGCGGCCCTTCTCGACCCGGACATATTCGCGGTCCTTGAGCGTCTGCAGGATCGAAGCGTAGGTCGACGGCCGGCCGATGCCCAGCTCCTCGAGCCGCTTGACCAGACTCGCTTCGGAATAGCGCGGCGGCGGCTGGGTGAAGTGCTGCGTCGCTTCGACGCCGGTCTTGGCCGGCGCATCGCCCTCGCGCAGCGCGGGCATGCGCGCGCCCTCCTCGTCCTCGGCTTTCTCGTCGCGGCCTTCTTCGTAAAGCGCGAGATAGCCGGGGAAGAGCACGACCTGGCCCGGTCGCGCGCAGCACCGCCCGGCCCGCCCCGTCGGTCAGCTCGACCGTCGTCCGCTCGAGCCGCGCCGACGCCATCTGGCTGGCCAGCGCGCGGTTGTAGACCAGCTCGTACAGCCGGGCATGGTCGCCCGAGGCGGCGCGCGCGCCGCTCGAAATCGGTCGGGCGGATCGCCTCATGCGCTTCCTGCGCATTCTTGATCTTGCTTTGATACTGGCGCGGCCGGTCGGGCACGTAGCCGGCGTCGTAGCGGCTGGCGATCGCGCGGCGGGCGGCGCTGATCGCCTCGGGCGCCATGTCGACGCCGTCGGTCCGCATGTAGGTGATCAGCCCGTCCTCGTAGAGCGCCTGGGCGACCCGCATCGTGTGGCTGGCGGCGAAGCCGAGCTTGCGCGCGGCCTCCTGCTGCAGGGTCGAGGTGGTGAACGGCGGCGGCGGGTTGCGCGAGAAGGGCTTGGTCTCGACCGACGAGACGGTGAAGCGGCCGGCCTCGACCACCGCCTTGGCCGCATCGGCGTCGCCCTTGTTGCCGATCGTCAGCCGCTCGATCTTCTTGCCGTCGAGCTGGACGAGGCGCGCGGTGAACGCGCTGCCCGTCCTTCTCGAACGTCGCGCTGACCGACCAATATTCCTGGGCCTTGAAGACCTCGATCTCGCGCTCGCGGTCGACGATCAGGCGCAGCGCGACCGACTGCACCCGGCCCGCCGACTTGGCGCCGGGAAGCTTGCGCCACAGGATCGGCGACAGCGTGAAGCCGACCAGATAATCGAGCGCCCGCCGCGCCCGATAGGCGTCGATCAGATCCTCATCGAGCCCGCGCGGGTGCTTCATCGCCTCGGTCACCGCCGAGTTGGTGATGGCGTTGAAGGTCACGCGCTGGACCGTTGGCCGGAAGCGCCTTCTTCTGCCGGAGCACCTCCTGGACGTGCCAGCTGATCGCCTCGCCCTCGCGGTCGGGGTCGGTGGCGAGGATCAGCGTGTCGGCATTCTTCGCCTCGTCGGCGATCGCCTTGCAGCTGCTTCGAGCGGTCGGGCGAGACCTGCCACTCCATCGCGAAGCCCTGCTCGGGATCGACCGAGCCGTCCTTGGGCGGCAGGTCGCGCACGTGGCCGAACGAAGCGAGCACGCGGTGCCCGCTGCCCAGATATTTCTCGATGGTCTTCGCCTTGGCCGGCGATTCGACGACAACCAGTTTCACAAGTGTTCCCTCACGCATACGCGTAAAGGTGGGGCGCGCGGATTCGCCTCGTCAAGCGGGTCGCAGGCTGACCTTGCCGCCCGCATGGCGGTCGAGCCGGCCGGCGAGGTCGAGCTCGAGCAGCGCCATCTGCACCGCGCCCGCTCGACGCGCCGGACAGGCGGATGATCTCGTCGACCGGCACGGGCGAGGGCCGAGCAGGTCCTCGACCTGGCTCGAGCGCGTCCGTCGCCGTCGAGCCGCTTCGGTCGCGGCATGATCGAACGGCGCGGCGGCGAGGCGACGCTGCGCTCGAGCGGGCGCAGCGCTTCCATCACGTCGGCGGCGATTCTGGACCAGCGTCGCGCCGTCGCGGATCAGCTGGTTGCAGCCCTGCGCGCGCGGATCGAGCGGCGAGCCCGGGCACGGCCATCACCTCGCGCCCCGCCTCGGCCGCCAGCCGCGCGGTGATCAGCGAGCCCGATCGCGGCGCCGCCTCGACCACCACCGTCCCGGCGCTCATGCCCGGCGATGATCCGGTTGCGGTACGGGAAATGGCGCGCGCGCGGCTCGGTCCCCGGCGGCATTTCGGCGAGCACCAGCCCGCGCTCGTAGAGCGCCTTCTGCCGCTCCTCGTTCTCGGGCGGGTAGAAGACGTCGATCCCGCCGGCGACGACGCCGATCGTGCCGCTCTCGAGCGCGCCGTCATGCGCCGCGCTGTCGATCCCGCGGGCCAGGCCGGAAACGACGACGATGCCCTGCTGCCCGAGGTCGTGGGCGAGCCCGCGGGCGAAGCGGCAGGCGGCGGCCGAGGCGTTGCGCGCGCCGACGATCGCCACCGCGCGCCGGTCGAGCAGGGTGAGGTCGCCCTTGGCCATCAGCAACGGCGGCGCGTCGTCGAGCTCGGCCAGCAGCGCGCGGGTAGAGCCCCTGCCCGAGCGCCAGATAGCGCGCGCCGGGCTTCTCGACCCGGGCGATCTCGCGCTCGGCGTCGTCGCGGCCGAACAGGCGCGGCGGCGCCGCCGCCGCCGCGCCGGGCGAGGTCGGGCACTGCGGCGAGCGCCGCCGCCGGCGTTCCGAAGCGAGCGATCAGCTGGCGATAGGTGACCGGGCCGATGCCCGGGCGTGCGGACCAGCCTCAGGCGGTCGACGAGGTCTTCGATCCTGATGCGTGGCTCGGTTCCTTTCCGCAGGCGAAGGATGTTCTCGCGGTGCTTCCACAGGACGAGCAACGCGAAACCGAGCAGCATTGGGAGAGAGGGTACGGTCGAGGACCAGCGGCCGTGACCGGCGCGCTGACCGCCGCGGTCATGCCCGCCACCGACGAGATCCGGAGCGTCAGCAGCAGGCCAAGCCAGATTGCGGCATAAATCGCCGCGGCCGGCCGGCAGCAGACGCGATCAGCACGCCGAGCAAGCGTCGCGACGCCCTTGCCGCCCCGGAACTTGAGCCAGACCGGATAGAGATGCCCGATCATCGCGCCCGCCGCGGCGAACGGGCGCGCGGTCGTCCAGCGGATCGCTGAACAGCTGCCGGGCGATCAGGATCGCGGCCGTCGCCTTGAGGCAGTCGAGCATCAGGGTCAGCGGCGGCAAGCCGCTTGCTGCCGGTCCGCAGCACGTTGGTCGCGCCGATATTGCCCGAGCCGATCTTGCGGATGTCGCCCTTGCCGGCGAGCCGGGTCAGGATCAGGCCGAACGGGATCGACCCGAGCAGATAGCCGAGCAGCCAGTGCCATGAGCGTCTCGCGGGTCATGGACGCGGTGGTAGCAAATCGATCGCCGCGCAATCAGCCGTCATTGCGACCCGGCCTTGAGCCGGCGAAGCAATCCGCTCGCGCAACTGGATTGCTTCGTCGCTGCGCTCCTCGCAATGACGACCCGTGGATCCCAACGCCCCCATCCTGTTCTTCGACTCCGGCGTCGGCGGGCTGTCGGTGCTGGCGCCGACGCGCGCGCTCCTGCCCAACGCGCCGATCGTCTATGCCGCCGACAGCGCCGGCTTCCCCTACGGCAAGCGCAGCGAGGCGGAGCTGGCGACGCGCGTCCCCGCCCTGCTCGGCCGGCTGGTCGAGCGCTACCACCCGCGCCTCGTGGTGATCGCCTGCAACACCGCTTCGACCATCGCGCTGGATCACGCCCGCGCGGCGCTCGACCTGCCGGTCGTCGGCACGGTCCCGGCGATCAAGCCCGCGGCCGAAATGTCGAAGAGCCGCGTGATCGGCGTGCTCGGCACCGAGGCGACGGTGCGCCAGCCCTATGTCGACGACCTCGCCGCGAAGTTCGCCGGCGACTGCACGATCGTCCGCCACGGCTCGCCCGAGCTGGTCGAGCTGGCCGAGGCCAAGCTCGCCGGCGACGCGGTCGGGCGTCGCGGCAGTCAAGGCCGCGGCCCAGCCGATGTTCGAGGCGCCCGACGGCGATCGGATCGACACCATCGTCCTCGCCTGCACCCATTTCCCGCTGCTCGAGGACGAGCTCCGGCGCTGCGTTCCCGCAGTGTCGGCTATGTCACGGCGGTCCGGGCATCGCCCGGCGCATCGCCTTTCTGACCCGCGAGCAGCCGTGGCCGCCGAGCGCCGTCCGAAGGCCTGATGGTGTTCACCGCGCCGGCTCGCCTACCGTCCGCCGCGGCGCTCGCCGGCTTCGGCATCGGCGAGGTCCGCACGCTCTAGTTGCGAGTCGTTCGCAATGGAATTGCGCGAAGGCTAGAGGGCGCGCGAGCGAGAGGTACTCGAGCTTGGACTACAATCGCATTTTCAAGGCAGCGATCGAGCGGCTGCACGACGAAGGCCGCTATCGCGTGTTCATCGATATCCTGCGCACCCGGGCCAATATCCCAACGCCCGCTGCTTCGGCGGCAACGGGCCCAAGCCGATCACCGTCTGGTGCTCGAACGATTATCTCGGCATGGGCCAGCACCCGGTCGTCATCGCCGCGATGGACGAGGCGCTGCACGAAGTCGGCGCCGGCTCGGGCGGCACCCGCAACATCAGCGGCAACACGCATTACCATACCGAGCTCGAGGCCGAGCTGGCGCGCCTTCACGGCAAGGAAGGCGCGTTGCTGTTCACGTCCGGCTACGTCTCCAACGAGGCGGCGCTGTCGACGCTCGGCAAGCTGCTGCCCGGCTGCGTGATCTTCTCCGACGAGCTCAACCACGCCTCGATGATCGCCGGCATCAAGAATTCGGGCTGCGAGAAGCGCGTGTTCCGCCACAACGACCTCGACGCATCTCGAGGAACTGCTCGCGGCCGAGGATCCCGAAGCGCCCAAGCTGATCGCGTTCGAGAGCGTCTATTCGATGGACGGCGACATCGCCCCGATCGCAGCGATCTGCGACCTCGCCGACAAATATAACGCGCTGACCTATCTCGACGAGGTCCATGCGGTCGGCATGTACGGCGAGCGCGGCGGCGGGATTTCCGAGCGCGACGGCAGTCGCCGACCGCGCTGACCATCATCGAGGGCACGCTGGGCAAGGCGTTCGGCGTGATGGGCGGCTATATCGCCGCCGACAGGAAGATCATCGACTGCATCCGCAGCTATGCGCCCGGCTTCATCTTCACGACCAGCCTGTCGCCCGTGCTGGTCGCCGGCGCGCTGGCCAGCGTCCGCCACCTCAAGGCATCGTCCGCGGAGCGCGAGGCCCAGCAGCAGGCCGCGGCGATGCTCAAGGCGAAGTTCGCGGCCGCCGGCCTGCCGCTGATGCCGAGCGTCACCCACATCGTCCCGCTGCTGGTCGGCTGCCCGGTCAAGGCCAAGCGGATCAGCGACATCCTGCTCGCCGAGTACGGGCTTTACGTCCAGCCGATCAATTACCCGACCGTCCCGCGCGGCACCGAGCGCCTGCGCTTCACGCCCGGCCCGTGCCACACGGCGGAGATGATGGACGAGCTGACCGCGCGCCCTGGTCGAGATCTCGGACCGCGAGGAGATCCGGCTGGCCGCCTGAGGCTGGCGAATCCGCTGCGGCTTCGCTTACGTCAATCGCCATGCGCATCGCCCTCGCCGCCGACCATGCCGGCTATCGTCCTCAAGGACGAGCTCGCCGCCTGGCTCCGCGAGCAGGGCCATGAGGTCATCGACCTCGGCACCAACGGCCCGGAAAGCGTCGATTATCCCGAATATGGCGCGCAAGCTCGCCGAGGCGATCGCCGGCGGCCGGGCCGAGCGCGGGATCGCCGTGTGCGGCTCGGGAATCGGCATCTCGATCGCCGTCAACCGCAACCCGGCCTGCCGCTGCGCCCGGGTCGACGACCCGCTGTCGGCCGCGCTGGCGCGCGAGCATAACGACGCCAACGTCCTCGCGCTCGGCGCGCGGCTGATCGGCAGCGACATGGCCAAGGCCTGCGTCGCTGGCCTTCCTCGGCACCGACTTCGCCGGCGGGCGCCACCAGCGCCGCGTCGACCAACTTTCCCAGATCCTGCAGGACAGCGACTGATGGCCACCGCCGCCGACCTCGAACAGCAGCAGAATTACCGCGTTCCGCACGGCTTCTTCACCAGCAGCCTCGGCGACGACCGACCCGGCGGTCGACGACGCGATCCGCGCCGAGCTGACCCGCGAGCAGACCCAGATCGAGCTGATCGCGTCGGAGAATATCGTCAGCCGCGCGGTGCTCGAGGCGCAGGGCTCGGTCCTCACCAACAAATATGCCGAAGGCTATCCGGGCCGCCGCTACTATCAGGGCTGCGCGCCGTCGGACGCGGTCGAGACGCTGGCGATCGAGCGCGCCAAGCAATTGTTCGGCTGCGGCGTTCGCCAACGTCCAGCCGCATTCGGGCGCGCAGGCCAATGGCGCGGTGATGATGGCGCTGCTGAAGCCCGGCGACACGATCATGGGCCTGAGCCTCGCCGCCGGCGGCCACCTGACCCACGGCGCTCCGCCGGCGCAGTCGGGCAAATGGTTCAACGCGGTCCAGTACGGCGTCCGCCAGGACGACCATCTGGTCGATTTCGACGAGGTCGAGCGACTGGCCAAGGAGCATCGGCCGAAGCTGATCATCGCCGGCGGCTCGGCCTATCCGCGCCATTTCGACTTCGCTCGCTTCCGCGCGATCTGCGACGAGGTCGACGCGCTGTTGCTGGTCGACATGGCGCATTTCGCCGGCCTGGTCGCCGCGGGCGAGCATCCGACTCCGTTCGGCCACGCCCACGTCGTCACGACCACCACCCACAAGACCTTGCGCGGGCCGCGCGGCGGCATGGTCCTGACCGACGACGAGGCGATCGCCAAGAAGGTCAATTCGGCGGTCTTCCCCGGGCTCCAGGGCGGGCCGTTGATGCACGTCATCGCCGCCAAGGCGGTCGCGTTCCACGAGGCGCTGCAGCCCGAGTTCAAGGCCTATGCCAAGGCGGTGATCGCCAACGCGCAGACGCTCGCCGGCCGCCTCAAGGAACGCGGCGCCGACCTCGTCGCCGGCGGCACCGACACCCACCTCGCGCTGGTCGATCTTCGCCCGCTCGGCCTCACCGGCAAGGACGCCGACGAGAGCCTCGAGCATGCCGGCATCACCTGCAACAAGAACGGCGTCCCGTTCGACCCGCTGCCGCCGGTCAAGACCAGCGGCATCCGCGTCGGCTCGCCGGCCGGCACCACCCGCGGGTTCGGCGAGGCCGAGTTCCGCGACATCGCCGACATGGTCGCGGACGTGCTCGACGGGCTCGCCAAGAACGGGCCGGAGAACAATGGCGCGGTCGAGCGCGCGGTGAACGAGCGCGTGCGCGAGCTCTGCGCGCGCTTCCCGATCTACCAGGGATAAGGGATGCGCTGCCCATTCTGCGCGCATGAGGACAGCCAGGTGAAGGACAGCCGGCCGAGCGAGGATGGCGCCGCGATCCGCCGCCGCCGCCAGTGCGAGGCGTGCGGCGCGCGCTTCACGACCTTCGAGCGGGTCCAGCTGCGCGACCTCACCGTGGTCAAGAAGGACGGCAAGCGCGAGCCGTTCGACCGCGCCAAGCTCGACCGCGCGATCGGCCACGCGACTGCCGCAAGCGCGACGTCGATCCGGCCAAGATCGACCGCCTGATCAGCGGCGTCCAGCGCCAGATGGAGACGCTCGGCGACGAGGTCTCCTCGACCCGCATCGGCGAGGCGGTGATGGCCGGTCTGAGGTCGCTCGACCACGTCGCCTACATCCGCTTCGCCAGCATCTACAAGGACTTCAGCGACCCCGGCGATTTCGCCGAGATCGCCGAGCGGGTGGAAAAGGAAGCCGCCCCGCCCGGCCACGACAAATTGTTGTGAGCAGCGCGAAACCGATCATCGTCCTCGTCCGGCCGCAGCTCGGCCAGAATATCGGCAAGGCGGCGCGGGCGATGCTCAATTTCGGGCTGACCGAACTGCGGCTGGTCGCCCCGCGCGACGGCTGGCCCAACCCCGACGCCGGGCCCGCGGCGAGCGGCGCCGACGTGGTGCTCGAGCAGGCGCGGGTGTTCGAGACCGTCGACGCGGCCATCGCAGACTGCAGCCTGGTCTTCGCCTCGACCGTGCGCCGGCGCGACCTGGTGATGCCGGTGATCGGCCCCGAGGAGATGGCCGATCGGATCGCCGCCTCGCCCGAGCGGTCGGCGATCCTGTTCGGCCCGGAGCGGTCCGGACTCGAGACCGAGGAAGTGGCGCTCGCCAACGCGATCGTGACCGTGCCGATCAACCCGGACTTCGCCTCGCTCAACCTCGCCCAGGCGGTGATCCTGCTTGCCTATGAATGGTCGAAGCGGTCCGCGCTGGCGTAGCCGCCGGCCAAGGCGCTCGAGCCCTCCGCGCCGCGCGCCGACCTCGAAGGGCTGATCGGCCAGCTCGACGGCGAGCTCCTGGCCAAGGGCTATTTCCACCCACCGTCGCGCACCCAGGCGACCCGCAACACGATCCGCACGATCTTCACCAAGGCCGGCTGGTCGTCGCGCGAAGTCAAGGCGGTCCGCGGGATCATCCGCGCCCTGGTCGGAGCGCCTCGCCAACGATGACTCGCGAGGATTGTCGACCGGTGCTAACTATCGGTCAACTCATCGAATGAGGGGAACGATCGATGCGTTTGGCGATCTGGCTTGCGTGCGCATGTCTCGGCCTCACGACTGCGGCCGCGGCCAAGGATCCTCCCACCCCCGCTGAGGACAAGGTCATCTGCAAGCGCCAGTTTGACGCCGACACCGGGTCGCATTTTGCCATGCCGAAGAAGGTTTGCCTGAGGAAATCCGAGTGGCGGCAAATGGAGGAGGGCGCGGAAAACGCGCTCCGCAGGGTCCGGGAGCAGGGTGGCGCCTGCCCGAAGTGTCTCTCGCCCGGTACGTCCAGTGGGCCCGGCTAAGCCGCTCAAGCGAACGGCGGTCCGCCCAGAACTTGACCTCGCGGCCCCGCGCCCCTAGGTGCGCCGCTCGCAATTGATCCCGCACGCCCGGTGAAGCGGTGATCGCGCCAGTCGCAACGACTGGCGGTGCGGTCCGGGCACCTGTGACAAGCAATTGGAGATGATGACGTGACCAAGCGCACCAGCGCCAAATACAAGCTCGACCGCCGCATGGGCGAGAACGTCTTCGGACGCCCCAAGAGCCCGGTCAACCGCCGCGAATATGGCCCCGGCCAGCACGGCCAGCGCCGCAAGGGCAAGATTTCCGATTATGGCATCCAGCTGCGCGCCAAGCAGAAGCTCAAGGGCTATTACGGCGACATCACCGAAAAGCAGTTCAAGCGGAACTATTCCGACGCGATCAGCATGAAGGGCGACGCCTCGCAGAACCTGATCGGCCTGCTCGAGCGCCGGCTCGACATGGTCGTCTATCGCGCCAAGTTCGCGCCGACGATCTGGGCCGCGCGGCAGCTCGTCAGCCACGGCCACATCCGGGTCAACGGCGGCAAGTGCAACATCGCCTCGCGCCGGGTTGACGTCGGCGACGTCGTCGAGCTCGGCCCCAAGGCACAGGAGATGGCGCTGGTGATCGAGGCGCAGAGCCTCGCCGAGCGCGACATCCCCGATTACGTCGCTCCCGACGGAACCTCCAAGGTCACCTTCACCCGCGTGCCGAAGCTCGACGAGGTGCCCTATCCGGTGCGGATGGAGCCCAACCTCGTGATCGAGTTCTACTCGCGCTAAATTTCAGCGTCAGCGTGAACGAACCAGGGCGGCCCATCGCGGGCCGCCCTTTTCATTGCTTAGTGACCGATCGTCCGCTCGAGCAGCTCGCCGATCTTCGTCAGCATCTGCGTCCGCGCATCGGAATCCTCGAGCTGGTGGTCGAGCCCGTCGAAGGTCAGCAGCTCGCTCTGCTTGCCGGCGCTGCGCAGGGCCGCATCCATCTTCTGCGGACTGCTCGATAGCGGACGTTGGCATCCATCGTCCCGTGCACCAGAAGCACCGGGCGCCTGGATCGCGGCCGCATGACGGAGCGGCGAGCCTTCCGTCACGTTCGGGCCGTTGCCAATCTCGTACCGCACGAAGTCGGAATTCGTGAAGAAGTTCGAATTCCTCCTTGAAGAGCTGAAGGTCGGTCACCGGCGCGATCGCGACGATCGACTTGTACAAAGACGGATCGAGCGCGGCCGATTGAAGCGCGGCGTACCCGCCATAGGACCAGCCGAGGATCGCGACCTTGTTCGGATTCGCGATCCCTTGAGCATCCGGCCAGCGAGCCGAGGCATTGATGTCGCCGATCGCCGTCCGCCAGTTGCGGAAGCCGTTCTTGTTGAGCCAGGCGTCGCCATAGCCGGCCGAGCCGCGATATTGCGGCTGGAGCACGGCATAGCCCCGCGCGGCGAGGAACTGGGCAAGCCAGTCGAAGCGCCACAAATCGCGTGCGGCCGGCCCGCCGTGCGGCATCACGACGAGCGGCAGGTCCTTGGCTTCCTTGCCCGCCGGAACGGTCAGGTATGCCGGGGATCGACACGCCACCGGTCGCCGGCGATCGTTACCGGCTTCACTGTTCCCAGCGCCCGGTCCTTCGAGCTCGGGCCGCGCGATCATGGCCGGCGTCGAGAGTCTTTTTGTCGCGATCGAAGAGATAGTATCGGCCCGGATCGCTGTCGCTTGCCGCCAAGAGGAGAAGCTTGCGCGCATCGCGGCTCGCATCTGCGAACGTAAATCAGCGGGAGTTTCGGCAACGCCTTCGACAGCGACGCCGCCAGCTGCTTGATCTCGGGATCAAAGTAGACGGTTTCCTCTTTCTCGTCGACGTATGTGTAGCCGATGACCTTCTGGCCCTGGCCGAGCCGGACGACGCCGGCGATGTCGACGCGGGGGTTCTCGGCGACCAGCGTCTCCGCCAGGCTACCGTCAAGCTTGATCGCGTAGAGCGCGTAGCGCCCATCCTTCTTCTTGAGCGCGTAGAGCGAATCGATGGTGGGATCGATTTCGAGCGGCTCGAACTCGGGATCGAGGAGGTTGGTGACGCTGGTCAGGTCTTTCCAGTCGCGCGAGCCGGTCGTCCGATAGAAATATTTGATCTCGCCGGTAACCGAGCCGCTGTGCCGGTCACCAAAGACGTACATCAAGCGGACATTGCCAAGACCGTCGGTCTGATAGCCTGCGGCCTGCCGCGGGCTTTCAACCACATTGCTTCTCATGCGACGTGAGATCGAGGCGGTCGACCCCCCAACCCTTCTTGATCCGATAGACAAGCTTTCCGGTCGTATCGGCCTCGGGGACGTAAAGTCGATTGACCAGCACTTGTCCGTCGGAATTGACCAGCCAGTCGATGACCTGGGAGTCATAGTGGCGGATCCATTCGTCGTGGGCGGTCTCCGGCTGGCCCATCAATTTGGGATTTGAGCCATCGAGGTCGAGTGCGACCAGGCGGCTGAAGCCCACCGGTGCGCCATTGTCGACGCTCCCCTGCCAGGGGACGAGGCCGCCGAAGCGGCAGACCGCGCGCTTGCTGCTGGACGTAAAGTTGCACCAGTCGAGCGACTCCGGCTTGCCGTCGGTCCTGGTGACCGTGTGAAACTGGCCGGTATTCAGATCGCCGGCCACGGCGACCGTCGTCCGCCCCGGCCCAGGGGTCAGATACATCACGCTGTTGCCGTCGAGCGAAAGGCCGCGGCAGACCACGGAAAGCCGCGCTCCGAACGCCTTCGCGTCCGTCGCGAGGTCTGCGGCCGCGGCAGGCGCGGCGACAATCAGCAAGCCGATCGCCGAAGCGAGCAGCGAAACTCGAAAATTCATTTGGAAACTCCCCTTTCCCGGCAGGGACATAGTGCATGGCAAGGTGACGAACGCAAGACCTCGCCTTGGCAGTTTCGAAGCGGACCGCTAGGCGCGCGGCGGATGAGCAACACCCCGCGTCCCCCGCTCCCCGAATGGGCGCCGCACGAGGCGGTGTGGATCGGCTTCCCGAGCGATCCCGAGCTGTGGCTCGGCGATTTGAAGCCCGCCGAGCGCGAGGTCGCCGCCTTCGCCGCGGCGGTCCACGCCGGCGGGAAAGGCGAAAAGGTCCGGCTGGTCGCGGCGCACGACGGAGCCGCCGAGAGCGCGCGCAAGCTCGCGCCGTTCGCCGAGGTCATCGTCGAACCGTTCGGCGACATCTGGCTGCGCGACACCGGGCCGATCGTGCTCGGCAGCGGCCGCGACCGCCGCGCCCAGGGCTTCGGCTTCAACGGCTGGGGCGGGAAATATGAGCTCGAAGGCGACCAGGACATCGGCGAGCGGCTGGCGAAGCGCGCCGGCCTGCCCTTTGCCAAGGCGAGCTGGATCCTCGAGGGCGGGGCAATCGACGGCGACGGCTCGGGCACGGTGATCACCACCGAGCAATGCCTGCTGAACCCCAATCGCAACGCGCTCACCCGCGAGGAGATCGAGCAGCGGCTGCTGGACGACTTGGGCTTCGAACGGGTGGTGTGGCTCGGATCGGGCCTGATGAACGATCACACCGACGGCCACATCGACAATCTCGCGCGCTTCATTGCGCCCGGGCGGGTCGCGATCCCGAACCTCGGTCAGGACGACCCCAACGAAGCGGTCTACAAGGATGCCGCGCGGCGGCTGCGCTCGACCCGGCTCGACGTCGTCACCCTGCCGACCCCCGGCCGAATCACCGACGCGCGACGGCGACATCATCCCGGCGAGCTACATGAATTTCTACATCGGCAATGCGGCGGTGGTCGTGCCGCAATATGGCGCGCCGAACGACCGTGCGGCGGTCGACGTGGTCCAGGCCCTGTTTCCCGACCGCGTTGCAATCGGGCTGCGCGCCGACCACATCCTGACCGGGGGCGGAAGCTTCCACTGCATCTCGCAACAGGTTCCCGCATGAAGCTCACCGTCGCCGCGCTGCAGCTCGCCTTCACCGACGACACCGTCGCCAACATCCGCGCGGTCAGCGAGCTGGTGCGCGAAGCCGCGGGCAAGGGCGCCGAGGTGGTGCTTCCGCCCGAGCTGTTCGAAGGCCCCTATTTCTGCCGGGTCGAGGACGAGAGCCTGTTCGCCAACGCGCGCCCGACCAATGAGCATCCGTCGGTGCTGGCGATGCAGGAGCTGGCGAAGGAGCTGAAGATCTGGATCCCGACCAGCTTCTTCGAAGCCGACGGGCCGCACTTCTACAACAGCCTCGCGATGGTCGGCCCCGACGGCAAGGTCGCCGGAGTCTATCGCAAGAGCCACATCCCCGACGGCCCGGGCTATGAGGAGAAATTCTACTTCCGCCCGGGCAACACCGGCTTCCGGGTGTGGGGCGGGCCGCATCTGTCGACGCTCGGCGTCGGCGTGTGCTGGGACCAATGGTATCCGGAGACCGCGCGGGCGATGATGCTGATGGGCGCCGACATCCTGTTCTACCCGACCGCGATCGGCACCGAGCCGCACGACCCCGACCTCGACACCTCCCGGCTGTGGCGCCGGGCGATGATCGGCCATGCCGTCTCGAACGTCGTGCCGGTGGTCGCCGCCAACCGCATCGGCACCGAGAAGCGGCCAGCGCTTCTACGGCCACAGCTTCATCTGCGACGAGCGCGGCGACATTCTCGCGGAGTTCGGCGCGGAGGAAACGGGCGTGCTGGTCGCGACGCTCGACCTCGCGGCAGCGAAGAAGCACCGCGCCGCGTTCGGCTTCTTCCGCGACCGCCGGCCTGAGCTCTACGGGCGGCTGGTGGAGGACGTTTGAGCGCTTCATTTGACTCCCGGGCAATGCGGGCGCTTGTTGCGCCCCCTCAACGATGGGGGGAAATCATGCGCACGATCCTGACCTGTGCCGCCATCCTGGCCTGCGCCGCCTGCCAACAGCCGGCGACCACGACGGCTGCGGTCGACACCGCCAGCGAAACGCAAGCGATCGAAACCGCTAAGAAGGGGCAGATCGCTGCGATCGGCCAGAAGTCGCTCGACGGAGCGACGGACGTCTATGCGGACGATGCCGTCTTCATCGGCGACAATGGCGACGCGACGCGCGGCAAGGCGGCGATCAAGGCGAATTTCCAGGCGTTCCTCGCCGACCCGGCGCAGAAAATCGACTACACGCCGGGACCGAAGACGTTCAGCTCGAGCGGCGACATGGCCTATTCGACGGCCTCGTACACCGAGACCACCACGGATCCAAAAACCAAGCAGCCGGTGACCAAGAAGGGCACCAACCTGAGCGTCTGGAAGAAGCAGGCGGACGGCAGGTGCGAAGCTCGCAGCCGACAGCAATCCCGCGGGGTACAGCCGAATAGCAGTCTAGGCGGGCGTGCTTTAGCGCCGCTTCGAACACGCTTTCGAACATCGCGGCATCGAGCCGGCCGCGTGTTCTGGTTGTAGCGCGAGCAATGGTAGCTCGACAGCAGGATGCGGCCGTCGGGCGCGGCATTCTCGGCGCCATGGCCGAACTTGGTCGATGACGGCGGCAGGCCGAGCGCCCGGGCCGCGGCGACGTGGGCGATCTGGCCGAGCGCGACGACCACGCGCACATTGGTCAGCGTCGCCAGCCCCTCTTCGAGATAGTGGCGGCAGGTCGCGATCTCGCGCGGCTCGGGCTTGTTCGCCGGCGGCAGGCATTTGACCGAATTGAGGATGATCGCGCCTTTGAGCGTGAGGCCGTCATGCGGATCGGCGCGATATCGCCCTCGGCCAGGCCGAATTTGGCCAGCGTCGCGTAGAGCAAGTCGCCGGCATAATCGCCGGTGAACGGCCGCCCGGTGCGGTTGGCGCCGTGCTTGCCGGGCGCGAGGCCGACGATCGCCAGCCACGCGTCGCGGTCGCCGAACGCCGGGACGGGCGCGTTCCACCAGCCGGGATGCTCGGCGCGGCACTCATGCCGGAACGCGACCAGCCGCGGGCACAGCGGACAGTCGCGCGGCGCTTCGGCTTCGGGAATTGGCGACAGGTCGGCGGGTTGGGCCACATCGTCTGCGGATCCACCGCTCGATCCCGAGGCAGTAGAAGGGTGAAGCCGTGGATGGCTTCTTCGGCCCATAATCCCTCTTCGACTGCGCGCATCCGCTGACTCCGCTCAGGTCGCAATGACAGGGCGGTGCCGTGTCCACCTCTACGCCATCGCCATCGGGTCCAACCGCCCGCACGGCCGCCACGGCCGCCCGGCCGGGGTGGTCGAGGCGGCGATCGCCCGGCTCGACCGGGACTTCGGCCTGTTCGACGCCTCGCCGATCATGCTCAACCCGGCCCATGGCGGCGCCGGCCGCGATTTCGCCAATGCCGTGGCGCTGGTGGAGAGCGCGGTCGAACCGCCGGACATGCTGCGGCGGCTGAAGCGGCTCGAGCGCGAGTTCGGCCGCCGCCGCGGCAAGCGCTGGGGCCCGCGCGTCCTCGACCTCGACGTGGCGCTGTGGAGCGGCGGCAAGTGGCGGTCGCGCCGGCTGACCATTCCCCATCGCGAGCTGCGCAAGCGCGGCTTCGTCCTCCAGCCGCTCGCCGCGATCGCCCCGAGCTGGCGGGTTGAAGGCCGCCTGACCGCGCGCCATCTCGCCCACCGCCTTGCCCGCCGCGCCCCGCGCGGGTAACCGGCGCTCGCGCCAATATTGTGGGGCCCTTAGCTCAGTCGGTAGAGCAACTGACTTTTAATCAGTAGGTCGCTGGTTCGAATCCAGCAGGGCTCACCAGCTTCCGGCGCCAAGCGAGGGCGGACCAGTGTCGAGTGCAGCGTCACCGCGAAGCCTGCCAACCCCGGCCGAGACGGCGGCGCAGGCGATGATGCGGCGCGAGACCCGCGTGCGCTTTGGCGAGGTGCCCAAGACTTTGCTCGGCGAGCCCGTCGGCGAAATGACCTGGCAGATGCTCGGCGACGGCTTCCTGCTGCGCGGCGAGGGGCATCATTATTTCCATTACCGCAAGGGCCAGCGGGATTACGGTCGAGCGCGGCCCCGACGCCGACCTTAGCGAGGAATCCCTGTGGCTGAACGGCAGCGTCTATTCGGCGATCGCGAGCCTCAACGGCCTCGTCCCGATCCACGCCTCGGCCGTGGCGTTCGAGGGCCGGGTGTTCGCATTCAGCGCCCCGGCCGCGGGCGGAAAATCGACCCTCGCCGCCGCCTTGGCCAGCCATGGCCTGCCCCTGTTTTGCGACGACACTTTGGTCCTCGACCTGGCGGACCCGGACCGGGTGACCTGCCTGCCCGGCCATAAGCGGCTGAAGCTCAGGCCCGACGCGATCGCGCTGACCGGAGCGACGGCGGAGGAAAAGGTCTCGAAGACGGTCGACAAATATTATGCCCGGCCGGCGGCCGACGATGTCGGGGTCGCCCTGCCGCTCGCCGAGCTGATTTTCCTCGAGGAAGGGCCGGATCTGGCGATCGAGGCGATCACCGGTGCCGAGCGCATGACCCGCTTCCACGACGACCATCAGACGGCGCATCTGTTCGCCGCTGCGCAGCAACTTCGATCGCGCCGCGTGGTTCGCCCATCTCCACCGGCTTGCGAGCCAGATCAAAATGGCGCAACTCGAGCGACCGCGCGATCGCTCGCGCTTCGGAGAATCGGTTGCGCTTGCCGCGCAGTATGTTGTCAATGGCGGACAACGATGAACGCCCTCGTCAAGCGCAACGACCGGTTCACGGAAGCGGATATCGACGACGAGATCGTCGTCATGCGGCTCGACAATGGCGAGTTCTTCTCGCTGTCCGGAACCAGCGCCGAGATCTGGCGCCTGATCGACGGCAGCCGCGACCGGCGCGCCCTGGTCGCCGCGCTCACTGCCGACTACGACGCCGAGGAAAGCGAGATCGCGGCCGACGTCGACGCGTTGCTGGTCCAGCTAGGGACACGGGGCTGCTTGCCGACGATTGATCGATGGCGCGGGCGATTGGGCACGGCCGAGGCCCTGACGCTGCTGTGCTGGGCGCGGCTGTTGATCGCGTTCGCCCGGTTCGACCGCTGGCGTGCCACGCTCGGACTGGCTGGCCCGGTCCGGATCGCCGATGCGCGTTATTGTGCGGCGCTGGTCGAGTGGGCGGCGACTCGCCAGCCCCTCGAATTCAAATGCCTGCCGCGGGCGATGGCGCTGCAGCTGGATGCTGCGCCGAAGGCGACTGGGCCACACGGTGGTGATTGCCGTCCGCCCGGCGGGCGAGCGCGGCTCGCGCGACGATCTCCACGCCTGGGTTGAGGTCGCCGGCGAGACCATCATCGGCGATCTTCCTGGTCCGTGGGTCGAAACGTTGCGGCTGGGCGGTTGAGCCGGGCATTCGCCTCAATCGCGGCGGCCGCCCCTTGCAACTCTTGTTGTACTTGAGCATTAAGGACCGGTCTGACCCACGCATGCGTGCGGCTAGTCGCGTCGAGGAGCTCGGCATGAAGTATGAGAGCATCAAGCCCAAAACGTGGACCAGGCCGGAGCTTCAGGCGCCTCGGCCGGATCGAGGACGTCGCGGGCGCTCAAACACCGGTAGCGCAGGCGGCCAATACCAAGAGCTGATCGGCGGCGGGGGACGAACGCTAAGCAGGCCTCGTCCGTGTACGTGAAACCCGCGTCGTCGAACCGCTGAGCCGCGATGCTGGCCGTCGCCTGGCCTTGGGCCGATGCCGCGCGCGATCGCAATTCCAGACTTTCCGAACGGCTTGGCGCCTCGCTCTGCTCGGGCATCGGCGGCCAGCCGGGTACGGCTGAAGCCGGCGGCCTCCATCTCGCCTATCGTCCGCTGCGATCGACCCCGGCCCTAAGCCGAGCCTGGCGCCCGGCGATCCTGCCGAGCGGACGGGTGGTGGCCTTCCACGGCTATTTCGACAACGCCGCGGCAATCGCGACTGAACTCGGCGTATCTCCCGACGACCTCGGGCAGCTCTACGGCCTGGCCGTCGAGCGTTGGGGCGACGAGGCCGAACGCCGGATCATCGGCGAATATTGCGCGGTGATCGCCGAGCCCGATCGCTTCCGCCTGCGCCTGTCGCGAAGCCCGCTTCGCGCACCTCCGCTGTTTTACTTTCACGACGAGCAGTCGCCGCGGCCGCCGCCGTGCCCCGCGCGCTGTTCACCGCCGGGGTCGAACGGCGGCTCAACGAGGCCCGGGTCGCGGACAGCGCGATGGTCAATTTCAGCGACCAGGAATCGAGCTGGTTCGAAAATGTCCTCCGAGTGCCGGTGGGCTCGGCCGTGGAGCTCGAGCGGGGCAAGCCGCCAGTCCTCGCCAATGCTACGACCTGTTCGAAGCGCCCGACGTGCGCCTCGCCAGCGACGCTAAGTACATCGCCCGGGCGAGCGAGCTGCTGAATGACGGTAACCGGGCCTGCATCGCCGGGTTCCGCAAGCCCGGAGCGACGCTCTCCGGAAGAATCGATTCGCCACAAGTCGCGGTTCGCACGCTCGCCGCGCTGCCCAAGGGCCAGCGCCTGCCGACCTTCACCTTTCACCCCGAGACCGGCTACGACGGCCGGGTGCAGACGGGCATGGTCGGTGACGAGCGCCCGTTCGTCGAGGCCTTTGCCGCCATGCATCCCGGGCTGGAGCCGCACTTCACCGCCAACGAAGGCTATGAGCATGACCATCGCTGGAACGACTTCTTCCATCTGATGGGCGGCGCGCCTTCCGGGCTGTGCAACATGTACGTCTTCCACGGCCTGTTGTCGGGCGCGCCGAAAGTCGGCTGCGACGTGATGCTGCTGGCCGAATGGGGCAATTACACCTTCAGCGACAAGGGCGACTGGGGGTTCGTCGAATATCTCCTGAAAGGCCGCTGGCGCCAATTGTGGATGGCCCTGGCCCGGCTCAAGCACGACGGGCGGCCGTTCATCTCGCGCTTCCTGGCGCGATCCGTCCTGGCCCTGATGCCCAACTCGGTGTGGCGCCTGGTCCGGCGGATCGCCAAGCCGAAGAACCGCGCGCTGCTCGACCTCATGCAGCCGCTGACGCGCGACTATCGCATGGCGTCCGGCGCCGAGAGCCGGCTTAAGGCCTCCGGACTTGTCATCGAGCGTTATCAGCCGCGGAGCCGCCGGCACGCCCAGCGACTGCTGTTTCAGAATGGCGACGGCGAGTCGGCCGAAATCTATCAGGCCTTCGAGCAAATGTACGAGAGTCGCGCTGCGCGATCCCATGGCCTACCGGCCCTTCGTGGAATTCTGCTTCGGGCTGCCGGTGGAGATGTTCATGCGCGACGGGCAAATGCGCTGGCTGGCCAAGCAAATGGCCAGGGGCATCATGCCCGAGGAGCAGCGCGAGAACCGCCTCAACGGCCGCTGGGACGCCGATTGGTACCTGCGCATCGGGCGGCGCCGGCAAGACTATATCGCCGAGCTCGACCGCCTTGCCGGCGACGAGCGGA
>CAVXYS010000048.1:0-123483 GCA_963765945.1 uncultured Alphaproteobacteria bacterium
TCGCGCAGCCGGAAGATGTGCTCTTTCCTCGACCAATAGCTGCGCAATTCACTGATCGGTCGTCATGCCCAAGGCCGCGGTCCTGGCAGTGCGCTCAAACCGTCAGCTCGACGAACAGCTCGGTTGAATTGACGCGGCCGAGGAACGCGGCGTCGGTGGAAATGATCTTGCCCTTGGCATTCCGACCCGGCTCGGCATCGCCGCGCAGGATGCGGCCCGAAGTCCGCTTCATCAACTGGTCGAGCAGCTTGGGATAGGGCATGTCCCAACCGCGGTGGACCGCCTTGCCGGCCTTCTTGCGCCGGGCCTCGGCCTCGACGACTGGAATCATCCGACGAGCCCGGGATGCGCATCAGGCGCCAGCCCGAGCTTGTCGAGCGTGGCATTGTGGCTGGCGTGATGGCCGACCTTGTAGAGCACGGTCCGCTCTAGAGGTCTTTCGCCGTCAATTTCGCCTTCCCCGCGGCCGGATAGTCCTGCAGATGCGCAGGACATCCAGTTGCCGACCTGCGCGTCGGCCGCGAACAGCAGCACATCGCCCCCAAGCTCGGTCTCGAATGCGAGCACCAGGCTGGTGTTGTTGGTATCATTGTCGAGCTTGAGTGCGAGCGAGCCGGCCGCTCCGAGCCACGCGGTATCGATGTTGCGCCAGGCCTCCGGGCGGCCTTGTAGCGACTCCACAGCCATTGCAGAATTTCGTCGCCAGTCGCATCGGTTACATCCGGGACCGCGATCCCGTGGCGCGTCACGAACGGCGACGGTCCTTGCGATTCCAACACCTACATGAGCGGAGTCCGGCGGCCGCGTAGCGTTCGTCGAGAGCCAAGGCGAATTCCGCCGTCAAATGGTCTGCTTGCCGACCCCCGGAGGCTGCGTCTTGGTGAGGTAGTCGGGCTTGCGCGACGGTCCCAGCACATGCGCGCGCAGGCCGAGCCGACCGGGCGTGATGCGGACGTCGCCCGGTTCCAGATAATCTACCGCGCCCGTCGCCTCGGCCCGCTTGATCAGCTCGGGAATGACGTGCTAGCGAGGTCAGCTTGCCGTTCGCCGCAAGCGGGCCGTTGAAGTGCTGGATATTCGCGGTGACGTTGACCTTTTCCTTGGCGGCAAATGCGGCCGCCTGGGCAACGACCTTCTTCGCCTTCTCGCTCTTCTTGCGCAACGTGTCCGCCTGCCCGTCGCCCCGCCTTTCGGTCCAGGCAAGCCACAGCGCGTCGATTTGCATGTCGTCGATCAGGGCCTGACGGGCGTGGACGAAACCCGAGATGTGGTCCCAATGCTCGTGGGTAATCACAAGCAGGTGGAGTTGCCCGCCCGTTGTCGCGACGATGTCGTCGGCGACCGCCTGCATGATGGCAACCTCGCCCGGCACCCGCTGCAGAATGCCGCAGTCGATCAGGATGTGGACGCGGTCATCGCGCGATGCGCCGGGGTCGCCGATCGTCAACAAGAAGCAATCGCCGAGCAGCTTCTTGTACATTCGGACGCGGATCGGTGGCTTGGCCATGGCGGCGCTACTGCCGATGCGCGAAGGCGAAGGGCTCCGCCATCGCCTGTGCCGCGAAATAGGTGGAGGCCAAACCGGCAGCTTCCTCCCCGCCACGCCAGCGGCGCTGTCGATCGAGCCGATATTCGTCGTCGATCCGCTTGCGGACCGCATAGCGCACCGAATTGTCGGTAAGATCGATGACGAGCGTCGCTCCCCGCGGAAAATGAAGTCGCGGTTCTTCTTGGCGTACGCCGCGTTACGGTCTGCGCGGGCCTGTTTCTTGGGATCGTCGAAGGCATAGCGGCGCTGGGTGATTTCGACGATCAGTTCGCGTGTCTCCTGGCCGTCCGGACCGCTCCTTCGCGCGATGCGCGCTGAATGGATATCGACAGCGGGCCGTCCGGCGTACGTCTTCGACAGCGGGATCGAAGCCAGCCCGCCCGGCGCAAGCTTGATGCCCAGCAGCCCTTCCCACAGCTCGATCTTCTCCGGGTGCTGATCGTCAGGCGACATCAGCCAGTTATGGATTGTCTCTTGGTTCAGCCTGGCCTGATCATAGATTTTGGAGCGCTGGAAGCACGGTGCCAGGTCCAGCTTGGCGACGAGATCCTCAAAAGGCCCGGCTTTAGGGGCGTCTCCGGAGTCTCCCAGAAGAGACTGTCCGGCGCCATCGAGAGCCATCCCTGCTGATAGATGCCGCGACGGCGAAAAGCGTCGGTTAAGATGATACGGTAGCAGCGCGGATCTTCGGGCACGAGCGTCGGTCCGCGGTAACGATCGCGCGGAGATATTCACCGAAGTTGACGTCGGTAACGGGCAGATAGTCGAGCCCGCGACGACATCCGAAGCATATGATCGGCCGATTTTGCCGCCTCCGTCGCCAGCCGATTGACGAGGTCAGGGTGAAGCTATCACCCGAAGGCGTCGAGCTGCCGGTAGCGAGACGCATCAGGTCGGCGGTCCGGCGTTCAGATGGTGAGAAAGGCGTCGAACACCGCGCCGACCAGGATGGAGCCCCGCGCATGCGGCTCAAACACGCTTTGGTAGAGAGTGGGATCGGGTCCTTCAGCTTCCGAGTTTGCGATCGATCTCGCGATCGATGCCGCTGCGGAGCGAGTGCCCAGTTCGGGTCGCTTCGCCGAACTGGCCAGCGAGGCCGGTGAGCAGCCGGTCCAATTGCAATCGGCCCGATGCTGGCCGTGATTTGGTGCGCCACTACTTCGGCCATTGTGAAGTGCTGGAGCAGCGCGACGATGTCGGCGAAGGCCTCGTGAAAGGCAAAGGTGTCCGGGCCGACTTCCTCGTCGAAGCGGCGATGCATTCCATGGAGAATTGCATGCGCGGTCTCGTGGGCGATGATGTCGTGCGACAGGCAAGTGAAGACTCCACCTCCCCGCTGCCCTTGGCCCGGTGCCGCCATATCCTCTTGAAGTAACCGAACAGCAGTGCAGTCTTCTCCGGCGAATAATAAGCGTTCGCCTCGAGACAGCGCGTGCGGATAGATGCGCAGTCGCTGGATGAATTGCTCGTTCATGTCGGCGTAGTGGCTCGACCACAGCACCTTGCGCCCAAGCGCACGCTCGAAGCCGAAGATCGTCTTCATCGCCACCGCGTAGGTCATCTGCTGATGGAATTGGGGCCGGCCTTCGGAAGGCGGCAGCCCGTCCTGGGCGAGCAAGTCGGGATGATTTGGATTTAACGGCGCGTAGAAGCGGTTCGCCGGAGCATCGAAATCGACCACCTCGATATATTCGCCCGTCGGCCCAACCGCCAGAGGCTCCTCATAGGACGTCTCCCACGGCAGTGAGATAACGGCATTGTTCACCGTCGCGGTGTCGGGAGTCAGCGCGGCGCGCGGGTCGAGCGCATAGACACGGAAGCGCCGCGAGGGCGGCCGCGGATAGGGAGCGCCCCTTGGGCGGGAAGCGGTTGCGGTATCCGATATGTCACGTTCCATGGCCACGATTCCCATCGAACTGCCGCGCAGTGTCGCACCCCCAAATCCGTCCGGGCGCGAGATTGGGCTCGTTGAGCACATCGACGACGACGCGGAAACTCGAGCGGCGGCCGCTCATCGGGTCAGTCGCGTAAACCTGCAGGTTGCGGCGCCTCGCGACAGGAACAGACGGAGCCATGTTACGCTCGAGCTCGGCGCGCGTCGGAACCGGAGTATGCTGCCATGATCGCCTCCCCCTGCGGAGAGAAGAGATTGGCGAAAGCCTAGCTAGCACTTCATCGACGGTCCGTAAATTACTTGCCCTGACCGCGCCCCCGAAATCCGGGTGAACACCTCGATGAGAGTTTCAGTGACCGGATTCCAGTGACAGTGCACTCAATTCGTCTCGTGCGTTGACCGCGTGAAGTGCTCTTAGTCACCCCCTCCCCCGCCCCCTACATCCGCATCCGCGCCACCGGCCTGCTCCGCGCCGCCGATTATCGCAGCTTCGAGCCCGCCTTCGCCGCCGAGCTCGCCCGCCGCGCCCCGCCCGTCCCGCTCCTCCTCGACCTCACCGGCTTTCGCGGCTGGACTCCCGCCGCCCTGCTCCGCGACCCGCGTCACTGCGACCGGATGAACCCCGCGCCCGCGCTCGTTAGCGTCGCGAAGGGGGCGTTCCCGATGGCTTACTACCGGCTCTATGTCTTCGACCGCTTCAGCGGGCACATCGATCATTTCCGCGAGTTCGAGGCGGCGCACGATGCGGCCGCGGTCGCGCAGGGCGCGGACTGGCGCGAGGCCGACGCGATGGAGCTGTGGTGCGGGCGGCGCAAGGTGAAGCGCTGGGAAGCGCTCGCGCTCGTCCCCGAGGCCCGCGCCCGCTCGGCCGTCAGCGCGTTGCGGGCCCCGCTGGCGGGGTGACCGCCGCCGGCACATAAGTCCGCGGCCAGACGTCGAATTCCCACTCGCCCGAGTTGCAGTGCAGCCAGGACCGCGACACCGCGACCCTGCTCGCGCAACAGTGCCATGACGAAGGCGCCGGCGGCTTGTTCAGCGCCGAGGGCGTGCTCGAGCTGACCCGCTGCATGCGCCGCAAATATGACGCGGGCGTGCGCGCCTGACGCCTCTTCGCGGCTTCGTGAAGATTGAAGGCCGCTTTCATGCTATGGCCGACTCGGCTCGGTCCCCCCACCCTAACGGGGGAGGCACGAATGTTCACCCTTGCGACCCTCGCCGCCGACGCTCTGGCCGCACCGCCGCCCAACACCGCACCGGCGACGCCAACGACCGAGCTCCACTCACCGGACGTGCCCTGGTACTTGAGGCTCGCACTCGGGAACCTCAAGCGGTTCGAGATCGAGCCCGACCGGCCGCACCACTCCGAGTTCGCCTATCGCACTGACGATGGAAATATGATCCTGGGCGTCGCCATTGAAGACGTCGTTGGGCCGGCGACTCTGGCCCAATGCCGTGAAGTCTCCGATAGTCGCGCGGCGCGATCGGGGGACGGTACGAAGGGACTCAAGACTTGGCAGTCGGGCGAGGCGGTGATGCAGGAATATGAATGGCACACTACGCTCAACGGGCACCCCTATGTCGAGCACAATGTGTACAGCTGTCGGGTCCGCGGCACCCATTTCATCAACGTCCACGCCGTGAAGCTGGCCCCGGTCCGGGGGATGCGGCCATGTTGCGGGACGCTGGTTGAGAACGTGCGGATCGTCGACTAGCGGGGCGCCAAACACGCTGATCAGGCGGAGACGGCGTGAGCCGCTTTTCCGGGACCCTTCGCGCCTTCGCGGCTGATCCGAAAACACTTTCCTACAGCAGGCCGTTTGTGGCTTATCCTCGCCGATGCGACAGCCGGCTGGACCAGCCCGCGGAGGGCCGAGGCTCGCTGAAGGCCGCGCACCTGCATTTGCCGCCGGCACGTAGGTCCGCGGCCAGACGTCGAATTCCCACTCGCCCGAATTGCAGTGCAAATAGGTCCGCGACACGGGCCCCCATTGGTACCGCTGCGTGAGTCTCGTTGCTGCGCACCGTCAGCAAGCCGCGCCGATCGAGCTTCAGCTTGAGGATGATCCAGTTGCCGGTGACCGGATATTCGAAGGCGATGTCGTCGCTCGCGCGGCCCGGGGTGGTCACCGCGGCATACATCTGGGTGCGGTCGTTCTGTGCCTTGCCGACGGCGACCCGCGACTGGCCGTTCGGCCCGTCGAAATAGACTGCGGCCAGCACCGTCCACTGCGGGTCGAACTCCTCCCTGACCAGCCGCACGGCGAGCCGCAGCTCCTCCCCCGGCCGCAGCGGCACGAGTTCCTGCTCCTTGAACTGGCCGGCGGCCGTGCTGCACAGAAAGCGGCCCGGCTGGGTCTGCGTCATTGGCGGCGCGGCGGGCTCGTCGTCGACGATCCGCCAGCTGATCGGCGGAGTGACGTAGGTGTCCTCGACCGGATTTCCGTTCGAATCCCTCGCCGGAGTGAACCTGGCGCGGCGCATCAGGATGTTGCAGGTCGCGCTGTCGAGCGCCTGCGAGTTGCTGCTGCGCAGGATCCGGCAGGCCTTGACCCGCCCGTCGGTGCCGATGGTCAGCTCGGCCTGGACGCTGCCCTCTTCCTTTCGCTGGAGCGCGGCCGCGGGATAATCCTCGTCGCTGAACAGGGTCCTGGGGTCCGCGCCGCTCGGCCTGGCCGGGGGCGCCGGTGGGGCCGGCGCGGCGGCCGGCGGAGCGAGCGAGCCGGTCACCGCGCTGACGACGGCGAGCATCAGGGACGCATTGGTCATGCGCCCAAGCTTAGCGCGTTCGGAGCGGACGAAAACACTTTCCTACAGCAGCCCCGTTTATGGCTTATGCTCGGCGATGCGCCAACTCGGCTCGCCCGCCCTCCCGATGATCGCGGCTCCGATCGAACGCCGGGGGGCGATTCGACCGCGACGTAGCGCCCGCTTTGTCCGCTTCCGCCAGGGTGACAATCCGACACATCCGACAACCCCCGGTTCGAACGCCGGCAGGTGTCGGATTCGCCTCGCGCGCGAGCGCGCGCTCAGGATCGCTGCATTCGCTGCGTTTCGAGGCCCGACTCGCGCGCGCGCGTTGAGGACCCAACTTTGCCAACTTCCGCGACTGTTCCCGGCCCAGGCCGGGGTCCAGGGCGCCGGCCACGGCGCTCGCCCGCCGCCTCGCCCGCCCGCCAATTGACCAAGCCCGCAAACTCCCGGACAACGCCCCGGCCGCCATCCGTCAGCCGCTTTGTCGTTGTATTTAGCGGACCGCTTTGCGATCATGCCGCGGCTCGGTCACGCCGGTCCGGCTCGCATCAGCGACAAGGGAGTGATCATGGGGGAGGCGCAGCCTCAAGACCCGCAGGCCCCGCGGTTCGCGGAGCCGTCCCGCGCCACGGGCGGATTCTGGCAGACCCTGCCGGGCATCCTGACCGCGACCGGATCGTTCCTGGCCGGCCTCGCCGGATTGACCGCGGTCCTCGCGCCCCATCTCTTCACTCCGTCGAAGCCCGCAGCGGAACAGGCCGCCAAGCCACCCACGGACGCGCCGGCACAAGCCGCGAGCCCGGCTCCCGCAGGCACGACCGCACCGGTCGCCAACGCCGCCCGCGAAGCCCCGCCGCAACCGACCGCATTGCCGACTGACACGGCCGCCCCGATCGTCCACTCGCCTCCTGCCGCGCCGGCGCCGGGCCCGGCCGAAGCGAGCCCGCCGGCCGACGACCGCTACGTCGCCGCCTTCGCGTCCGACGGCTTCGTCGTGCTGCGCGCCGAGCCGACCACCGCCAGCGCCGAGATCCGCCGCATCCTGGTCGGCGGCGCCGTCCGCTGCGGCAAGCCCCACTGGGCCGCCGACGGCTACCGCTGGCGCCGCTGCGTCGATGAGCAGGGCGAAGCTGGGTTCATGGCGGATACGTTCTTGAGGAAAGCCTAGCGGAAGCGCCGCGCGGGGCTAGAGAACCTGTCCGACCCGTTCGCCGTCGCGCACGACGTCGCAGATCGGGCAATCGTCGCTCTCCTCGGCCTGCCGCACGGCCTGGGCGTCGGTCGGGGCGAGAATGTGTTTCTTCTTGATGACCACGCCCTCGCGCTTGGCCAGCTTGTCGACCCGGTACAGCTTCATCACGTCCCTCCGCTCGAGCGAGCGACCGTAGCACTGCGCACCTCGGAGTAAATGCCTTCTTGCGCATGACCCTCAAGCGAATTCATGCCGTGGCGCGCGTCAGCCTGCGGAGCGCTCCAAGGTGAAATCGATCGAGCAACGCAGCCGGCCGTCCGTCAGAGCGTCATCCCGATGAAGAACAGGAAGATCGCCAGGATCGTCCCGCCGCCGCCCCACATGACCCGTTTCATGGCGAAGCTCTTGGCGGCCTCGTCCTTGGCTGCGTTGAGCCCGACGATGCCGAACCCGAGGGCAGCCACGCCGCCGAAGCCGATGAAGATGGCGATGAGAATAAGGATCGTGCCCATGTCCTGCCTCGCTGGCTGCAGGGGGATTCGGCCGGCCGAGCATAGCGCATTCCGCGGCAATCCGACATCTCCAGTCCCGCTGCGCGCCGCCGACGTGAAAATGTCGCTCGGGCCAAATCCAACAGTCGCGCGCGCGGGCGCACGCGCGCACGCGCAGCGACCGTGAACTTCTGTGAACTTTCGCCCGAATTTCCGGGCCTTCTCCCGCCGGGCGTGCTAGACGCGCCGCATCATTGGCATTCTCCCCCGCAGGCGCCGATGGCTGAGACGTCATGCTCCCGCTTGCCGCGCAGGAGCGCCCCCCTAAAATGACCGCCCTCAACCCCCACGCCGATCCGCAACCGGATCCGGCGCTCGCGCTCAGGCTCGAGCAATATGCCGTGTCGCACCAAGCGACCGCCGCCGAGCTCGACCGCTACAACATCGCCGTGGTGCTGCAAGCAATCTACGAATGGGGCGGCTACCGCTACTCCAATGCGTCGGACGCGATCGCCGCCGCCAAGAGGAGCCCGAAATGAGCCGCGCTTGCAACCTCGCCATGACCGAGGCCGAAATCGTCAAGCATTGCGCCGAGAAGGCGATCGGCATTTCGGCGCTGGAGGCGCTGCCCGGCGGCGGCGTCCGGCTCGTGTGCATGAGCGGCCACGGGGCGGCGCAAATCCGCACCAAGCTGAAGCGCCATCTGATCGACGACGGGGTCAAGCGCGAGCGAGTTCCGGCCGGTCCGGCCCCTGTGGTAGCGCGGGCGCGCCTTAGTTCGCCGTAGGCGGCCCCGGCGCGCGCACTAACAGGCTGAAACCAACGTCGAATTGACGAGTGTGGGGACCGACTCCAGACCGCGAAAGCTTAGTGTGGACGGCTCGGCGGAGTTGCGGGACTGGCGCGGCGGAGCGACTGCCGCCGCGTGCGCCGGCCGGCCTCGATCTGGCGCCACAGGTTCAGGGTCTTGTCGTCCATGCGATCCGCCGAACGCCGGCGTGCACGCCAGGTTCCAGCAGCCGCAACGGTAGTCACTTGGGCCCGGCTTCGGCCTTTCGGAGCTGCTCCTCGACGCGCAGGCGCTCGCTGCGCTGGGCCTTGTCGGCCAGTGCGCTCCACGCCGCCTCGGAGCGGCGGCAACGCTCGCGCACATGGTCGAGCGTCGCCGCCTCCGCCTCCTCCCGCGCCTGGGCGGCGCGGGCGAGGAAGAATTGCAGGTTGGTGCCCCGGATGACCGGGCCGGACAAATTACTCGCCCTGCTGGTCGGTCGCAGGCTCTTCGGCGCTCGCTTCGGGTTGGGTCGAATCCTCGGCCGCCTTGAGGTTGGCCGCCGCCATCTTGCCGCGATTGTCCTGCTGCAGCTCGTAGCTGACGCGCTGGTTCTCGCGCAGCGTCTGCATGCCCGAGCGCTCGACGGCGCTGATGTGGACGAAGGCGTCCTGGCCGCCGCCGTCGGGCTGAATGAAGCCGTAGCCCTTGGTCTCGTTGAAGAATTTTACTGTGCCGACTGGCATTTCTCTGACTTTCCCTTCTGGGGCGGGCCGAGTGCCGGTCCGCTTCGAGCTAGGAGCGCACGAGAAGGAAAAAGGAGCCGCAAAGCGCCTGTAGACCGTCATTTTGCGACTAGTAGCCACGGCTGAATACCCGCGATGGCCCGGAATTGTAACCCTCGCCGCGGAATTGGGCTCGCCGCAGCGCGCGAATTGCTCGCCTGGTTTGCCCGACCGGCAGGCCCGGCGGCGGGCGACTAAGTGGCCCGTGGCGCCGGCGACGATCCCCGCGATGCTCGAGATGGCGACGACGATGCCGATGATGATCAGCAGCCAGTTGGGCGTGTCGGTCATCACGCCGGTCTGTCCGGTGTTGCGGTTGGTGATCGCGATCGGACCGCCCTTGATGCCGGCGATCACGAGCACGATCGCAATGATGATCCCGAGGATCCCGCCGATGATATAGCCCATGATTATTCTCCCCCAACAGGTTTCAGGTCGCGCTTCCCGCGCCGGCGATTTTCTTGATGCCGTAGCCGATCAGATAGACCGCCAGGAGCTGGCCGAATGAAGCGGCGACGACCAGGATCAGGTTGCGCGGCGTGCTGGTCCATCCGACGACGATGAGGACGACCAGCAATCCGGCGAGGAGGAGGCCGCCGACCAGCAGTCCGATGCCGACGTTGCGGTTCGTTTCAGCGGTTGTTTCGGCCATGCGCCCGCCCCCCAGTTGCCTGGACCGAGCGACGGCAAGGTGCCACGTTGCGGCGGCGCAGACCAGCGGAAATTCGGTGCGGATCGGCCGCGGTCCAATGCCGGCAGCGGCGCGGCGTCCTACTCGTCCGGGCAGTTGCCGGCCCGCTTCACCGTCCGGCCGCCGGCCAGGTACCAGGTCGACGTCCCGTCGGGATCGTCGTCGTCATGATAGTAGCAGATCTCGGCGCCGGAGCCGTCCGGGCGGATCGCAACCGCCCAGTTGTGGAAGCCGCAATTGCGCGCCTCGCAGCCCCAGGCGATGAGCCGTCCGTCCTTGCGCTGGGCGATCGGCGCGTCGGAGCCGTTGTAATTGCGGATGAACTCGCGGACCTGGGCGTCGCGCACCGCGGCGACCGCCCGGCGCACCGCCGGTTCGGCGAGGAAGCTCAACCCGCCCTCGCTCTCGCGCGGCCGCCAGTCGACATATTTGGCGAGACCCGCGCGGGCCCGGGCGCCGGCGCTGCCGCCCGTGTTGCCACCGGCATTGGCCGGCGCCCAGCCGGGCGGACGGCGGATGCCGCTCCTGGTCGCCTCGACCGCATTCTTGACCGGAGTCACGTCGGGCTCGGTCGCCGGGCCGGAGTTGGCGTCCGTCGTTTCGACCTGCGGCGGCGGCGGCGCGCCGTCGCTCGTGCCGCCGGCCGCGGGGGTTTCGCCGCCCGCTTTGGCGACACTGCCTGGCTTGTCCTTCCCGCATCCCGCTGCGAGCAGCAGAACCGAAAGTGCGATGGCGCCCAGCGCCGCCTTGTTGGTCATGGCGATCCCCCTCACCCGAGCGGTCGCAGGATGCGCCTCGAACCGGCGCAAATCAATCGCATGGGTTCGCGCTTTCACTCCCCATTCAGTCGCGGCCCGTCTATCCTCATCGTCCACGCGACGCCTGACTGACGGATTCTCAGCCGACCTTGCCTTCCTACCGGCTCCCCTCCGCGCACGACCGTCCGCCGCTCCAGCGGCGCGCGTCGGGGCTCGCGCTCGCGCTGGGGGTCAATCTCGGCCTGCTGCTGGTGCTGCTGACGCTCGGCGTGCTTCCTGACCGCCAACGCAAGCCGAGCGAGGCGACGATCGTCGACCTGCTCCCCGAATCGCACAGCCGGGCCGAAAATCATGCCGCCGCCCGACCGAACAAGCCGGCGCTCAAGCCGCCGCCGGTGGTGCTCCCGGTCAAGCCGAGCATCGCCCCCCGCCGCAGCCGCCGAAGAAATTGCAATCGTGGATCGAGATGAGCAGCGCGGACCTGGCTGCGGCCGACATCCGCAACCTGCGGCCGGGCCCCGGCGAAGGCGACAGCGCGGAGGTCGGGCGCGGCCCGCACGGCGAGATCCTCTACGCCGCCGAATGGGCGCGCGAGCCGACCGATGCCGAACTGGCGGGCTATCTGCCGAGGAACGCGCCCGACGGCTGGGGCCTGATCGCCTGCCGGACGATCCCGGGCAATCGCGTCGACGACTGCGTCGAGCTCGGCCAGTCGCCGGCCGGCTCGCACCTTGCCGGCGCGGTCCGCCAGGCGGCCTGGCAGTTCCGGGTCCGCCCGCCGCGCAAGGGCGGCAAGACCCTGGTCGGCGAGTGGGTCCGGATCCGGATCGACTACGAGCGGATCGGCGGCTGAGCCGCGCGGCTCAGTGCTTGAGGCCCGCGATGATCCCGATCAGCCCGCCGACGGCGAGAACGATCCCGATGATGATCAGAACCCATTTCGCGCTTTCGCCGGTGAGCGGTGCGGACTGCCCCTGATCGTTGGTGACGGTGACGCTGGGGTCGGTCGAGGTCCTGGACCGGGTGGCCCCGGTGTAGATCAGGATCAGGCCAAGCACCAAGCCGACGATTCCACCGATAGTCATATTCACCTCCCTGTTGTTGGCAATGTTCCGGCGGCGCGCCTAGCTCCTGAAGCCGCCGACCAGCGCGGCGATGCCGAGGATCATCATCAGGATCCCGAAGCCGATGAAGATAACCAGCGCCCCCCGGCCCGCTTTCGCGGATTGGCCGGTCTGGCTGTTGGTGATGGTGATATCCGGCTCCTCGGGAGCGGCCATCTTGATGCCGGTGAACACGGCGAGCGTGCCGCCGGCGCCGAGCAACACGAAACCAAGGATGATCAGCGCGACTTTCGACCCGGTCCCGAGCAAGGCTGCGGTGATGGTTGCATAATCCATGCGTTACTCCCCCGAGGGAGGACCGAGCGCGGGTTAACTGCCATGGCGCAGCCCGGCTGGCTAGGGGAAATCGGCGTTGTCGCGTCCGCGCCAGGCCCCGCGGCGATTGCCCTCGCCACCCCTTCTAACCTCGGTTATAAGGCGCGCCGTGCCGGATCCTCTTTAAGGGGAGGACGCCATGCGTGGGGGCATCGCACGTCATTCGTTGATCATCGCCATCGCACTTAGCGCCGCGGCCTGCGGCGGCGGCAAGGACAAGGGCGAAAAGGCGACCACCGCCAATGAAGCCGCCGCGGGTAACGAGGCGACTCCGCCGGTCGACGACGCCGCCGCCAAGGCGGCCGCGCTCCAGCAGAAGGTCAAGGACTTCAACGACCAGAACGGCGGCTGCGAGGAATGCCAGCCGACCGAGGCCAAGGTCGTCGCCCAGATGCGGGTCCCGCATGGTCTGCGCACCTACACCGCCACTCCGAGCTGCATGAACGAGGCGCGCGACACGGCCGAGATCCGCGAGGTGTCGGACGACGCCGCGGCGATGAAGGACGGCCAGTTCGCCGGCGCCGTCGGCGACCTGCTCAAGAACAAGGACGTCCAGCGCATGATCGGGCAGAAGGTCGGCGGCGACGTCGGCCGGATCCTCAACGGCGGCGACGATCGCACGGCCTATTGCCAGGCGGTGTGCGCGGTCCTGCCGCAGAATTCGACCGTCACCGGCTACAAGCTCGAGGCGGCCGACGCGACGACCGGGCAGTTCCAGGCCTGCCAGGCCGGCTCGGACTGCGCGATCGGCAAATCGAAATGGACGGCCGAGCCGATTCCCAACACCGGCGAGAACTCGAAGACGGTGTGCGGGGTGTTCGCCAACTGGACCCACAAGACGGACCGGCTGGCCAAGCTCAGCGTCTATTTCACGCCGCCGGACGACTGGGTCCCGCCGCACAAATGAGGCGGCCCGCGGACCGGGTTTCGGGCTTAGGGGTTAAAATTCGTAAACCAATTCCGCTGACAAGCAGGTAACCCGCGCGCGGTAAATTCCGACTCAGCAGAGCCAGGAGGTTGTTGCGAGCTCCCAAACGGCCCTGCCGGAACGAAGTACCAAAGAAGCCCTGCTGCGAGCTGGCATGCTCCCCTCGCTCCCCCGGCCCGGCAGGGCTTCCAGTTCCCTCTCCCGACAACCCCTTTAACGCCGGACAACCAGCCCTAGCATGCGGATTGCGGGCGGCGACTGCCACGACGGCGGCTTCGGCGGGGCGAGGCTTTCGAGGAACAGAAAGATCGTCACCAGGGCCATCAGGGCCAGCCCGTTCGCGGGTGCGCTCATCGGCACGAGCATCCACGGCCAGCACGCGAGCACGCACGGCACGCCTGTCGTCAGGCCCTGGAGGAAGGCGTCGCGATCGGCGGCAAGGCCGAACGGATTGATCCCACGCAGGCGATGGCAGCGGTTGCGCGCGAACTGGGCAAGGGGCGACGAGCCCCAGGCGATCGCCACGCCCAGCAGCACGAGGCAGCCGCTCCATCCCGGCAGGAAACGGCCGACGATGGCCAGGACCGGCACCAGCGGAATGCTCGCGGCGCCCCACACCGCAACATAGCCCAGCGCGAAGGACAGGACCGTGTCGACGCGCCGGTCCGGGAACGACGAGCGCAGGACATGGTTGATCGCCGGAACGAGCAGTGGCGGCATCATCGCCGCGACCATCAACATCCAACCGCGCATGACGGACGACGGGCATTGGGCAGCGGCGCCGGCGTGGCCCGCATGCATATGGGCGGCGCAGGCCTCGGCCCCGTGGCCGTGCGGCGCCCACAGGGCGCTGAGGGCAAGCGCGGCGACCGCAACCCCGACCGGCCAGCGCAGCCCTCCTTCGCGCCACGCCAACCGAAGCCCCTGGAGGCCCGGAGTCACCGGCCGGCTATCCGACCGGCTGCTTGTAGATGCTGATGCGCTCGACCGTCACCGGAGCGGGGTTCTCGCCTTCCACCTGCTCGATGCGCACCTGGAGCTCTTCGACCGCGGCGCCGGCTTCCTCCGCCAGCTTGTTGGCGATCTCGGTGATGTCGATGGCGACATTGATCCCGTTACCGCCATGCTCCCCGTCCTGCGCGGACGATTTCGCCAGACCGAACAACGCGACCGGCACCAGGTAAGAGGAGTCCTCGGCTGCCGCGGCGCCGGCGGCTGGAGCGCCGATCCGGAGCGTGAGCGACGCGCTTGGCGCACTCCCGCGGACATTCTCCAGATTGAGGAAAATGCGTTGGTCGGCTTCAACCAACCCGGCGGCCTCGGCCAGCCCGGCAGCTTGGGACTCGAGCTTGACGTCGGCGGTGGCAGGAGTGCCCGTGACGGTGATCCGTCCGGTGCTTGCCCCAACCAGCGTGGCCGGGGGCGGCGATTCCTCTGTCAGTTTTGCAGGCATTGGAGCAGCTCCGCTCACTTCCTCGAGGGCCGACGCGACAGGCGGCAGCCCGGTTCCGTTCTGCAGGTCGTCGTACGTCGGTGCGAGCTTCTTGCCGGGCATTGTATCGGCTGGCGTAAAAACATGAAGCTTGCCGTCCGCGCCCGGCATCTCGAATTTCCGCGCCGGCCCGCGAAGAAAGGCCTTGCGGTTCTCCATCTTGTTCTTGTCCTGGGTCAGCCACGCCGCCCACAGTCGGTCGACGTTGCAGTGATGCAGCCAGAAGATCGGGTCGAGCGCGGCATAGTCCGGATTCCCCATGAAATAGTTGATCCGCGAATGGACTTCGTTGTGGGGATTGAATTCGAGGGCGCCGGTCATGGCCCCGCCGAAATGGTTGAAATGGGTGACGCCGCCACCGAAGCCCAGGGTCCCGGGTGCGGCGGTGTAGCGGGTCTGCGCCATCGCATCGAGATTGAGCCTGGAGCCGTCCAAAACCGTCTGGAACCTCGGCGCCCAGCGGAGCGGATTGGCGGACCCGTCCGGCATCGTTGCAGCGGTGAACGCCGCCGGCATGGTGAGCGACCCCGCGTCGCGGAAATAATTCCAATAGGGCAACGCCCAATCCGCGGGCCCGCCAAGCGCCTTGACCGTGGCCGCGACAATCTCCTCGAACGCGTGCAGGTAGATGCGGTGCCAGGGGAGGAAAAACCAGGTCGCGTGCTGGCACTGGTTCCAGATGCGGCTCTCGCTGCTCGGAGGAAGCGGGTCCGTGGCCTGGATGACTCCGCTGGTAATCCAGCCGGCCTTGTCGAAGCCGTGGATACCGCCAAGGTAGCGCCAGCTGGTCCGGTCCGTCACGGCTTTTGCCTGGAGCGCTCCAACCGCCTTTGCATACCATTCGACCGTCGGATTCCAGTCGGCGCCGAGGCTTGCGATATCCTTGCGAATCCTGGGCATGATAAATCCTCCTGACTGCCTATGCGTCTCGTTTCAGTGTGATGGTTGAGGCCGTCGCGCCTTTTCTTGCGCCGCCGTGGTCGGCGACCCGGACGACGCTGCGGACCAGCGCCGGGCGCTTGGTCGATCCCGTCCGGCCAGGCCGGGACCCCATAGAACAAATAATCGTAGGCAAAGTCCGCGATCGGACCGCCCGGCCGTCCGCGCCCCCTCACCGTCGCGGTCAGTGGTTGCGTTCCTTGCGCCTCGGCGACGTTCCCGGACAGGTCCATGACGGCGTCGCCGCCGAACGACAGGGTCGCTCGGAACCCGTCCGCCGGATTGGCGTGAGTAATGACGAGCTCGCCTTCGCCAAAGATAAGGTTCAGCGCCTGATCCGGCGTGCTGACGGGATCAGGATTATTGATGAAGCTGCGATAGCTCCAAGTCCCGGCCAGCGCATTCATCGCGGACTCTGCTGCAAAAGCGACCGAGCGTTTGCGCAATTAGCATCGGTCGGCGACGGGCGCCAGACCTCGAATCAATCAATTCAGCAATAAATCAATAATCAATCCGTCAGCCGCTTTCCTTCCGGATTGCCGCGGCCGAGCTTGTCGGGCAGCGGCTCGCCGTTCGGGGTGAAGGCGAGGCTGACCGAATTGATGCAGTAGCGCTCGCCGGTCGGCGGCGGCCCGTCGGGGAAAACGTGGCCCTGATGCGCCCCGCACCGCGCGCAGACGATCTCGGTGCGGATCATGCCGTAGCTGGTGTCGCGGATGTATTTGAGGTGGTCGCTGCTGAACGGCTGGGTGAAGCTCGGCCAGCCGGTCCCGCTCTCGAACTTGGCCCCGCCGAGGAACAGCGGCAGCCCGCACAGCCGGCAGGTGAAGACGCCGGGGCGCTTCTCGTCGAGGAACACGCCGCAGAACGGCGCCTCGGTGCCATGCTCGAGGAGGACGTGCTTCTCCTCCTCGTCGAGTTCGGCGACGAGCCCGTCGAACTGCTCCTGGGTGGGCGGGGCCAGGTCGAAGGTTGTTTCGGTGGTTGGAGCGTCCTGGGGCATGGCGAGTCTCCTCGCGCCAGCCCCTACTCCTCGGCCGGTTCGAACCGCAACACGCCCTTGGTGTAGGTGGTATGGGTCGCGTTGTCGCCGGGATGGCGCTGGCCGTCGTAGACCACGACCTCGGTGAAATCGAACGGCGAGACGCCCTCGAGGCAGGCGACGTTGACGCCGAGCTGGTTCGGGTTCGAGCGGCGCTGGTGGTGGGTGTAGATGCCGCACACCGAGCAGAAATGATGCTCCGCGGTCATGGTGTTGAAGCGGTACGTTGCGAGCTTGTCCGCGCCGTGGGTGATGTGGAAACCGTCATGGGTCGATGTCACCGCGACCGCCCCGCGCATCCGGCAGATCGAGCAGGTGCAGCGCCGCGCCGAAGCAAGCCCCAGCGGGAGCTCGGCGGTGAACTTCACCGCGCCGCAGTGGCACGAGCCGTCAAGGGTGATCGGGTCGCCCGATTTGACGTCGATCACGCCGCGACTTTCTCCAGCGCGTCGCGGACCGCGACCAGCGCCTCTTGCGCCTTTCCGCCGTCGGGCCCGCCGCCCTGGGCCATGTCGGGACGGCCGCCGCCGCCCTGCCCGCCGAGCGCCGCGACCGCGACCTTGACCAGCTCGACCGCGCTGACCTGGGGCGTGAGGTCGTCGGTGACGCCGACGGCGACGCTGGCGCGGCCGTCGTTGACCGCGACGAGGGCGGCAACGCCGGAGCCGACGCGCTGCTTCATCGTGTCGACGGTCGAGCGCAGCTCTTTCGGATCGAGCCCTTCGACCACCTGGCCGAGGAATTTGTAGCCGCCGACGTCTTCGGGGCCGGCGTCGTCGGCCTTGGCCGCGCCGCCGCCCATCGCCAGCGCCTTCTTCGCGTCGGCAAGCTCGCGCTCGAGGCGCTTGCGCTCCTCGACCAGCGCTGCGATCCGCGCGGGGACTTCGTCGGGCGACGACCTCAGCGTCGCGGCTGCCTCGCGGAGTTTCGCGTCCCGCTCGTTCAGCCACTGCCGCGCCGCTTCGCCGGTCAGCGCCTCGATCCGGCGGACGCCCGCCGAGACCGCGCTCTCCGAGATGATTTTGAGCAGCTGGATGTCGCCGAGCGCGCGGACGTGGGTGCCGCCGCACAGCTCGACCGAATAATCGGTGTCGGCCATCGCGGCCCATCGACAGCACGCGGACCTCGTCGCCGTATTTCTCGCCGAACAGCGCCATCGCCCCGGCGGAGATCGCCTCGTCGGGGGTCATCAGCCGCGTCGTCACCGGCTCGTTCGAGCGGATCTGAGCGTTCACCTCGGCTTCGACGGCCTCGATGTCGTCGCGGGTCAGCGCGGTCGGCTGCGAGAAATCGAAGCGGAAATAATCCGGAGCGACGAGACTGCCCTTCTGCGTCACGTGCGTCCCGAGGCGGCGGCGGAGCGCGGCATGCAGCAGATGGGTCGCGCTATGGTTGGCCCGCACCCGGTCGCGGCGCTCGGCGTCGACCACCTGATGCACCGTCTCGCCGACCGACAGTTCGCCCGCGACGACCTTGGTCCGCAGCACATGGAGCTTGCCGAGCGGCTTGGCCGTGTCCTCGACCTCGCCCTTGAAGCCCTTGAGCGTGGTCAGCGTGCCGGTGTCGCCGATCTGCCCGCCGCTCTCGCCATAGAAGGGCGTCTGGTTGAGCAGCAGCTCGACCGTCTGGCCGACCTCGGCGGCTTCGACCCGCGCGCCGTCCTTGACGATCGCGAGGACCACGCCTTCACCCTCATCGCCCGAGTAACCGGTGAATTCGGTGCTTCCGAACTCTTCGGCGAGGTCGAACCACAGATCGTCGGACGCCTTCGAGCCCGAGCCTTTCCAGGCCGCCCTGCGCGGCCGCTTTCTGCGTCGCCATCGCGGTGTCGAAGCCGGCGCGGTCGACCTGAAGCCCCCGGGCCCGAAGCGCGTCTTCGGTAAGGTCGTAGGGGAAGCCGTAGGTGTCGTAGAGCTTGAACGCCGTTTCGCCCGCCAGCGTACCGCCGGCCGCCAGGTCCGCCGTCGCTTCGTCGAGCAGCTTGAGGCCGTTGACGAGCGTCTGGCGGAAGCGCGTCTCCTCCTGCTGCAGCGTCGCCTCGATCAGCGGCTGGGCGCGCACCAGCTCGGGAAGGCCGCGCCCATCTCCGCGACGAGCGCCGGCACCAGCCGCCACATCAAAGGCTCGCTCGCTCCGAGGAGATGCGCGTGGCGCATCGCCCGGCGCATGATCCGGCGGAGCACGTAACCGCGACCCTCGTTGGACGGCAGCACGCCGTCGGCAACGAGGAAGCCCGACGTGCGCAGATGATCGGCGATGACGCGATGGCTCGCCGCCATGTCGGGCGCATTGTTCTGCGTCAGCGACTGCGACGCCTCGATCAGCGCCTTGAACGTGTCGGTCTCATAATTGTCGGGCGTGCCCTGGAGCACCGCGGCGATGCGCTCGAGGCCCATGCCGGTGTCGATGCTCTTCTTGGGCAGCTCGGAGACGATCTCGTTCGCCGCCTGCTCATATTGCATGAACACGAGGTTCCAGATCTCGACGAAGCGGTCGCCGTCCTCGTCCGGGCTGCCCGGCGGCCCGCCCGGGATGTGGTCGCCATGGTCGTAGAAAATCTCCGAGCATGGCCCGCACGGCCCGTCGTCGCCCATCGCCCAGAAATTGTCCTTGGTCGGGATGCGGATGATCCGGCTCTCGGGCAGGCCCGAGATGCGCTTCCACAGGTCGAACGCCTCGTCGTCGGTGTGATAGACGGTCGCGGTCAGCCGATCGGGGCTAAGCCCCCACTCTTTCGTGAGCAGCGTCCACGCCAGCTCGATCGCGCGGTCCTTGAAATAGTCGCCGAACGAGAAATTGCCGAGCATCTCGAAGAAGGTGTGATGGCGCGCGGTGTAGCCGACATTGTCGAGGTCGTTGTGCTTGCCGCCGGCGCGGACGCACTTCTGCGAGCTCGTCGCCTGGCTGTAGGGCCGCGTCTCGAGGCCGGTGAAGACGTTCTTGAACGGCACCATCCCGGCGTTGACGAACATCAGCGTCGGATCGTTGTGCGGGACCAGCGGCGCCGACGGCACCCGCGCATGGCCCGCGCCCTCGAAAAATTCGAGGAAGCCGCGGCGGATGTCGTTGGTCGAGGTCATCTTAAAGTCGATGTAAATGCCGTGCTGCGCTGCGGCAAGGAGCGGCTAATCGAGGCGGGGCTTATCCGCCTCCGCACATAGTGGAACGCATTTGCGCGACCTGCGCCAGATCCGCGCTCCCATCGCCTCGCGCATATTGGTTCTGCTCTTCGTGCACGATTTCATAGGATCCGGGGCCGCGGCGATAGAGGCCCAGATAGCCGCAGTAGAAATGCGTGGTCGGGAAATTGCCGACGAAATCGATCGCTACATAGACGCCCGGATGCGGCGCATCCTTAGGGTTCAGCTCCCATGACACCGCCGTTGGGCGTCTCGTACCCCGGCCCAACTTGGCATTGAATTCGCGCATCTCTTGCGTCCACTTGTCCGGATTGGACAGGGTGGTCGGCGCGAACATCGCGGCGGCAGACCGAAAATCGCCGGCGTCGCGCTTGGAATAATACGTTTGGAAGAAAGTCAGCGCGTCCTGGACGTCCGCGGCGGTCGGCTTCCAATCGGCGGGGGCCGGTTGATAGACCTGCACAGCCGGTACGACGCAGCTGAATTCGCGCACGTAGCCGCGTACCCGCGCCGCGCTCGTTCCAGGGGTCTTGCCGAGCTCCGCGGTCGAGCTGAATTCACCCCAGTCGACTGCTTTGTTTTTGCACAATTCTGCTGCTCGAGCGGCAACTGCGGCCTCGACATCTGGCAACTGCCTGAAGATCGAAGGTCCCAACCCTGGCGATATAGCCGTTCGCCGTTCGATCCGCTGCGATTCCCGGTAAAGCCGAAGCAACGCCAACTGCAGTCAGGATAGCGACCAACATGCGCAATGCCCTTCATTCGCTTCGACGCATGACACGCCGAAAATTCGAAGCCGTCGAGACTAAATTTCAATGCCCACTTAATATTATGCGTTCGAGCGCCTATATGGACCTTGCTACAGTCGCTAATTGACGGTCTTCGGCGCTTTGCGGCTCCTTTTTCCTTCTCTCTCGCTTCTCCTAGCATCCGTGGATTCCACTTCGGATTCCATCACAGAAGGAATTAGATATGCCAATCGGTACAGTGAAGTTTTTCGACAATTCCAAGGGCTACGGCTTCATCACCAATGAGGCCGGAGGCAGCGACGCCTTCGTCCACATCAGCGCGGTCGAAGCCGCCGGGATGAGCACGCTCGAGAAAGAGCAGCGCGTGTCCTACGACCTCGAACAGGACCAGCGCGGCAAGACAAGCGCCGTAAATCTGCAGTCCGCCTAACCAGCGGCCTTCGCTGCGGCGGGGGAAAACGACGGGCGGGTGCCGTGCGCATCCGCCCTTTCTTTTGCGATTGGAGAGCCCACCATGTCCGTCCAGCACGAATTTTACGCGCAACGCGCCGCGGAAGCCCGGGCCATCGCCGACGCAGCGACGCTCGACAATGTTCGCGACCGCTGGCTCCGCTCGGAGGCGAGCTGGACCGAACTGGCCGATCGCAGCCAGCGCAGCGAGAAAATGCGCGACAAGCTAATCGCCGAAAAAGCAGCGGAGCGGGCCGCGTTGCAAGCCGCGAACCCGGCCTGACACCGCCGAGGCGCGCCTAGCCAGACCGGCACGCTCGCCCGGCTCGACGCGCCGGGCTGCAAACGCTAGTCGACCGCCATGGCGAAGCGGCGCAAGAGCACGATCCCGACCTACAAGCGCCGCCGCCCGCGCTCATGGCCACAGCGGATCTTCGGGTGGGTCGTCAGGCTGGTCGTCGCTTTCTTCCTGATCTCGGTGCTGTGGGTCGGGCTCTATCGATTTGTGCCGCCGCCAACGACGGCGACCATGCTCGGCGACTTGCTCGCCGGACGCGGCGCAACGCGCGACTGGATGCCGATCAGCCAGATCGACCGCGACATGGTCCGCGCCGCGATCGCCGCCGAGGACAGCAAGTTCTGCGCGCATAACGGGTTCGACTTCGAGGCGATCGAGGATGCGATGAAGCGCAATGCCTCGGGCGGGCGGATCCGCGGCGGCTCGACGATCAGCCAGCAGACCGCGAAAACGACCTTCCTGTGGAACGGCGGCGGCTATGCCCGCAAGGGCGTCGAGGCCTGGTTCACCTTCCTGATCGAGCATCTGTGGGGCAAGCGGCGGATCATGGAGGTCTATCTCAACAACGCCGAGACCGGCATCGGCACCTATGGCGTCAACGCCGGCTCCAAGCGCTATTTCGGCCATGATTCGAGCGCGATGAGCGCCACCGAAGCGGCGCGGGTCGCGGCGGTGCTGCCGCTGCCCAAGAAACGCGGCGCGGTCGCACCCAAAGGTTTCACCCGCCGCTACGGCAACACCATCGCGGCGCGGATCGGAGTGGTCGGGCGCGACGGGCTCGACGCCTGCGTCTACGCGGGCAAGGCGGCGCCGCCGAACAAGGCGCCGCCCGCGGTCACGGCCAAGCCGCGGCCGCTGCCGGGCGAGGAATATGAGACGGCCAAGCCGCCGCCGCCGGCTCCGGACGTCGACGAGACCGCGCCGCCCGCGACTGAGCCGGTGAACCTGCCGGAAGCCGTTCCTCCGGCGCCGACCAACACCGCGGAGCCGCCGCCACCGGCGGAGCAGCCGCAGGAGCCGGCGAACCAGCTCTGACAACGCGGCGAGCAGTGCCGGAACGCGGCTCGCAACAGGAACGCCCACCCTCCGCCAACCGTTTGAAAAACAAACAGGTCAAGGAGGTTTAAAATGGCCACGCGTACCCAGAATCGATCGTCAGACCCGCAGCTCCAATCGCAGCGCTTTCTCGTGGAGCGCCAATGCCGGCCCACTGCTTGGCGCCGCGCTTGCCGGAGCGGCGTTCGGGGTCGCCGCCAATTTCGGCCGCAAGGCGATGATGCAGGGGATGGCCGCCAGCGCCGGCGACTGGGACGAGATTCTCGCCGCCGAGCATGAGCTGGCGCTCGGCCTGTTCGACCAGATGCTGGCGACCGACGAAACCCAGACATTCAAGCGCAAGATGCTGCTGATGAAGCTGACCCACGCGCTCGACAAGCATGCGCACCAGGAGGAGATGGTGGTCTATCCCGCGCTGCGCGAAGCAAACGAGGCGGTCGACGCCGATCGGCTCGAAGGCGAGCACGGCTACATCAAGACCTTCATCTACCAATTGAACGAGATCGGGGCCGACGCCTCCAACTGGCTCGAGACGGTGCGCGAGTTCCGCAAGCTCGTGTCCGAGCATGCGCATATGGAGGAGGAGCAGGTCTTCCCCGCCTTCAAGCAGGGCCTGGATGAGGAGCAGAATGCGAAGATCACGAGCCTCGTCAACCGCGACGGATTCTGGATGAGTTAGGTTCCCCGGCGAAGGCCGGGGTCCAGGCCGCTGCGCAGCAGCGGTCACACACCGCGGCCTGATGTAAGAGAGAAAGGAAGAGCGCTCCACGCTCCTGGGCCCCGGCCTACGCCGGGGAACGACTAGCCGACCAGCGCCAGCTTCGGCGGCTCCTGGGCGGCGAGCTCGACCCTGCCCTCGCCGGCAATTCGCGTGACCCGCGCGGCTAGCTCGCCGTCAAGGGTGAAATCGCGGCCGGCAACGACCACGGCCTCGCCGCCGCCCGCCAGCGGCACGATGAACTTGACCGTGCCATTGCCGCCGCGGGCACTCGGCCAGCTCGCGCGCGACGATCGGGATGATTTCGGCTGAAGCCACCCGGATCGTCATTTCGAGCCGGGTCCGCTTGGCGAGCGAGTCGAACGGCTGGAAGCGCTTGACCGTCACCCGCGGAGTCTCGTCGCCGGCTCGGCAGTCGAGCTCGACCGTGAGCAGCCCGCACGTCTGATTGCGTGCAGCCGCTTCCAGCGCCTCGCTCGGCTCGTCGTCGAAGCAGGTGGCGGTGAACTGCCCCGAGCTGTCGCTGAGCGTGGCCATCAAGTAGCGCCGGCCGCGCGCCGAGGTCCGCCACCGCGCTTCCTCGACGAGGCCCGCCATGGTCGCGCCGATCCGCTCGCCCTCGGCAATTCGCAGCTCGGCAATTTCGGCGAAGGTCCGGACCTTGTGGGCGGACAGCAAATGCTTCTGGGCGTCGACCGGGTGCGCCGAGAAATAGAAGCCGAAGGCGTCGCGCTCGGCGGCCATGCGCTGCGCCACCGTCCAGCTCGCGTCGCGCGGCAGGCGGATCGGCGCGGCTTCCGACCGAATCGACTCCGAACAGGCCCGTCTGGCCGGTCTCGCGCTGGTCCTGGGCGCTCGCGGCATGGGCGAGGATCGTCTCCGCCGCTGCGTAAACCGCCGGCCGCTCGGGCTTGAGACCGTCGAACGCGCCCGCGGCGGCGAGGCTCTCGAGCTGGCGGCGGTTGAGCAGCCGCGGGTCGATGCGCGCGGCGAAATCCTCGAGGCTGGCGAACGGTCCGCCCCGGTCGCGCTCCGCGACCAGCGCCTCCATCGCTTTCTCGCCGACGCCCTTGAGCGCGCCGAGCGCATAGCGCACCGCGCCGTCCTCGACGGTGAAGAAGGCGTGGCTGGCGTTGATATCCGGCGGCAGGCATTCGATCCCGCCGCGGCGCATGTCCTCGACGAACACGCCGAGCTTGTCGGTCAGCGCCATGTCGAAGCTCATCGACGCGGCATAGAATTCGGCGCGGTGATGGGCCTTCAGCCAGGCAGTCTGGTAGGCGACCAGCGCATAGGCCGCCGCGTGGCTCTTGTTGAAGCCGTAGCCGGCGAACTTGTCGATCAGGTCGAACAGCTCGTTGGCCTTGGCCGCCGGAATTTGGTTGTGGGTCGCGCAGCCCTCGACGAAGCTCGCGCGCTGGGCGTCCATCTCCGACTTGATTTTCTTGCCCATCGCCCGGCGCAGCAGGTCGGCTTGCCCGAGCGAGTAGCCGGCGAGCAGCTGCGCCGCCTGCATCACCTGCTCCTGGTAGACGAAGATGCCGTAGGTTTCGGCGAGGATGCCCTCCAGCAGCGGATGCGGATATTCGATCGCGACGCGGCCGTTTTTGCGGTCGCCGAACATGCCGATATTGTCCATCGGCCCGGGCCGGTAGAGCGCGACCAGGGCGATGATATCGCCGAAGCTGGTCGGCCGGATCGCCGCCAGCGTCCGGCGCATGCCCTCGGATTCGAGCTGGAACACGCCGACCGCGTCGCCGCGCTGGATCAGCTCGTAGACCGCCGGATCGTCCCACGGCAGGGTCGCGAAATCGACCTCGACGCCTTGTTCGGCGAGCAGCCGCTGGCCTTCCTTCAGCACCGACAGCGTCTTCAGCCCGAGGAAGTCGAACTTCACCAGCCCCGCCGCCTCGACATATTTCATGTCGAACTGGGTGACCGGCATGTCCGAGCGCGGGTCGCGGTAGAGTGGGACCAGCTCGTCCAGCGGCCGGTCGCCGATGACCACGCCGGCGGCATGGGTCGAGGCATGGCGCGGCAGCCCCTCGAGCTTCATCGCCAGGTCGAACAGCCGCTTGACGTCGGGGTCGTCGCGATATTCGGCGGCGAGCTCCGAAACCCCGTTCAGCGACCGCTCGAGGGTCCATGGATCGGTCGGGTGGTTGGGGATCAGCTTGGCCAGCCGGTCGATCTGGCCGTAGGGCATCTGCAGCACGCGGCCGGTGTCCTTGAGCACCGCGCGCGCCTTCAGCCGCCCGAAGGTGATGATCTGCGCGACCCGGTCGCGGCCGTACTTGCCCTGGACGTAGGTAATCACCTTGTCGCGCTGGGTTTCGCAGAAGTCGACGTCGAAATCCGGCATCGACACGCGCTCGGGGTTGAGCATGCGCTCGAACAGCAAGCCCAGCGGGATCGGGTCGAGGTCGGTGATGGTCAGCGCCCAGGCCACCAGCGATCCCGCGCCGGAGCCGCGGCCGGGGCCGACCGGGATGTCGTTGGCCTTGGCCCATTTGATGAAGTCGGCGACGATCAGGAAGTAGCCGGCAAAGCCCATGCCGGTGATGATCTCGAGCTCGAATTCGAGGCGCTCGAGATAGGGCTGCTGCTCCTCGGCCGCTCGGCCCGCGAGCCGTTCGGCGAGACCGGCGCGGGCGTCGCGGCGCAGCTGCTCGTCCTCGTCCTCGCCGAGCCGCGGCAGGATCGGCCGCCGCTGCGGCGCGGCGACCGCGCAGCGCTGGGCGATCACCGCCGTGTTGGCGATCGCCTCGGGGAGGTCGGCGAACAGCTCGGCCATCGCCGCGCCGTCCTTGAGCCAGGCGTCGGGCGACGAGGTCGCGCGGTCGGCGCTTTCGACATATTCCGAATTGGCGATGCACAGCATCGCATCGTGGGCGGCGTGGAAGCCGGGGTCGGCATAGGTCGCCGGGTTGGTCGCGACCAGCGGCAGGTCGCGGGCGTAAGCGAGCTCGACCAGCGAGTCCTCGGCCGCCTCCTCGACCGGGTCATTGCGGCGCGCGATCTCGACATAGAGCCGCTTGGGAAACAGTCCCTCGAGCCGGTCGCAATAGGCGTCCGCCTTGACCTGCTGGCCGTCGGCAATGAGCCGCGCCAAGGCCCCTTCTCCCCCCGCGGTCAGCGCGATCAGCCCGTCGTCAAGGCCCTCGAGCCGCGCGAAATCCACATGCGGCACCTGCTCGACCGGACGGTCGAGATGGGCGAGCGAGACCAGCTTGCACAGATTGGCATAACCGTCGTCGTCCTGGGCAAGCAGGACCAGCCAATCGATCGCCCCCGGCTCGCCGCCGATCTCCGGCGGCCGGGCCACGGCAAGCATCGCCCCGATGATCGGCTGCACCCCTTTCGCTGAGCAGGCGTCGCTGAACGGCATTGCGCCGTAGAGCCCGTTGCGGTCGGTGAGAGCGACCGCGGGGAAGCCGAGGGTCGCCGCCCGGCTGGCGATCGTCTTGGGCTCCATCGCCCCTTCGAGCATGGTGTAGGAGGAGAAGACGCGGAGCGGAACGAACAGCTGATTCACCAGTGCAACTATGGGGTGCGATGGCCCGGCGCGAAAGCGTTTCGGGCCGACTTATCCACCACTTATCGGGCCCGCCAGCGGCCCTCCATGATGTCGCGGATCTCGCGCATGCGACCGACGTAGGCATCGGCCATGCACTGGCTGGTGGGACAATGGTCGCGATAGGCGAGGAAGCGCTCGCGGGTGTTCTCGAGCAGCTGGCGCTGAACCGGAGTCGCTGAGGTCAGGGCGCGCCGGTACTGGTTTGCCATGTTGAGGTCGAGCACGGCGAGACGGCTGTCCGAGCAGATCGCGCTCTCGCCTGGTGTCCCGGCTCGCGCGCAATCGAAGCTCGGCCGGCCCGGCGAGCCGGTGGCGGGGCCTGGCACGACGTTGGCCGACTGGGCGGCCGCGACATTCTCCTCGGACGCCACGGCATTGCCGTCCGGCGGCACCGGCGCGCTGATCCGGGTGAGCGTCACCAACGCGGCGATGAGCGCGTCGGCATTGCGCAGCAGGACCGCATCGCCGCGCCCGTCCCCGGCCGGCTGGATCGTATAATCCATGTCCGCCATCAGGCTGTGGCGCCCGCCGCCCGCGACCACGCCCGGCGGCAGGTCGAGATAGAAGGTCCCGGAGCAGTTCAGCGCCCCGTTCGCCTGATCTTCATTTTCAAGCACCGGATTGTCGACGCGCAGCACGGCCGCCGCCGCAATCTCGGTGTAGGTCTCCTGGTCGGATCCGCGCTGCTGGGCGGCGCGGACGAAGAGTTCGCGCTTGGCCAGATCGTAGATCGCCCGGGCCGAGCAGCGCTTGCCGGCGTCGGCTTGCTCGGCCTGCTGCTCGACCTGCGGGTTGCTAAGCTTGTCCTGGTCGGGATTGCGATTGGCACCGAGATACCACACGGCCGCGAGCAGGATCAGCACCGCGACGGCGATGAGCGCCGCCGTCGTCGCGCTCATCCGGAAGCCGCCCTCGCTTGGTTCCCGGTCGCTCGGCTCGGTCACTGCAAGCGACCCTCGTGGAGCCGGACGACGCGATCCATCTTCGCCGCAAGGCGCTCGTTGTGGGTCGCGACCAGCGCCGCGCTGCCCTCGCCGCGGACGAGGTTCAGGAATTCGGCGAGCACGGTATTGGCGGTGTGCTCGTCGAGGTTGCCGGTGGGCTCGTCGGCCAGCACCAGCGGCGGCTTGTTGGCGAGCGCCCGGGCAACCGCGACCCGCTGCTGCTCGCCGCCCGACAGCTTCGCCGGCCGGTGATCGAGCCGCCCGGCGAGGCCGAGCGTGCCGAGCAGTTCCTTCGCCCGGGCCCGCGCTGCCTCCGGCCTGACGCCGCGCACGAGCTGCGGGATGACCACATTCTCCAGCGCGCTGAACTCCGGCAGCAGGTGATGGAATTGATAGACGAAGCCGAGGAGGTCGCGGCGCAGGCCGGTGCGGCCGTTGTCGTCGAGCTGCGCGGCTTCCTGCCCCTGGAGCTGGATTGATCCGGCGAAGCCCCCTTCGAGCAGTCCGACAGCTTGGAGCAAGGTCGATTTGCCCGAGCCGGACGGTCCGAGGAGCGCGACGATCTCGCCCGGCCTGATCTCGAGATCGACTCCGCGCAGGACCTCGATCGTGACATGGCCCTGGATGAATTTGCGCTTGAGATCGCGCGTGACGAGGACCGCGTCACTCATAGCGCAGCACCTGCACCGGATCCGTCCTGGCCGCCTTCCAGGCCGGGAACAGGACCGCGGGGAAGATCAGCAGCAAGGTGACGATCAGGATCGCCGCGACCTCGACGGGATCGGTCCTGGACGGAAGGTCGGTCAGGATCCGTACCGACGGGTCCCACGCATTGGCGCCGGTGACGTAATGGACCAGGTCCACCGCGCCTTGGCGGAAGAAGAGGATGATCGCGCCGACGATCAGGCCGATCAGGATTCCGATCATCCCGATGGTCAGCCCGACCGTCATGAAAATGCGCAGCACGGTTTGTCGCGACGCGCCCATCGTGCGCAGGATGGCGATGTCCTTGGTCTTGGTTCGCACCAGCATGATCAGCGACGAAGCGATGTTGAAAGCGGCGACGACGACGATGATCGCAACGATGATGAACATCATCACCCGCTCGATATCGAGCGCCGAGAACAAGGCCGAGTTCATCTGGCGCCAGTCGACCATTACGCCGCGGCCGGCGACGAGCGGCTGGAGCGGCCGCAGGATCTCCTCGACCCGGTCGGGATTGTTGGTCTGGACTTCGATGACCCCGACCGAATCGCCGAGCATCAGCAGGGTCTGCGCATCTTCCATCGGCATGACCACGAACGCCTTGTCGTAATCGTAGATTCCGACCTCGAACACCGCGCCGACGGTGTAGGTGACGATTCGCGGCACGGTTCCGACGACGGTCGAGCGTCCCTCTGGACTGATCAGGCTGATCTCGCTGCCCGGGCCGGCGCCGAGCTGGTCGGCGAGCTTCGACCCGATCGCGATTCGCCCGCTCCCCGGAGTGATCGACTTGAAGTCGCCGGCGACGACGTTGGACGTCAGCGTCTTGTTCGACAGGATATCGGGCAGGCGCATGCCGCGCAGGATGACGCCTTCGACGCGGCCGTTGGCCGAGGCCATCAGCGGCTGCTCGACCAGCGGCAGCGCCGACGTCACTCCCGGCGTCTTGCGCGCCGAGTCGGCGATCTGCTGCCAGTTGCCGAGGCGGCCGTCGAAGCCCTGGATCACGGCATGGCCGTTGAGGCCGACGACCTTGTCGAACAGCTCGGCGCGGAAGCCGTTCATGACGCTCATCACGACGATCAGCGCCATGACTCCGAGCGCTACGGCAACGACGCTGAACGCCGCGGCGACGAAGATGAACCCTTCGCCTTTCTGCGGCAGCAAATAGCGCCGGACCATGATCCGCTCGAAGCGGGACAGAAGGATCATGCAGTGAGCCTCGCCAGCGCGCTTTCCAGGCTGAGCTCCTCGCGCTCACCCGTCGCGCGGCTCTTGAGCTCGACCGTCCCGGCCGCGATCCCGCGCGGGCCGACGACCAGCTGCCACGGCAGGCCGATCAGGTCCATTGAGGCGAGCTTGGCCCCGCCGCGGTCGTCGCGGTCATCGTAGAGCACCTCGACGCCGGCGGCCTGAAGCTTGCCGTAGAGATCGTCCGCGGCGCCGACGCTGGGCTGGTCGTCGGCGCGCATGGTGACGATGCCCGACCTTCCATGGCGCGACCGCTTCCGGCCAGACGATCCCGGAATCGTCGTGGCTCGCCTCGATGATCGCGCCGACCAGGCGCGACACGCCGATGCCGTAGCTTCCCCCGACGGGGGTGACGGGCCGGCCGTCCTGGCCGCTGACGGTGAAGCCGAGCGGACTCGATATTTGTCGCCGAAGTAGAAGATGTGCCCGACCTCGATCCCGCGCGATTGCCGCAGGTCGCCGCCGAGCGTCGCCTCGCGCGCTTCGTCGCGCTTCTCGTCGGTCGCGGCATAGTCGGCGGTCATCGAATCGACGAACGCCTGCAACGCCGCCGGGTCGGACGCATCGACGGCATAATCCTCCGCCGGGCGCAGCGTCTCCCAGCTCTTGTGGAAGAACACCTCGCTCTCGCCGGACGGGGCGAGGATGATGAACTCGTGGCTCAAGTCACCGCCGATCGGGCCGGTATCGGCCTGCATCGGGATCGCGCGCAGGCCCATCCGGGCGAAGGTCCGCAGGTAAGCGACGAACATCCGGTTGTAGCTGATCCGCGCGCCGGCCTCGTCGAGGTCGAAGCTGTAGGCGTCCTTCATCAGGAACTCGCGGCCGCGCATCACGCCGAAGCGCGGGCGGATCTCGTCCCGGAATTTCCACTGGATATGGTAGAGCGTGCGCGGCAGGTCGCGGTAGCTCTTGACCGACCCCTGGAGGATCGCGGTCAGCATGTCCTCGTTGGTCGGGCCGTAGACCAACTCGCGATCCTGGCGGTCGCGGATCCGCAGCATCTCGGGCCCGTAGGCGTCGTAGCGGCCGGTCGCGCGCCAATAGTCGGCGGCCTGCAGCGTCGGCATCAGCAATTCCTGCGCGCCGGCGCGGTCCTGCTCCTCGCGCACGATCTGCTCGATCTTCTTGAGCACCCGGAAGCCGATCGGCAGCCAGGCGTAGATGCCCGCCGCGGTCTGCCGGACCAGCCCGGCGCGCAGCATCAGCTTGTGGCTGACGATCTGGGCGTCTGCGGGGCTTTCTTTGAGAACGGGGAGGAATGCACGGGACCAACGCATGGCGCCGCGCTGTAACGGCTCTGTCGCAACTGGCAACCGCGCACCCCCTGTGACCGCGCCGACACAGGTTGGGCAAAAAGCCATCGCGCGCAATTTACAGCCGTGACAGCCTTCGTGGGCCAGCCTAGCGTCCGCCCCATCCGACCGACTGGCCCTTGGCTCGTAGGTTCGGGGAAGCGGCCGGCGACTGGGGAGGCTTGCCGCAAACGACGTCCAAGGGGGCTGGCGAGCAATCGTCACGCAAGGCGCCCGGATCGCTGGCCGATCCGGGCGTTTGCTTTTGCCGCAACTGCTCCTTTGTTGTAACAGGCGCCTAACCCGGCCATCGTGACCGGGCGCTGAAACAGCAGCGCAAAGGAGGACATCATGCGTAAACGCATGTTGATCGCGCTGATCGTGCTGACGGCGGCAGTCGGCCCCGCCTCGGCCCAGGACAACGATCGCGGCGGGATCCGAACCGAAACCCAGGATAGGCTGGTCGGCCAGGACACCAACGACATCTTGTGGAATTCGATCGGACTGCTCGGACTGCTCGGCTTGATCGGATTTCGCCGCCGCCACGGGGAGGACAGCTACCACCCCGCCCCGTTGGAGTGAGCCAAGAACAAAACAGGAGGGGCCCATGAAACATACGATCCTATATGCGGTTGCGCTTGCCGCCCTCGCGGCGGCGCCGGCGGCCGGCCAGAACAATGACATGGCGGCCAACAATGCGGCGGAGACGGCGACGACCAACGCCGACACCAACGCCGCGGACACCAACGTCGCGGCTCCGGCCGAGCCTGCCGAGGCCGCACCGCCCGCCGAGACCCCGGTCACGAACACGGTGCCGGCGCCGGCACCGCAACCCAAGAGCTTCCCGTGGGGAGTCCTCGGCCTGCTCGGCCTGGTCGGCCTGATGGGCAGCCGGAAGGGCTCTAGCTAAGGCGTTTGTGTCGGAGCTCCGCGCTGCCCTAAACAGGCGCGCATGAGCGATCCCGACAAGCGCCTCGATACCAGGCTGGCGAAGGGCGGCCGCCGCAAGCAATGGCGGGGGCCGCTCGTCAACGTGCCGGTCGAGCGCGCCTCGACCATCCTGTTCGACAGCATCGCCGAGCTCGACCGTGGCCGGCCCGAGCTCGGCACCTATCGCTATGGCCTCCAGGGGACGGCGACCCACTGGGCCCTGGCCGAGGCGCTGACCGAGCTCGAGCCGGGCGCGGCGGGGACCGCGCTTTTCTCCTCTGGCCTCGCGGCGGTCACCACCGCGCTGCTGGCGGTCCTGTCGCCGGGCGACGAGCTGCTCGCGCCGGACAGCGTGTACGGGCCGACGCGACGGTTCTGCGACACCGTCCTCAAGCGCTACGGCGTCGACGACTCGCTATTACGACCCGCTGTCGGCCGCGCACCGAGCCCGGCGAGCGGACCCGCGCCATCTTGCTCGAAAGCCCGGGGTCGCTGACGATGGAGGTCCAGGACGTGCCCGGCATCTGCGCGCTGGCCCGGCAGCGCGGGATCGTCACCCTGCTCGACAACACCTGGGCGACGCCGTTGTTCTTCCCCGCGATGGCGGCCGGGGTCGACATCAGCATTCTCGCCGCGACCAAATATGTCGCCGGCCATGCCGACGTGATGATCGGCGCCGTCACGGCGACGGCGGAACATTTCGGGCGCTCCAGACGCTGGCGTGGGATCTCGGCCACAGCCTCTCGCCCGACGACGCCTGGCTCGGGTCGCGGGGACTGCGGACCATGGCGGTCCGCTTGCGGCAGCATGAAGCGAGCGCGCTCAAGGTCGCACAGTGGCTCAAGGCGCGGCCGGAGGTCGGGCTGGTCCTCCATCCGGCGCTCCCCGACTGCCCCGGCCACGAATTTTGGAAGCGCGACTTCACGGGCTCGTCGGGCCTGTTCACGTTCGAGCTCAAGGGCGCCGGCGCCGCGGCGCGCGCCGCATTCATCGAGCAGCTCGAGCTGTTCGGGATCGGCTACAGCTGGGGCGGCTACGAAAGCCTGGTGCTGCCGGTCGACCCGGTGCGGACCGTGTCCGCGCCCCCCGCTCCCAACCTCGTCCGACTCCACATCGGACTCGAGGACCCCGACGACCTGATCGACGACCTCGCCCAGGCATTCCGAAAACAGCAGTAAAGATCTATGGCTGTTAACTGATGTTAGTGCGACAAGTTGTGCTTCAATTAAGATGGGGCCTGCTCCCCTTTCCGCCGCGCCGTGCGTAGATTCGGGAGCACAGGGAGTAATATTCATGCGTAACATCCGGACGACGATTGCCTCGACCGCGGTTGCAGCCGCGCTGATCTTCAGCCCGACCGCCGCGGTGGCCTCCACCTATGCGGCGCCGCCCGCCAACGCCTGGGTCACGCTAAGCTCGCTCACTCCGGCCGGCGCCTCCGCACTTGCGGGATCCGGAGCCGTGGCCGCGGCGCCCGACGCGGCGACGCTCGCCGCCGCCCAGTCGACCACGGCCTATGAGGAGCCGCGCAGCAACCCGCTGCCGCTGCCGGTGATCGCGGTGCTGCTCGCGGTGCTTGGGACGATGGCCTACATCGCCTTCATCGAGGATCATCACGGCGGCAACAGCCGGATCGTGCCCAACAGCCCGGGCTGAGCCGCGGGCATCGGCGATCAAGCAGCGGCGGCGCCGGCGGCGACCGCCGCTTTTTTTCGTCTCGGCATCGGGGATGGTAGCGGAGGAGGGACTTGAACCCCCGACACGCGGATTATGATTCCGCTGCTCTAACCAGCTGAGCTACTCCGCCCCAAGGTCCGGATTTGCGCGCGATTTGGGCACGCCGGAGCGGCGCGATATAAGAGGCGCGCGCGACCCGGTCAACGCGAGGAACCGCTTACGGCTGCTCTCGTTGATCGAGCCTAGGAGGCACCTCGCGAATGGACCCGTTGACCCCGCTCGACACGCTTTGCCGGATCATCCTCCGCGCGCGCGAATATGAGGCGCAGACCGCGACCGATTATGACGGTGGCGAAGCGGCGGAGAACGTCGATGACGAGGACGAGGGCAATCTCTCGGTGCTCGACGACACGATCAACGAAAGCGTCGAGGAAGAGCTGACGGCGGCGTTCGAGGATCTCGGCGAGGACCAGCTGGCGGAAGTGATCGCCTTCTGCTGGGTCGGCCAGGGCACCTACGAAGCCGCCGATTGGGACGAAGCGATGACCGAGGCCCAGGATCTGGTCACCGGCGGCACCGACGGCGCGATCGCCGAGCTGATGGACATGCCGATGCTCGCCTCGGTGTTCGAATCCGGGCTCGCGGCATTCGACCTGAGCTGCGACGGGATCGGCGACCTCGGCTAGGCGCGATTTCCCAACATTCGGTGGCGCAAATCCCCAACCGTCCCCGACCAGCTTCTTTAACTAGCTGAAATCGCTATTACTTTTGGTTTGGCACAGCTCTTGCTCTGAATTGGGCAAGAGCTTTGCCAATGGAGTTAGCAATGCAAGCGAACAGTGTTCAGGTCCAGGAAACCCGAGTCCCCCTCCCCCTCCGCTCGCACACGATTTTGGGTGTGTGCGAAGGCCTGGCCGAGGATTTCGGCTTCAACCCGATCTTCCTGCGCGTGCCGCTTGCCGCGCTGGTGCTGTGGAGCCCGCTGATGGCGGTCGGTATCTACTTCGGCCTCGGCGCGTCGTCCTCGCCTCGCGGCTGATCTTCCCGCGCCGCCGCAAGGCTGCCGGCAGCGCCGGTCGCGGCTGCTCAGTCGGACAACAATGATCGGCCGAGCTCCCGATCGCCGCTTGATCCGCTTCCCCGGCGCGCAGCGGCATGCCCGCGCCGCTGCGCGCAGCCGGCCGCCAAGTCGAATTGTTGGGAGAAGTTGCCGGGCCGACCAAGAATTTCTCGGCCCATAAACGGGTAAACCCCACCGGTTTGACCCGGCGGGGTTCCCTGGTTCGAAACCGAAGTCTCGAGGCACGATGTGAGGCATACGATCCGTAACCGGGCGCGTCGAGTCCTATGCTCGCCGGATTTGCACGGCAAGTCGCAAATCCTGTGGATAACTCTGTGGATGAATTGGGACGAACTGGGCGCCGCGAGCCGGCTTAATCTCATTCACCTCCCTCTCCGAAAGCTTACGCGCAAATAAACCTCCTCTTTACGCCCTTGCGTTAGACCCTCCCGGAATAGGCTTCGCCTGAAGCCGTCGGACGAAGGGGAAAGGAATGGCGAACAGTCGGTCCGTCGACCGCAATCCGGTCAGCGTTGCCGAGGCCCAGCTCGCCCGAGTCGCGGGCGATGGATGCGCTCGCCATCCCCACCTCAATGCCTTGCTCGAAGGCCGGCGGCCCGCATACCGGCCGCGACCTCGCCGACGCGGTGCATTTGCTGTGCAGCCTCCACGGCCGCCATCCCGGCCTGATCGAGCTCGCGCTTCAGCGCTGCCCGGCAAGGGCCGAGCCAGGCGTGGCTGGCCGAGCCTCCGAAACGTTCGAGCGCGAGCGGCTTTATCTGGTCCGCCTGACCGTCCGCGGTCGGCCCGATGCCGAGCACGCCGGGCGCGGCCGAGACCGAAGTCGAGCCTGGTCGCCGCGCGCCACGCGCTCGAGATCCTTGCTCTGTCGGAGCGCAACGGCTGCGCGCTCGGCGCCGCGACCGCGCTGGTCGGGGACTGGTGGCCGATCCGCCGCCTGCTCGATCGCGCCGCGGCCCGCGCCGGGCTGCAATGCCCGGCTCCGTCGCTGCCCGACGAGAGCCTCGGTGGTCGAGGTCATCGACGCCTCCTCCGAAGGGCCGGCGAGCGATCGCGCCCTGGCGTTCGGCGGCGAGCAATTGCTGCTCCAGCATCGCGCCTTGTTCGACCTGCTCGAAGCCCGCGCCGAAGCCCGCGGCGACTACTGAGATCTGTTCCCCTGCGAAGGCAGGGGCCCAGACTCCGAGCTGGAGCTTTAGCGGAAGCTCGACCATGGACGGTCTCTATCCAACGCTGATTTGAAGGCTCCTGCGGAGCCTGCTGGACCCCTGCCTTCGCAGGGGCACAGATCAATCGTCGCGGTAGGCGAGCTCGAAATTGCCCCAGCGGCGGCCCTTGATCCACAGCGGCACGAACACGTTCTTGACCGGGATGTGCTTCTCGCCGAGCTCCATGCGGTAGGTGGCGAGCGTCGCCGGCTTGTCGCTGGCGAGCGCGTTGCGGGTCGCATCGTCGATCAGGATGCGCTTGTTGCGGCAATGCTCGTCGTTCCACACCGGGTCCGGGCCCTGCGGGTGGCTGCGCTCGCTAAGATGGGTCGGCAGATAGCCGTTCATGTCGCCGATCGCCGAGCCGATGATGCGCCCGTCGGACGCTTTGGTCCGATCGAGGATCGGGCGGACGTGGCGGTCGGCGGAATCGTTGAAGCGGACGTCATACTGGACCGGGTTGATCCCTCGACGATCTCGATAGTCGCGTGTCGAACACGTCCTCGACGGTAAGCTCGCCCTAATCGATCGCACGCTCGATCGCCGCCTGGATCTGGCGGCAGGCTTCCTGGGCCTTGAGGATGAACGGCGTGTCGTCGATCTCGGCGCCCGAATTGGCGAGCGTGTCGAGCATGGTGTTGGACAGCATCTCGAGGTGCGCGAGGCGCTTTTGCGCGCTCAGCAGCTCGGTGCCGTTCTCGCGCGCGTCGCCGGCGAAGTCGGTGAGGCCGGCCTTCACCCGGTCGACGCTGGTCTGGATCATGCTGGTCGAGTGGGCGATGCCTTCGGTCTGGCGGTCGACCATGCCGACGATCTCGCTGACTTCGCGGACGGTGTCGCTGATCTGGCCGAAGCCCGACTTGAGCGGCGCGGCTGCGCTCGACGCCGGTCTTGATCTCGGTCGTGACGGCGCTGGCCTCGCGGGTCAGCTCGCCGATCGTGGTCGCGATCTGGCTGGTGGCGGCGCGGGTGTCGTGGGCGAGCTTCTTCACCTCGGCGGCGACGACGGCGAAGCTGCGCCCGGCGTCGCCGGCGCGGGCCGCCTCGATCGTCGCGTTGAGCGCGAGCATGTTGGTCTTGCGGGCGATGGTCTCGATGGTCGAGGAGACGGTCTGGACCTGGTTCATGGCCGAGGCGAAGCCGGCCATCCGCTCGCCCAGCTGGACGATCAGGTCGGTCAGGCCCTTGAAGCCGTCGATCGTGCCTTCGATCGCCTCGCGGCCGGCGTCGAGCTTGGTCTTGGCCTGCTCGGACAGGAGGCGGGCCTCGTCGGTCGAATCGGACACGCGGGCCTGGTCGGCGAGCAGCCGCGTGGTGACTTCCTCGAGCTGGTCGAGCATCTTCAGATGCTCGCCGATGCGGGTCGCGACGCCCGGTCACGTAGCCGGCGACGTCGCTGCACTCCATCGACAGCGACCCGCAATCGCGCGCGACCGCACGGATCGCATTCTCCGTGACTTCCTCGATCCCCAAAGTGGCCATGAAAGCCCCGCTCCCGACTTGTCCTCGCCTGCGGGAATACGGCGAAGCTTCCTACTCTTTCGTTAACTATGACGGCCCGCTACCGGCGCGGCATGCCGGGCAGGATCGAAACGCTGTCGCTCAAGGCCGCCCGACGGGTCGCGCTCGCGGCGCAGGGGTTCGGCGCGTCGTGGCCGGCCGCGGTCAACGCCGGTCATTTGCGGCGAACGGTCGACCGCCTCTCGCTGCACCAGATCGACAGCGTCAACGTGCTGGTCCGGGCCCATTATCTGCCGGCCTTCTCGCGGCTCGGGGTGTACGACCGCGAGCCTGCTCGACCGCGCCGCCTGGGGCCCGAAGCGCGCACGAACCCTGTTCGAATATTGGGCGCACGAAGCCTCGCTGCTGCCGCTCGAGCTGCATCCCCTGCTGCGCTGGCGGATGGCCGAAGCCGAGCGCGGCGACATCGGCTGGCGCAGCCTGCGCGCCTTTGCCAGCGAGCGCCGCCGGGAAGCCGACGCCGTCCTCGACCGGATCCGGACCGAGGGTCCGATGGCCGCGTCCGACTTCGAAAAGGGCGGCGGCGGCTGGTGGGGCTGGAGCGACGCCAAGCAGGCGCTCGAATGGCTGTTCTGGGCGGGTTTGGTCACCGCCGCGACCCGCAAGCCCAGCTTCGAGCGGATGTACGACCTGCCCGAGCGGGTCATTCCGGCCGCGATCCTTGCGCGTCCCACCCCTGCTCCGGCCGACGCCAAGCGTGTCCTCGTCGAGCGGTCGGCGGCAGCGCTCGGTGTCGCGACCGCGACCGATTTGCGCGATTACTTCCGGCTCGATCCGGCATCGGCCCGCGCGGCGATCACTGACCTTGTCGAAGGCGGCGTGCTGATCCCGGTCGCGGTCGAGGGCTGGAAGCAGCCTGCCTTCTTCCATCGCGACGCCCGAGTCCCGCGCCGAATCCGAGCCGCGGCACTGCTCGCCCCGTTCGATCCTTTGGTGTGGGAGCGCAGCCGGACCGAGCGCCTGTTCGATTTCCGCTACCGGATCGAAATCTACACGCCGGCGGACAAGCGCGTGCACGGCTATTACGTCCTCCCCTTCCTGCTCGACGAGCGCCTGGTCGGGCGGGTCGACCTCAAGGCCGACCGCGCCAGGTCGCGCCTGCTCGTCCGCAAGGTGACTTGGGAATCAAAACCGCCGCCCGATGCCGCAGATCGGCTCAATTCCGAGCTTCGGCTGATGGCGGACTGGCTCGCGCTCGAGGCGGTCGACCAATAGACGCCTTGCGTGTTCTGCAACGCGCATGCCTATTACAGTGGTGCGCCTTCCTCTCTCGATCGACCGCCTCTGGCGTCGCGCCGTCGGCACCTTCGAGATCGACGATCCGCGACCGATCGCCCTCGAAGCGCCCTACACGTTCTTTCTTCCCACCGGCGAGCAACTCGCAGCGATCCAACCGGGAGACGAGGTCAAGATAATCATCCGCTCAATTCCGCCTGCGCGTAAATGGGACGCCGAGCGGATGTGGGTCGACGTGAGAGAAGCTTCGGGCGACATCCTGACTGGCGCGCTCGACAATCATCCGTCGGACATTCCCCAGCTTTCGGTGGGACACCTCCTCCAGTTCCCGCGCAGCGCGGTGATCGACATTCTGTGGGACAGGAACCGGACCGATGCTCCACCGCCCGACCGGACAGAACGCGAGTTCTGGGAGCGCTGTATGGTCGACGACTGCGTGCTGAGCGGCCGCAGCCCCGTCGATTATATCTATCGCGAAGAACCGGACATGGCGGAGCCGGAGGACAAATATCCGGACAGCGGATGGCGCATCCGCGGCACCGAAGAGGGCATCGCCGAGGATGAAGCGACCGATCGCTCCCCTCAATATGTGGCGATCGCTGCGGTGCTCAATCGAGACGATAGCTGGCTGCACCTGATCGATTCGCCCGCGGGCGCGCGATTCGAGCGCGATGCGCAAAGCGGAGAGTTTATCGCCTGCGAAGCCTGAAGCTCAGTAACGGAGGTAGGGCTTGCGCTCGTCTTCCCAGGCGCGCTCGTCGGGGACGGTCAGCGCGTCGAGGTCGCCGGGCGCGGCGGCAGCGTCGTCGACCCATTCGCGCAGCAGGGGCGAGCCGTTGATCACGTCGATCGCCAGCTTGTCGAACACATATTCGTAGGGGAAGTCGCGCCACAGCGGATAGTCGGGATACAGCCGCCGGATCGCCTTGAAGGCGAGCGCCTGGAGCCGCCACGGCTTGAACACGTCATGATCGTAGAACGAGCCCTTCGGCGTGGATGAAGACGCCGCGGCACATCTCGCCGACATGCTTGTGGAAGGTCGGCTGGAAGGTGACGTCGCGAAGCTTGCAACCGGCCAGCCACTCCGGCGCCATCCGCTCCATCTCCGCGATGACCTTGAGCGGCTCGAGGTCGGGCGCTCCGAACAGCTCGAGCGGGCGGGTCGTGCCCCGCCCCTCGCTCAGCGTCGCGCCTTCGAGCATCACCGTCCCGGCATAGGCCCGCGCCATGTTGAGGTTGGCGGCGTTGGGGCTCGGGTTGATCCACACCCGCTCGGGCGGCCAGCCGAAGCCCGGCGCGTCGTCGGGCCGCCAGCCCTCCATCTCGATCACGCGATAATCGACGTCGAGCTTGAAGTGGTCGACGAACCATTTGCCGAGCTCGCCCAGCGTCAGGCCGTGGCGCATCGGGATCGGCCCGGCGCCGACGAAGCTCTCCCAGCCCGGGCGCAGCGTCAGCCCTTCGATCGGCCGGCCGGCCGGATTGGGCCGGTCGAGCACCCACACGCTCTTGCCCTGGCTCTGCCGCGGCCTCGAGCACGTAGAGCAGGGTGGTGATGAAGGTGTAGATCCGGCAGCCGAGGTCCTGGAGGTCGATCAGGATGGTGTCGAACGTGCCCATCGACTGGCCGGTCGGGCGGCGGACCTCGCCGTACAGGCTGAACACCGGGATGTGGTGGACCGGATCGGTGAAGTCGTCGAACTCGACCATATTGTCCTGCTTGTCGCCGCGCAGGCCGTGCTGCGGCCCGAACGCGGCGGTGACGCTTGAGCCCGGCCGCGACGAGCGCATCGAGGCTGTGCGTGAGGTCGCGGGTGACCGATGCCGGATGGGCGAGGATCGCGACGCGTTTGCCTTCCAGCGGCTTGCGCAGTTCCGGCTCGGCGAGCAGCCGGTCAATTCCGAACAGGGTCATGAGCGCGCTGCTTAGGCAAGGCGCGCGGCGAAGCAAGCGGGATGGTGGAAGTCGGGCTTGTCGCCGGCGGATGGGCGAGCGCCCAATAGGATTTGGTGCCGTCCTTCTCCTCGAGGATCGCGGACAGGCCGAGCTGCCAGACGCATGTCGGCGTCGACCGCGATCGTCGCGCCGACCGCCCACCAGGTGAGATTGTCCTCCATCCGGATGTAGGGCGCGCCGCCTCGGCGTCGCTTCATGCCCGTCGCGATAGCCGGCGAAATCGTAGGCGGCCCATTGCCGCGACGGCGCGAAATTCCATTCGCGATAGGCTTCCGCGCCGTCGGCGCGCAGGAACGCCTCGAAGCAGGTGGTCTGCCACAAGTCCTCGGCGCGGCCGGCTCCGCGGGTCGGGGATGACGAAGCGGCTGGCCGGCGCGCCGACGCCGAACCAGATGTTGGTCGTCGCAATCGCGCCGAGCGCGCCCGCATGATCGACCGTTCGCCCAGACCTTGAACTGCGGGTCGGCCGGCGGCGTCTGCCGGATGCGGCACGAGATTGAGCTGCATCGGCGATGCAGTAGCAGCGAGCGAAGCGATGACGCTAAGCGCCGATCGATGACCGCGTACCGCTCCTCCCTCCTCAAGCTGCTCGACGAGCGCGGCTACATCCACCAGGTGACCGACGCCGCGGCGCTCGACGCGCTTGCGGCGAAGGAGATCGTCACCGGCCTACATCGGCTTCGACGCGACCGCGCCGAGCCTCCACGTCGGCAACCTGGTCTCAGATCATGATGCTGCGCCGGCTCCAGCAGGCGGGGCACAAGCCGATCGTGCTGATGGGCGGCGGCACGACCAAGATCGGCGACCCGTCGGGCAAGGACGAAAGCCGCAAGCTGCTGACCGAAGAGGAGATCGACGCCAACATCGCCTCGATCCGCCGCGTGTTCGAGCGTTTCCTGACCTTCGGCGACGGCCCGACCGACGCGATGCATGGTCAACAATGCCGAGTGGCTCGACGGGCTCGAATATATCCCCTTCCTGCGCGACGTCGGGCGGCATTTCACCATCAACCGCATGCTGACCTTCGACAGCGTCAAGCTGCGGCTCGACCGCGAGCAGCCGATGACCTTCCTCGAATTCAACTACATGATCCTCCAGGCCTACGATTTCCTCGAGCTGTCGCGGCGCGCCGGCTGCCGGCTGCAGATGGGCGGCTCGGACCAGTGGGGCAATATCGTCAACGGCATCGAGCTCGGCGCGGCGGATCGACGGGACCGAGGTGTTACGGCGTGACGACGCCGCTGATCACCACCGCCGACGGCGCGAAGATGGGCAAGACCGCGCAAGGCGCGGTGTGGCTCAACGCCGACACTGCTCAGCCCGTACGATTATTGGCAATTCTGGCGGAACACGGCCGATGCCGACGTCGGCCGGTTCCTGCAAACTGTTCACCGACCTGCCGCTCGACGAGATCGCGCGGCTGGAAAGCCTGCCGGGCGCGGAGATCAACGAGGCCAAGATCGTCCTCGCGACCGAGGCGACCGCGATGCTCCACGGCAGGCGCGAAGCCGCGGCGGAATGCGGCGCGAGCAGCGAAGACCGCGCGCGGATCGACCTTCGCACGAAAGGCGGCGATCGCGGCGCAGGGATCTGCCGACGCTCGTCAGCGTCGGAGAGCGAAGCATTGCAACGGTGCTCGTCGCAGGCGCTGACCGGCGCTGTCGGCTTCTGCGCCTCCAAGGCGAGCCAAGCGCAAGATCGCGCGAAGGCGCGGTGCGAGCTCGAACGATCAGCGATGGTCGGTGAGCGATCCCGACGGTCTGATCGCTGATCTGGCAGCGTCGGCAGAGCGAATCGCCGCGTGAAGCTTAGCCTCGGCAAGAAAAGCCACGGGCCTGCTCGATCCGTTAGCGGTTGCGGCTCAACGCCGGAGTCGCGATAGCCGCTCCGATCAGCCCCACCGCCTGGTCGCGCTCGAACAGATAGAGGCAAATCCGCGCCGCCTGGCCGCGCTCGCCGGCCAGGCCGCCGTCGCGGTCGAGCAGGAGCCGCGCGTCGCTCTGCGCGACCGGCGCCAGCTCTGCGACCTGCTCGGGCGTGGCGACCCGGAACGCCTCCTCGCCCGACTGGCGCGTGCCGAGGATCTCGCCGGGGCCGCGCAGCCGCAGATCCTCCTCGGCGATGCGGAAGCCGTCGTTGGTCTCGCGCATCAGGGCGAGGCGCGCCCGGCCGCGTCTCGGTCAGGGTCGGCCCGCGGAGCAGCAGGCAGCTGCTCTTGCCCGCGCCGCGCCCGACCCGGCCGCGCAGCTGGTGGAGCTGGGCGAGGCCGAAGCGCTCGGCGCCCTCGACGACCATCAGGGTCGCATTGGGCACGTCGACCCCGACCTCGATCACCGTGGTCGCGACCAGCACCGCGAGCTCGCCCGAAGCGAAGCGCGCCATGACCGCATCCTTGTCGGGGCCCTTCATCCGGCCGTGGACCAGCCCGACCTTGTCCTCGCCGAAGCGCAGCTTGAGCACGCGCGCGCGCTCCTCGGCGGCGGCGGCGTCGCTCTTCTCGCTTTCCTCGACCAGCGGGCAGACCCAATAGGCCTGCCCGCCGCCCGAGAGGTGGCGGGCGAGGCCGTCGACGACGTCGCGGCAGTTTCTCCTCGCTGATCACGCGCGTTTCGACCGGCGTGCGGCCGGGCGGCATCTCGTCGATCCGGCTGACGTCCATCTCGCCATATTGGGTCAGCGTCAGCGTGCGCGGGATCGGCGTCGCGGTCATCACCAGCAGATGCGGCGGATGCTCGGCCTTCGACGCCAGCAGCAGCCGCTGCGACACGCCGAAGCGGTGCTGCTCGTCGATCACCGCGAGCCCGAGCTTCTTGTAGGCGACCTTCTCCTGGAAGATCGCGTGGGTGCCGACGAGGATGTCGATCGAGCCGTCGGCGAGGCCCATCAGCACGCTGTCGCGCGCCCGGCCCTTTTCGCGGCCGGTGAGGATCGCGACGCGCACGCCGAGGCTGTCGAGCTGGCCGAGCAGGGTCGCATGATGCTGGCGGGCGAGGATCTCGGTCGGGGCGAGCAACGCCGCCTGCGCGCCCGACCTCGACCGCGGTCAGCATCGCCGCACCGCGACCAGGGTCTTGCCCGAGCCGACGTCGCCCTGGAGCAGGCGCAGCATCGGCACCGCCTGGACCAGGTCGCCGCGGATCTCGCGGATCACGCGCCGCTGGGCGTCGGTCAGCTGGTAGGGCAGCTTGAGCTTGCGCATCAGCTCGCCGGTGCCGGCAAGCGGCGGCGTGCGATGCCGGCGCTGCGACTGGCGGAGCAGCAGGAGCGCGAGCTGGTTGGCGAACACCTCGTCATAGGCGAGGCGGCGCCGCGCCTCGTTCCCGTTCGGGTCGTGGTGAGCAATGGCGAGCGAAGCCCGCCACGCGGGCCAGCTGCTCGCGCGCGGCGAGGCCCGGCTCGATCCATTCGGGAAGGTCGGGCGCGCGCTCGAGCGCCTCGCGCGCGAGCTCGCCGAGCCGGCGGTTGGTCAGCCCCTCGGTCAGCGGATAAACCGGCTCGCGCAGCGCCGGCGCGGGCCCCTTCCCCGGCTCCGCCACCTCCGGGATGGATGATCTGCCATTCGTCGCCATAGTGCTCGAGCTTGCCCGAGACCGATGCGCGTTTCGCCGATCGGCAGCGTGCGCTTGGCCCAGCCGGGATTGTTGAAATAGACCAGGCTGATGGTGTTGCCGTCGCCGTCCGCGGCGAAGATTCGCGTCGGCCCGCGGCCCGAGCGGCCCTCGCGGGTCTCGAACGGCGTCAGGTCGAGGATCACGTTGCGGCCGAGCAGGGTGGCGCTGGCGTGCGGCGCGCGCACCCGCTCGATCGCCCCGGTCGGCAGATGGTACAGCAGGTCGACCACGCCGGGTCAGGTCGAGCCGCTTCAGCTGCTTGGCGACCTGCGGCCCGACTCCCTTCAGCGCTTCGACCTCGGTGAACAGCGGGTTGAGAATGTCGGGCCGCATGATGCTTTCTAGCGCGCGCAGCGGGCTAGCGAAAGCGTCACCCTGGCGACTACATCGCCCCGATGCCGACCGACCCGGACCTGAAGCGCCTCGCCTGGCGCGCGCATCATCGCGGCACCAAGGAAGCCGATTTGCTGATCGGCGGCTTCTTCGACGCGCACCATGCCTCGTGGGGAGCGGCCGAGCGCGCGTTGTTCGGCGAGATGCTGGGCGAGCAGGACGTCGACATCATGGCCTGGGCGCACGGAACCGCGGAGGCGCCCGGGCGCTTCGCCGGACCTATGATCACGGCGCTCAAGAAGCTCGACTACATCCCGGTTGCCAAATGAGCGAGCCGCTCCAGCGCGTCCTCGACACCGGCCAGCCGCTGACCCTCGCCGGGGTCCCGGCCGGCTTCCTGCCGTGGCTCGCGGCCGATCTCGCGCGCGCCGCTCACGGGTCGAGCACGGGCGGCCGAGCGGTCGTCATCGCCGCCGACGAAGCGGCGATGCGCGCGCTGGCCGATACGGTCCCGCTGTTTGCGCCCGAAGTCGAGCTGGTGACCTTCCCGGCCTGGGACTGCCTGCCCTACGATCGCGCGTCTCCGGCGCTGCGGATCATGGCGGAGCGGCTGGCGGCCCTCAACGCACTCCAGGCCAGGCGCGATAGGCCGCAGTTGCTGGTCACCACCGCCAGCGCCGCGACCCAGCGCGTGCTCAGCCCGTTCCGGATTCGCCAGCTGACCCGCCGCATCGCCGAAGGCGAGCGGATCGACCGCCAGGCGCTGGTCGAGCAATTGAACGCGCTCGGCTACCAGCGTGCCGACACCGTCGCCGAGCATGGCGAATATGCGGTCCGCGGCTCGCTGATCGACCTGTTCCCGGGCGGCGAAGAGCTGGCCCTGCGCCTCGATTTCTTCGGCGATGAGATCGACAGCCTGCGTCGCTTCGACCCCGCCGACCAGCGCTCGACCGACAAGGCCGCCGCCTTCACCCTGCTGCCGGCGTCCGAGGCGCTGCTCGACGCGGACACGATCCGGCGCTTCCGGTCGGGCTATCGCGAGGCGTTCGGAGCGGCCTCGACCCAGGACCCGCTCTACCAGGCGCTGTCGAGCGGCCGCCGGATGGCCGGGATGGAGCATTGGCTGCCGCTGCTCGAGGAGCGGCTCGACACCGTGTTCGACCATCTCGGCGAGAACGACCTGGTGCTGCGCGACTCGAACGCCGACCAGGCGCTCGACGCCCGGCGCGACTCGATCGACGATTATTTCCAGAACCGGACTCGGGCGATGGCTGCGGAGCCGGGCAATTACCGGCCGCTCGAGCCCACGACGCTCTATCTGCCGCAGGACGAATGGGGCGCGCTCGTCGCGGAGCGGCCGGTTCACCTCGCCTCGCCTTTCCCCGAGCCCGAATCCGACCGCACGATCGACTTCGGGGTCGAGCCGGCGCGCGACTTCGCGCCCGAGCGGGCGCAGCAGGCCAACGTCTATGCGGCGGTCGCGGAGCATGTCGCAGCGCTCCGGAAGCGCGGGCGCAAGGTGGTGCTCGCGAGCTACACCAGGGGCGCCCGCGAGCGCTTGAGCGGCCTGCTCGAGGACAGCGGTCTCAAGACCCAGAAGTTCGCCGACACCTGGCAGGAGGCGCTCGGCGCGAAGGCCCAGCCGGCGTTGCTCGTGCTGCCGCTCGACCACGGCTTCACCACGCGCGACGTCGCCGTGCTCACCGAGCAGGACATGCTCGGCGACCGGCTCGTCCGCCGCCGCAAGAAGCGCAAGGCGGCCGACGCCTTCCTCGCCGAGCTGGCGGCGCTGTCGCCGGGCGACCTCGTGGTACATGCCGACCACGGCATCGGCCGCTACGAAGGCCTGACCCAGATCCCGGTCAGCAAGGTCCCGCACGATTGCGTCGCGCTCGAATATGCGCGCGGCGACAAGCTCTACGTGCCGGTCGAGAATATCGAGCTGCTCTCCCGCTACGGCAGCGAGAGCGACGGAGTCGCGCTCGACAGCCTCGGCGGCGAGGCGTGGCAGCGGCGCAAGGCGCGGATGAAGGAGCGCATCCGCGAGATCGCCGGCGAGCTGATCAAGACCGCGGCGTTGCGCGCGACCCGCTCGGGCGTCGTCGCCGAGCCGGACTCGAGCTACCCGCAATTCGTCGACCGCTTCCCGTACGAGGAGACCGACGACCAGGACCGGGCGATCGCCGACGTCCTCGCCGATCTCGAAGCGGGCAAGCCGATGGACCGGCTGGTGTGCGGCGACGTCGGCTTCGGCAAGACCGAGGTCGCGCTGCGCGCCGCCTTCGTCATGGCGATGTCGGGCAAACAGGTCGCACTGATCTGCCCGACGACCTTGCTCGCCCGCCAGCATTACCGGAATTTCGTCGAGCGGCTGCAGGGCTTCCCGATCAACGTCGGGCGCCTGTCGCGGCTGGTCCCGGCGGCCGAAGCGAAGAAGACCAGGGAGGGCGTCGCCGACGGCACCGTCGACATCGTCATCGGCACCCACGCGCTGCTCGCGAAAAGCATCCAGTTCAAGCGCCTGGGGCTGGTCATCGTCGATGAGGAGCAACATTTCGGAGTGGCCCACAAGGAGCGGCTGAAGGCGCTCCGGGCCGACGTCCACGTCCTCACCCTGACCGCAACCCCGATCCCGCGCACGCTGCAGATGGCGATGTCGGGGTTGCGCGATTTGAGCGTCATCCAGACCCCCCCGGTCGACCGCCTCGCGGTGCGCACCTACGTCACGCCGTGGGACGGCGTCGTTCTTCGCGAAGCGCTGCTGCGCGAACATTATCGCGGCGGGCAGAGCTTCTTCGTCGTGCCGCGCATCGCCGATTTGCCGAACATGGAAGAATGGCTCGGCGAGCACGTCCCCGAAGTGAAGGCGGTGACCGCGCACGGGCAGATGAGCGCGAGCCAGGTCGAGGAGCGGATGAGCGCCTTCTACGACCGCAAGTATGACGTTCTCCTGTCGACCTCGATCGTCGAGAGCGGGCTCGACATCCCGACCGCCAACACCCTCGTCGTTCACCGCGCCGACCGCTTCGGCCTCGCCCAGCTCTATCAGCTGCGCGGGCGCGTCGGCCGGGCGAAGACCCGGGCTTACGCCTATCTGACGATGCCGGAGGACCGCTCGATCACCGAAGGGGCGCGGAAGCGGCTGCAGGTGCTGGCCGACCTCGACAGCCTCGGCGCCGGCTTCCAGCTGGCCAGCCACGACCTCGACATCCGCGGCGCCGGCAACTTGCTCGGCGACGAGCAGTCCGGCCACATCAAGGAGGTCGGGTTCGAGCTCTATCAATCGATGCTCGAGGACGCGATCGTCGAGCTCAAGGCCGGCGGCGTCGCCCGGGCCGAGGAATTCACGCCCCAGATCAGCATCGACGCGCCGATCCTCATACCCGAGGCCTACGTGCCCGATCTCGACCTCCGCATGGGCCTCTACCGGCGGCTCGGCGACCTCGACGACCGCCGTGCGATCGACGAGTTCGCCGCCGAGCTGATCGACCGCTTCGGGGCGCTTCCCGACGAGACCGCGAACCTGCTCAAGATCGTCGAGGTCAAGCTCAACTGCAAAGCGGCGAGCATCGCCAAGCTCGACCTCGGGCCGCGCGGCGCGGTGGTCACCTTCGCCGACGCCGGCTTCCCTGACCTCGCCGGGCTGCTCGGCTACATCGAGCGGTTGAAGGGCTCGGCGAAGCTGCGGCCGGACAGCAAGCTCGTCGTCGCGCGTAACTGGCCCACGCCCGACGCACGGTTGGAGGGCGCCTTGCAGCTGGCGCGCGGCCTCGCGCGGGTCGCTGCGGTAGGGCAAAAGCGCGAGCTCGAGGTCGCCTAGGAGCTAAGGCTTCACGAACTTGTAGGCGAACTGGCTCGTGTGCCCGCGGATCGACTTGTCGAACACGGCGATATCGAGCGGGTCGGCCGGATTGTTGAGCACGCTGCTCTCGCCGACAAACCTGAAGCCCGCGGCTTCGACTTCCTTACGGACGATCGCCGGGTCGACGCGATGCAATGTGTCGGTGTTCGCAAGCCCGGTGCCAGGCTTCGCCATATGGTCGATGATCACGTAGGTCCCGCCCGGCTTGAGGATCTGGAACACGGCGTTGTTGAGCACCGACGGATCGTTCTTGCCCATGAATTTGTCCGGATAATCGTGATAGTTTTGCGAGGTCCACACCACGTCGAGCGGCTCGGGTGCAGTCAGCGTCGTGGTCGGCTGTACCTGGCTGACGATATTGCCGTAGGTCGGATCGGCTGCCAGTTTCTTGAGGGTGGCAACATCGCCGCTCGCTTCGGACGCATAGGCTTCCGGCCAGATTGCATAGACCTTGCCGCCGGGCCCGACGATCTTGCTGAAGATGCGGGTCCAGTATCCGCTGCCGGGAATGAGATCGAGCACCTTGTCGCCCGGCTTGACGCCGGCGAAAGCGACGAGCTCGCGGGGCTTGCGCCTGGCGTCCGCGCTGCTCTGGTCCTTTCGGCCCGGGTCCGCCAGCGCCTGGTCGAGCGCCGCTTGCGAATATTGCCGCGGCGGTTCGGTCTTGCCGCAACCGCCGACCACGGCTGCCGCCAGTACGAGCGCGAGTCCAAAGTGCCGCATGTCCCACCTCCGTCGCCGGGGTGAAGCAGGGGCGTCAGGCGGTTGCGCGGATTATTCGACAGACGAACCGGGAACAGCGTTCAGGCGGCGCCGCCGCTAGGCCACTTCCTGGATTTGCGCCGCGGCGACGAAGCGCCACAGCTCTTCCTCGGTCAGCGCCCCGGCGCCGAGGAAGCCCTGGTAGAGGTCGCAGCCCCATTCGGCGAGCAATTGCAGCTGCGGGGTGCTCTCGACGCCTTCGACCGCGACCGCCAGGTCGAGCTCGCGGGCCAGCCGGATCATCGCCCGGACCACGATCCGGTCGCGCTCGCCGCCGACGATGTCGGCGATCAGCCCGCGGTCGATCTTGATCATGTCGAGCGGCAGCGTCGTCAGATAGGCGAGACTCGCATAGCCGGTGCCGAAATCGTCGATGGCGACGGAGATCCCGGCGTCGCGCAGCCGCGACAGCCGCTGGGCGACCGCCGGCTGATCGACCAGCAAGGCGCTCTCGGTGATCTCGACCGTCAGCCGCTTCGGATCCATTCCGTTGGCCGCGACCTCGTCGAGCAGCCATTGCTCATAGCCGTCGCGCGAAATGTCCTCGGGCAGCAGGTTGATCGACAGCTTCAGGCCCTTGAGCGGGCCTTCCCACACCGCGGCGGAACGCAGCGCCTTGCGCTGCACCAGCCGCGACAGGCGCTCGCCGAGCCCGGCGGCGGCGGCGCGGGCGAACAAAGTCTGCGCCGACGGCGTGATCGCCGACCGCGCCAGCGCCTCGGCGCCGGCAATGCGGCCGCTGCTCGGCTCGATCTGCGGCTGGTAGAGAACCTCGACCTGCTCGTGCGCGATGATGCTCTCGAGCAGCTGGTCGCGCGCCGGCGTAACGGGCGCCGGCGCCTTACGGTCCGACGCCCGCCTCCCCCATTCGAAGACGCTGTCCCACTTCAACATGTGCCGACGCCTAACGCGCGGTTACCGGCACGGGAAGCCGACCCGCCAGTCGCGCCCCGAAACGGGACAGTGACGCGCGGCGGCAATCTTCCTATGGTTCACGCCTGCGCCAAGGCTGCACGAGGACGACCATTGACCGCGGACGCGCCGCATAACGCACCCGAAGGCGAAGCCGCCGATCTCGCGAGCGTCGGCATCGGCCTCCTCGCCTCGCATCGCGAGGCGGCCAGCCAGGGCGAAACGGAGCTGCGCCGGCGCTACCGCTTCGCGCCGCCGGGGAGCGCCCGGACGCTGGTCGCGCTCGGCGGCGACGGCTTCATGCTCCACACGCTGCACCGCATGCTCGAAGGCGAATGCGCACAGCTGCCGGTGTTCGGGATGAACCTCGGCACGGTCGGCTTCCTGATGAACGAATGGCGGCTCGACGGGCTCGCCGAGCGGATCGCGGCGGCCAAGGCGATCCGCGTCGCACCGCTCGAGATGCGCGCGACAACGGTCGGCGGCGAGACCTTCATCCATGCCGCGATCAACGAGGTCTCGCTGCTCCGCGAAACGCGCCAGACGGCCAAGATCGAGATTTCGGTCAACGGCCGCGTCGCACTGCCCGAAATCGCCTGCGACGGCGTGCTGGTCGCAACTCCGGCCGGTTCGACCGCCTACAACCTCTCCGCCCACGGCCCGATCCTGCCGCTGGCCGCGAAGATGCTGGCGCTGACCCCGATCAGCCCGTTCCGCCCGCGCCGCTGGTCGGGCGCGATCCTGCCCGACGACACCGCGGTCTGCTTCCGCATCCTCGAGGCCGAAAACCGCCCGGTCTCGGCCGTCGCCGACCAGTATGAGGTGCGCGATGTCGCGCGGGTCGAGGTGACGCTCGACCGCGAGAAATCACTGACCTTGCTGTTCGACCCCGAACATGCGCTCGACGAGCGCATCGCGCTGGAGCAATTCGCCACGTGACACCCTCTCCCGACGGGAGAGGGTCGAACTCGTCGATAGCGAGCGGGGTGAGGTCGACCTCACCCTTCCGCAGCTTCGCTGCTCCCTCCCTCTCCCGGTGGGAGAGGTTAGTCACTTGCCTTTAAGGACGGCTTCGCTATCTAGCCCGCCTGCCCGCGAGCCTTGGCTGCGGGCTGCTCCCCGGTAGCTTAGCGGTAGAGCGTTCGACTGTTAATCGAATGGTCGCCTGTTCGAATCAGGCCCGGGGAGCCATTCCTTCTTTCGACGAAGCCACCGCGGCTGCGAGCAGCATTCGCAACCGCGGTGACCGCGCAAGTGCCAGAGTGAAAGGGTGCCTGGCACAAACCTCATTCGTAGCGAAGCGCATGGATCGGGTTGGCGCGGGCGACCCGGACCGAGTGGCCGACCACGGTCACCACGGCGATCGCCAGCGCGATTCCCGCGGCGAGCAGGAACGGCACCGGGCCGAGCGTGATCCGCTCGTCGAAGTTGTTGAGCCAGTCGCGCATCAGCCACCAGGCGACCGGCCAGGCGATCACATTGGCAATGATCACCGGCCGGCTGAACTGCCATACCAGCAGCCGGACGATGTCCTGCGTGCGCGCGCCGAGAACCTTGCGGATGCCGATCTCCTTGGTGCGCCGCTCGGCGGTGAAGGCGGCGAGACCGAACAGGCCGAGGCAGCCGATGATCACGGCCAGCAGCGCGAAGGCGGCGAAGGTCTGCGCCCGGGCGTCCTCCTTCTTGTACAGCTCGGCCATCACGTCCTCGCTGAACTTGGCGTTGAACGGCACTTCGTTGGTGATCTGGCGCCATTGCCGCTCGATCGCCCCGCGAACCGTCGCCGGGTCGCCCTTGTAGCGCACGACCATCCAGCCGGGACCGGCGGTGACCTTGCGGAACATGATCGAATCGATCGGCGTGCGGACCGAGCGGAAGCGCGAATCGCCGACCACGCCGATGACCGTGATCGCGAACTGGCCGGCGTCGTCGTTGAGCAACTTGCCGCGGACGACCTTGCCGATCGCGTCCTGGGCCGATTTGAAGCCGAGCTTCTTGACCGCATATTCGTTGAGGACGACGTTCGCGCCCCGCGTCGCGAGCGCCTTTTCGACCTCAATCTGGCGCGGGTACGGGGTGGTCATGTCGTCGACCGCGCGGTTCGCGTCGAACCACCGGCCGGCCTTCAACGTCAGTCCCATCGCGTTCAGGAAGTCCTGGCCGACATTATACTGCCCGATCAGCACCTGCTGGTTGCTGCCCGGCGGGATGATGTAGGTGTTGCTCTGATTGGTCGTGTTGATCCCGATGTCGGTCAGCGCCGCGGCCTCCACGCCGGGAACCCGCTGCATCTGGTGGACGATCATGTCGGCCTTGGGAAACAGCTGGGCGCGGCGAGCTCCTCGAGCTGCAGGATATGGTCGCGCTTGAAGCCGGGGTCGACCGAGCGGGCGAACAGGGTTTGGCCGTAGATCACGGCGGTACAGATGATGAGCCCGATCGAAACCGCGAACTGCAGCACCACGAGCGCCGTCCGCAGGCGGCCCGACCCCGGCGTCTCGGCCGCCGAGCGGTTGGCCTTGAGCACCTGGGCCGGCTGGAACCGGGACAGGAAGAAGGCCGGGTAGAGGCCGCTGATGATCCCGACCAGCAGGGTCAGGCCGATGGCCGGCAACAGGATGCCCTCCTTGCCCAGGTAAGCTGAGCGCCAAGTCGGCGTCGAGGAAGGCGGCGAACGGTTTCACGAGCAGTTCGACCAGCGCGAGCCCGAGCAGCATCGAGACCGCGGAAATCAGGATCGATTCCGCGACGAACTGGACGATCAGCTGTTTGCGGGTCGCTCCCAGCACCTTGCGCAGCGCGACTTCGCGGGCGCGCTGGCTGGCGCGGGCGGTGGCGAGGTTGGTGAAGTTCACCACGGCCATGCCGAGGATCAGCAGCGCGATGATCGCGAAGGTCGCGATCGACCGCCGGTCGTTGCCCGGTGTCATCGACGCCGTCCTGCGCCTTGCCGAGATGGATGTCGGTCAGGTTGACGAGATGCCAGTCCTGCTCCTCGCCGGCATTCGAGCGCAGGTTGCCGTTGATCTCGTCAGGGATGTTGCGCTTCTCCCAGGCCGGCATCTGCGCCTCGATCCGCGTTGACGTCGGTTCCCGGCCGGAGCTTCGCGAACACCCAACCCGATTGGCATCCCCAACAGGTCAGGAAGTCCGGCGCGTCGTGGTAGAAGGTGTTGAAATCCAGCCGGATGATGGCGTCGATCTTGAGGCTCGAGTTCTTCGGCAGGGTCTTCAGCACGCCGTTGATCTTGAGGTCGTGCTTCACGCCCCTGGTGATGATCGTCATCGTTCGCCCGGCGACCTGGTCGGTGCCGAAGCGCTTGATCGCCTCCGCCTGCGTGATGACGGCCGTCTCCGGCGCGGTCAGCGAGGTGCCGGAGGCGAGCGGCAGGCTGACCACCTTGAGGAAGTCGTCGTTGGCGAACAGCCAGTTCTGGGTCGCCTCGGCCGGCCGTCCTTAACCAGCACCGGCTCATTGTCCTGGACGTAGACGGTGCGCTCGACCTGCGGGAAATCCTTCTTGATCCGGTCCCCGGACACGTAGGCCGACATCTGCAGGAAGTTCGGCGGGCCGTCCTTGGGATGCGCGTACCAGGCCTGGAGCTGGTAGGTGTTGGCGACGTCCGGGAGCCACTTGTCGTAGCTTTCCTCGTAGCGGATGTAGAGGAGGATCAGGATGCACGCGGCCATGCCGATGGCGAGGCCGGCGATGTTGATGATCGAATAGGTCTTGCTCTTGGCGAGCGCCCGAACCGCGACCGTCCAGTAATTGCGCCACATAGCATTCGTCCTCGAAAGCGTTTCGACCAAGTGTTCAGGCGGCGCGGCGCCGCTCCTGCAGGATGCGGCCGTCGAGCATGTTGACGACCCGGCTGGCGAAGTCGGCGTGGGCCGGCGAGTGGGTGACCATGACGATGGTCGAGCCTTCCTGGTTGAGCTGGCGGAGCATGCGCATGACCTCCTCGCCATGCGCGGTGTCGAGGTTGCCGGTCGGCTCGTCGGCGAGGATCAGCTTGGGCTCGCCGACCAGCGCCCGGGCGACCGCGACGCGCTGCTGCTGCCCGCCCGACAGCTGGGTCGGGCGATGCTTGGCGCGGTGCGCGATCCCGACCTTGTCGAGCACCCGGTCGACGCGCGACTTGCGCTCCGAGCCCGAGTGGCCGTGATAGAGCAAGGCGAGCTCGACATTCTCGCGCACGGTCAGCTCGTCGACCAGGTTGAAGCTCTGGAAGATGAAGCCGATGTTGGCCTTGCGCGTGTCGGCGAGCTGCGATTCGCTCAGCCCCGCGACTTCCTGGCCGTTGAACACGTAGGAGCCGTCGCTCGGGCTATCGAGCATGCCCATGACGTTGAGCAGGGTCGACTTGCCGCAGCCCGACGGCCCCATGATGGCGACGAATTCGCCGTCGGCGATGTCGAGGTCGACGCAGTCGAGCGCCGTGGTCTCGACCGTGTCGGTGCGGTAGCTCTTGGTGAGGCCAGTCATCGTGAGCACGATCGCGTTCCTTTCCTAATCGTTGGAATCGAAGGTCAGCCGGTCCTTGTCGACCAGCCCGCTGTAGGATGAGGTGATGACCCGCTCGCCGGGCTTGAGGCCGCTCACCACCTCGATGAAATCGCTGTTCTTGCGCCCCAACTGGACCTGGCGCTTGGTCGCGCTCTTGCCGCCTAAGTCGACGACGAACACCCAGTTGCCGCCGGTGTCGTTGAAGAAGGCGCCGTTGGGGATCAGCACGGCGCGCGAGGAATCGCCAGCGTCAGCTTGGCCTGGACGGTCTGGCCGCGCTGGATCGACTGCGGTTCGGGCCCGACGAACACCAGGTCGATCGAGAACTGCCCGTTGCGCACCTGCGGATAGATTTTCGAGACCTTGAGCCGGTAGGTCTTGCCGTCGATGTCGGCGGAAGCGCCCTGCCCGACCTGGACCCGGCCAAGGTAGAATTCGTCGACGTCGGCCATCAACTTGTCGGCGCCGCTGCTGTCGATCTGGCCGATCCGCTCGCCCTGCTGGAGCGACTGGCCGAGCTGGATGTCGAACCCGCTGACCTGCCCGCTCACCGGCGCCCGGATGTTGAGCTGGCCGAGGCTGGTCTGGGCGATGCCCATGCTGCTGTTGAGCGAGGAAGCAGCGGCCCGCAGCTGCCGCAGCTGGCTCGACTGGAGCGCCTCGGTCTGGGCGATGCTCTGCTTCAGGATCTGCAGCCGCTGCTGCTGGTACTGAGGTCGTCGCGGGTGTCGTTGAAGACCTTCGGAGGCAACGAAGCCCTTGTCCGCCAGCGGCTTCTGCAGCTCGTACTGGCGCCGCATCTTGGCGAGGTCCGTCTCCGCCTGGTTGAGGTCGCGCAAATTGCTGTTGCGGGTCTGGGTGAGCGCCAGCTCCTGGCTGCGCATGTTGTTGAGCTGCTGCTCGACCTCCGCCTGCTTCTCGAGCGTCGACAGCTGGAGCTCGGCATTGGACAGGATCGCCAGCGGCTGGCCGGCGACCACTTCGGCGCCGTCCTCGACCAGCTTCTTCTCGACCCGGCCGCCCTCGACCGCGTCGAGATAGACGGTGACGAGCGGAGTCACCCGCGCGCGCAGCGGCAGGAAGTCGTCGAACACGCCCTGCTCGACGCTCGCGATCGACAGCCGATCGGGGTTGACCGACTGTGAGTCGGCGCGCGGCGCGAACAGCCAGAACAGCAGGACCAGCAGCAGCACGCCGGCGGCGCCGGCCCCGATCAGGATGCGCTTGTCGATCTGCCTGCGCGTCGACGACGCGATCCATCGCGCCGCCGGTGACGGCCTCGCTGCGCGGCGGCTGGCGGAGCTCGACCAGGCTCATTGTCCGGCCATGGGCAGCGATTGTCCGAAAGCGGACAAGCCGGGCAGCGTTTCCGCTCCCCTTGCCCCTCTGCAGCGCGATGTCGGCACGAACTCATGCCCCACTGCAACGGTCGTGCGCTGCAAGGTCGCCGTGCCAAGTGAGCCGAATTTGAGATATTTTTCGAGATGGCACTGTTCATTTCCGGACAGTGACGCTACAGATGTAGCGTGACCTCGCTATTCAACCTTGCCGTGGTCGTCGACGACGATCCCGATATCGCCCTCGCCGCGCGGCTTGCGCTGCGCGACCAGTTCGAGCGGATCGAGACGCTGCAGTCGCCGGCCGAGCTGCTGCCGCTGCTCAAGCGCGAATCGCCCGACGCGATCCTGCTCGACCTCAATTTCGAGCGCTCGGCGACCGACGGGCGCGAGGGCCTCGACTATCTCGCCCGGATCATGGACGCAGGACCCCGATTCGGCCGTGGTGATCATCACCGCGCACGGCGCGGTGTCGGTCGCGGTCGAGGCGATCAAGCGCGGCGCCAGCGACTTCGTCGCCAAGCCGTGGAGCAACGAGCGGCTGGCGGCGACGGTGCGCAGCGCCGCCGCGCTGCGCCGCGAGCCGGATCGATGCGCGATCGAGCGCGGCCGCGCGTCCGAGCTCGTGCCGTCGGTCGAAACGCCGCTGATCGGCAAGTCGGCGGCGCTGCAGCGCGTCCGCGACCTGATCGAGCGCGCCGCGCCGACCGACGCCAACGTCCTGATCCTCGGCGAAAACGGCACCGGCAAGGAGATCGTCGCGCGCGAGATCCACCGCCTGTCGCGGCGCAGCGGCCTGCCGCTGGTCTCGATCGACCTCGGCGCGACCACCGAGACGTTGTTCGAAGTCCGAGCTGTTCGGCCATGTCAAAGGCGCGTTCACCGGCGCCGTCGGCGAGCGCATCGGCCGGCTCAAGGCGGCCGACGGCAGCACCCTGTTCCTCGACGAGGTCGGCAACCTGCCGCTGCACCTCCAGCCCAAGCTGCTGACCGCGCTCGAGCAGCGCGAGGTGCTGCCGGTCGGCGCCAACAGCCGCTGCCGATCGACGTCCGGGTCGTCGCCGCGACCAACCTGTCGGCCGAGCAGCTGGCCGACGAGAAGCGCTTCCGCCAGGACCTGCTGTTCCGGCTCAACACGATCGAAATCGATTTGCCGCCGCTGCGCGAACGGCGCGAGGACATTCCGGTCCTGCTCGACCATTATCTCGGCCTCTATGCGCGCAAATATGACAAGCCCGCGCGCGAATCCCGCCGGACGTGCTCGAAGCGCTGCTGCGCCACGACTGGCCGGGCAACGTCCGCGCGCTGCGCCATGCCGCCGAGCGGGCGGTGATCATGGCCGACGGCGACCGCTACCGGATCGAGGATTTCCCGCTGCCCGCGGCGGTCCGAAGCGGCGTCGTGCCGGTGGTCGGCGACAGCCTCAACCTCGACCAGCTCGAGAGGCAGATGATCGAGCGGGCGCTGCGCATGCACCATTTCAACATCTCGCTCGCGGCCGCGCGAGCTCGGCTTGTGCCGCGGCGCGCTCTACCGCCGCATGGAGAAGCATGGACTTTAGGCGCAAGTTCGAATTCGGGCTTGCCTGGCGCACGATGCGTGCTCGTCGCGCGCGATCTGCTGGTCGTCAAGGCGCTCAACGACGCCGGGCCTGCGCGCCGGGCTGGATCGTCGCGGCGCTGATCGGCATCGTCGCCCTCGCCGGCCTGTGGAATTTCATCCGCCGCACCAATTTCCTGGTGTCGCGGTTCATCGAATCGGTTCGCTTCGAGGATTATTCGCAGCGCTTCTCCGACCCGAGCGGCGGCGGCTTCGACGTGCTCGGCGACACGCTCGACGCGGCGATGAAGACGCTGCAGGCGCGGCACAGAAGGAGAGCGCCGAGGCGCGCTACCTGTCGGCGATCGTCGACGATTCGCCGAGCGCGCTGGTGACGATCGACCAGGACGGGCGGGTCGAGCTGCTCAACAAGGCCGCGCGCCAGTTGTTCGCGCGACATCCGATGAGCCGGGTCGGCGACTTTGACGCGCTCGGGCCCGGAGCTCGCGGCGGCGGTCAAGCTGCCGCCCGGGACCCGCAAGATCACCCGGCTGATGCTCGACGGCGTTCCGCAAAGGCGATCTTCGCCTCGGCCCAGGTGGCGCGGCTCGACCAGCCGGTGACGGTGCTGTCGATCCTGCCGGTGCAGAGCGAGCTCGGCGCGCTCGAGGTCGCGGCCCAGGCCGACCTCGTCCGGGTGCTGACCCACGAGATCATGAATTCGCTGACCCGGTCACGTCGCTGGCGCGGTCGGGCGCCGACATGGTCGCCGCGGCGGCAAAGGCGGGCGCCGACGTCGCCGACGCGCAGACCGGCGCAGAGACCGTCGCGCGCCGGGCCGAAGGCATCCTGCGCTTCGTCGAAAGCTATCGCGAGTTCGCCCAGAGCCCCGGAAGTCCACCGCCGCTCGTTCAAGGCCGCGCCGTGGGCCGAGGAGATCCTGCGCCTCGCCTTGGCCAGCGCCGGCGAACGCCAGATCGAGGGCCGGGTCGAGGTCAAGCCCAAGTCGCTGTCGCTCACCGCCGACCCGGAGCTGCTCGCCCACGCCGTGCTCAACCTGCTGCGCAACGGGATCCGGGGCCACGAACGACAGCGCGGCGCCGGCCGTCTCGCTGAGCGTCCAGCGCGAGCCGAACGGGCGTTTCCGGATCGATGTCGAGGACAATGGGCCGGGCATCCGCAGGATCGCCGGGAGGACATCTTCCTGCCCTTCTACACCACCCACAAGGGTGGCAGCGGAGTCGGCTTGAGCTTCGCCCGCCAGGTCGCGCTCGCCCACGGCGGCTCGATCGTCGCGCTGGAGTCGGCGGCGGGCGGGGCCGACCTGCGAATCGTGATCTGAAATACGGAGCGGCCAGACCCGGAGAGGCCGACCGCTCCGGCGAGGTGCGTTCGTGTCTCGCTAAAAGACCACCCCGCAGGTCCATCAACGCCCGGGCGGGCGAACCGTCCAGCGGCGGTTCCGGACCGTATCAGCCTGGGACAGGTCAGGTGCAGCGATAGTCGAGGTGGTCGCCCGCGACGATGACCGTCCCGTGGGTCGCGCCGCCGACCGTGTAGAAGCAGCCATCGGCCGAATAACGCTTGCCGGCGATGGTCCAGGAGATGGTTCCGGTGTCCTGGCCGGCAAGGTGGCCGTGGAAGGTCGTCTGCGCGCCTGGCTTGAGCTTGCCGAGTTGCCACACATTCGGGCCGTCGCGCACCGAAAGGTCCAGGATTTCGACCTTGGTCCCGTTGATGATGTCGAAGTCGTTGTAATAGCCGCCGCAGGCGGACAGCCCCGCGGCCGACGCCAGGACGACCGCTGCGCGCGCGAGCCTCATCCCTCGAGCGCTGCCATCAGCGAGGCGTTGCCGCCGGCCGCGGTGGTGTCGATGCAGGTCACGCGCTCGGTCGCGAAGCGCGCGACATAATGCGGGCCGCCGGCCTTGGGCCCGGTGCCGCTCAAGCCCTCGCCGCCGAACGGCTGGCTTTCGACGATCGCCCCGATCTGGTTGCGGTTGACGTAGAAGTTGCCGACCCGGGCATGCTCTTCGACATAATCGCGCACCGTGTCGATCCGGCTCTGCAGCCCGAGCGTCAGTCCGTAGCCCGTCGCATTGATGTCCCGAACGACCTGCTCGAGCCCTTCCGCCGGGAAACGGATGACGTGGAGAACAGGACCAAAGTTCTCATGTTTCAACTGACTTAGAGATTGAAGCTCATAAAATGCGGGAGCAACGAAGCAGCCGTTCTTAGCCTCCGACGGAGGCTCCAACACGCAGACCTTCTCCGCATTCTGGTCGAGCCATGCGATATGCTCGTCGAGGAGCCGCTTGGCGCCATTGTCGATGACCGGGCCGACGTCGGTGGTGAGCTTGCTTGGGTCGCCGACCTTGAGCGCGCGCATCGCCCCGGCGACCATCGCGATCATCTGGTCGGCGACGTCTTCCTGGACGAACAGCACGCGCAGCGCGGAGCAGCGCTGCCCAGCGCTCTGGAAGGCGGAGGAGATGACGTCGCGGGTGACCTGCTCGGGCAGCGCCGAGCTGTCGACGATCATCGCATTCTGACCGCCGGTCTCGGCGATGAACGGGATGATCGGCCCGTCGCGGTCGGCCAGCGTGCGGTTGATCGTACGCGCCGTCTCGGTCGAGCCGGTGAAGACCACGCCGGCGAGCAGCGGATGCGCCGTCAAAGTCCCGCCGACGACGCTGCCTGCACCCGGCGCGAGCTGCACCACGTCCCGCGGAATGCCCGCTTTATGCATCAGCTCGACGGCCAGCGCGCCGATCAACGGCGTTTGCCCGGCCGGCTTGGTGATCACCGCGTTGCCCGCGGCGAGCGGCGCCGAGGTCAGGCCGGTGAAGATCGCCAGCGGGAAATTCCATGGGACTAATGCTGCCGAACACCCCGCGGCCGTGCAGGCGCAGCTCGTTCTGCTCGCCGGTCGGGCCGGGCAGCGGCAGCGGACGGGCGAACTGGCGGCGCGCCTCCGACGCGTAGAACCGGAGGAAGTCGACCGCCTCGCGCACTTCGAGCACCGCGTCGATCAGGGTCTTCCCAGCCTCGCGGATGCACAGCGAGAAGAACTCCTCGGCATGCTCCTCGTAGAGATCGGCCGCGCGCTCGAGCAGCCCGGCACGGGCCTCGCCGCCGAGCGCATCCCACGCCGACCTGCGCCGCATGGCCGGCGCGGACCATCCGGTCGACCTCGTCGGCGCTGGCCTCGAACACGGTCCCGACTTCGACCCGCCGGTCGGTCGGCGAAGTCACCGGCCGTGGCTTACCCGACCCGAGCGTCGGCTGGGCCGTCCAGCTGCGGCTTTCGAGGGCCTTCAGCCGCTCGAGCAACGGCTCGCGCACGAGCGGATCCGAGAGATCCACGCCGGCGCTGTTGCGGCGCTCGGCGGCGAACAGCTCGGGCGGCAGGACGATCTTCGGGTTGCGCTTGGGCGCGAGCCCGGCGAGCTCGGCGACCGGGTCCCGGACCAGCTCGTCGAGCGAAACCGCCTCGTCGGCGATGCGATTGACGAAGCTCGAGTTGGCGCCGTTCTCGAGCAGCCGCCGGACGAGATAGGCGAGCAGCTCCTTGTGGCTGCCGACCGGCGCATAGATGCGCACCGGGGTGCGCGCATCGCCGATCCCCGCCTCGAGCCGCGCCAGCTCCTCGTACAGCGCCTCGCCCATGCCGTGCAGCCGCTGGAACTCGAACGGCCGGCCCTTCGCCAGCGCCTTCACCTGGCCGATGGTGTTGGCATTGTGGGTCGCGAATGCCGGGTAGATGACGTCGCTCGCGTCGAGCAGGGTCTTGGCGCAGGCGAGGTAGGAGACGTCGGTCGCGACCTTGCGTGTGAACACCGGATAATCGGGCAGGCCGGCGACCTGGGCGGCCTTGACCTCGGTGTCCCAATAGGCACCCTTGACCAGGCGGACCATCAGCTTGCGGCGATTCGCCCGGGCAGCGGCAACGGCCCACTCGCACAGCGGCCGCGCGCGCTTCTGATAGGCCTGGATCGCGATCCCGAACCCGCCCCAGGAGCTTCCGTCCTTTCTTGGGGCAAACAACTCGTCGTCGGCGAGCAACGCCTCGAACACATCCATCTGCAGCTCGAGCCGGTCGGCCTCCTCGGCGTCGATGGTGAAATGGACATCGGCCGTCGAGGCCTTCAGCGCCAGCTCGCGTACGATCGGCAGCACCGCGGCGACCGCTTCTTCGGCGTGCAGATATTCGTAGCGCGGATGGAGCGCGGTCAGCTTGACCGAAATGCCCGGCGACTTGCGAAAGCCGTCCTTCGCCTCCTTGGCGATGCGGTCGAGGGCACCGCGATAGGCGTCGGCATAGCGCTCGGCATCGGCGAAGGTCTTGGCCGCCTCGCCGAGCATGTCGAAGCTGTGGCTGAGTTCCTGCCGGCGTTCGGGCTCGGCGCGCTTCAGCGCTTCGTCGATGGTCCGGCCGAACACGAAATTGCGGCCGAGAATCTTCATCGCCTCGCGCACCGCGGTGCGGACGACCGGCTCGCCGAGCCGCCCGACCGCGCGGCCCAGCGCCGCCTTCCAATTGTCGGAGCGGTCCTGCGCGCTTTCCAGCACCTTGCCGGTCAGCAGCAGCGAGAAGGTCGCGGCGTTGACGAACGACGAATCCGACGCACCGAGCTTCTCCGACCAGTCGGGCCCGGCGAGCTTGTCGGCGATCAGCTCATCGGCGGTGTGGGCGTCCGGAATGCGCAGCAGCGCTTCGGCGAGGCACATCATGGCGATGCCCTCGTCCGAGCCGAGGTCGTAGGCGTGGAGGAAGGCGTCGATGCCCGACGGCTTGTGCGCGCGCACCCCTTTGACGAGCGTCCGCGCCATCGCAGTGGCTTCGCCGAGGGTGTCGGGATCGAGCCGCGCCTGGGCGAGGCGCTCGGCGACGACCGCGTCCTCCTCGCGACGATAGGCGCGCCTCAGCTCGGTCCGATCAACGGGTGCGGCGGCCCGCACCGGCGTTACGCGAGCTGCCCGTGGCAATGTTTGTACTTCTTGCCGGATCCGCACGGGCACGGCGCGTTGCGGCTGAGCGGCGTCTCGACCACGCCACCCTCGGCATCGCGCTGGGGCAGCGGCGGCTGCGGAATATTGAGCGGCGGCAGCCCCGCCAGCAGCCCGCGGGCGCCGGCGTCGAGGTCGGCCGTGTCGTCATCGCCCGAGAACGGGTCGAGATGCTGGGTGATGAAGTCTGGCAGTTGCGGCGGCGTATCCTCGAGCTGGATCTGGGCGCGCATCAGGGTCTTCGTCACTTCCTCGCGGATCGCGATCAGCAGCCGCTCGAACAGCAGGAAGGCCTCCTGCTTATATTCGTCGATCGGCTTCTTCTGCGCATAGCTCCGAAGGTGGATGACCTGACGCAGCGCATCGAGCGTCGCGAGATGCTCTTTCCAGTGATGGTCGAGCGTCTGCAGCAGGATCTGCTTCTCGACGTCGTTCCAGCGGTCGGGCTCGACGCCTTCGGTCTTGGCGGCCATCGCCTCGTCGGCCAGCGCCTGAAGGCGATCGGCGATGATCTCCGGCTCGACCGCTTCTTCGTGAAGCCAATCGTCGAGCGGCGGCTGGAGGCCGAAGATGTCGCTGACGCTGTCCTTCAGCTCCGCGAGGTCCCACTGCTCGGGATAGGTGCCCTCGGGGCAATTGACCCCGACGATCGACCGCACCGTGTCGGCCCGCATGTCGACGATGACCTCGCTGACGCTCTCGGCGTCCATGATGTCGGCGCGCTGCTCGTAGATGACCTTGCGCTGGTCGTTCATGACGTCGTCGAATTCGACGACCTGCTTGCGGATGTCGTAGTTGCGCGCCTCGACCTTCTTCTGGGCCGTCTCGATCGCCTTCGAGATCCAGCGATGGGTCAGCGCCTCGCCCTGCTCGAGGTTGGTTGTTCATCAGCCGGGCGAACATCGTCTGCGGGCCGAAGATGCGCAGCAGGTCGTCGTCGAGGCTCAGGTAGAATTTGGACAGGCCGGGGTCGCCCTGGCGGCCCGAGCGGCCGCGCAGCTGATTGTCGATGCGCCGGCTCTCGTGGCGCTCGGTGCCGAGTACGTAGAGCCCGCCGAACTCGAGCACGCGCTGCTTCTCCGTCTCGATTTCGGCACGGATCTGTTCCGCCTTGGCGTCATATTCGGGCGTGCCGGCGACGAGGTCCGGAAACTCGTCGAGCATCCGGAAATCGAGGTTGCCGCCGAGCTGGATGTCGGTGCCGCGCCCGGCCATGTTGGTCGCGATCGTCACCGCGCCGATGCGCCCGGCCTGGGCGACGATATGCGCCTCCTGCTCGTGAAAGCGGGCGTTGAGCACCGAATGCTTGACCCCTTGCTGCTCGAGGAATTCGGACAGCATCTCCGACTTTTCGATCGACACGGTGCCGACCAGCACCGGCTGGCCGAGTTCCTGCTTGGTCTTGAGCTCCTCGGAGATCGCCCCGAACTTCTCGGTCAGGGTCTTGTAGAAGACGTCCTCCTCGTCGGCCCGCAGGACCGGCATGTTGGTCGGGATCGCGACCACGTTCATCTTGTAGATGTCGAAGAATTCCGCCGCCTCGGTCGTCGCCGTGCCGGTCATGCCCGCGAGCTTCGGGTACATCCGGAAATAGTTCTGGAAGGTGATCGAGGCCAGCGTCTGGTTCTCGGGCTCGATCGCCACTCCTTCCTTGGCCTCGACCGCCTGGTGGAGGCCGTTCGACCAGCGCCGCCCGTCCATCATCCGGCCGGTGAACTCGTCGATGATGATGACCTTGCCGTCCTTGACGATGTAATCGATGTCCTTGCTGGAACATCATGTTGGCCTTGAGTGCCTGGTTGAGGTGATGGACCACCTGGGTGTTCTCGATGTCGTAGAGGTTGCGGCCTTCGATCAGCCCGTCGGCCTCCAGCATCCGCTCGGCCTTCTCGGTCCCGTCCTCGGTCAGGACGACGCTCTTCTGCTTCTCGTCCTTCTCGTAATCGCTCTCGTCGAACGTCTTCACGATCCGGTCGAGCGCCGATGTACAGGTCGGACTTGTCGTCGGTCGGGCCGGAGATGATCAGCGGGGTCCGCGCCTCGTCGATCAGGATCGAATCGACTTCGTCGACGATCGCGTAGTTGAACGGCCGCTGGACCATCGCTGCGCGCGAATATTTCATGTTGTCGCGCAGGTAGTCGAAGCCGAACTCGTTGTTGGTGCCGTAGGTGATGTCCGCGCCGTAGGCGTCGCGCCGCTCCTGGTCGGAGAGGTTGGGGACGATGACCCCGACCGTCATCCCGAGGAAGCGGTAGATCTGGCCCATCCAGTCGGCGTCGCGGCGGGCGAGGTAATCGTTGACGGTGACGACGTGGACGCCCTTGCCCTCGAGCGCGTTCAGATAGACCGCGAGGGTCGCGACCAGGGTCTTGCCCTCGCCGGTCTTCATCTCGGCGATCTCGCCGCGGTGGAGTGCGATGCCGCCGACCAGCTGGACGTCGTAGTGGCGCTGGCCGAGCGTGCGGATCGCCGCTTCGCGGACCGTCGCGAAGGCCTCGGGCAGCAGGTCGTCGAGCGTCTCGCCGTCGGCCAAGCGGCGGCGGAACAGGTCGGTCTGGCCGCGCAGCTCCTCGTCGGTCAGCGCGGAAATGGTCGGCTCGAAGCCGTTGACCGCGTCGACATATTTGCCGAGGCCGCGGACGTAGCGATCGTTGGCCGATCCGAAGATGCTCTTTGCCAATCCGGCGAACATGAAATTCCCTTAAAAACCCGCGCGTTCAAGAAAGGCGCAAACCCGTCGCCGACGCTCTGGGAAACTGCGCCGGGCGATGTAAGGAGCGGCCCCCTCATAGTCAATTAACGGTCGGCTTCCCCATCGCTGCCGCGGGCTTTGGGCTGAGGGTCGCGACGCCAAGCTCCACCAACGGTCGCCAGCTCGCCTTGGGCGGGGCGGTCGCGAGGATGCGCTGCCAGACCGCGACGGCCCCGGCGCGGTCGCCGGACCGAGCCAGCGCGAGGCCGTAGAAGAAGGGCGCGGCGGGATGGCCCGGGGCGAGCTCGGCCGCGCGGCGGTAAGCGAGCTCGGCGGGCGGCGTCAGCCCGTGGGCATGGTCGACCAAAGCGTTGCCGAGCCCGATCCACAGCTGGACGCTGCCCGGATAGCGGCCGACCGCATTCTGGAGGATTCCGACGGCATCCTCGGTGTTCCCGGCGCGGGCCAGGCCCTCGGACATGCGGAGCCACGATTCCTCCGCCGAGAAATTGCCAAAAAAGGCGTGGCGGGCTTCGGTCAGCGGGATAACCGAGCGCTCGGCGCCGGCATTGCGCGGGCGCGTCGGGCAGGCCGGGGCTGCCCTGGAGCGCATAGCCCGCACGCCCCGAACACCAGTGCCGCCGCCGCCGCGGTCAGAAGTCCGCCGCGCACCTTCAGCAGCCACAGCGCTCCGGCACTCGCCGCGATCAGCAGCAGCAGGATGAGCCAGCCGATCACGCCTCGCCCCGCAGGCGGATCCGCCGCCGGATCAGGAGCGCGCCGAGCGCCAGCAGTGCCAGCGGCGCCAGCCACAGCGGCCAGGCGGCCGGCTCCGCCGTCGGCCGGTAGCTGATCCAGCTGCCGTAGCGCCGGATCAGCCACGCCCGGATCGCCGCCGGCCGCTCTCCCGCCGCGATCCGCCGCCGCACCAGGTCGCGCATGTCGCCCGCCAGCTCGGCGTCGCTGTCGGCGATCGACTGGCCCTGGCAGACGAGGCAGCGCAGCTCGGCCATCAGCGCCTGCGCCTGCGCCTCCTGCCGCGGGTCGGGCAGCTGGCGGTCGGACCAATAGGCCGGCGGCAGGTTGCTGTCGGCGCGCAGCGGGACCGCCGCAAGCGCCAGCAGCAGGGCCGCGAGCCACCTCATTTCCGCAGCGCTTCCCATTGCTTGCGGATGGCGCGGACATCGCTTTCGTCGATCGCGCCGATATGCTGGTGGCGGATGGTGCAATAAGGGTCGATCACGAAGGTCTCGGGAACGCCTGACGAGCCGAACGCGATCTGGACCCTGCTTTGCGGGTCGGCCCGATCTCCGCATACGGGTTGCCGTTGCGGGCGAGGAAAGCGGCGACGTCGTCCGGACGATCGCGGACCGCGATCCCGACGATCGGAACGCCCTGGCGCTTGAGCTCGGCCAGCTTCTTGGCCTCGGCGATGCACGGCACGCACCAGCTGGCGAAGAAGTTGATCACCACCGGTCCGCAGCTGGCGTTGCGCAGCGGGCGTGCCGGCTGACCGGGAAAGGCCGCCGGCACGACGAGATCGCGGCACGAGCTTGCCGACCATGCGCGACTTGACCGTCGTGTCGACGGGAGTCGACAGCCGCCAGATCAGGCTGACGACGAGCAGGACGAACACCGCGAGCGGCGCGAAGCGGACGGCGCGGCTCATGCGTAGCGCTCCCGGCGCCATTCGGCCGACGCGCCGTGGCGCCGCCGCAGCCGCCACAGATGCCCGATGAGCGCCAGCGCGCCGCCGAGCCCGACCAGCGCGCCGCCGAGCCAGATCAAGGTCACGAACGGCTTCCACCACAGCCGCAGCTGCCAGCCGTCCTCGCCGTCGCTTTTGCCGACGACGGTGTAGAGCTGGCCGTTCCAGAAGGTCGCGATCGCCGCCTCGTTGGTCGCGGTCGGCGGATCGGTGAAGTAGCGCGTCTGCGGCTTCAGCGTGACCAGCCCTTGCCCCCGCGTCGCCAGCAGCTTGCCCTCGACCGCCGTCCAGTTCTTGCCCGCCGTCGGCGTGACGCCGGAGAATTCGACCAGCCACGGCCCGACCGCGAGGCGCTCGCCGGGCTTTGTCACCGCGAGTGTCTCCTGGGTGAAAGCGGCATTGGCCGCCATTCCGGCGAGGCCGACGGCGATTCCGACATGAGCGACGACCATGCCCCAGGTCGCGAGCGGTGCGCGCAGCGGGTTGCGGCCGGTGAGCGGCAGGATCGCCGCAGCCGCGAGATAGGCCGCCACCGTCAGTCCGAGGCGCGGCAGGATGCCGATCCGCGGCGCGACGATCAGGCTGATCGCCAATGCGGTGACCCCGAGCAGGGCCGGGACGGTCAGCTGCTTGAGCACCGGCCGGCGCTCGCGCCGCCAGGCGAGCAGCGGCCCGATCCCGACCAGCACCGCGAGCAGCAAAGCGAGTGGGCCGGCGACCGAATTGAAATAGGGCGCACCGACCGACAGTCTCTCGCCGCTCACCGCCTCGACCAGCAGCGGGTAGAGCGTGCCGAGAAAGACGATGCCGAGGATCACGGAGAGCAGCAGGTTGTTGATCACCAGGCCCGTCTCGCGGCTGACCAGCTCGAACGGCGCCCCTTCCTTCAACGTGGCGCCGCGCACCGCGAACAGGGCGAAGGCCGCGCCGACGTAGACAGCGAGCAGGCCGAGCAGGAAGGTGCCGCGCTCGGGATCGATGGCGAAGGCATGGACCGACGTCAGCACGCCCGAGCGCACCAGGAAGGTGCCGACCATCGACATCGAGAAAGCGATCACCGCGAGCATCATGGTCCACGCCTTGAGCGCTCCGCGCGCGGCGAGGACGTTGATCGAGTGGAGCAGCGCGGTCGCCGCCAGCCACGGCATCAGCGAGGCGTTCTCGACCGGGTCCCAGAACCACCAGCCGCCCCAACCGAGCTCGTAATAAGCCCAATAGCTTCCGGCGGTGATCCCAAGCGTCAGGAAGATCCACGCCCCCAGCACCCACGGGCGCATCGCCCGGGCGAGCTTCGAGTCGACCTCGCGGGTCAGCAGAGCCCCGACGCCGAGGCTGAACGCGACCGACAGGCCGACGTAGCCGAAGTAGAGCGTCGGCGGGTGGAAGGCCAAACCGGGGTCCTGCAACAGCGGGTTGAGCCCCCGGCCCTCGAATGCCGGCGGATCGAGCCGCGCGAACGGGTTCGAGGCGACCAGCAGGAACGCGTAGAAGCCGAGCGCCAGCGCCGCCTGGCTGCCGAGCGCGGCCGTCAGCGTGCGTTCGCCGGTCCGGCGCGAGAACAGCGCGAGGAACGCGCCGGCGACCGACAGGACCGTCACCCACAGCAGCATCGAGCCCTCATGGTTCCCCCACGCTCCGGCGACCTTGTAGATGAACGGCTTGGCGCTGTGGCTGTTGTCGACCACCAGGGCGACCGACAAATCGGTGGTCGCGAACACCAGCAGCAGCATCGCGAAGGCGACCAGCGTCAGGGCGCCCTGGACCAAAGCGATCACGCGCATCGCGCGGCCCGCATCGGCCGCGCCGCGCAGCGTCCCGATCATCAGCACGAGCTGAAGCGCCGCGAGTCCGGCCGCGAGCCACAGCGCCGCAAGGCCGGCCTCGGCTAACACTTTCCCCTCCCTGCAAGGGAGGGGCCGGGGGTGGGTGCATTCCGAATGGGCTCGATGCCCAGGAGGATGCGTCCGGTCCGGCATCGAGCCGTCCCGCCCGCAACCCACCCCTTAGTCCCCTCCCTTGCAGGGAGGGGTGGCTGATGGCGTGCCCTTCTCACTTCTCCAGCGTCTTCCCGGCCTTGTGCTCGGCGGCGAGGTTGCCGAGTTCGGGCGGCATGTAGCGCTCGTCATGCTTGGCGAGGATCGTGTCGGCGTAAAAGTCGTCGCCGACCATCTTCCCCTCGGCCACGACCCCGCTTCCTTCGCGGAACAGATCGGGCGGGATGCCGAGGAAGCGAACGTGGGTGCTCGCTGTCCCGTCCGTGACGATTAAACGGTGATGCTGCCGTCCGATGTCGTGACGAATTGAACCTTGCCGGACCATGCCGCCTAATCGCATCGGCTTGAATTCTGGTGCCTTTCCTGCGGCGATCTCCGACGGCGTGTAAAAATACGATGCCTTTTCCCGCAGCCCCCACATCGCCAGCAGCACCGCCGCCAGCACCGCGACCAGCGCTACGCTGACCAGCACCAGGCGCTGGTTCTTGGGCTTCATTTGCGGGTCAGCGCGTCGGCCGCGGCCTCGGCCCGGCGCATCGACCCATAAGCCCACAGCACCAGTGCCGCGGTCAGCAGGATCGCGACCGCATAAGCGGCGATGACGAACGGCCAGGGGCTCACCGGCTCATCCTCCGCAGCCGTGCCTCGACCTTGGTCTCGGCCAGCTCCGCCCGGATGCGCATCAGCACCACCGCTCCGAACAGGCAGGTGAAGCCGATCATGGTCAGCGGCAGCGGCCACAGGATCGAACCGGCGATGGTCGAGCCGCCGCTGATCGAAATGCTCTGCCCCTGATGGAGCGTGCGCCACCACAGCACCGAATAATGGATGATCGGCAGGTTGATCGCCCCGACCAGGCCGTAAATCGCGGCGATCCGCCCCTCGCCGCCCCGCTCGCGCTCGGCCGCGGCCAGGGCGATGTAGCCGAGGTAGAGGAAGAACAGCACGAGCATCGAGGTCAGGCGGCCGTCCCATTCCCACCACGTGCCCCAGGTCGGCCGGCCCCAGATCGAACCGGTGAGGAGACAGATGGCGGCGAAGGTCGCGCCGGCCGGCGCGGTCGCGCGTCCGGCGACCGCGGCGAGCGGATGGCGCCATACCAGCTGGCTGATCGCGGCCGCGGCGATGCCAAGCCAGCCGGCCATCCCGAGCCACGCCGCCGGCACGTGGATGTAGAGGATCCGCACTGTGTCCTTCTGAAGATAGTCCGGCGGCGTCAGAGTCAGCCCGGCGATCATCCCCGCGACCGCGAACGCCAGCCCAATCCACAGCAGCCAATTGGTCGCCGGACGGGCGAAGCGCAGGAAGCGGGCGGGATTGGCGAGCGCGTGCATTGCAGTCTTCCTCCCTGTTGCGCAGCAATGGGGAGGTGGCAAGCCGAGATTGACGAGGCCGTTCCACCACTCCGCTCGCGAGTGCCCCCTCCCCACGGCTTCCGCGTCATCGCCCGATGAGCTTTTGCGCCATGGCGTCGGCGACCGCGGCGGGGTTGCGGCCCGACGCCTTGCTCTCGCTCCAGACCTCCTCGAGCCGCACCGGAATGCCCTCGATCCGCTGGCGCACCAGGCTCGCGTCGCCGTCGCCGAGATATTCGGTGCAGACGTTGATGATCCCGCCGGCGTTGATCACATAGTCGGGCGCATAGAGGATGCCGCGGGCGTGCAGCCGCTCGCCGTCCGCGGGCGTCGCCAGCTGGTTGTTGGCGCCGCCGGCGACGACCGGCACCTTCAGCGCCGCGATCGTCGCTTCGGTGAAGATCGCGCCGAGCGCATTCGGACTGAGCACGTCGGCCTCGATTCCGAGAATCTCGTCGGGCGAAACGACCGTGCCGCCCGCGGCGCCGGCCAGCTTCTGCGCCTTGGCCTGGTCGACGTCGGCGATCGACAGCCTGGCGCCCTCCGCGCGCGGCGTGCAGCGCGACCCCGGTCGCGACCGAGCCGGCGCCCTGCAGCGCGATGTGCAGGCCGGCGACGCTGTCCTTGCCCAGCGCATGCTTCACCGCCGCCTTGATCCCGAGGAACACGCCGAGCGAGGTGTGCGGCCCCGGATCGCCGCCGACGTCCTGGCCTTCGGCCGGGAGCCCGGCGACATAGTTCGTCGAGCGCGCCACCTCGATCATGTCGGCGACGCTCATCCCGACATCCTCGGCGGTCACGTAGCGGCCGCCGACATGGTCGACCGCCTTGCCGAAGGCATGGAGCATGTCGGGGGTCTTGGTCCGCGCTTCGTCGGCCAGGATCACCGACTTCCCGCCGCCGAGCGGCAGGCCGGCCATCGCATTCTTGTAGCTCATCCCGCGCGACAGCCGGAGCGCGTCGGTCAGCGCCTCGCCGCCGTTGGCATAATGCCAGAAGCGGGCGCCGCCCGCGGCCGGGCCGAGGTGCGTCGAATGGAGCGCGATGATCGCTTTCAGGCCGCATTTGTCGTCGGTGACGAAGTGCACTTCCTCGTGCGCGTCGAAGTCGGGCAAGCCCCAAAGCGTGGACATCTTGGTCGAATTTTCCGGTGCTAAGATGTTGAAAATGGGGCGATCGAGGGGACTTGAACCCCCGACCCCTGGTACCACAAACCAGTGCTCTAACCAGCTGAGCTACGATCGCCTCAGCGCTTCGAACTCCACCCTCTCCGGCAGTTTCCTTCGGCGCGGTGGCCACTTAGGGTTGGTCGGTACGGAAGGCAAGCAAGCAAGGGCACGCGCATGAACCCGACGATCGAAGCCTTCGGCTGGCCCGACAGCCTGGTCCGCGAATATGACCATTGGGTCGTGCTGGTGCGGCCCGGCCAGGTCACGCTCGGCTCGCTGGTGCTGGCGGCGAAAAGCGACGCGACCGCCTATGGCGCCCTGTCCCCCGAAGCGTTCGCCGAGCAGGGCGAGATCGTCGCCGCGATCGAGCGCGCGCTCCGCGCCTTCGTGCGCTACGAGAAGATCAATTATCTGATGCTGATGATGGTCGACCCCAACCCGCACTTCCATGTCCTGCCGCGCTATTCCGAGACGCGGCACTGGGGCGGCCTGGAGTTTCCGGACGCCGGCTGGCCGAAGGCGCCGCAGCTCGGCAGCGCGGTCGCGCTGTCGTCCGAGCAGCTCCGCGCGATGGCCGCCGAGCTTCATATCTAACTTACGGTAACTACCTTTCGACTAACGGCAGTTTAATAGCTTGTGCCGTGCACGGGGTGAGCGCATCTACGCGCTGGGGAGAGCAGCTCATGGTGAGTCGGCGTTCGAGGACGCCCGCTCCGGGCGTATCGCTGCGCGAGACATTGCTCGCCGCGGGTCTCGACTCACCTCTCGCCGAGAAGCTTTCGGCGATGCCCAGCAAGTTGGTCCAGGTCGATCCGCGGCGGCCGTTCCGCGAGGCCGGGGCGCAGCGCGACGAGGTCATGTTCGTGCGCTCGGGGATCCTCGCCAAATATAAGACCGACGGCGCGGGCCGGCGGCAGATCGTCGCCTTGCGCTTCCCCGGCGAGGGCATCCTGCCGCGCGAAGGCGCCGCCGGCTACGGCATCCAGGCGATCGTCAAGAGCGAGGTGATGGTCGGGAAAGCCAAGGATTTCGACCCGATCGTCGGCGAGCATCCCGAGCTGCAGCGCTTCTTCTGGCGCCTGATCCAGCGCAACGAAGCGATCGGCTACGAATGGCTGGTCAATTGCGGGCGGCGCGACTTCGACCGCTCGGGTCGCCCACCTGCTGTGCGAGACCGCGGCGCGGATGCACGTCAAGGCGAGCAAGATGACCAACCCGTTCACCCAGCAGCAGATCGCCGACATCACCGGCCAGACCTCGGTCAACGTCAACCGGGTGTTCGCGGACATGGAGCGGCAGGGTCTGATCAAGCGGTCGGGGCGCGAGATCCAGTTCACCGACTGGGCGGAGATGCGCCGGGTCGCGAGCTTCCAGCCCGCCTATCTCGAATAAGCTATCTGGCTTGCCAGCCGTCGCCGCGCAGCGGCGTAGGCTGGTGGGCGCGGTAGGGTTTGAACCTACGACCCCACCCGTGTGAAGGGTGTGCTCTACCACTGAGCTACGCGCCCGCCGATTTGCGGAAAGCGGCGGATATAGTGAGCGCGGCCGCGCTGTCCAGCTTACTGGACCGCGTCCTTCAGCACCTTGCCCGGGCGGAACTTGGGCTGCGACGTCGCCTTGATCTGCATCGGCTCGCCGGTCCGCGGGTTGCGCCCGGTCGAGGCCTTGCGCCGGGTCACCGAGAAATTGCCGAAACCGACCAGCCGGACCTCGTCGCCGCGCTTGAGCGTCGACGTGATCACTTCGAGCATGGTTTCGACGGCGCGCATCGCATCGTTGCGGCTAAGCCCCGCGCGGTCGGCGACATGCCCGATCAATTCCTGCTTGTTCATGGGCCGACCTCCCTCGCAAGGGCGCCGAGACTCGGGCGCGCGAAGGGATCGACCTTAACGCAAGACTCCCCCCGTGAGTTCAGCGCTCAATGACGGATGGCGGCGCCCGATTCGGGACTTGCCGGGTGAACCGGCGGCTCGGCCGCATGCTCGTCGGCGTCGGTCCACTCGATCGCCTGGAGCGGCGCCACCAGCGCCCGCGACAGCACCTCGTCGACGTGGCTGACGGGAACGATTTCGAGCGCTTCCTTTACGCTGGCGGGAATCTCGGCGAGGTCCTTCTCGTTCTCGCCGGGGATCAGCACGGTCCGGATTCCGCCGCGCAGCGCGGCCAGCAACTTCTCCTTGAGCCCGCCGATCGGCAGCACGCGGCCGCGCAGCGTGACCTCGCCGGTCATGGCGATGTCACGCCGGACGGCGATGCCCGACAGGGTCGAGATCATCGCCGTGACCATGCCGATGCCGGCCGACGGGCCGTCCTTGGGGACGGCGCCTTCGGGCAGGTGGACGTGGATGTCCTTGCGCGCGAAGATCGACGGCTTGACGCCAAAGGCCGGGGCCCGCGCCTTGACGAAGCTCATCGCCGCCTGGATCGACTCCTGCATCACCTCGCCGAGCTTGCCGGTGGTCTTGATCTGGCCCTTGCCGGGGACGGTGACCGCCTCGATCGTCAGCAGCTCCCCGCCGACCTCGGTCCAGGCGAGTCCCGTGACGGCGCCGATCTGGTCCTCTTCCTCGCCGATGCCGTAGCGGAACTTCCGGACGCCGAGGAACTCGCCGAGGTTGTCGGGCGTCAGCTCGACCCGCTCGATCTTGTTCTCGAGGATCTGCCGCAGGGACTTGCGCGCGACCTTGGCCAGCTCGCGCTCGAGCGTCCGCACGCCCGCCTCGCGGGTGTAATGCTGGATCATCTTGCGCAGCGCCTCGTCGGTGAACACCAGCTCCTCGGGCTTGAGGCCGTGGGCCTCCATTTGCTTCGGGATCAGGTGGCGCTTGGCGATCTCGACCTTCTCATCCTCGGTGTAGCCCTCGAGCCGGATGATCTCCATCCGGTCCATCAGCGGCTGCGGCATGTCGAGCGAGTTCGCGGTGGTCACGAACATCACGTCCGACAGGTCGTAATCGAGCTCGAGATAATGGTCCTGGAAGCGGTTGTTCTGCTCTGGGTCGAGCACCTCCAGCAGGGCCGAGGACGGATCGCCGCGGAAATCCTGACCGAGCTTGTCGATCTCGTCGAGCAGGAACAGCGGGTTGCAGGTCCCCGCCTTCTTGATGTTCGAGATGATCTTGCCCGGCAGCGAACCGATGTAGGTCCGGCGGTGGCCGCGGATCTCGGCCTCGTCGCGCACTCCGCCCAGTGACTGGCGGACGAACTCGCGGCCCGTGGCGCGGGCGATCGAGCGGCCGAGCGAGGTCTTGCCGACGCCGGGCGGCCCGACCAGGCACAGGATCGGGCCCTTGAGCTTGTTGGTGCGGGCCTGGACGGCGAGATATTCGACGATCCGGTCTTTGACCTTCTCGAGCCCGTAATGATCCTCGTCGAGCACCCGCTGGGCCTCGGCGATGTCCTTCTTGAGCTTGGACTTCTTGCCCCACGGCAGACCGAGCAGGACGTCGAGATAGTTGCGCGCGACGGTCGCCTCGGCCGACATCGGCGCCATCGCCCGGAGCTTCTTGAGCTCGGCGTTGGCCCGCGTCTTGGCTTCCTTCGACAGGCGAGTCTTGCGGATCTTCTCAGCCAGCTCGAGCAGCTCGTCGCCGCCCTCCTCGCTCTCGTTGCCGAGCTCGCGCTGGATCGCCTTCAATTGCTCGTTGAGATAATATTCGCGCTGCGTCTTCTCCATCTGTCGCTTGACGCGGCTGCGGATCTTCTTCTCGACCTGGAGTACGCCGAGCTCGCCCTCCATGAAGGCGAACACCATCTCCAGCCGGCGCGAGGCATTGAGCTCGCCCAGGAGCGCCTGCTTGTCGGCCACCTTGATCGACAGGTTCGAGGCGATCGCATCGGCCAACGCCGACGGGTCCTCGATCTCGGCCAGCTGAATCCCGGTCTCGGGCGGCAGCCGCTTGTTGAGCTTGGCGTAATTTTCGAACTGATCGATCACCGAGCGCATCAGTGCCTGGGCCTCGGTCGCGTCGCCCGGCTCCTCGGCGATCTCCTCGACTTCGGCGGAAAGGTAGCCGTCGCGCGGGACGAGGTTGAGCAGCTTGGCCCGCTTCGCGCCCTCGACCAGCACCCGCACCGTTCCGTCGGGCAGCTTCAACAGCTGCATCGCGGTGGCGATCACGCCGAGGTCGTAGAGCGCGTCGCGATCGGGATCGTCCTCGCCCGGGTCGAGCTGGGCAACGAGGAACAGCTCGCGATTGTCGGCCATCGCCGCTTCGAGCGCCGCGACCGATTTCTCGCGCCCGACGAACAGGGGGACGATGCGGTGCGGGAAAACGACGATGTCGCGAAGCGGCAGGATCGGGAGAAAGCGAGTCATGGGACGACATATGGGCGGCGGGGCATCCGCGCGCAACAAAGGGGCGGAACAATCCACCGCAATCGCTCGCTGGTGGCAGCGAGACGGAAGTGGAGGCAACCATGGCTGACGATCGGGAAAAGATCAGCACCGGCCCCAACGCGGAGCCGATCAACGAGACGATCGCCGGCACCGGGCCCGGCATCCCCGACGACGCGCTCGCTCCGGGCGAGGACCAGCTCCCCGATCCGCCCAGCGACGAAGAGGTCGAAAAGGCCGCCGAAGCGCTCCACGCGCCGACCGCCGAGCGCGACACGCTCCCGCTGGAGGGTGAATGACTCGCGCTCGGCTGAACAATGGATTCTGTAACCGTTCAGCTTCATCCACTATCTAAGCACTCGTGAACATTCGCTATTCCCTCCTCGCGCTAAGCGCGCTCGCCCTGCCCGGACTGGCCGCTGCGCAGTACGGACAGCCCTATCCTCCGCCCTATCCGGTCCCCGCTTACCCGGCGCCGCGCGCCGAGCCGTGGATGCCGCCACCGCCTGGTCCGGCGCCGCAGCCCTGGGGTCAGCAGCAGCAGACCGGTGCCACCAAGCGCGGGCCGGCGCTCGAGCCGATCGACCTGCCGCCGGCGATCGAGCAGGGCGTCGACATGATCTACATCGACGAGGAGCTCGTCCCGCGCGCGATCCAGGCCAGCGGCGCGGCGGTCCACGACATCTCGCTCGACGACTGGAGCGGCGCTCCGCTCGACATGTTCGTGTCGATGAACCCGATCTACACCGACCTCCGCCGCGGGCTGGTCAAATACCGCCAGCGCTGGGGCAATCTGCCCGAGATTCCGGTGCCGGCCGGGCCGACCCTGAAGCCCGGCACGACCGACCAACGGGTCACGGCGCTGCGCGTCCGGCTCGGGCTGCCGGAGGGCAACAGCTACGATTCCGCGCTCGCCGCTGCGGTCAAGGAGTTCCAGGCCGCGCACGGGCTCAAGGCCGACGGCATCGCCGGCGCCGGGACGCTCGAGGCGCTGAACCGCGGCCCCGAATATTATGAGCAACTGATCATCATCAACATGGAGCGCGCGCGGCGCCTGCCCGCGCCCGAGGACCAGCGCAAATATGCCGTCGTCGACGCCGGCGCGGCGCGCCTGTCGCTGTGGGACAACGGCCGCAAGGTCGACGAGATGAAGGTCGTCGTCGGCAAGGCCGAGACCGCGACGCCGATGATGGCGGCCTACATCAAATATGCGAGCGTCAATCCCTATTGGAACGTCCCGCCCGAGCTGGTCCGCAACCTGATCGCGCCGCGCGTCGCCGCCCAGGGCGCGAGCTATCTGACCGAGCGCGAATATCAGGTGATGTCCGACTATTCCGACAATGCCCAGCTGCTCGACCCGAGCCAGGTCGACTGGCAGGCGGTGGTCGACGGGCGCAAGGAGGTCCGCCTCCGGCGTCTGCCGAGCCCGGCCAATTCCATGGGCATGATGAAGTTCATGCTCCCCAATTATTTCGGCATCTACCTCCACGATTCGCCGGAGAAAGAGCATTTCACCAAGAATGAATTGTGGATCAGCAACGGCTGCGTCCGGGTCGAGGATTACAAGCGGCTGGCGCGCTGGCTGTTCGACGGCGGCGTTCCGGCGGGCAAGGACCCGAAGGTCGAGGAAGAGGTCAACCTGCCGGCCCCGGTGCCGGTGTACATGACCTATTTGACGGTCCAGGCGACGCCCGCGGGCGTGACCTTCCTCGCCGACCCCTATGGCCGCGACGCGGCGCTGATGGAGCGGTTTCGTTCACGCATGGTCGCCGCCGTCCAGCGCTAGGCGCCGCGACCTTGCGATTGGCCTAAGGTTCGGCGCTCGGCTATGACCGGGCCGTGCACCTGCTCATGGTCCCGATCGGCTGGCTGCAGTTCTGGCTGTTCTGCGGCATTGCGATCCTGTTTTTCCTCTCGCTGATCCGCGCGCTGATGCGCCGCACTCCGGAAAGCGGCGGTCGCCGCGAGGGCAAATCGCGGATCGGCATCATCCTGCAATCGATCAGTTTCTTCTTTGTCGGATTCGGCGGCGTGCGGCCCGAACTGGCGCTGTTCAGTCCCGCCGCCCTCGCCGGAGCAGCGGCGGTCCTGCTCCTCATGGGCGGAGCGGTGTACCTGTTCGTGGCGAGCTCCAGCGCGCTCGGGAAGAACTGGAGCCTGGAAGCGCGCATGCGGACCGATCACCAGCTGGTCCGCGACGGACCCTACGCTCGGGTGCGGCATCCGATCTATCTTGGCATGCTGCTGTTCCTGCTCGGGCTCGCCGTCGCGTTCGGCCACTGGCTGCAGCTGGCCTTCGCTTTGCCCCTGTTCCTGGCCGGCACGGCGATCCGGACCCGGCTCGAGGACCGGCTGCTCGAGAGCCAGTTCGGGCCGGAATTTTGCGACTACGCGCGGGCGACTCCGGCGCTGATTCCGCGCTTGCGCTGACTTCAGGCCTTCCCGGTGACGAGGAGCAGCGTCGGCGGCAAATTCTGCAGTCCGTGGACGATCATCGGCATGCCGAAGGCGAGCCACAACGACCTCTCGCGCCACGCCACGAACAAGGTCGAGAAGATCAGGAACGGCCACCAGATCACCAGCCCCCAGATCGGCACCATGGTCGAATGAGCGATGCCCCAGCCGATCGCGCTGACGATCACGGCCCAGGTCGGCGTCAGGAAGCGCAGCAGGATCAGCAACACCGCGCCCATGATCAGCGATTCGGCGATCGGCGAGAGGAACACGACGGCCCCGATCAGGATCACCGGGTCGGTATGAGGTGGGAATTCAGGCTGACGCGCGCCTGGCGCAATCCAGTGAATGATGGCCGCGAACAGGATGCTCGCCGGGAAGGCGAAAGCCCATCCGACGACAATCGCTTTGAACGGATTTGCCGGTTCCAGCAGCGCTCGTGGGAGCCAGCTGAGCGGCGGCGTCCAGGAAATGAGCCGCCCCGATCGGGCGGCCGCGCCCGTCACGCGGCGTCGCCCGCCTTATCCTTCTTGGCGTAGACCCGGACCGGTTCCTTGCGGCCCTCGGCGACGTCCTTGTCGATATGGACTTCGTCGACCCCGTCCATCGACGGCAGATCGAACATCGTGTCGAGCAAGATGCCCTCGAGGATCGAGCGCAGGCCGCGAGCGCCGGTCTTGCGCTCGATCGCCTTCTTGGCGACCGAGTGGAGCGCGTCGTCGGTGAATTCGAGCTCGACATTCTCCATGTCGAACAGCTTGGCATATTGCTTGACCAGGGCGTTCTTCGGCTCGACCAGGATCTTGACGAGCGCGGGCTCGTCGAGGTCCATCAGCGTCGCGATCACCGGCAGTCGGCCAATGAACTCGGGGATCAGCCCGAACTTGAGCAGATCCTCGGGCTCGCAATGCTTGAGCGTCTCGCCGGTTTTGCGCTCGTCGGGCGCGGCGACATGCGCGCCGAACCCGATCGACTTGCCCTGCAGGCGGTCGGCGATGATCTTCTCGAGGCCCGCGAAGGCGCCGCCGCAGATGAACAGGATGTTGGTCGTGTCGACCTGCAGGAATTCCTGCTGCGGATGCTTGCGTCCGCCCTGCGGCGGAACGCTGGCGGTCGTCCCCTCCATCAGCTTCAGCAGGGCCTGCTGCACGCCCTCGCCCGAAACGTCGCGAGTGATCGACGGATTGTCGGATTTCCGACTGATCTTATCGATTTCGTCGATATAGACGATGCCCCGCTGCGCCTTCTCGACATTATAGTCGGACGCCTGCAGCAGCTTGAGGATGATGTTCTCGACGTCTTCGCCGACGTAGCCGGCCTCGGTCAGCGTGGTCGCGTCGGCCATCGTGAAGGGTACGTCGAGGATCCGCGCGAGCGTCTGAGCGAGGAGGGTCTTGCCGCAGCCGGTCGGCCCGATCAGCAGGATGTTCGACTTGGCGAGTTCGACCTCGTTGCCGGCCTTCGAGCCGTGGGCAAGGCGCTTGTAATGGTTGTGGACGGCGACCGACAGCACGCGCTTGGCCCGATCCTGGCCGATCACATAATCGTCGAGCACCTTGCAGATCTCGGCCGGGGTCGGGACTCCGTCGCGGGTCTTGACCAGCGCCGACTTCGATTCCTCGCGGATGATGTCGTTGCACAGCTCGACGCATTCATCGCAGATGAACACGGTCGGCCCGGCGATGAGCTTCCGGACCTCGTGCTGCGACTTGCCGCAGAACGAGCAGTAGAGGGTGCTCTTGCCGTCGCCGCCTGAAAGCTTGGTCATTCGGTTCCTTACAACGCAGCCGAGTTCGGCCGTTTCCAATGGGCCATGCTAGCCCGCTTTATCGCACAATCAACTCTGCCGGAGCGTTAACGCCGGCCCGCTTGCGATAGGTCGTTTGTTCTCAACAATATGGATGGGACGCAAGGGCCCCGCAAGACCCGCCGGACGCGATCGGCGGACGTGTCCCAGGATCGGTCGGAATTGGGTAAACGCCACTTCGAGCTAGCCACGCACGGCGGCGAGCGCCTCGTTCATCAGCCGGCCGAACTCGGGCCGCCAATAGGGGTCGTTGTGGCGGGCGCCGGCGATCGACCGGTCGAACACGAGGTGCGGGACGCGCCGCTTGAGCGCTTCCGTGCGGGCGGCCGGGACGACCTCGTCGCGCTCGGCGGAAATGATCGCAACCCGGGCGTCGCTCCGCTCGATCGCGCCCGCGGCATCGATTTCGTGCCGGAACAGCGCCCGGACCGGCAGCCACGGGTACCACGCGGCGGCGACCGCCTTCAGCGAATTGAACGGCGTTACCAGGATCACTCCGTCGACCGGCCGCTCGCCGGCGAGGACGGCCGCGACCCCGCTGCCGATGCTGAAGCCGACGGCGATCGTTCGCGCCGGCCGGATCCTGGCCACCGCAAGGTCGTAGATCAGCGGCGCGTCGGCCATCAGCGCCCGTCCCGACGGCGAGCCCGCCGACGGCGCGTAGCCGCGATAATGGAAGGCGACGACCTCGGCCTGGGGATAGGTTTGGTGCAGCAGCGTCGCCGCATTCGCTGCATTCCACGCATTGCCGCCGAAGCCGATCACCAGCAGGCGTTCGCCGTCGCCCGGCTCGCGCGGGGCGATGTGCACGCCCCGCAGGACGTCGCCGTCGGCACTGCGCATTTGCAATTGCTCGGTCCCGGGCGGCAGCGGCCCGGCAGGCCCGACGGCGCTACGCGGGAACAGCAGCTCGGTTTGCAGCAGGAACATCACCAGGACGATCGCGGCATAGAAAGCGGCAGCTCCACCGACCGGCCGCCGGCCGATCCGCCTAAACTGCAAACGCGGCGTCGATCGCCGGGGTGACCCGATCGACCGTGTACGGCTTCTCGATCACCGGCGCATCGCTGAACTCCGGCGGCGGCGGGTCGACGTGGCCGCCGGTAGCGATGACGAACGGCACGTTGCGCCGGCGCAGCGCCGAAGCGACCGGCCACACGTTCTCGCCCTTGAGGTTGACGTCGAGGATGGCGAGGTCGAACCCGCCCTGGTCGGCCTTGTCGAGCGCGCATTCGACCGTGTCGCAAGTCCCGGCAACGGTGTGACCCAAGGTCTCGAGGAAATCCTCGAGCATCATCGCGATCAGCGGCTCGTCTTCGACAATCAGGATGGAACGCCGGACAGTCATTGCGACCACGGGCATAGCCGCCAAGCGGTTGAGGGCAAGACCCTATTTCGCGGCCAGCGCGCGCTTGGCGGCCTCGGCCAGGTCCTGGACGGAGAAGGGCTTGGGCAGGAAATGCGCATTGTCGACCCCGAGGGAATCGCGCAGCTGCTCCTCGGCGTAGCCGGACATGAACAGGACTTTGAGCTCGGGCCGCTGCTTGCGCGCTTCGGCGACCATCGCCGGCCCGTCCATCCCCGGCATCACCACGTCGCTGACCAGAAGATCGATCGGCTCGCCCCGGGCGATCACCTCGAGCGCCTCCTCGCCATTGTCGGCCGTGATCACCGCGTAGCCGTGCCGGGTCAGCGCGCGCTCGGCGACCGCGCGGACCATCGGCTCGTCCTCGACCAAGAGGACGGTGCCGCTGCCCCACAATTCGTCCTGCTTGGACTTGCCCGATTTGCGCGTCTTCGCCGCCGCGGCGTCTTCGCGGTGAACCGGCAGATAGATGACGAATCGGGTCCCCTCCCCGACCTTGGAATCGGCGAAGATGAAGCCGCCCGATTGCTTGACGATGCCGTACACGGTCGACAGGCCAAGGCCGGTCCCCTTGCCGATCTCCTTGGTGGTGAAGAACGGCTCGAAAATCTTGCCGAGCACGCTCGCCGGGATGCCGGTGCCGGTGTCGGTGACCGACAGCGCGCTGTAGTCGGCGACCGGCAGGATATCGGAGCCGAGCTCGGCGACCTGGCCCGATTTCACCGAATAGGTCTGGATCGTCAGTGTCCCACCGCCCCGGTCCGCCATGGCGTCGCGGGCGTTGACCGCGAGATTGACGATGACCTGCTCGAGCTGGCCCGGATCGGCGCGGACCGGCCCCAGGCTGCGGCCGTGCTTGACCACCAGCTCGACGTTCTCGCCGAGCAGGCGCTTCAGCAGATGGGACACCTCCGACACAACGTCGGGAAGCTGGAGCACCTGCGGGCGCAGGGTTTGTTGGCGCGAGAAGGCAAGCAGCTGTCGAGTAAGGCCAGCAGCGCGGTTCGAATTCGACTTGATCTGCTGGATATCGTCATAGTCGCTGTCCCCGGGCGTGTGCCGCATCAGCATCAGGTCGCAATGGCCGATGATCGCGGTCAGGATATTGTTGAAGTCGTGCGCCACGCCGCCGGCGAGCTGGCCGACGACCTGCATCTTGGTCGCCTGCGCGACCTGCCGCTTGAGCTTGGCTTCCTCGCTGTTGTCCTTGAGCAGCAGCAGGACCGCGGCCTCGCCCAGCCCGCGCAGCCCGGCGATGGTCAAAGCGACCGGCTCCGCCGGCTGGCGAGCAAGGCGGACGGCGAGGTCGCCGGACATGGCCGGTCCCCGGGCATTGCGCCGGATAGCGTCCGCGACCGGCCCTTTGTCCTCCTTGACGACGAGATCGCCGGGATAGACCGGCAGCGCCGCACCGCGCACCCCGGCCGCGGCGCGGAAGGCCTCGTTCATGGTCAGGAAGCGCCCGTCGCGGTCGACCAGGGCGAGGCCGATCGGAAGCACGTCGAGCAGGGCCTGGAGCTGGCCGGCGTCCGCCGGGCCGCCGGCCTCGCCGCGGTCGAACAGCAGGAAGGTGCCGCCGTTGCCGCCCTTCTTGGGATCGACCGGCACGTGGACGAGGCGCATCGGCCGCGCCGATTCGCCTTCGGCCGTCAGTCGCACCTGGCCGTCGTCGCCGAGCTCGACCAGGCGCGCAAACCGCTCGCCGGAGCCGTCGCCGTCGCCGTCCAGCGCGCGCTCGCAAAACAGGCGATTGGCGGCGATCAGTGCCCCCTCCTCCGACACCAGCACGGCGAGGACACCGGCCGCCGACAGCCGTTCTCCGGTCGAGCCCGACAGCCACTTCGCGGCCACCGCGACGGCGTCGAGCGGCGGCGGCTGGGGAAAGCGCCACAGCAATAGATCGCCATGGACGCCGACCCGTTCGACCTCGACCGCGGCAGGGCCGCGCGCGGTTTTCACCCGCGCAACGCATCCGGCGCCGTCGCGCCACCCCATGGTCCGGGCAAGCTCGAGGCCGTGCGCCGACTCCTCGTCGATGCCGAGCTGAAGCGGCGGCCGCGCGCCCCCGAAGCGGTCGCGATACGCGGCGTTGGCGATCAGTAGCGAACCGTCCTCGGACGTCAGCGCCGCCGCCTCCTTGCACAGTCCGAGTGCAGAGCCGACCAGCGCATAGTCCGGTCCGGCCACGATCGGCTCGTCGTACACGCGGCCGCGCGAACCGCGCACCAGGGCGATGACACCGCCTGCCAGCCCCGCGGCGCCGGCAATTGCGGCGAGGGCGAGCTGCCCCGCCAGGGCCAGCGGGAGCGCCACGGTCAGGCCGGCCGCGCCGACCAGCGCCGGCATCAGCCACCGGCTCCACGCCTCGAGCGGGCTCGAATTCGATCCGGGGCAGCTCCTGTTGCAGCATCACCGCAGCTTATCAGATACGGACGCTGCCTCAATCGACAGCTGCGAACGTCAGGACCGCGCGGCGTCGCGGCGGCGGCGCCACCGGCTGCCGAGCCACGTCCGCCACAGCAAGGCCGACACGAGATAGCCGGTCAGCGCGGCGCCGGCCGCGATCGTCAGGACCCCGATCGCGACCGGCCCCGACGCTTCGTGGATCCAGAACAGGAACCGCCCGAGCTCGCCCGAGACATGCTCGGCGACGTCGGGGTTCACCAGCCGCGCGTCATGGTGCAGCTCCCACGAGCCGATCCGGTAGGCGGCATAATACATCGGCGGGATGGTCAGCGGATTGACCACCAGAGTGAACGCCGCCGCGATGGCGACGTTGGCGCGCGTCGGGATGGCCAGCAATGCGGCAATCACCACGTGCATGATCGGGATGATGACGCCGATGCCGAGGCCGAGCGCGACTGCCCGCGGCACCGAGCGCCGGGTCATCCGCCACAGCTCGGGCCGGCTCAGGTGCCGGGCGAACGGCCGCAGCAAGCGATAGCGATGGATCGTTTCGCGCGTCGGGATATGGCGGCGAAGCCAGTTCATGCACTGCGCCGCAGCAGGCGCTGCTGCTCGCGCTTCCAGTCGCGCTCCTTCACCGTCTCGCGCTTGTCGTGCACCTTCTTGCCCCGGGCCAGCGCGAGCTCGAGCTTGGCCCGCCCCGCGCTGTTGAAATAGAGTGAAAGCGGCACCAGCGTCAGGCCCTGGCGGGCCACCGCGCCGTGCAGCTTGGATATCTCGCGGCCTTTGAGCAACAGCTTCCGCGGCCGCTTGGGCTCATGGTTGAGCCGGTTGCCGTGGCTGTACTCGGGCACGTGGCTGTTGATCAGCCACACTTCGTCGCCCTCGACGGTCGCATAGCTTTCGGCGATCGAGCCCTCGCCCTGGCGCAGCGCCTTCACCTCGGTCCCGACCAGCGCGATCCCGGCCTCGAACCGCTCCTCGACGAAATAGTCGAAGCGCGCGCGCCGGTTCTCGGCGACGACCTTCTGCTTGTCGAACGGCGGGGGCAGCGGCTTAGCCATGAAGGGCTAGATCAGCCCCGCATGATCGAGCGCCGCGTCGACCGCGCGCCTCGACGCATCCGAGGGTTCGGTCATCGGCGGGCGAAGCTCCGTCGGGAAGCCGCTCCTGACGCGTGAGAGGGCATATTTCACCGGTCCCGGCGAAGCGTCGCTGAACAGGGCGGCGTGAAGCGGATAGAGCCGGTCCTGAAGCTCGAGGGCGTCGTCCCAACGCCCTTCCCGCGTCGCCTTCTGGAACTCCGAGCACAATTTCGGGGCGACATTCGCCGTCACCGAAATGCAGCCGACCCCGCCCATGGCGTTGAAGCCGAGCGCCATGTCGTCGTTGCCGCTCAGCTGGATGAAGTCCGCGCCGCACTGCTGGCGCTGGGCCGAGACCCGGGCCAGCGCGCCGGTCGCGTCCTTGACTCCGACCACGTCGGCGAGGCGCGAAAGCTTGGCCATGGTTTCGACCGCAATGTCGGTAATCGTCCGCGACGGCACGTTGTAGAGGATGATCGGGATGCCGAGCTCGGCCACCGCGGCGAGATGGCCGTAGATGCCGTCCTGGTTCGGCCGGTTGTAGTAAGGCGGAACGTGGAGCGCGGCGTCGGCGCCGGCGTCCTTGGCCGCCTTGGTCAGGGCGATCGCATGGGCCGTGTCGTTCGAGCCGCACCCGGCGATGACCGGCACCCGGCCGCCCGCGACCTCGACCGCGAGCTCGATGACCCGGCGGTGCTCCTCGTCCGACAAGGTCGCGCCCTCGCCGGTGGTCCCGCACGGCACCAGTCCGTTGCTCCCCTGGTCGATCTGCCAGGCCACGAATTCACGGAATATCGCTTCCTCGACTCGTCCCGCCGCAAAAGGGGTCACGAGGGCGGGTATCGAACCGAAAAACATGGTTAAGTCCTTTGGGTTTCGCAAAATTCAGCGAAACGGAGCGTCGCGCGTTAAGCCGCAGATAAGGAGGGGGAGCCTAGGATGTCCAGCATGTGGCGCATTGCCTGGTCCATCCCCGTGCTGATCCTCGCGACCGCGACCGCGTCCGCGCAATATCCGGCCGTCCCCCGCTATACGCCCGCGCCCGCTTACTCGAGCAGCAACGTCTCCTACGCGATCGCCGACTGGCGCCGCCTTCGGCAGAGCAGCGGCTACAGCTTCGCCGACTATGCCCGCTTCCTCCTCGCCAATCCGGACTGGCCCGAGGAATTGAAGCTCCGCCTGTGGGCCGAGCGGGCAATGCGGCCGGGCGAGACTCCGGCGACCGTCCTCGCCTTCTTCGCCAACGACCCGCCGGCCACCGGCAACGGCTTCGCGCGACTGGCCGACGCCTACGCCGCCAACGGCCGCATGGGCGAGGCTCTCGCCGCCGCCCGCAGCGCCTGGGGAGAGGCCGACCTCGGCGGCGACAGCGAGCAGGCGATCTGGAGCCGCTACGGCGCGAGCTTCACCGCCGCCGACCATGATCGCCGGGTCGACGCGCTGCTGTTCGCCAAGAAGCCCGACGATGCGGCACGTTTCTACTCCTACACGACGCCGGCTCGGCGCGCGGCCTTCGCTGCCCGAATCGCGATGCAGCGCGATTCTATCGGATGCCGAAGGCCTGTACCAGCCGGTCATGGGCCAGGTAACGACCGACGCCGGCCTGATGATGGACCGCGCGCGCTACCTGCGCGCCCGCAATTATCAGCAGGCCGCGCGCGACCTCGCCGCGCGCCAGCACAATTTCACCTACCAGCCAGCCGACCCCGAGCGTTTCTACGACATGCTTCTGACGCTCGCGAACGATGCGGCCCAGGACCGGCAGTGGGATACCGCCTACAATATCGCCCGGCACCTGAGCGACGCTCTGCCCGCCGGGACCGACATCAGCCAGCAGCCGATCGGCATCCGTGACAATTACACCAGCCTGACCTGGCTCGCCGGAAGCATTGCGCTCGACCGGCTGAACCGGCCGTCGAGCGCCGTCTGGATGTACGACGCCTATGCCCGCGGCGGCCGCTCGCTGCAGGTCCAGAGCAAGGGCTATTATTGGGCCGGTCGAGCCTCGCTTGCCGCCGGGCAGCTGCAGCAGGCCAACGCTTATTTCCAGCGCGCCGCGGCCTTCCCCGAGCTGTTCTACGGGCAGCTCGCGCTCGAGCGCCTCGGCCGGTCGGTCACCCCGCCCAACGCCTCGGTCGCCGCTTATACCGCCACTCCGGCCCAGCGCTCGGCGTTCAACGGCCGCCGCCTGGTCCAGGCGGTTCGCCTGATCCAGCAGCAGGGCAGCGCGACCGAGCGCGCGCAGTTCGCGCGGGCGCTCGGCGAATTGCTCGACAATGACGCCGACCGCGGCCTCGCGGTCGAGTTCGGCCAGCAGCTCGGCCGCCAGGACATCCCGGTGTGGGTCGCGCGCTCGGCCCGGATCAAGGGCGCGATGTTCTACGTCCGTCAGGGCTATCCGACCCTGTCGGCCTCGGTCTCGCCGAGCCTGTGGTCGCTGGCCCACGGCATCACCCGCCAGGAGAGCTCGTTCGATCCTTATGCGGTGAGCCACGCCGGCGCCCGCGGCATGATGCAGCTGATGACCGGCACCGCACGCGAGCAGGCCGGCAAGATGGGCGTCGGCTATGACGGCTACCGGCTGACCAGCGATCCCAGCTACAACGTCTTGCTCGGCTCGGCCTACTTCCAGCGCATGCTCAACCTGTGGGACGGCAATGTCCCGCTTGCGGTCGCCAGCTACAACGCCGGCTACGGCAACGTCCGCAAATGGGTGAACGCCTACGGCGACCCGCGCGGGCAGGTCGACACGCTGAAGTGGATCGAGGCGATCCCCTACGTCGAGACCAAGGCCTATGTGCAGCGGGTGATCGAGAACAGCGTCGTCTACGATTCGCTGCGCGGCACCCGGCCGCAGACGGCGACGGTCCACGTCTCGCGCTACCTTGGGAAGGACCGGCCGGCCTGATAGTCGGGCCGCATGTCCGACCTCAAGCCCCGCTTCATCACATCCGAAGGCCTCGCGCGAATCCGCGCCGAATATGACGAGCTGTTCGGGGTCGAGCGCCCGAAAATGGTCGAGGTCGTGTCGTGGGCCGCCTCGCTCGGCGACCGCTCGGAGAACGCCGACTATCTCTACGGCAAGAAGCGCCTGCGCGAGATCGACCGCCGGCTCGCCCATCTCGCCCGGATCATGAAGGCGGCCAAGGTCGTCGACCCGGCCAGGCAGGAGGACCGCAGCCAGGTCCGCTTCGGCGCCACCGTCGAGCTCGCCGACGAGGACGACCAGCGCCGCACGCTGACCATCGTCGGCGACGACGAGACCGACGCCGCGGCCGGCCGGATCGGCTGGAGCGCGCCGCTCGCCCGGGCGCTGATCGGGGCGAAGGTCGGGGACGAACGGATCGTCCGGCTTCCCGCCGGCGAGAAGAGCTACGAAGTGATGGCGATCAGCTACCCGGAGGCGGGCTAGGCGACGTCGTCGACCAGGCGCGGCGGCTCGGCCGGCATCGCTTCGGCCCAGGCGTCGGCGACCGCAGTCAGCGCGGCGATCACCGCGGCCGCCTCGTCGTCGCCGTCGATCATGTGCCACGGCGACCAGCGGGTGTTCGAGTGAGTGCGCAGATCCGCGAGCGCCTTGGCGTAGGTCGGCTCGGCGACTCGCACGATATCGTCCTTGGCGGCGTAACGGCCCCACACGCTCGCCGCGCGCTTGCGCAGCCGATCTTCCTGAACCTCGGCGCTGACGTCGAAGTAGAGCTTGACGATGAGCGTGCCGTAATCGCGCTGCTGCGCCTCGAACTCGTTGATCTCGTCGAACGCGCGGGCCACCGCCTTGTCCTCGATCCGGCCGAGGATGCGGTCGTCGAGCACGCGGCGGTACCAGCTGCGGAAGAAGATCGCGGTGTCGCCCGCGCCCGGCAGCTCGCGCCAGAAGCGCGCCAGCCAATGCCCCTCCGACGCCTGGCGCCGGTCGTGCTCGGTCGGATGGACTGCGAAATGGCACGGGTCGAAGGCCGCGGCGAGCTGCTTCAACGCAGCTTTCTTGCCCGCGCCCTGGGGTCCTTCGAACAGGATGATCGCGCGGCGGCCGTGGGCGATCTGGGACAGCTGCAGCTCGCCGAGATGCTCGCGCAGCATGGCGAGCGCGGAATGGAGCGACTCCCCACCCGTCGTCTGCAACCAGTCAGAACCCAGCTCGGCCATCGCCGCAAAGTAGCTGCGCGGTGATTGGTCCACAATTGAGCTGGCCGCGGACCAAGCGCCCCGTCCCGATTTGGCACGGACCGTGGCCGCTGCGCCACGGGTCCGGTCAGCTCGGATCGACGAGCTTGATGTGCAGCTCTTTGAGCTGCTTGGGCATCACCGCGGCCGGGGCGTTCATCATCAGATCCTCGGCCTTCTGGTTCATCGGGAAGAGGATGACCTCGCGGATGTTGGGCTCGTCGGCGAGCAGCATGACGATCCGGTCGATGCCCGGAGCGGAACCGCCGTGGGGCGGGGCGCCGAACTTGAAGGCATTGATCATGCCCGAGAAATTGGTGTCGACCTCGTCCTTCGAGTAACCGGCGATCGCGAACGCCTTGTACATGATGTCCGGGCGGTGGTTGCGGATCGCGCCGGAGCTTAGCTCCACCCCGTTGCAGACGATGTCATATTGCCAGGCGAGGATGTCGAGCGGATCCTTCGACTCCAGCGCCTCCATCTCGCCCTGCGGCATCGAGAAGGGGTTGTGGCTGAAGTCGATCTTCTGCTGCTCCTCATTATATTCGAACATCGGGAAGTCGACGATCCAGCAGAAGCGGAAGGCGTCCTTCTCGAGGAGGTCGAGCTGCTCGGCGACGCGGGTGCGCGCAAAGCCGGCGAGCTTCGCCGCTTCGGTTTCCTTGCCGGCGGCGAAGAAGATGCCGTCGTCGGGGCCGAGGCCGAGCTCGTCGGCCAGGCGGTTCATCCCCTCCTCGCCATGGTTCTTGGCGATCGGGCCGCCCCATTCGCCGGCCTTGCGGGTGGCGTAGCCAAGCCCGGCAAAGCCCTCGCTCCGCGCCCATTCATTCATCTCGTCGAAGAACTTGCGGCTCTTTTCGGCGGTGTCGGGGGCCGGAATGGCGCGAACCACCCCGCCCTTTTCCACGATCCCGGCGAACAGGCCGAAGCCCGAGCCTTGGAAATGGCCGCCGACGTCGCCAATCAGCAGCGGGTTGCGCAAATCCGGCTTGTCCGAGCCGTATTTGAGCAACGCTTCCTTGTAGGGAATTCGGGGATATTCACCGGGCGGCGTAACGGTCTTGCCGTTGGCGAACTCCGCGAACACGCCCGACAGCACCGGCTCGATCGCCGCGAAGACGTCGTCCTGGGTGACGAAGCTCATCTCGAAGTCGAGCTGGTAGAATTCGCCGGGCGAGCGGTCGGCGCGGGCGTCCTCGTCGCGAAAGCAGGGCGCGATCTGGAAATAACGGTCGAAGCCCGCGACCATGATCAACTGCTTGAACATCTGCGGCGCCTGCGGAAGCGCGTAGAATTTGCCCGGGTGGACTCGGGAGGGCACGAGATAGTCGCGCGCGCCCTCGGGGCTGCTGGCGGTCAGGATCGGCGTCTGGAACTCGGTGAAGCCCTGCTCGACCATCCGCCGGCGGATCGAGTTGATGACCGCGGCGCGCAGCACGATGTTGGCGTGGACCTGCTCGCGCCGCAGGTCGAGGTAGCGGTACTTCAGCCGGATCTCCTCGGGATAGTCCTGCTCGCCGAACACCGGCATCGGCAGCTCGGCCGCGGCCGACTGGACGGTGACCTCGCCGGCCCCGACCTCGATCTCGCCGGTCGCGAGGTTGGAGTTCACCGTCTCCTTCGACCGCGCGACGACCTTGCCCTCGACCGTCACCACCGACTCCACACGAATTCGGTCAAGCGTCTGGAATGCCGCCGACGCGGTGTCGGTGACGATTTGGGTGATCCCGTAATGGTCGCGTAGGTCGACGAACAGCAGGTGGCCGTGGTCGCGCTTGCGGTGGACCCAGCCCGACAGTCGGACGGTCTCGCCGACATGGCTGGCGCGCAGCTCAGCGCAGGTGTGGGTACGATAGGCGTGCATGATGATCTTAAGCTCTGCTCGGCGAAAATTGTGGAGAAAACCGCGCGCCGCGCTTCCCGTCCCACGTCCGCTTTGTCAAGCGCCCCGGCCCCGTGCGCTAGGCGGTCAGGCCCAATCGGTCGAGCTCAACGCTGCGGAACAATCGGCGGTCCTCGGGGGTCGGAAGAAGCCTGGCCTGCACCGCTTTCCACCGCACGAGGTCATTGCCAAAATCCTGTTCGACCCTCGCCGCCGTCAGATTGCCGAACTTTCCCCAGTGAAGGGTGAACGGGATTTGCGCCGCCTCGAACTCGTCGAGCATCCCGAGATAGGCTGACTCGGTCGTGTCGCTGTCCGGCCCGTCGCAATCGATCGCGACGGTGTCCGGCCAGCGCGCCGGCGACAGCAACCCCGGGCCGCCCTTGAGGAAGCGCAGAGTCACCGCCGTTGATCCTCCGCGGCCGCTGAACGCCTGGCAGAGCGTCTCGAACGTTCGGACGAGTTGCGATCGGTCCGAAAACATGGCGGCGGTGAAACCCTTGGCGATCGGCTTGTGCATTTCGGTCGTTTCGCCCCAGGTGCCGTACACCTCGCCGGTCACGCCCTTGCCGATCCCCAGCTGCATGATGGTCTGGAGAATCCAGCCGCGAGCCCAGGGGAAATTGCGCAGGATCCAGGTGATCATGGTCTGGGCGTCATACCCCGCGCCCAGCTCGGCGGGCGTCTGTCGCTCATAGGTGTCGCGGTAAGGGCATTTGTAGAGGAATTTCACGGTCGCCTTGTGGGCAAAGGGACGATGCGGGTTGGTGATGACCATCACGAAATAGGGATCGAGGCCGGGAACCCCGAATTTCTCGGAAAATTGGCGAAACTGCCCGTCCTGGAGCAGCTGAAGGTCTTCGCGGCCGAAATCGATCAGCTTCATGTAGGGCCGCACGAGGTAGATCGGAACGGTTTCGAGCACCATTGCAGTGACGATGCCGAGCGAACCCACGGCAATCAGCGCCGCATCGAACGCATCCTCATCCCGCATCAGCGTCGAGCCGGTGTCCGCGACGAAGCCGGCGCTCATCAATCCGGCCTTTGGCTCGATCCAATGAACTCCGCCGGGCGTGACGATCTGGATCGCCCGCACGTGCTGTTGGATTCCCCCGGCATCGATCACCGACCCGTGCGTTCCCGTCGCGCAGGCACCGGCGATGGTTTGGCCGTTGCTCGCCCCGGTGGTCATGCAGGCTGCGCTTCATTTCCTCGAGCTTGTCGTTGATCTCGTCGATCTGGACCCCGGCGTCGAGCAGGATGAAATCCTCAGGATGAGTTCGAACTCGGGCCGCTCGAAATCGCCCGCGGCAAGACGGAAGCAGCGGTTGAAGCGGCGCGTATGGAGCATCCAGCCGTCCTGGACGATCTGGATATTTGACGGCGACCAGGCACCGCCGACCGGGCGCACCGGAATATTCTGCTCCTTGGCCATGTTGAGCCATTTCTGGAGCTCGGATGCCGCCTCGCGCAGTTCCTCCCGGCCGCGCCCGCCGTCTCCGCTGCGCAACGTGAACCGGGCCCTCGCCTGCGAGGTCCCCGTTTCGTGATAATTCTTCCACTCGCCAGGGCGGTCGAGATCGACAATGTGCGCTGCGGCCATCAGGCCTCTCCCAGCGGATGTTGGCCGGCATTGCCGCGCCAGGCGATGCAGACTTTGCGCACGAAGCCGAAGGTGACGAAGGACAGCAGCACCTGCTTTCGAGTCGCGAACAGGCGCACGTCGGCGAAGCCCTGGCCGGCGAGTTCCGCCATGTAGCTGCGGCTGGCCTGGCTGGCGAACCCCCAGCCGAGGATGGTGATCGTGTCCACGGTCTCGTCGAGCGGCCGGGGATTCTCGATCGACAGAAAATAATCGGCGGTCCCGGCCAGATATTGGCCGAACAGCGTAAGCACCAGGATTGCGGCGGCGATCCAGCCAATCGTGTCCATAGTCTCATCCCTTGACGGCGGATGGAGTGAGGCAACTACGGCACGCGCCAGGGAATAGATTCCTTCCAGCCGGGTTTCGCAAGGGAAAAGGCGATCCGGGACGAGCCGCGGCCGGTTGTTCGAAAGCCTTTTGTCAACCCGGCGAGGCGCCGCTATTGCCGCCCCAGACTCATGAGAATTCACCCACTGATTACCAAGACCGACGCTCTCGAAGCTCTCGTCGATCGCCTGTCGAAGCAGCCATTCATCGCCGTGGACACCGAGTTCATGCGCGAGAATACCTATTGGCCCGACCTGTGCCTGATCCAGGTCGCGTCGGTCGATGAAGCTGCGGCGATCGATCCCAAGGCAGAGGGAATCGATCTAAAGCCGCTGCTCGACCTGTTCGTCGTCGACGACGAGGTGCTGAAGGTGTTCCACGCCGGCGGCCAGGACCTCGAGATCATCCACAACCTGACCAGCAAGGTCCCCTACCCGTTGTTCGACACGCAGATCGCGGCGATGGCTCTCGGCCACGGCGAGCAGATCGGTTACTCGAACCTGATCGAGAGCCTGCTCGGCCACAGCCTCGACAAGGGCGCCCGCTTCACCGACTGGAGCCGGCGGCCGCTCGACAAGCGCCAGATCGATTATGCGATCGCCGACGTCACCCACCTCGCCACCATCTTCCCGCGCATGGTCGAGAAATTGAAGAAGACCGGGCGCGGCGCGTGGCTCGACGAGGAGATGGAGCGGCTGGCCGACCCGTCGGCCTTCGCCTTCCCGCCCGAGGATGCGTGGAAGCGCCTCAAGCTCCCCAGCCGCAACCCGCAGGTGCTCGGGCGCCTCAAAGCGCTGGCGGCGTGGCGCGAGACCGAGGCGCGGTCGAAGAACCTGCCACGCGGCCGTATCATCAAGGACGACACGCTCGCCGAAATCGTCCTCCATCCGCCCAAGAACCAGGACGACCTCGGCCGCATCCGCGGCCTCTCCGCCGGCTGGCGCAACAACGACATCGGGGCGCGACTCATTGCCGCGCTGAAGACCGCCAAGCCGCTCGATCACGACGAGCTTCCCGACCGCGAGCCGCGGCGTCCGGGGCTGACCAAGGACGGGGTGCTGGTCAGCGACCTGTTGAAGCTACTGCTCAAGATCCGCTCGAAGGAAGCGGGGGTCGCGGCGCGGCTGATTGCTCGGTCCGACGACCTCGAGGCGCTCGCCGCGGGGGTGCGCAAGAATCTGCGCATTCTGTCCGGCTGGCGCTACGACCAGTTCGGCAAGGACGCGCTCGACCTGGTCGAGGGCCGCCTCGCCTTTGCAATCGAGAACGGAAAGCTCAAGATGAGCCGCGTCGTCAACGAGGAGGAACCCGTCGATGCGTAAGCTGTTGCTGTGCGCGCCCCTGCTGCTCGTCGCCTGCGCGAATCACGACAAGCCGGTTCCGATCGCGTCGGTCTATCCGGGGTCGAAATGCACGCCGTCGGTCGGGCTCGACTCGTTCAAGGGCCAGCCCGCGTCGGTCGACCTCGCCGCCCAGATCATGACCGCGTCGCGGGCGCACAAGCTGCGCTGGGTGCCGTTCGGCGCGGTGATCACCATGGAATATAGCGACGAGCGCGTGACCGTGCGGCTCGACCAGCAAAACCGGGTGCTGTCCGCGACCTGCGGCTAGGCCGCTTCCCCGATCATCCGCGAATCGATCAGCGCCCGGCGGATCGTCGGCAGGCTCAGGCGCGCCCGCTCGCCGAGCGCATAGCGATCGACCGCCTCGACCGCCCGCTCGGCGGTCCAGTAATCGCGGTGCAGCCGCTCGGTCATGAAGCGTAGCGCATCGGCCGGGATGTGCAGCCCCCGATCGGCGAAGAACAATTGGATGAGCGCGGCGAACAAGCGGTCGTCAGGGTGCTCGATCCGGGTCACCGGAGTGACCGCGAGCCGGGTCTTCAGGTCCGGCAGGCGCGGTGCCCACGCCGGCGGCACCTCGTCCGCGACCATGATCAGCGGCCGGCCCGTGTCCTGCGCCTGGTTCCAGGCGTGGAACAGTTCCTCTTCGTCGCGCCGCTCGGCCTCGTCGAACAGCCGCCCGCCGACCCGCTCGACGAAGCTGCGCGCGAGCAGCGTCCGGCCCGAGCGGCGCGGTCCGGTCAGGATCGTCGCCTTGACCGGCCACATGCTCCACGAGCGGAAATGCTCGAAGGCTGTGCGATTGGCGTCGGACACGATGAAGCGGGCGTCGCCCTCGGTCTGCGGCCAGTCGAGCGGAAGCGCGATCTGGTCGGGACCCAGCTTCACGGTTGCCGTCCCGGCGGGTTCTGCGGCGGCGGCTGGGCCGGCGGCGTGGCCTGCGGCGTGGCCGGCGGCGGCGGCAGCGGCGGCGGCTTGCCGCTCGCCGAGCGGATCCTGACGACGTTGCCGCCGCTGCTCTCGGCGATCCAGCCTCGCCCGCTCAGCGCTCCGGCGAGCTGGCCGATGCTGCCGCGATAGGTGACCAGCACATAGCTGACGCCGGTCGGGTTGATGAGCTGCGGCGTCGCCGATTCGATTCCGCCCATCGTCCGCAGGTGGGCCATCGCGAAATTGTAGATGTTGACGTCGCCGGCCGCATTGATCTGCACCTGGAAGGCATTGGCGAGGTTGGTCGGCTTCACTTCGACCGGCCTCTCCTCGACCGGCTGCGGCGGCGGCGCCGGCAGGTTGAGCGACGGGTCGCGCTCGAGCCGGCCGGCGGCGAGCGCGGTCGAGAACAATTCGTCCATCCGCCGCGCGCCTTCGGCCATCATCGCCGGGATTCCGGCGCTGCTCTGCGGCGGTCAAAGTGAAGCCGCCGACGATCTCATTGTCGGGGCCGTGATGCGCGATGAACCGCGCTCGCGCCGGGCCACCGGGATAGATGTGTTGCAGCTGGACCTCGGCGACGAGGATGTCGGCGGCCCCGTACAGATCGACGATGTTGCGCCACCAGCCACGGCCGGGCCGGTCGGTCTGCGCGGCGTTGACCAGCATCGGGTCGACCCCGAGCCCGCTGACCCGCACATAGTCGATCGGGCTTTGCGACGTGCGGAACTCCGCCCACGCCCGCTGCCAGGCGTTCTTGAGCTCGACGCTGGTTTCGGTCCCGGCGGTGACGGTGACCGGGATCAGCAGCATCGGCGCCGAGCGTCGCACCTCGCCGCCCTCGACCCCGAGGAATTGCGCGGCGCGGGCGCGGTCGAACAGGATGCCGAGATCGGCGATGTAGCGGTTGGGCCCGATCTGCTCGCGCTCGACGTTGATCGAGCTGACGATGTCGTCGAGCGTCGAATCCGGCAGGTTGGGCGCCTGGTCGATCGGCGCCTTGTGCATTTTCGCCCACAAGGCGCGGAAGCCCTGGCGCTGGGCGATGCGCCAGCCGGCGTAGCGCGCCGTGTTCGAATCCGCCGCACCCACGTCGACATGGATCCCGGTGATCTCGAGCGTCCCCGAGCTGTCGAGCGGCAGGATCCCGCGATCGGCGGTCTCGAGCTGCGCATACAGCGCGCCGGACAGTCCGGCGACGGCCAGCAGCAGGGTCAGGATGACGGCTAATGGGCGGCGCAGCATTCGCCGCGCCTTTTGGCGATAACGGCGTGGAAATCCAAGCGGCTTGTCTCTAGTGCGCTCGCGAGAATGAGCGAGAAACCCCTGACCTACGCCGACGCCGGTGTGTCGATCGATGCCGGCAACGCGCTGGTCAAGGCGATCGGACCGCTCGCGCGCTCGACCGCCCGCCCGGGCGCGGACGCCGAGCTCGGCGGCTTCGGCGGCTTGTTCGACCTCAAGGCCGCAGGCTATCGCGACCCGCTGCTGGTTGCGGCCAATGACGGAGTCGGAACCAAGCTCAAGCTGGCGATCGATACCAAGCGTCACGGCGGAGTCGGCATCGACCTCGTCGCAATGTGCGCCAACGACCTCATCGTCCAGGGCGCCGAGCCGCTGTTTTTCCTCGATTATTACGCGACCGGGAAGCTCGACAATGAGGTCGCGGCGGCCGTCGTCGCCTCGATCGCCGAAGGCTGCCGCCAGGCCGGCTGCGCGCTGATCGGCGGCGAGACAGCGGAAATGCCGGGCATGTACGCCGCGGACGATTACGACCTCGCCGGCTTCTGCGTCGGTGCGGTCGAGCGGGACCGGGTGCTGACCGGCGAAGCGATCGCGCCCGGCGACCTCGTTCTCGGCCTCGCCAGCTCGGGCGTGCACAGCAACGGCTTCTCGCTGGTGCGACGGATCATCGCCGAGCGCGGATGGGGGTTCGACGAGGCCTTGCCGTCGAGCGACGGCAGGACGCTGGGGGAGCTGTTGCTCGAGCCGACGCGGATCTACGTCCGCCCGCTCCTGCCGCTCGTCCAGCAGGGCCGTATCAAGGGGCTGGCGCACATCACTGGCGGCGGACTTCTCGAAAATATTCCGAGGGTTCTTCCGGATCATTGCCATGCAATGGTAGACATGGACCAATGGCCGCTTCCGGCGGTCTTCGCGATGCTCCAGGCGGGCGGGGCGATCGTCCCGGAGGAAATGGCGCGGACCTTCAATTGCGGGGTGGGGATGGCCGCCATCGTCGCCCGGGCGGAGGCCGATGCGGTCCGCGCAGCGCTCGAAGGCGCCGGCGAGACGGTGTTCGAGATCGGCCGGGTCGAGGCCGGCCGGCGCGGCTGCACCGTGACCGGCGCGGAACGGCGGCTGGGAGGCGCCACCCATGATGCGTAGCGCAGCCGGGTCGCGGTGCTGATTTCCGGCCGCGGCTCGAACATGGCGGCGCTGATCTACGCCGCCCGGGCCGACGATTGCCCCTATGAGGTGGCGCTGGTCACCGGCGACAACCCGGCGGCTCCGGGGCTCGACCTGGCCGCGGCCGAAGGCGTCGAGGTGGTCCGCGATTCCGGCGCCGACGCCGAAGGACAAGAACCAATATTTCATGGCCTTGCAGCGCGCTCTTGATGACCATTCGATCGACCTGGTGGCGCTTGCCGGGTTCATGCGCATCCTGCCCGACGAGTTCGTCGCCCGCTGGGACGGGCGGATCGTCAACATCCATCCGTCCCTCCTGCCGAAGCACAAGGGCCTCGGGACCCACCAGGCCTGCCTCGCAGCCGGAGACACAATGACCGGAGCGACGGTCCATCTCGTCACGCCCGACCTCGATAGCGGCGAGATTCTCGGCCAGGTCCAAGTCGCGATCCTCCCCGGCGACACGCCCGAAAGCCTGGCCGAGCGGGTACTGATCGCCGAGCACCAGCTCTACCCGCACGTCCTCGCCCAGTATCTCGGCCGGACCCGCGACTTCGACTGGATCACGGCGAAGGTCGGCGACGCTCGCCCTCGCCCTTCCGGAAACGCACGCGCAAACCAGCCACGGCTCCCCCGGCTGGAAGGTCGGCAGCAAGAGCAGCAGCAAGTTCTTCGCGATCATGTGGAACCGTCATCACGGCGCCGAGTCGATCGGCTGCTCGTCAAGTGCAGCGGCCAGGACGAGATGGCCGAGCTGATCGCGGCCGAGCCCGACATCTACTTCCGCCCGGCTTATTATGGCCCGTCCGACTGGGTCGGGATCGCGCTCGACCGGCCGCGGGTCGACTGGGACCATGTCGCCGACCGGCTGTGGCAAAGCTGGGAGCTGGTCGCACCGCGCCGCTTGCTCGAGGCGGGCGGACGATGAGCGAATCCGACGCCCAACGCCGCCGCCGCTGGATCAACCTTGGCGAACTGATTGCCATCGCCGCGCTGATCGTCTCCGCGCTGGGCGTATGGATCACGTGGAAGGGCAGCCAAACCGACAAGCCGACGCGCGTGGTCGAGCAGCGCCAGCCGATCCCGCTGACGCTGCGCGCAAAGCGGGAAGACGACGGCGAAAGGCTAAACATCAGTCCCGTTGAGGCGGCTCATGCCCTGGAAGGTTTGACGATTACCATCGCGGGCGCGGCGCCAATTTCAGTCGGAAGCGATGGCGAGCTCGACGCGGACGATGTCCAAGCGGCGCTGAGCGGTCATGACAAGGAGCCGAAGAACCGCACGCTTCCGGTTTCCGTTCGAATCGAGGCCCGTTACGTCGAAATGGGTCGGGACCGCCGAAGCTCCGGCACCTACACACTGCGCTACGTGTGGAAGAGCGGCGGCATGTTCAGCGGCCGCTCGCTCCATCTCGTCGGACTCAGCCGCTAGCCGACGATCTCGTCCGGCGTGAAGAAGAAGGCGATCTCGATCGCCGCATTCTCGTCGCTGTCCGAGCCGTGGACCGAATTGGCCTCGATCGATTCGGCATAGGTCTTGCGGATCGTGCCCGCGGCGGCGTCGGCCGGGTTGGTCGCGCCCATCACGTCGCGGTTGAGCTTCACCGCATCCTCGCCCTCGAGCACCTGCACCACCACCGGGCCTGACGTCATGAAGGCACAGAGGTCGGCGTAGAACGGCCGCTCCTTGTGGACCGCGTAGAAGCCCTCGGCCTGGTCGCGGGTCATGCGGATGCGCCGCGACGCCACGACCCGCAGGCCGGCCTCCTCCAGCATCCTGGTGACCGCTCCGGTGAGGTTGCGGCGGGTGGCGTCGGGCTTGATGATCGAAAAGGTGCGCGTGACGGCCATGGCCGGGCGGACTCCTGAATGATTGGGATTGGATTGCCGCGCCGCCTAGCCGCGCCCGCGGGCGCCCGCAACCCTTAGCTCTTGTTGACCCACTTGCCGCCTTCCTGGGCCCAATAGCGCCGCTCGACCCCGTCCCTGCCGGCCAGCAGCTTCCAGGCCAGGCGCGCACCCTCCAGCGTCGCCGCATCGAACAGATAGAAGGCGCGGTCGTAGGCCAGCGCGGCCTCGCGCCACTCGCCGTCGGCGATCAGCACGTTGCGGGCGAGATTGGGCGCATCGGGGCTGGTCGCGAGCAGGATCGGCTGGCGCGCATCGTCCGTCCCGCCGGCGATGCCGTGCGGCAGGAAGCTCGCCGGCCCGCGGTCCCACAGCAAGCGGTCGAGCCGCGCCAGCGCGCCATCGTCCGCGGCGACGACCAGCAGCCGCCCGTCCTGCGCGAGGAGCTTCTCGGCGATGCTCGCGATGACCTGCTCGGGCGGGCTCCCGCCGAGCTGGTAGAAATCGACCTGCATCAGCCCTCGAGCACGTCGGCCACGTACTGGTCGATCAGCCGCACGCCATAGCCGGTCGCGCCCTTGTCGTAGGTGGTGCCGGCCTTGTCCGACCAGGCCTTGCCGGCCATGTCGACGTGCGCCCAGCGGACGCCGTCGTCGACGAACCGCTGGATGAACTGCGCGGCGGTGATCGACCCGCCCTCGCGCGGCCCGACGTTCTTCATGTCGGCGATCGGCGAATTGATCAGCCGGTCGAACGGCTCGGCGAGCGGCATGCGCCACAGCCGGTCGCCCGATTCCTCGCCGATCCGGAGCAGCTGCCCCGCCAGCTCGTCGTTGTTCGAGAACAGCCCGGCCCATTCGTGGCCGAGGCTGATCAGGATCGCTCCGGTCAGGGTCGCGAAATCGACGATGGTCGACGGATGGAACTCCTTCTGGACGTAGTGGACCGCGTCGGCGAGCACGAGGCGGCCCTCGGCGTCGGTGTTGATCACCTCGACCGTCTGGCCGGACATGGTGGTGACGACGTCGCCCGGCCGCTGGGCCGAGCCGGACGGCATGTTCTCGACCAGGCCGCAGATGCCGACGACATTGGCCTTGGCCTTGCGCAGCGCGAGCGCCTTGAACGCGCCGGCGACGGCGCCGGCCCCGCCCATGTCCCATTTCATCGCTTCCATGCCGGCGGCCGGCTTGATCGAGATGCCGCCGGTGTCGAACGTCACGCCCTTGCCGACGAAGGCGGTCGGCTGGCCGCCCGCGGCGCCGCCGTTCCATTTGAGGATCAGCAGGCGCGGGTCGCGGATCGAGCCCTGGGCGACTCCGAGCAGCGCGCCCATCCCGAGCTTGGTCATCGCCGCCTTGTCGAGCACGGCGATCTCGACCCCGGTGCCCTCGAGCGACGCCTTGACCCGCTCGACGAAGCTCTCGGGGTAGACGATGTTGGCGGGCTCGGTGACCAGCTCGCGGGTCAGCTCGACCCCCGCGACGACCGGCGCCCACCGCTCCGTGTAGCGCTGCTCGGCGCCGCCGGCCGCGCCGACCACGACCACTTCGGTCAGGGTCGCCTTCTGCTTGTCCTTGAGCGTGGTGCGATAGCGATCGTAGCGCCACGAGCGAAGCGCCGCGGCGAGCCCGACGCGCGCGGCCGCCTCGGCGTCATAATCAAGGCCGGTGAGATCGATCACCGCCCGCGTCTCGCCCGACGTCAGCAGCTTCGACGCGGCAGTGCCGCCGAGCTTTTCCGCGGCTTCGGCCGGCGAGCTGGTCCCGGTGCCGACGACCAGCAGTCGGCGCACCGTCCCGCCATCGTCGAAGAAATGCTCCGACGCGCCCGCTGCCTCGCCCTCGAAGCGGTTGCGATCGAGCGCTGCGGCCACCCTTGCTGCTCCGCGCCGAGCGACGCGAGGGCTTTGCGGTCCTTGCCCGCGACCGGCAGGACAAGCGCATAGTCCCCCTCGGGCCGGTGATCGGCGAAGCGAATTTGCATCTTCTATTCCCTGAAAAAACGAACGTTGCGGCGCGCTTTAGGATGCCTGCGACGGCTTGGCAAAAGCGCCGGGCGGCGGCCGAGGGGCGGATTGTCCCGGCGTGGCCAAGGTGCGATAGGCCGCGACGGGATCAGGCTTCTAAGAGAATGGGCGGGACTGGCAGCGTTGCGTAGGACATTCGTCTGGTGGACAGCGCTGCCGCTGGTGCTTGGCCTCCCCGCCGCCGCCGGCGCCCAGACCGCGGCGCCGGCGCCCGCCGAGGCCACCGCGCCGATCGAGTTCAGCGCCGACCGGGTCACCTACGACACCGATGCCGACTTGGTCACGGCGAGCGGCGCGGTGCGCATGAACCGCGAAGGCAATTATCTCGCCGCCGACGAGGTCGTGTGGGACCGCAAGTCCGGCCAGGTCCGGGCCGAGGGCAATGTCGTCGTCCTGACCCCGCAGGGCGACAAGCTGATCGGCGAGGACGTGGTCCTGACCGACACGCTGCGCGACGGCACCGTGCACAATCTCCTGGTCGTGCTCGAAAGCGGCGGCCGCATCGCCGCCGCCAAGGGCACGCGCAGCGGCAACCTCACGACCCTCGACAATGCGATCTACTCGCCATGCCCGGTGACCAGCCCCAGCGGCTGTCCGCGGCGGCCGAGCTGGTCGATCACGGCCGCGCGGATCATCCAGGATCCAGTGCACCAGCGGGTCCGGTTCGAGGGCGGGCGGCTGCAGCTGTTCGGAGTGAACCTGCCGCTGCTTCCGATCTTCAACATCGGCACCGGGGATCAGGGGACCACCGGCTGGCTGGTGCCCGACATCAGTTTCTCGACCAAGAAGGGGCTGGAGGTCGCGGCCCCCTACCATTGGCAGATCGCCCCCAACCGCGATTTGACCGTCACCCCCCACGTCTACACCGGCGTGCTGCCGGCGCTGGAGGCCAAATATCGCCAGCTCGACCGGCTTGGCGCGTTCCAGCTCGGCGGATTCATCACGTACGGCAAGGTCGAGAGCGCCGCTACGGACGCGACGGCGGCGGATGCGGACCGCGACCTTCGCGCCTACGTCGAGGGCAACGGCAAGGCCCAGCTCAGTCCCGAATGGAGCGTGACCGGGTCGTTCCGCTGGGCCAGCGACAAGACGGTGACGCGGCGCTACGACCTCACCCGCGACGACCGCCTGCGAACGGTCCTGAACGCCGAGCGGATCACTCCCAACTCCTACCTTTCGATCGCCGGCTGGGCGTTCCAGGGCCTGCGCGTCGACGATGTCCAGAAGCAGATCCCGATCGCGCTTCCGGCGATCGACGCCCGGGTCCGGCTTGGCGATCAGGTGATCGGCGGGACCGTTGAGCTCGAGGCGAACAGCCTGTCGATCATCCGGATCGAGGGCCAGGATACGCAGCGCGCCTTCGCCAGCGCGCGATGGGACCTGCGCCGGCTGACTCGCTGGGGCCAGGAACTGGACCTGACGGCCTACGCGCGCGGCGACCTCTACCACACCGATGACGCGGAAAGCACCGACGTCGCCATCTACCGCGGTACCGACGGCTGGCACGGCCGCGGGATCGCGGCGCTCGCCGCCGACCTCAAATGGCCGTTCGTCGGGCCCGCGCTCGGCGGTATCCAGCGCATCGTGCCGCGGGTCCAGCTGGTCCTCACCCCGCCCACCCCCAACCTCGACATCCCCAACGAGGATGCGCGCTCGATCGACCTCGAAGACAGCAACCTGTTCGCGCTGAACCGCTTCTCGGGCTACGACCGGTGGGAGGACGGGTCGCGCATCACCTACGGCTTCGACTGGGCGCTCGATCGTCCCAACCTGTCGATCATGACGACCATCGGCCAAAGCTATCAAATCAGCCGCCGGCCAGGAATTTTCCCAGAAGGGACTGGTCTTACAGGCCGTCTTTCAGATATTGTTGGAAGAACTCGGATCCGCTTCGGGCGGCTTATCGACATCACTCATCGGTACCGCGTCGACAAGAATGACCTGACCTTCCGGCGCAACGAGCTCGATCTCACCGTCGGGTCGGACCAGACCTATGCCCAGATCGGCTATCTTCGCCTCAACCGCGACATCGACCCGACCATCGAGGATTTGCGCGACAAAGAGGAGCTGCGCGTCGCCGGCCGGGTGAAGTTCGCGCGCTACTGGTCGGTGTTCGGAGCCAGCGTCATCGACCTCACCGGCAAGGCCGAAGACCCGCTGTCGCTGGCGGACGGCTGGGCTCCGGTCCGCAACCGGCTGGGCGTGACCTATGAGGACGAGTGCCTGGAGCTTGGCCTGACGTGGCGCCGCGACTATGAGCATATCGGGGCGTTCCGAAAGGGCAGTACTTTCGGATTTCATTTGGCTCTGAAAGGCCTTGGTCGCTAAGCCTGCGTTCAGCGGGAATGGATAAACGCAATCTCCCATCGGGTTGGGAAGCAAGGGAAATCGATACGTGGCTCTAGTTTCTGAACGGATTTCGACGCGCCTGTGGCTGGGGGCCGCGGCACTTGCCATCGTCACCGCCACCGCGGCCGTCGCCCAGCAGTCGAACCAGCCCGACGCCGGCCCCGCGCCGGACAGCACGAGCGCGCTGCGGCTGCCCGAGAATCCGCAATTGTTCGGCGCCGCGATGCCGTCGGTGGTGAAGGCGACGGCGATCGTCAATGGCGCCGTCATCACCCAGACCGACATCGATCAGCGGCTTGCGCTGCTGGCGATCGCCAACGGCGGCCAGATTCCCACCACCGAGATCGACCGCCTGCGCCAGCAGGTGCTGCGCAACCTGATCGACGAGACGCTGCAAATCCAGGAAGCGGGGCGCGAGAAGATCACGATCAAGCCGGCCGACATCGACAAGACCGTCATCCGGGTCGCCGCGAACGTGAAGCAGACTCCCGACCAGCTCGCCGCCTTCCTCGATTCGAAGGGCTCGTCGATCAAGTCGCTGCGCCGCCAGATCGAGGGCGAGATCGCGTCGCAGCGGCTGCAGCGCGCGAAGATCGAGAGCAACGTCAGCGTCGGCGACGACGAAGTGAAGGCGGTCATCGACCGGCTCAACGCGTCCAAGGGCACCGAGGAATATCACGTCAGCGAGATCTGGCTGTCGGCCACGCCCGACACCCAGGCCCAGGTCCTGGCCCAGGCCAACCAGATCCTCGAGCAGCTCAAGGCCGGCGCCTCGTTCGCCGGCTATGCGCGGCAATATGGCCAGTCGTCCGCCGCGGCGGTCGGCGGCGATCTCGGCTGGATGCGCCCGGAGCTGTTGCCGACGCCGATCGCGGAGGTGCTGCGCCAGATGGGCCCGGGCACGATCAGCAAGCCGATCCCCAACTCGGGCGGCGTGTCGATCATCGCCGTCCAGGACACGCGCAAGATCCTCACCGCCGACCCGCGCGATGCCGTGCTAGCCTCAAGCAGGTCCAGATCAACTTTCCCAAGGGCACCAGCCGCGAGCAGGCGGAACCCGTCGTGGCCCGCTTTGCCGAGGCGGCGCGGACCGTCGGCGGCTGCGGCGGCGCCGATAAGATCGCCGCCGATTTCCACGGCGAGATGGTGCAGCAGGACCAGGTCAAGATGCGCGACCTGCCGACCGCGCTTCAGCAACTGATGCTGCCGATGCAGGTCGGTCAGGCGACCCAGCCGTTCGGCTCGCTCGACGAGGGCGTTCGGGTGCTGGTGATCTGCGGGCGCGACGAGGTCGACCCGAGCGAGCCGTCGGCCGACCAGATTTCGAATCAGATCGCGGAAGAGCGGATCAACCTGCGCTGGCGGCGCTATTTGAGCGATCTGCGGCGCGATGCGGTGATCGAATTCCGCTAGGGCCTCTTTTCCGTTAGAGGCGCCGGCTGTGGCGTCGACTGCTTCCGAACCGCTTGCGATTTCGCTTGGCGATCCCGCCGGGATCGGACCCGAGGTTCTGGCCAAGTGCTGGGATAATCGGGCCGCCTTCGCTTTGCCGCCGTTCGTCGCCATCGGCGACCCGCGCTCGATCGAGGCGGTGTGGGACGGGCCGATCGAGATCATCACCGACCCGAACGAGGCCGATTCGGCGTTCGACGTCGGCCTGCCCCTGCTCCAGCTGCTCTCGGCCGAGGACACGGTGCCGGGCCACCCGAGTGTCGCGGGGGCGCATTGCTCGCTCGATTCGCTCGAGTTGGCGGTCGGCCTCGCGCGCTCGGGCTCGGCCGCTGCCGTCGTCACCGGCCCGGTGTCCAAGGAGCAGCTCTATGCGATCGGCTTTGCTCATCCTGGCCAGACCGAGTTTGTCGCCGAGCGCTGCGGGGTCTCCTCGGCCAACGTCGCGATGATGCTGGCGGGGCCGACGCTGCGAACGATTCCGGTCACCACCCATCTCGAGCTTGCCGACGTGCCGCGCGAGCTGACCGGCGGGCTGATCGAGGCGCGCGCCCGAGCGGTCTTGCGCGGGCTGCAGCGCGGCTTCGGGATCGCCGATCCGCGCCTCGCCGTCGCCGGCTTGAACCCGCACGCCGGCGAGGGCGGCCAGCTCGGCCGCGAGGAAATCGAGATCATCGCTCCGGCCATCGCCGCGCTCGCCGCGGAAGGCTGGCGCGTGACCGGCCCCCACCCGGCGGACACCCTGTTCCACGCCGCCGCTCGGGCCAAGTACGATGCGGCGCTGTGCATGTATCACGACCAGGCGCTGATCCCGGTCAAGGCGCTGCACTTCGAGGATGCGGTCAACGTGACGCTCGGCCTGCCGATCGTCCGCACCGCGCCCGACCATGGCACGGCGTTCGACATCGCCGGGCAGGACCGGGCCGATCCCCGGCCGATGGCCGCGGCCATTCGCATGGCGGCGGAATCGGCGGCGCACCGCGCCGCGGCGGCGTGAGCCCCGCGCCGGAGCCGCCGCGCCCAGAGCCCTAAGGGACGTCATCGCCCGCCACGGCTTGAGCGCGAGCAAGGCGCTCGGCCAGAATTTCATCCTCGATCGCCACCTGCTCGCGCGGATCGCGGCGATCCCCGGCCCGCTCGCCGGCGCCACGGTCTACGAGGTCGGCCCCGGCCCCGGCGGCCTGACGCGCGCGCTCCTCGAGGCCGGCGCGAAGGTGGTTGCGGTCGAGCGCGACCGCCGCTGCCTGCCGGCGCTGGCCGAGCTTCACGCGGAATATGGCGACCGCCTGCGCCTGGTCGAAGGCGATGCGATGAAGCTCGACGAGCGCGCCGAGGTCGGCGAGGGCGCGCACGTCGTCGCCAACCTGCCCTACAATGTCGGCACCGCGCTGCTCCTGCGCTGGCTCCAGGCCGAGCCGTGGCCGCCGTGGTGGCGGTCGCTGACCCTGATGTTCCAGAAGGAGGTTGCGGAGCGGATCGTCGCGCAGCCGGGCGCGCCGGCCTACGGCCGCCTGTCGGTCGCGGCGCAGTGGCGGAGCCGGCCGCGGATCGCGCTGACGGTCAACCGCTCGGCCTTCGTCCCGCCGCCGAAGGTCACTTCGGCGGTCGTCCACATCGTGCCCGCGGACGCCCCTGCCGGAGTCGCCCGGAGGTCATCGAGCAGGTCACCGAAGCGGCGTTCGGCCAGCGCCGCAAGATGCTGCGCTCGAGCCTCAAGCGGATGCCCGATGCGCTGGCGGCGCTGGACCGCCTGGGGATCGACCCGCAGCGGCGCGCCGAAACGCTCAGCGTCGAGGAATATGTCGAAGCTGGCGCGAGCGCTCAGTTAGATTTGGGGCTCGCCGGAGCCTTGGCCGATGCAACCGACGGGCCGCGGGTGATCGCGGCCGACAGCTGGGCCAGCTGCGGGCAGCCCTTGGTGCAGATCGATTGCAGCTTCTGCAGGTTGGCCTGGGCGCGGGCGGTCGCGCCGAGCTCGACCATCGCCTCACCCTGGACCGCGATCGCGTCCGGGTCGTTGGGCTCGAGCATCAGCGCCTTGTTGGCCATGCGGATCGCCTTGCCGAACAGCCGCTGCTTCTCCGACACGCGGGCGAGGTCGACGAATGCCCAGCGGTTGCGCGGGTCGACCGCGAGCGCCGCTTCGAGCGCGTCTTCGGCCTGCTCGAACTTGCCGGAGGCCATCAGCGTCTCGCCCTGCTTCTGCAGCGCGGCCGATTTGGGCGCGATCTGGTCGTCGGGCCGCTGGCCCGAAACCGGCGCGGCAAAGGCCAAAGCGGCGAAGCTCACCGCGAGAACAGGGGGAAACAAGCGCATCAATCTCTCTCCACTCAACCGGCCGCCCCTAGCACGGGCGACCGAGACTCGCGACGAAAAACCCGTCGGTGCCGTCGTGCCCCGGGGTCAGGAGGCGCCCGGCGCCTTCCGACCGTCCGGCTGCGAACGGCGTTTCCTGGACAATCCATGATGAACGGCGGCTGAGAAAGCCCTGAATTTGCCCTGCCCCTTCGCGGGACAGCAGCGAGCAGACGGCATAGACCAGCCGCCCGCCGGGCCGCACCAGCCCGGCAGCGAGGTCGAGCAGCCGCGCCTGGAGCGTCTCCAGCCGGTCGAGCCGCTCGGGAGTCAGGCGCCAGCGCCCTTCGGGGTTGCGCCGCCAGGTCCCGCTGCCCGAGCAGGGCGCGTCCACCAGCACGAGGTCGGCCTTGCCGCGCCAGTCGTCGAGCTGGTCGAGCTCGTTCGGCGGGTTCAGCAGCAGCGTCTCGATCCTGGCGCCGGCCCGATCCGCGCGCGGCGTCAGGTGCGACAGCCGCGCCCGGTTGCTGTCGGTGGCGAGGATCGTCGCCCCGGGCGCCGCTGCGGCGAGAGCGAGCGCCTTGCCGCCGGCGCCGGCGCAGAGGTCGACGATGGCCTCCCCGTCGCGCGGCGCGCAGGCCAGCGCGATCAGCTGGCTGCCTTCATCCTGTACCTCGACCAGCCCGGAGCGATAGGCCGGGTGATCGTCGATCTTGCTGCCCGCCGGCAGGCGCATGGCCCACGGGCTGAATGACGTCGCAATCGCGCCCGGAAACTGCGCCAGCAGCTCGTCCCGCGAGGCGCCAGCGGCATTCACCCGCAGGTCGACCGGCGCCCGATCGAGCAGCGCCGCCTGCTCGCTCTCGCCGACGAGCGGAGACAGCTCGGGCCGCAGCCACTCGGGAATGATCGCCGGAGGAGTGCCCGGCTCATCGCGCCCGAGCGGTTCGGGGCCGCGCGGCTGGCCGAACAAATCGCGCAGCGGCGGGTCGTCGTCGGCGAGGCCGATGATCGCCGAGCGCCCGCTCTCCGGCCGCTCGGCTGAACGGCGAATGGCGCGGAACACCAGCTCGCGCACCGCCCGGCGGTCGCCCGAGCCGGCATAGCGCCGCTGCTTGAAATAGCGGGTGACGATGGCGTCGGCGGGCGGGCCGTCTGAGCGCGCCGAAGCGACGACCTCGTCGAGCACCTCGATCGCCGCCTGCAGGCGAGCGGCGGGAGTCATGAGCTAGCGCGTCGGATAGTTGGGCGCCTCGCGGGTGATGGCGACGTCGTGGACATGGCTTTCCGACAGGCCGGCGTTGGTGATGCGGACGAACTTCGCGCGCTTCTGCAGCTCGGCGATCGTGCTCGACCCGGTATAGCCCATCGCCGCCTTCACGCCGCCGACCAGCTGGTGGATGATCTCGCGCACCGGGCCCTTGTAGGGCACCTGCCCCTCGATGCCCTCCGGAACCAACTTCAGATGGTCCTTGATGTCCTGCTGGAAATAGCGGTCGGCCGAGCCGCGGGCCATCGCCCCGACCGAGCCCATGCCGCGGTAGGATTTGTAGCTCCGGCCCTGGTAGAGGAAGATCTCGCCCGGCGCCTCGTCGGTGCCGGCGAGCAGCGATCCGACCATCACCGTCGACGCCCCCGCGGCGAGCGCCTTGGCTATGTCGCCGCTGGTCCGGATGCCGCCGTCGGCGATGACCGGCACGCCGGCCTTCGCCGCCGCGCTCGCGGCGTCCATGATCGCGGTCAACTGGGGCACGCCAATCCCGGCGATGACCCGGGTGGTGCAGATCGAGCCCGGGCCGATCCCGACCTTGATCGCATCGGCGCCGGCGTCGGCGAGGGCCTTCGCCGCGTCGGCGGTGGCAACGTTGCCGGCGATCACCTGGACCGAGTTGGACGCGCGCTTGACGCGCTCGACCGCTGCGGCAACGTCGATGTTGTGGCCGTGCGCCGTATCGATCACGATACAGTCGCAGCCGGCCTCCATCAGCGCCTCGGAGCGGGCGTAGCCGGCATCGCCGACCGTCGTCGCGGCGGCGACCCGCAGCCGCCCTTCCCCGTCCTTGGTGGCGAACGGCGCCGCGACCGATTTCTCGATGTCCTTGACGGTGATCAGCCCGACGCAGTGCAGCTCGTCGTCAACCACCAGCAATTTCTCGATTCGCCGCTGGTGGAGGATGCGCCGCGCCTCCTCCTCGCTCGTCCCCAGGCGAACGGTCGCGAGATTGTCCCTGGTCATCAGCTCGCTGACCGGCTGGCGCGGGTTCTCGGCGAAGCGGACGTCGCGGTTGGTCAGGATCCCGGCGAGCTTGCCGCCTTCTCGACGATCGGGATGCCGCTGATCCGGTGCGCCTTCATCAGCTCGAGCGCGTCGGCCAAGGTCTGGTCGGGCGCCATGGTGATCGGGTTGACCACCATCCCGCTCTCGAACCGTTTGACCTGGCGCACCGCGGCGGCCTGCGCCTCGACGTCGAGGTTGCGGTGGAGCACGCCGATGCCGCCGAGCTGGGCGAGCGCGATCGCCATGTCGGCCTCGGTGACCGTGTCCATCGCCGACGACAGCAGCGGGATGTTGAGCGGGATTTCGCGGGTCAGCCGGGTGCTGTGTCCGCCTGGCTCGGCAGCACCGAGGATTGGAGCGGCTGCAGGAGGACGTCGTCGAAGGTCAGTCCGAGCGGAATGTCAGAGGTAGTGTTGAGTTGGGCCATATCGGCCCATGACAGCAGAACGGCGATTTGCCAAGTGGGCGGCTAGGCTGGCTCGCGCCAGCAGCCGCTCGGCCTGCTCGACGTGCATGCGCTCGATCATCGCATTGTCGAAGCGCTCGGCCCCGCCCCGGAACGCCTCGACCAGGCGGCGAGCGCGGTCGAGCTCGGCCTCGCTCGGCGCGAAAGCCCGGTGGCACGGCTCGATCTGGTCGGGATGGATCAGGCTCTTGCCGTCGAAGCCCAGCGCGCGCCCGGCCGCGGCCTCGACGAAGAAACCGTCCAAATCGTCGAGCCGGTTGAACACGCCGTCGAACACCGCGACGCCGGCCGCCCGCGCCGCAAGCACGATCAGCTGCAACGCGGTCGCGATCGGCTCGCGTGAGGCGTCGAGCGGAAGCCGGAGGTCGGAGCGCAGATCGTTGGTCCCGGCAATCAGCCCGACCGTCTCCGGCGCGATCTCGGGCGCGGCCAGCACCCCGCCCGCCGTTTCGACCATAGCCAGCACCGGCTTGCCCACCGCCTTCCCGATGCTGCTGACCGAATGTGCCGAGCTCGCGCGCGGAACGATCGCATGATCGGCGTGCGATTGCGCAACCGCGTCGAGGTCGGCCGAATGCCATTCGGTCCCGGCGCCGTTGACCCGGATCGCCACCGGCATCGGCCAGGCGCCGGCGACCGCTTCGACCGCCGCGCCGCGCGCGGCGGCCTTGTCGTCCGGCTTCACTGCATCCTCGAGGTCGAGCACGACCAGGTCGGACCCGGCCTCCCGCGCCTTGGCGATTGCCCGCGGGTTCGACGCCGGGAGGAACAGGACCGACCGGACGGCGAACGGGGTCGCATGGCGGTCGCGATTTCGCTTCCGCTCCAAGGCCTGCCCGTCGCATCATGGGGAAAGGTGACCGGGGAAAACATGCTGACCACATTCATGACCGCCGATTGCGGTGCTGGTGCTGCTGTTCGTGATGATGGGCGTCAAGATCGTCCACCAGGGCTATCGCTACACGATCGAGCATTTCGGCCGCTTCGTGCGCGTCGCCGAGCCCGGGCTTCAACTATCGTCACGCCGTTCTTCTACCGCGTCGGCCGCCAGATCAACATGATGGAGCAGGTGGTCGACATCCCGGGGCAGGAGATCATCACCAAGGACAATGCGATGGTCGCGGTCGACGGGGTGGTGTTCTTCCAGGTGATCGACGCCGCCAAGGCCGCTTACGAGGTCAGCGACCTGTACAGCCGCGCTGATGGCGCTCTCGACCACCAATTTGCGCACCGTGATGGGCTCGATGGACCTCGACGAGACCCTGTCCAAGCGCGACGAGATCAACGCCCGGCTGCTCGCGGTGGTCGACCATGCGACGGAGCCGTGGGGCGTCAAGATCACCCGCGTCGAGCTGAAGGACATTCGCCCGCCGCAGGACATCGTCAACGCGATGACCCGGCAGATGAAGGCCGAGCGCGAAAAGCGCGCGTCGATCCTCGAATCCGAAGGCATGCGCCAGTCCGAGATCCTCCGCGCCGAGGGCGAAAAGCAGGCGCGAATCCTGCAGGCGGAAGGGCAGAAGGAGGCCGCTTTCCGCGACGCCGAGGCGCGCGAACGCTCCGCCATGGCCGAAGCCAATGCGACCAAGTCGGTGAGCGACGCGATCGAGGGCGGCAGCAGCCAGGCGATCAATTACTTCATCGCCCAGAAATATGTCGAGGCGCTCGGCAAGTTCGCGACCTCGCCCAATGCCAAGACGATCCTGTTCCCGGTCGAGGCGACCCAGCTGATGGGCACGCTCGGCGGGATCGGCGAGCTCGCCAGGGAGGCGTTCGGCGAGGGCGACCGGCAAGGCCGTCGCGCCGACCCGGGCCAAGGCCGTGCCGACGCGTCCCGGGAACCGGCGAATGAATGGGCTGGACGTCGATCCCGGCTGGCTGTGGCTGATCGGCGGCGTCCTGCTGCTGATCCTCGAGGTCATCGCGCCCGGCTTCTTCCTCGTGTTCATCGGCGCGGCGGCGATGGCGACCGGCCTGTTCACCGTGCTGTTCGACCTCGGCGCGGCCGCGCAGCTCGCGTTGTTCGCGCTCTATGCGGTGATCGCGATGCTGGTCGGCCGCCGCTTCTACGCCAATCGCACCGCCGACAGCACCGACCCCCTCTTGAACGACCGGGTCGGACGGCTCGTCGGAAAGATGGTGACGGTGGTCGCCGCGGTCGACGATCATGACGGCCGTGTTCGCGTCGGCGACAGCGAATGGAGCGCGCGCGGCGGCCCGGCGGCCGTCGGTGAACGCGTGCGCATCACCGGCGTTGACGGCAATTGCCTGAAGGTCGAGGCCGACCGCGCCCTCCCTTCCGCCTGACGGAGAATTTCGTGCCGACATTTGAGCTTACCCGCCGCGAGACGGTCGCGGCCCTCGCCGCTACTGCCGCTTTCTCCTTCCTCCCCGGGTGCAAGGCCCAGCCCGGCAAGGCCGGCGCCGCGGCCGGCGATGCCGACGCTGCGAAGCTGCTCGATTCGATCGCCGAGAACCTGCTTCGCCTGAGCCCCGAGGGCGCGACCTCGCTCGGCATCGACACCGGCGACCGCGCGGCGCTGCGCGTCGCAGCTCGGCGACCGCTCGCCCGGCGGGCAGGCAGAAGCTCGCGGCGGCGCTCCGGGGCGACCTTGCCCGCGCCGATGCGATCGACGTCGCCGCTCTGTCCTTCCCGGTGCGGACCAGCGTCGAAGTGGTGCGCAGCGCCTACAAGACCGCACTCGAGGGCTTCGCTCTGCCCTATGGCGACGTCGCCGTCGGCGGCTGGCGCAACACGCCCTATGTCGTGATCCAGAACGTCGGCGCCTATCTCGACACGCCCAAGTTCCTCGACACCGACCATCTCATCGAGACCGCGGCCGACGCCGATGCCTATCTCACCCGCCTCGCCCAATATCCCGCGCAGCTCGACGGCGAGCTCGAGCGGATGAAGGCGGCGCGCGCCAAAGGCCTGGTCCCGCCCAACTTCCTGATCGACAAGGCGATCGACCAGCTGACGCTGGCGGCGAAGAATGCTCACGACGGCGACGGCATCGTCGAATTCCCTCGTCAAGCGGACCAAGGCGAAGAATATCGCCGGCGACTGGGACGCCCGCGCCCGCAAGATCGTCACCGAGCAGGTCGCGCCCGCGCTCGACCGCCAGATCGCCGAGCTCCAGGCCGAGCGCGCCGTCTGCGACCGACGTCCCCGGCATGTGGTCGCGGCCGCACGGCGACGAATATTACGCGCTGGGCGCTCAAGGCCTCGACCACCACCAACATGTCGCCCGACGAGGTCCACGCGATGGGCCTCGAGCAGCTCAAGGAGCTGCACGGGCGGATGGACCCGATCCTCAAGGGGCTCGGCTACACCCAGGGTTCGGTCGGCGAGCGGATGCAGGCGCTGGCCAAGGACCCGCGCTACAAGTTCAGCGAAGGCGACAAGGGCCGCGCCGAGATCATGGCCTATATCCAGGAGCGCCTGAAGATGATTCGCGCCCAGCTGCCGCGCGCCTTCAACACGCTGGTCCCCGGCCATCTCGAAGTGAAGCGCATGCCGCCCGAGGAGGAGCCCGGGGCGCCCGGCGCCTATGGCGGCGCCGGCTCGATCGACGGCAAGATCCCCGGCAAGTTCTGGATCAACCTCCGCGACACCAGCCTGCACAGCAAGTACAGCCTGCCCGACCTCGCCGCGCACGAAGCGATCCCGGGCCACGTCTGGCAAGGCGAATATGCCAACAAGCTGCCGCTGATCCGCACGATGCTGGCGTTCAACGCTTATTCCGAAGGCTGGGCGCTTTACGCCGAGCAGCTGGTCGACGAGCTCGGCGCTCTATCGAGGGCCAGCCGGCGCTTGGCTCGGCTATCTCCAGTCGATCGCCTTCCGCGCCTGCCGGCTGGTGGTCGACATCAGGCCTCCACGCCAAGCGCTGGACGCGCCAGCAGGGCGTCGATTTCTTCGTCAACGTCAACGGCTCCAACCCGATGGAGGTGGCGTCCGAGGTCGACCGCTATTGCAGCTGGCCGGGCCAGGCGTGCGGCTACAAGGTCGGCCATTCGACCATCAACCGCCTGCGCGACAGGGCCAAGGCCGCGCTCGGCGCGAAATACGACCTGCGCGCGTTCGACGACGCGGTGGTCATGGGCGGCAACGTGCCGATGGACGTGCTGGCCAAGAACGTCGACGATTATATCGCGCGGACGAAGGCGCCTAAGGCCAGCGCGAGGCGGTTCAGCTTTCGCTCTTGCCCATCAGGCTCGAGGCGATGTTGGCGATCCCGCCTTCGCCCCCGAGCATCTGGGCGTAGCGACCGAGCGCGCCTTCGCCGCCGATATGGCCGATGATTTCCTGCAGCTTGTCGGTCGGAATGCCCGTCTCCGCGGATGCCCCTTCGGCAGTGTCGACGTCCATCGGGTGGAACTTGGCGAGAGCCTTGACCGCCGCTTCGGCATGCTCCGGCGAGATTCCGACCTTGGCCGCGAGGTTGGCCACGTCCGCATTGTCGCTGAATTGGCTCAACAGACCGTCGAGAATGCCCATCCTGTCCTCCATCGCTGCACGGGTCGATGAGTTGACCTCTAGCACCTCCGGAACGACAGTTGCGCTAGCCCTTCGGCGGTTTCGCCTTCTGTTCGCGAATCCACGCCCGCATCTGCTGCTCGAGCACCGACAGCGGCACCGCGCCCATGGCGAGGAAGGTGTCGTGGAAGCCTTTGATGTCGAACTTCGGCCCGAGCTCGGCCTCGGCCTCCGAGCGCAGCTTCCGGATCGTCAGCAGGCCGAGCATGTAGGAATCCGCCTGGCCCGGCCAGCTGATGTAGCGGTCGACCTCGGTCTCGACCTCGTGCTGCGACAGCGCCGTGTGCCCGGCGAGATAGTCGATCGCCTGTTGCCGCGACCAGCCATAGCGGTGGATTCCGGTGTCGATCACCAGCCGCGCCGCGCGCCACATCGCATAGCTCTGCTGGCCGAACCGCTCGTAGGGCGTGCGGTAGATGCCCATCTCGATCCCGAGCCACTCGCAATACAGGCCCCAGCCCTCGCCGTAGCCCGAGAAATAGAGGTTCTGGCGGAAGCGCGGCAGCGTCTTCTGCTCGACCGACAGCGCCGCCTGGAAGCTGTGGCCGGGCTCGCACTCGTGCAGCGTCAGCACCGGGATGTTGTACAGCGGCCGGCTCGGCAGGTTGTAGGTGTTCATCATGCAATTCTCGAGCCCGCCGCGGCCCGCCGGTGTAGAAGGGCGCGAGCGCGTCGGGGACCGGGATGATCCCGAACCGCCGTCGCGGCAGAAGGCCGAAATAATCGCCGATGACGTTGTCGGTGCGCTTGGCGACATAGGCCGAGACGCCCATCAGCTCGTCCGGCGTCTTGGCCTGGAATTGCGGGTCGGTCTTGAGGAATTTGAGGAACTCCGCGAACGAGCCCTTGAACCCGGCCTCGCGCATCGTCTGCCGCATCTCGGCTTCGATCGCGGCGACCTGCTTGAGCCCGAGCTGGTGGATTTCCTCGGGGGTCAGGTCGGTCGTCGTAAATTCGCGAATCTGCGCCCGGTACCAGGCGTCGCCGTCGGGCACGTCGCGGGCAGCGATGGTCGTCCGAGTCTTCGGCAGATATTCGTTCCGATAGAAGTCGAGCAGCTTGCGATAGGCGGGCAGGACCGCGTCGTGGATCGCCTTGGCCCCCGCGGCCTTGAGTTCGAACCTGATCTTCCGCCGGCATGGTCCGCGGCATGCTCTCGAACGGCTTGTAGAAGGCGCTCTTGCGCGGATCGTCGACGAGGAACACCGAAATCGACGCATCGCGCCCTTCGAGGGTCGCGCGCGGCACGCTGAAGCCACGCGCCAGCCCGGCGCGCATGTTGGCGATCTGCTCGTCGAAATAGCGCGGGATCTCGCGCATGCGCCCGATGTAACGCTGGAACTCGCCCGCATCGTTGAGCCGCTCGGAATCGAGATAGGTCCAGAACGAGCTGTCGCTGTTGAACGGCATTTCCCACAGGCGGAAGCGGGCCTGGGCAATGTTGTTCTCGAGCAGGGTCCGGAACACCGCGGCATTGACCTGCTCGCCGGCCGACAATTGCCCCGCGGGGATCGCGTTCAATTGCTGGAGCAGCTGCCGCAGATGCTCCGCGCGGCGCTGCTGGCTTGCGGCATCGACGTGCGGGAGATTCGCGGTCGGCTTGATCTCGCCGTGGGAGTTCGAGGAAATATTCGGACTCCCTGGCGTCCCACGCCGAATAGCCGTTGTAGAGCGCCTTGAGCCGCGCGTCCGCCGCGCCTTGCGCGGCCGCCGGCGGCTGCCGCCTGGGCGACCGCCGGCACCAGCCCGACACGCCAGCAACAAGCCCGCCAATCCCGAGAGTCGCTTCATGCGTCCGCTCCCTCCTCTCGGCGGTGACTAGCAGTGCCAAGGGTCAAGGCAAGGCGGCAAGGTCCGGCGGCACGAAATGCGCGCCGCGCTTCGACCGAGAACAAGCGTTCGCGCGAATAGAAGCGCAGCGGCCAGTCGCGCCGGCCCATCGGCGACAGCAGCAGCTCGTTGACCAGCTCGTGGAGCGGCTCCGCGGGTCGGCTTCGGCAAGGAACAGCCGCACGCCGTGCAGGAAGCAGCGGGTGATCGTCTCGTGATAGCCCTGCGGTGTCGCTGTTCACGCCGCCGACGCTCTCGTTGTAGCGGCGGATGATCCCCGGCAGCTCGCGGTCGACGTCGATGTCGGGCCGGCGCGTCAGCAGATAGGTCGTCGCCGCGAGATGCGCTTCGTGGGTCCACTCCGCGCGCGGCAAGCGTGCGCGCGAGCAGGCCTTCGCCGAGATGCGCGATCTCGGCGTCGGACTTGAACAGTCTGGGTCGGTATTCGGTCATCGATCGGGTCCTTGGTGGAGCCCGATCGGCGACCGGGCCTAAGCTGGTGTGGTTTGAGTCTGCGCTTGCTGCGCTTGCGCTTGTTGCGCGGCCTTCGGGCCCGCTTGTCGGACGCCCTCGTCGACCTGGTCCGCGAATTGCGCGAAATTCTCGACGAACAGGTCGACCAGCTTGGCCGCGGTGCGGTCATATTCGGCCGGGTTCGCCCAGGTGCCGCGCGGGTCGAGCAGCTTGCTGTCGACGCCCGGCACCGCGACCGGCACTTCGAAGCCGAAGTTCGGGTCCTTGCGGAACTCGGCGTTGTTCAGGCTGCCGTCGAGCGCGGCGTTGAGCAGCGCGCGCGTTTCCTTGATCGGCATGCGCTTGCCGACGCCATATTTGCCGCCGGTCCAGCCGGTGTTGACCAGCCAGCAATCGACGCTCGCCCTCGGCGATCCGCTCCTTGAGCAGATTGCCGTAGACCGACGGGTGGCGCGGCATGAACGGCGCGCCGAAGCAGGTCGAGAAGGTCGCCTCGCGGCTCGGTCACGCCGATCTCGGTGCCGGCGACCTTGGCGGTGTAGCCCGAGAGGAAGTGGTACATCGCCTGGTCGGGCGTCAGCCGCGCGATCGGCGGCAGCACGCCGAACGCATCGGCGGTCAGCATGACGACGTTCTTCGGCAGCGGGCCGAGGTTCTCGTCCGACGAATTGGGGATGAAGTCGATCGGATAGGCGCCGCGGCTGTTCTCGGCGAGCGTCGCATCGTCGAGGTCGAGCTCGCGCGTCACCGGATCGATCACGACATTCTCGAGCACCGTGCCGAAGCGCTTGGTGGTCGCGTAGATCTCCGGCTCGGCCTCGGCCGACAGGCGGATCATCTTGGCGTAGCAGCCGCCTTCGAAATTGAAGACCGCCGTGTCCGACCAGCCATGCTCGTCGTCGCCGATCAGGGTGCGGTTGGGGTCGGCCGACAGCGTCGTCTTGCCGGTGCCCGACAGGCCGAAGAAGATCGCGGTGTCGCCGTTCGGCCCGATGTTGGCCGAGCAGTGCATCGGCATGATGCCCTGCGGCGGCAGGAGGAAGTTCAGCAGCCCGAACACCGACTTCTTCATCTCGCCGGCATAAGCGGTGCCGCCGATCAGGATCAGCTTCTTCGGTGAAATTGACCGCGATCACCGTCTCGCTGCGGCAGCCGTGGCGCTCGGGATCGGCGCGGAAGCTCGGCAGGTCGATGATCGTAAATTCGGGCGCGAAGTCCGGCCAGTTCGTCCGCCTCCGGCCGCACCAGCAGCGTGCGGATGAACAGGTTGTGCCAGGCCAGCTCGTTGATCACCCGGACGCTGCACGCGATGCTCGGGCTGCGAGCCGCCGTACAGGTCGGCGACGTAACAGCTCGTCCTTGTCCGCCGAGCGCCAGCAGGAAATCGTCGTGGAGGCGGTCGAATGCGTCGGGCGTCCATCGGCTTGTTGATCTTGCCCCACCAGATCGTGTCCTCGGTCGTCGCGTCGCGGACGGTGAACTTGTCCTTGGCGCTGCGGCCGGTGTGCTTGCCGGTGTCGACCACCAGCGGGCCGTCCTTGGCGAGCAGGCCTTCGCCGCGGCGCACGGCATGCTCGACCAGCGGCGCGGTCGTCAGATTCCAGAAGATCTCGGCGCCGGTGGCGATGCCCTGCGCGTCAAGCCCGCGTGCGCGGAACCCGGTCGGTCACTCGAGCATCCCTTTCCTTAAATGTCAAAGCGGCGGCGACCGGTGCGGCCTGCCGCCGCATGCGATCATGCGTCGGCGCCTATAACCGCGAAGAAGTTGCCGCGGTCAAAACGGCCCGGCGCGCGCTTGTCTCTCGCCTGGCCGCTGGCTAAGCCCGTCCGCTCACGGCGACAGGCACAGAAGCAGCGGCGGATGAGCCAAGTGATCGCGCTGGTCGACGACGACCGCAACATCCTGACCTCGGTGTCGATCGCCCTGCAGGCCGAAGGCTTCGTCACCCGCGTCTATTCGGACGGCGACGACCGCGCTGAAGGCGTTCGCCGACAATCCGCCCGACCTTGGCGTGTTCGACATCAAGATGCCGCGGATGGACGGGATGGAGCTGCTGCGCCGGCTGCGCGAGATCGAGCGTCGATGCCGGTCATCTTCCTGACCTCCAAGGACGACGAGCTGGACGAGGCGCTCGGCCTCGCGATGGGCGCCGACGATTATATCGCCAAGCCCTTCTCGCAGCGGCTGCTGATCGCCCGCATCCGCGCGATCCTGCGCCGCCAGGACCTGGCGCAAGGGCGAAGCGGCGCGCGAGCGGCGAGGAGGCCGAGCCGCCGCTGCTCGAGCGCGGCCGGCTGGTCATGGACCCGGCGCGGCACAAGGTGCTCTGGGACGGCAAGGACGTGACGCTGACCGTCACCGAATTCCTGATCCTCGAAGCGCTCGCCCAGCGCCCGGGCGTGGTCAAGACGCCGCAACCAGCTGCTCGACGTCGCCTATCAGGACGACGTCTATGTCGACGACCGCACGATCGACAGCCACATCAAGCGCATCCGCCGCAAGTTCCGCGCCGTCGACCGCGAGTTCGATGCGATCGAGACCCTCTATGGCGTCGGATACCGATTTCGACGAGCAGTGAGGACGAGCCGACCTCGCGCTGAGCTGGTCGGGGCGGTGGACGCTCGGCCACCGCATCCTGGCGGTCAACATCCTGACCATCGTGCTGGTCGCGCTCAGCATGCTCTATCTCGACGTCTTCCGCAACCGCCTGAGCAAGGAGCGCATCCGCCAGACGCGGATCGAGGCGACGACGACCGCGCCGAGGCGCTCGCCAGCTGCCGCCGGCCGCAAGGCCCGCGGCTTGCTCGCGCGATCGTCGCGAATCGACCGGGAGCCGCTTGCGCCTCTACGGACCCGACGGCCGCTGGTCGCCGACAGCTGGCGCGCTGACCGGCCCGACCTACGAGCTTGCGCGATCCCAGCACGCAGAAGCTGGACCAAGGACGTCGCCCGGGCGCTCGACCGCGGCTTCAACGCGCTGGTCGGCGCGCGAGCCGCTCGACGATTTCGCCGAGCCGCGCGGTCGACCGCCTGCAGCCTGGCCCGAAGCGCGTCGCGGCGCGGCGAACGGGCACGACCGTCACCGAGGTCCGCAACGCGCCCGACCTGACCCCGGTCATTCTCGGCCGCCGTGCCGGTCGGCGACGGCGTGCTTGCTGGCCACCGACAACGACCGCGACTTCACCCGCACCGTGCGCAGCCAGCGCGCGGCGCTCGCGCGGCCATGGCCGCTGGTCATCCTGCTGTCGGTCCTGCTGTCGCTGTTCCTCGCGCGGACGATCGTCCGCCCGCTGCGCCGGCTCGCGCTCGCCGCGCACCGCGTCCGGCTCGGCCGCGCGCGCGAGGTCGAGGTGCCCGCGCCTGCCCTCGCGCAGCGACGAGATCGGCCTGCTCGCCCGCGCGGTGTCGCGACATGAGCCAGTCGCTGCGCCAGCGGATCGACAATATCGAGGCCTTCGCCGCCGACGTCACGCACGAGCTCAAGAACCCGCTCGCCTCGCTGCGCTCCGCGGTCGACAGCCTCGACCGGGTCGAGGACCCGGAGCTGCGCAGCAAGCTGATCGACGATCGCCCGCGAGGACGTCGTCCGGCTCGACCGGCTGATCAGCGACATCAGCGAAGCGGCGCGGACCGACGCCGAGCTGGCCCGCGCGCACGTTCGAGCCGGTCGACCTCGGCCCGCTGATCGAGCAGCTCGTCGGCGAGCTGGGAGACGCGCCGCGAGAAAGGCGACGCGCGGATCGCCTTCGCCCGGCCGCGCAAGGACACGGCCGTGGTGATGGGCAAGCCCGACCGGCTCGCGCGCGCGATCGACAACATCATCGACAATGCGATCAGCTTCTCGCCGCCCGGCGGGCTGGTCGAGATCGCCGCCGCCCGGGTCGGCGACGAGGTCCGGATCCGCATCGACGACGAAGGGCCCGGCGTTCCCGCCGAAGCGCGCGAAGCGATCTTTAACCGCTTCCACTCGGTACGGCCCGAAGGCGAGGATTTCGGCCGCCATTCGGGGCTCGGCCTTGCGATCGCCCGGGCGATCGTCGAAGGCCATGACGGGGAGATCGACGTGCAGGACCGCGACGACGCGCCTTCGGGCGCGCGCTTCACCATCCGCTTGCCGGCGGCGGACCGCGCATGAGCCGCTGACCGCTCCGGACCGCGCCTGTCGTCCGAGACGGTCCACGCCAGCACCGTCGCGATCGACGGCCGCGCGGTGCTGATCACCGGGCCGTCGGGATCGGGCAAGTCCGACCTCGCGCTGCGCCTGATCGACCGCGGCTTCGCGCTGGTCAGCGACGACCAGACGATCGTGCGAGCGCGACGGCGACCGGCTGATCGCCTCGGCGCCGCCGACCATCGCCGGCAAGCTCGAAATCCGCGGCATCGGCATCGTCGAGATGGACACTGTCGACGACGTGCCGGTCGCGCTGGTCGTCGAGCTGACCAGCGACATCCAGCGCCTGCCCGACGACAGCCGCGAACGGCCGATCCTCGGCGTCGCGCTGCCGCTGATCAGCATCGACGCGATGACCGCCTCGGCGCCGTCGAAGGTCGCGCTCGGCGCTCGACCGCCTCGGCCTGCAAGTTCTGATGAGCGAAGCGGCGTCGCGCCGCCCGCCGCGCCTGCTGCTCGTCACCGGCATGTCGGGCGCGGGCAAGTCGACCGTGCTCGACGCGCTCGAGGACATGGGCTGGGACGTGCGTCGACAATCTGCCCGCCGACCTGCTCGAGGACTTCGTCCACGGCGGCGGCCGAATGCCGCATCGTGCCGGTCGCGGTCGGCATGGACGTCGCGCAGCCGCGGCTTCGACGCCGACGCCCTGCCCGGCCTGATCCGCTCGATCGACGGCGTCGAGCCCGAGATCCTCTACCTCGACTGCGCCGGGCCGCGAGCTGATCCGCCGCTACGACGAGACCCGCCGGCGCCACCCGCTGGCGCCCGACCGTCCGGCCGAGGACGGCATCGCCGCGCGAGCGCGAGCTGACCGCGCCGCTGCGCGCCGCGGCCGACAGCGTGATCGACACCACCGACCTCAGCCCGGCCGAGCTGCGCGACGAGCTTCGCCGGCGCTACGGCGGCGACAGTCGACCAGCCGGTGCTGACGATCGCCTCGTTCGGCTTCGCCCGCGGCATGTCGCGCACCGCCGACCTGGTGTTCGACATGCGCTTCCTGCCCAACCCGCACTGGGTCGACGAGCTGCGGCCGCTGACCGGGCGACGATCCGGCGGTGCGCGACTATATCGCCGAGGACCCGGCCTGGGACGACGACGATGGACCGCATCGAGGCGCTTCTCATCGACTGGATTCCCCGCTACTGGGCCGCGGGCAAAAGCTATGTGACCGTGGCGTTCGGCTGCACCGGAGGGCGCCACCGCTCGGTCGCCGCGGCCGTCGAAATGGCGGAGCGGTTGCGCGAGGCGGGCTTTTCGCCCGAATGTCCGCCACCGTGACCTCGCCTCGCCGCCGCGCGACACGATCGAGCGACACGATCCGGGCGGCGCGCAGCGCGTGAGGCAGGCGAGTTGAACGAATGATTGGATTGGTGCTGGTGACCCACGGCCGGCTGGCGGCCGAGTTCGTCACCGCGATGGAACATGTGGTCGGGCCGCAGGAAGCGATCGAGGCGATCTGCATCGGCCCCGACGACGACATGGAAGCGCGCCGCAAGGACATCGCCGAGGCGATCGGCCAGGTCGACCAGGGCAAGGGCGTGATCATCCTGACCGACCTGTTCGGCGGCACGCCGTCGAACCTCGCGATCAGCCTGATGAAGAGCGAGAACATCGAGGTCATCGCCGGCGTCAACCTGCCGATGCTGATCCGGCTCGAAGGCGCGCGCAAGGTGATGCCGGTCCACGCCGCGGTCGCCGCCGCGCGCGAGGCGGGCCGCAAATACATCTCGGTCGCTTCCGAAATCCTCGGGGAAGCGGCGGCTTGAGCGCGCGTCAGCCGCGAAGGTCCGGATCACCAACAAGCGCGGCCTCCACGCCCGGGCCAGCGCCAAGTTCGTCAACCTCGCCAGCGAGCTCGACGCCAAGATCGAGGTCGAGAAGGACGGCAACAAGGTGTGCGGCACCTCGATCATGGGCCTGATGATGCTCGGCGCGGCGATGGGCGACACGATCGTGATCCACGTCGACGGGCGATGACGCCGAGCAGGCGCTCGAGCAAGCTCGTCGGCGCTGGTCGAGGAGCGCTTCGGCGAGGAATAGACGTGCCGCGCCAGGTCACCGCTTTTCCAACGCTACGGTCAAGCGCCTGCGCTCGCTTGCGCGACAAGAAGGGCGCCGCGCCGAGGGCCTGTTCCTCGCCGAGGGCCTGCGTATCCTCGACCGAAGCGCGCGACAGCGGCCGGTTGCCCGAGATCATCGCCTTCTCCGCCGAGGGCGCGAAACATCCGCTCGCCGCCGAGATCATCGCCGCGGCCGAGGCCGAGCAAGACGACGAGTCCAGGTACACGAACAGCAGC
>CAVXYS010000049.1:0-29247 GCA_963765945.1 uncultured Alphaproteobacteria bacterium
CAGCGCTGGGTCAGCTCGGCCGACTGCTGCTCGAGATTGGCGAGCTCCTCCTCGAGCTTGGCGAGCCGGTCCTTGGACGCCTTGTCCTGTTCCTTCTTCAGCGCCTCGCGCTCGATCTTGAGCTGGATGATCCGCCGGTCGAGATTCTCGATCTCCTCGGGCTTGGATTCGACCTCCATGCGGATCCGGCTCGCGGCCTCGTCCATCAGGTCGATCGCCTTGTCGGGCAGGAAGCGGTCGGTGATGTAGCGGTTGCTGAGCGTCGCCGCGGCGACGATCGCGGCGTCGGTGATCCGGACGCCGTGGTGAAGCTCGTATTTCTCCTTGAGCCCGCGCAGGATCGAGATGGTGTCGGGCACGGTCGGCTCGCCGACGAACACCGGCTGGAAGCGCCGTTCGAGCGCCGCGTCCTTCTCGATATGCTTGCGATATTCGTCGAGCGTGGTCGCGCCGATGCAGTGCAGCTCGCCGCGCGCCAGCGCCGGCTTGAGCAGATTGCCGGCGTCCATCGCGCCTTCGGCTTTCCCGGCGCCGACCAGCGTGTGCATCTCGTCGATGAACAGGATGATGTCGCCCGCGGCCTGCTTGACCTCGTCGAGCACGCCCTTCAGCCGCTCCTCGAACTCGCCGCGATATTTCGCGCCGGCGATCATCGCGCCCATGTCGAGCGCGAGCAGGCGCTTGTCCTTGATGCCGTCGGGCACGTCGCCGTTGGCGATGCGCAGCGCGAGGCCCTTCGGCGATCGCGGTCTTGCCGACGCCGGGCTCGCCGATCAGCACCGGATTGTTCTTGGTCCGGCGGGCGAGCACCTGGATGGTGCGGCGGATTTCCTCGTCGCGGCCGATGACCGGGTCGAGCTTGCCCTCGCGCGCCGCCTCGGTGAGGTCGCGCGCATATTTCTTGAGCGCGTCGTAGCGGTCCTCGGCGCCCTGCGTGTCGGCGGTGCGGCCGCCGCGCAGCTTGTCGATCGCGGCGTTGAGGTTCTGCGGCGGTCAGGCCGGCCTTGGCCAGCGCGCCGCCGACGTCGGTGTTCTTGGCCAGCGCCATCGCCAGCAGGATGCGCTCGACCGTGACGTAGCTGTCGCCGGCCTTCTTCGCGATCTGCTCGGCCTGGTCGAGGATGCGGATCGTGTCGCCGTCGAGCGCCGGCGCCTGGGTCGCGCCGCTGCCGGTCACCGCCGGGATCTTCGCGACCAGCGCATCGACTTCGCGCTGCGCGGCCTTGGCGTCGCCGCCCGCGGCCTTGATCAGGCCCGGCCGCCATGCCCTGCTCGTCGTCGAGCAGCGCCTTCAGCAGATGCGCCGGCGCGATCCGCTGATGATGCTCGCGAACCGCGATCGTCTGCGCCGCCTGGAGGAAGCCGCGCGCGCGGTCGGTGAGCTTTTCGAAATCCATTCGATTACCCCTCTTATCTGCCGGGCGATATGGTGTTGCACATGGGCAACACAAGGCTGTGCGAGTCTGCGCTGCTGGACGGCTTCGCGTCGGGCGTTGGCGGCGGCGCCGGAGCCGCCGGAGCGGCGGCGGATGGCGTGTCGGCTGCGGCCGTGGTCCGGCGTCCTGCGGCGGCAGCGGCTGGCCGACCGATGGCAATATCTTCCGGCTGGACGATCGGCGGGCATTCGGCGGCGACCGCCGGGTCCATGTTCCAGCGGCGGAACTTGGTGCTGTCGACGTGGAAGCGCAGGAACGCGTAGAAGCCGAGCCCGGCGTTGTAGGCGCGCGCCATGCTGCGGAATGGATCGCCGCACAAGGTCCGCATCATCGCCTCGCGCGTCGATCGGCCGCAGCGGCACCATGTCGATCGCCGAATCAATGCTTGTGCGCGCTCTCCGGCGCGCCGCCGGCGCATTGGTTGAGCGTCGGGTTGCGATAGACCGACACGGGCTCGACCGGGCCGACCGCCGGGCATGACATAATCGTGGACGTAGCGCAGCGTCTGGACGATGTGCGGCCAGTCCTCGGTCGGCGGGACTTCGAACGGCTGGCCGCCGCACTCCTGCCACGACGTCGCGGTGCGCAGCAGCTGCCAGGTCGGCACGATCCCGCCGACCTGGTACGGACGCCAGATAATCGTTGAACGACTTGACCTGCGCCGCGCGCCACGGCGCCGCCAGATACCAGGAGCGATAGCCGGGCTCGTCCTGGCCGGCGGTGATGTAGGCGGCCGCCGGATTCCAACGGCTGCAGGCGTCAGCGGCGCGACCGGCAGCGCGGCGGTCGACCGGCTGCCGGGCGCGGCCTGCACGAGCTGAGCAGCGAGCAGGGCCAGGCAGGCGCATGGCCGAAGCATACTCTCGCTGCGCCGCTTGAAAAGCGCTGAACGGCGGCCCACGTCGCACGCGATGACTCAGCCCATCGAAGTCGACCTGCCGCACAACCTCGGCAAGGACGAGGCGCGGCGCCGCATCGCCAACAATATCCACAAGCTGCAGGAGCACATTCCCGGCGGCGCGCAGCGTCGCAGTCGGGCTGGGCCGGCGACCAGCTCAACCTCGAGGTCCAGGCGATGGGCGAGGCGGTCCAGGCGACGATCGACGTCGAGGAGACGAAGGTGCACCTGAAGGTGCTGCTGCCGGGCATGCTCGGCATGTTCTCGGGCGTGATCCAGGCCGCGCTGCAGAAGAAGGGCGGCGTCCTGCTCGAGGACCATCGGACTAACCGTCATTGCGAGGAGCTGAAGGCGACGCGGCAATCCAGTTGCGCCGCTGGATTGCTTCGCTACGCTCGCAATGACGGCGAGCGGGAGGCGGCATGCGGCATTTCGCGGTGGTCGGATCGGGGCCGGCGGGCTTCTATACCGCCGAGGCGCTGGAGAAGGCCTATGGCGAATCAGGCGCGGATCGACATCCTCGACCGCTATCCGGTGCCCTACGGCCTGATCCGCTTCGGGGTCGCGCCCGACCATCAGTCGCTGAAGGCGGTCAGCAAGCGCTACGACAAGGTCGCCGAGAGCGCCGGGCGTCGACTTCATCGGCAATGTCGCGGTCGGCCGCGACGTCTCGGTCGCCGAGCTGCTCGAGCTCTACGACGCCGTGATCCTCGCGATCGGCGCGCCGCACGACCGCAAGCTCGGCATTCCCGGCGAGGATCTGCCGGGCGTGGTCGGCTCGGCCGAGTTCGTCGGCTGGTACAACGGCCATCCCGATTTCGCCGACCTCGACCCGCCGCTCGGCGGCGACGCATGCGGCGGTGATCGGCAACGGCAATGTCGCGCTCGATTGCGCGCGGATCCTGTCGAAGACCCGCCACGAGTTCGAAGGATCGGACATCGTCGGCCATGCGCTCGACGCGCTCGACGCGTCCGCGATCCGGACCGTCACCATCCTCGGCCGACGCGGGCCGCACCAGATCGCCATGACGCCCAAGGAGCTCGGCGAGCTCGGCCATCTCGAAGCCGCTGTCGCCGATCGTCGATCCGGCCGACTTCCCGCCGCTCGAGGCCGACGCGGCGCTCGAGCCGGGCTTGCGCAAGTCGGTCACGCCTGCTGCGCGGCTTCGCCGACCTCGACGCCGACAAGCCCAAGCGCATGGTCTTCGATTTCTTCGCCAAGCCGGTGCGGATCGAAGGCGACGGCAAGGCCGAACGGATCATCGTCGAGCGCACCGAGCTCGACGAGACCGGCGCCGCGCGCGGCACCGGCGAGACCTATGCGGTGCCGGCATCGCTGATCGTCAGCGCGATCGGCTATTCGAGCTCGCCGATCGACGGCGTTCCCTATGACGAACGCGGCGGCAAGTTCGTCAACGACGGCGGCCGCATCGCCGACCGGCTGTACGCGGTCGGCTGGGCGCGGCGCGGGCCCGTCGGGCACGATCGGCACCAACCGGCCCGACGGCTATGAAGTCGCCGACCAGGTCGCGGCGGCGATGCCGCCGGGCAGCGCTCCGCGACCGGGCGGGCGGCGGCCGGGCTCAAGCCCTGCTGGAAAGCCGCGGCGTGATGCCGACCGACTATGACGACTGGCGCAGGATCGAGGAGACCGAGGCCGCCAACGCCCGCCCCGGCTCGCCCGCGCGAGAAGTTCGTCCGGCACGAGGATTGGCTCCGGCACGATCGGGCGCTGATAGCGCGCTTGCGCTTAGCGCAACCCCCCTCTATCTAGCCGCGGCCTTGGCTCCCGCCGCGACCCTCGTCGCATCTCAAGCGGGTTCCGGTCGGGGAGTAGCTCAGCCTGGTAGAGCACTGTCTTCGGGAGGCAGGGGCCGGAGGTTCGAATCCTCTCTCCCCGACCATTCACTAACGTAAACTTGCGCGCGATGCCGCGCTGCAACAGATCGAGACAATCGAAACGGGAGCGGAACCGATCGAAACCGCAGGAGTCCTTGTTGCCTTCGGGGCGCAAGCGCCGATAGGCGTGGACGAATGAGGCTAGGGAAGGGCCACGGCGAGTGAAAGGCGTACTTCAAGTCATTCGGCGCGCGGCCGAGCTGCCGCGCGGAGCCCGGGCCGCGCTGGTCGCGCTGATCGACGTGCTGGTGTGCTGCGTCGCAGCGATCCTCGCCTTCTGGCTGCGGCTGGGCGAATGGTATTTGTTCGAACGAAACGTCCAGATCTTCATCGCGATCGCCGTGCCGATCTGGCTCGCGATCGCAATTCCGAGCCACACCTACCGCTCGCTCGTCCGCTTTTCCGGACGGGAGACGCTCCTGCAATTGGCGAAACGGTGCCTGGCGATGTCGCTGGTGCTGACGGTCGTTCTGCTGACCCTGCGAGTCCAGGGTATTCCGCGAACGCTCGCCGTGCTGCACCCGCTGGTGTTCATGCTGGCGCTCGCGGGGACTCGGCTGGGCCTCAGCGCCCTGCTGGTCCAGGCGCTTTACAGCCGGCCTTTGCGGCAGAGGCGCAAGCGCGTCCTCATCTACGGCGCCGGATCTGCGGGCCAGCAGCTGGCCAACTCGGTTGGCCAGGATCCGCAGATCCAGGCGATCGGCTTCGTCGACGAGAATCCGGTGCTGTCGAACCGATCGATCGAGGGCAAGCCGATCTGGCACACCGACGATCTGGAGCGGATTCTCGCGCTCGAGGACGTCGACGAGGTGTTCCTCGCATTGTCGAGCGCGAGCCGGTCGGCGCGCCGCCAGATCGTCGAGCGATTGCGGACCCGGGCGCCCAAGGTCCGGGTGCGGATGCTCCCGAGCATTGCCGAGATCGCGTTCGGCAAGGTGTCGATCAACGATTTGCGCGACGTGCAGATCGAGGAGCTGCTCGGCCGCGACGAGGTCGCGCCCGATCCCGAGCTGATGAGCCGCAACATCGCCGGCAAGTGCGTGATGGTGACCGGCGCCGGCGGCTCGATCGGCAGCGAGCTGTGCCGCCAGATCGTCCGCGAGGCACCGCGCGCGATCATCCTCGTCGAGCAGTCTGAGCATGCGCTCTACCTGATCGATTCCGAGCTGCGCGAGCTGCGCGAGCGCGAGAAGCTTGGAATCGAGATCGCGGCCGAGCTGGTCGACGTTGCCCAGGTCGCGGAGTGCAGCCGCGCGCTCGAGGCGTGGCGGCCGGACACGGTGTTCCACGCCGCCGCGTACAAGCATGTCCCGCTGATCGAGGACAATCCGCTCCAGGGGATCCGCAACAATGTCTTCGGCACGCTCAACGTCTGCCTTGCGGCCGAAGCGGTCGGCAGCGCGACCCTGATCCTCGTCAGCACCGACAAAGCGGTTCGGCCGACCAGCGTGATGGGCGCGTCGAAGCGGGTGTGCGAGTTGATCGTCCAGGCTCGCGCGCAAGCGCAGCGGGCGATGATCTACAGCGGCGTGCGCTTCGGCAACGTGCTCGGCTCGAGCGGCTCGGTGGTTCCGCTGTTCCGCCGGCAGATCGAAAAAGGCGGGCCGCTGACGGTCACGCACGCCGACGTCACCCGCTACTTCATGACCATCCCCGAAGCGTCGCAACTGGTCATCCAGGCCGGCGCCATCGCCGAGGGCGGCGACATCTTCCTGCTCGACATGGGCGAGCCCGTCCGGGTGCGCGACCTGGCCACGGCGATGGTCGAGCTCAGCGGGCTCTCGGTCCGCGATGAGGCCAATCCGGACGGCGACATCGAAATCCTCGAAATCGGCCTGCGCCCGGGCGAGAAACTGCACGAGGAACTGCTGATCGAGGAGAACGCCCTGCCGACGCCGCATCCGCGGATCGTCAAGGCGCGCGAATCGATGATCGAATGGCTGCACCTGTTGCGCCGGCTGGACGAGCTGGGCGAGGCGATCAACCGCGCTGACACCGACAAGGCGCTCGACCTGCTCGGCTTCCTGGTGCCCGGCTATCGCGCCGGTGTCGCGCTGCCGCCAGTCGCTCCGGAACCTGAGCCCGCCTATCGCGATCGGATTTCGGCCAGCTAGGCCGGGGTAGCGGCTTCGACGATGTCGCGAAAATAAGCGACCGTCTGCTGCAGGCCGCGCTCGAGCGGAACCTGCGGCTCCCAGCCGAGCAGGTTGCGCGCCCGGCTGATGTCCGGCTGGCGCTGGCGCGGATCGTCCGCCGGAAGCTCGGCGTGGACCAGGCTCGAGCTCGACCCGGTGATCGCCAGCACCTGCCGGGCCAGCTCGATCATGGTGAACTCGACCGGATTGCCGAGGTTGATCGGGCCGGTGACCTCCTCCGCTGAGCGCATCAACGCGACGAGACCGTCGATGAGGTCGTCCACGTAGCAGAAGGAGCGCGTCTGGGTGCCGTCGCCGTAGATCGTGATCGGTTCGCCGCGCAGCGCCTGCATGATGAAGTTGGAGACGACGCGGCCGTCGGCGGGGTGCATCCTGGGGCCGTAGGTGTTGAAGATCCGGGCGACCTTGATCGGCAGGCGATGCTGCCGGAAATAATCAAAGAACAGGGTCTCGGCGCAGCGCTTGCCCTCGTCATAGCAGGAGCGCGGCCCGATCGGGTTCACATTGCCCCAATAGTCCTCGGTTTGCGGGTGGACCGAGGGGTCGCCGTAGACCTCGCTGGTCGAGGCCTGCAGGATCCGGCAGCCGAGCCGCTTGGCCAGGCCGAGCATGTTGATCGCGCCGTGGACCGAGGTCTTGGTCGGTCTGCACCGGGTCGTGTTGATAATGAACGGGCGAGGCCGGGCAGGCGAGATTGTAGATCTCGTCGACCTCGACGTAGAGCGGGAAGGTGACGTCGTGGCGCAGGAACTCGAAGTGCGGATGATCGCGCAAATGCTCGATGTTCTGCTTGGTCCCGGTGAACAGATTGTCGACGCACAGCACGTCATGGCCCTCGGCGAGCAGGCGGTCGCACAGATGCGAGCCGAGGAAACCGGCACCGCCGGTGACCATCACCCGCGTGCGTGAATTGTAACCGATACCCGGCATCGAAAATCCAACTCCGGAGTTGTGGCCGGAGCAGGGCTATGAAGGGCGAGCCTCGGGGTAGCAAGCCCGGCCGCGTGCTTGACAAGCCGTCAGACCTTGGAGACGCGCGTCGCATGCGTACCTTTCTTGCCCAGCGGTTGACGGCTCTCGGCCAGAAGCTGACCGGTCTGCACGGGATGATTCCCGAGCTCGGCCGGGAAGGCGAGGAACTGCTCGGCGCGGCGCGCGGCCTGTCGATGACCGCGCCCATCGCGCAGTGGGAGCTGATCCAGGCGATCCGCTACATCGAGGGCAATGGCATCCCGGGCGACATCGTCGAATGCGGCGTGTGGCGCGGAGGCAACCTCGTCATCGCCGGTTTGTTGAGGCGGCGGATGGGCTTCCAACGGCAAATCTGGGCGTATGACACCTTCGCCGGAATGACGCCGCCGACTTCGGCCGACTTCAAGCCGGCCGAGGATCTCGACGTCGAAGGCAAGTTTGCGAGCCTCGACCGCGACGACCACAACGAATGGTGCCTGGCATCCGAAGACGAAGTGCTGCGGAACTTCGCGGAGCGGGTCGGGGATCGCGACCTGCGCACGATCAAGGGGCCGGTCGAGCAAACGCTGGCGAAGGCCGAAAACCTGCCCGAGCGGATTGCGCTGCTGCGCCTCGACACCGATTTCTACGAAAGCACCAAGGCGGAAATGGAAATCCTCTATCCGCGCCTGTCCCGGGGCGGCGTGCTGATCGTCGACGATTACGGCGAATGGGCCGGAGCGCGCAAAGCCGTCGACGAGTATTTCGCCGGGCAGCCGGTCTGGCTGCACTATGTCACCCACACCGTCAGGCTGATGATCAAGCCATGACCCCGGCCTGGACACCGGCTGAGGCCCAGCGCTTCCGGGAGCGGGCCGCGGAGCGCTCGGTCCCGCGGGTGTTTCAGGCGGCCCTGGTCGGCTACGTGCTGCTCACCGGCCAGCTGGTAAAGGGCGTCCAGGCCGCGCTGTTCGGGCTGCAGGGCGGCGGCGAGGCCGTCTTCACAGCGGCCGTCCTGCTCGCGATCGCGATCGACATCGCGCGGGTCGCGCCGTTGTTCTTTTATGCGCGGCATCCGCTCGGAATCCTCCACCCGCTGATCCTGACCACCGTGCTGTGGCCGTTGCTGGTCGCCATGCCGGGCAAGATCGACGAATTCTTCGGGCTCGGCGGACTGCTGCTCGGCCAGCCGATCAGCCCGCCCTTCTACGACGCGCTCGGCTGGCTGCCGGGGCTGCAGATTTGGGGAGCCGTCGCCTGGGCCAATCTGTGCGAGCTGGTCGCCTTGCTCTCGATCTACGCCGGCTACGCGCTGGCGCGCGACCGCGACGTGTCGCGCGGCCAATCGCGTCGACCTGCCCATCGCCGGGAGTTCGACGGCAAGCGCCTGCGCCTTCTCGCCATCGCCCTCGTCGGCTTAAGCGTCGGTGCCTTGCTGGTCCTGATCGAGCTGCGGGGCGGACTGGCCTTGCACCTGGCGGACATGGCGCGCGGCCGGTTTCGCTCGATGGCGGGGCTCGGCCCGCTGGTCGCGGCGGTCGATCTCGGCCTGGTTGCGCTCATCGCCTGGGTGGCGGCGCGGCCCAACGACGTCCGGCAACCGGTGTTCATCGCGCTGATGATCGGCGAGGCGGCCGCCCAGTTCATCAGCAACGGTGCGCGCAGCGCGGCCTTCGCCGTGTTCATGATGGTCGGGCTCACCTGGGCGCTCAAGACCCGGCGCATCCCCTGGCGCCTCGCCCTCGTCCTGGTGCCGCTGTTCTTCCTCGCCTTCGGCGCGCTCAACATCATCCGCACGTCGGGCTTCGCCGGCCAGTCGGCGTCCCAGGCGATTCAGGACACGGATACCGGCCAGGTCCTCGCTCGGGTGCAGGAGGAGATCGACCTTCGCCAGTCACTCCAGTCGACCGTCCCGGTTATCGCCCAGGGCCATGATCTGATGGGCGGCCCGTTGTGGGGCAGCTCGTACGGCGCTGCGGCCTTCGCCTTCGTGCCGCGGTGGATCTGGCCGGACAAGCCGCGCGGCCCGGGCTCGCTTTACGCCCAGAACTTCCTCGGCGAGGTCCGCGAGGGCCTGGCCGTCCCGGTCAACCCGACCGCCGAGGAATATTGGAATTTCGGCTTCCTCGGAGTGATCCTGATCTCGGCGCTGTACGGGGCGCTGATCCGCTACGCGCACAATTTCTACATCGCTCGGCAGGACAGTCCGTTCGTCGTGACTCTGTTCGTATTGTTCGTGACCACCTTCCATTTGTCGACCGACGATCTGGTGCTGTTCCAGCAGCAGGCCTCGCTGCTCCTGCTCGTCTACCTGGTCGCGCTGCTGTTCGCCGCCAGGACGCGGCCCGCGCCAGTGGGACTGGAACCGGCGCCTTATCCGGGACGATTGAGCCATCCCCGGCCGCTCGCTTAAGGCTACGCGGACAGCAATGACTCCTACCGGCAAGCCTCGAGTGCTGCACGTGCTCAAGAGCCTCCCCTTGGGCGGCATCGAGACATGGCTGATGCACGTCCTGCGCCGCGACCGCAATTCGTTCGTCCAGCATGAGCTGCTGCTGATGGTCGAGGAGCCGGGTGTCTATGAGGCCGAGGCGCGCGCGCTCGGCGTCCCCATCCACAAGCTGCCGCACGACAAGAGCTGGCTGCGCTGGTTTGCCGACCTGCGCCGCTTCTTGAAGCAACAGGGTCCGTTCGCCGCGGTCCATTCGCATCCGTCGCGGGTCGGCGGGCCGATCATCGCGATTGCGGCGCTGGCCGGCGTCCCCAGCCGGATCGCCCATCAGCACGACGCGCGCAGCGCGGGCCCCGACTTCCGCAGCGTGCGCGAGCGGCTCGCTGCGGCGCGGGACCATGCTCCTGACCGGCCTCGCGGCGACGCGGCGGATCGGGATCACCGAAACCGCGATCGAGGACATTGCCGGGAAGGGCTGGCGCAAGGCCGGGGATTGCTCGGTCCTGCTCTACGGCTTCGATTTCTCGAGCTTCTCCGACGCCGCGGAGCGGGCGCGCGACTTGCGTACGGCGCTGGAGCTCGAGCCCCAGCAGCGGATCGTCGGCCATGTCGGGCGGTTCGACCAGGTCAAGAACCATCCGTTCCTGCTCCGGACCTTCGCGAAGATTGTGGCGGCCGATCCGCAGGCGCGGCTGGTGCTGGTCGGGACCGGCCGGCTCGAGGCGGACATGCGCGCGCTCGCCGACGACCTCGGCATCGGGCAGGCCGTCCGGTTCGCCGGCGCGACGCAGGACATCGCCGCCCATATGGCATTGTTCGACCTGTTCCTGTTCCCCTCATTCAGCGAGGGCCTCGGCATCGTCTGCGTCGAAGCCCAGGCGGCGGGCACGCGCGTGCTGGCGTCCGAACCGTTCCGCGCGAGGCCGCGGTGGTCACGCCGAAGGCGTCGAGTTTCTGCCGCTGGCCGCGGGCGAGAAGGCCTGGGCCGGACGGGCTGCGGAGCTGTTGGCCATGCCGAGGCCGGACGCGAAGAATGGCGCAGCATCGTCGAGCACAGCGCATTCGGCCTCGATCGCTGCGTCCACGACCTGCACGCTATCTATCGCGAGGAGCTCAAGGGGCGCGGATGAAGCCCCCGGTCGTCTTCGTGATCCTGCAGACCGGCGCGCTGGCCAACGGCGGCTTGCAAAGCATCACCGGAGTCATGCGGCCGGCTGAAGGACCATCGGCCGATCGTCCTGACCAACCTCGACAGCGACTTCGCCCGGGCGTGGCGCGACCATCGGGATCGAGGTCCACGTCGTGCCGGAGGACGCTTCGGCCGGGGTCCGAGGCAATCTCGCGCGAACGGTTCAAAGTTACCGGCGCTATCATCGCGCGCTTCGTCAGATCCTGGCGGCGAGCGGCGCCCGCATCGTGCACGCCAACGACCCGCTGTCGTTCCAGCTGGCGGTTGCCGCGGCCAAGCTGTCCAGCGGCCCGGATCGTACTCAACCTGCGCGACACCATCGACCCCGGCCGTAGGCCGCCGACCGTGAAGTTCCGCATGATCTTCGCCGCCGCCGATCATGTGCTCTACCTGTCCGACGACATGGCCGAGCGGTGGCGGCAGGTCGCCGCCAATGCGACGCGGCGTGCAGCTACGACCTATTCAATCGTCGATCCGAGCAGTTCCCGCTCGCCCGCAGGGCCGGCTGCCGAGCCGGCCGATCGTCCTGGTGCCGGGAATCTTTCTGGCCGAAAAAGGGCGCAGCTCGAGTTCATCGGCAAGGTCGTCCCGGCGCTCGCCGAGCGGGGTATCGAAAGCTGGTTTGCCGGCGATTTCGAGCCGGCGTGCGAACCCCTATGCGGCGGAATGTGCAGAAGCTGCGAAGCCGCTTGCCGAGTGGGTCCGATTCCTCGGCTATCGCGACGACCTTCCCGACTTGTTCCGCCAGGCAGCCGTGTCGCGGTACCGTCGCGGCATGAGGGGCTGATGCGCGGCATGATCGAGGCGATGAGTTGCGGCCGCCCGGTGGTCAGCTTCGACGTGTGCTCGGCACGCGAGGTGCTCGGAGGAGAAGTCGGCCACGGCCGGCACGGTCGTCGCTCACGGCGACCATCGCGGCATGGCCGACGCGCTGGTCCGCTATGCGACTAGACTCCGCCGCGCAGGCCGCCGCCGGCCGCGCCGGCCGCGCCGCCGCCGAAATCCTGTTCGATCCGGACGCGGTGGTCGCGCGTTACGAGCGCGTCTATCGCGAGCTCGGCGAGCATCGATGACCGGAGGGGCCGACACCAAACGCGATCTCGGCGCCGGCGCGGTTTACCGCCGTCTGGCGCGCAATTCCGCTTACCTTGCCGGCGGAACCGCGGCTTCGGCCTTGTTCATGATGCTCGCCGCGGTGCTCAATGCGCGGGCACTGTCGGCGCGCGAGTTCGGCCTGCTGGTGCTGTTCCAGTCGGCGACGACGATGCTCGCCGTGCTGATGTCTTTCTCGACGCAACAGCCGGTGATCAAGCTCGGCGCGACGGCGCTGGCCGACGGCGATCTCCAGCGGCTCGGGAGGATCATCGGTCTCGGCCTGCTGTTCGACACGCTCGCCGCGATTGTCGCCGCCGGACTGGCGTTCGCCTTCCTGGCCGCCGGGCGCGATTGGGTCGGCATTGGCGACGACCAGTTCGGCAACGCGATCTTGTTCGCCGGCTCGCTGCTGTTCACCGGCTATCTGACCGCCAACGGCATCTTTCGGCTGCTCAACCGGTTCGGGCTGCTAAGCGTGATCCAGGCGGGGTGCGCGGCAGCGCTGCTCGCAGTCACCGCCTGGCTCTACGCGTCGGGCGCGCCGTTCCGCGCCTATTGCTGGACCTGGGCGATCTTCTTCGCGCTCAATGCCCAGGTTCCACTGGTCATCGGCCTCGTGCTTGCCCGGCGCGCGGGCATAAAAGTTCGCCTAGCGCCGCGCCGGATGGCGCCCGGCGAAGTCCAGAGCTTCCTCGCCTACTGCTGGACGACGTGGGGCGTGGCGACCATCGAGGCCCTTCGCTCCAACGGCGATTTGCTGCTTGTCGGTGCGATGGTCTCGGTCGAGGCCGCGGGCCTCTACAATGTCGCGAAGCAGCTCGCCGGCGTGCTGCGCAAGGCCAACGCAATTTATGCCTCGGCGATGTTCCCGGAAGTTTCTGCGCTTTCGGCCCAAGGCGAGGCCGAAAACGCGCGGCGGGTGCGCACGCGGATCCTCTCACTAGCGGGTTGGTCGGGGTAGCCGCGGTCGGCGCGGCGCTGCTGTTCGGCCACCTCGTCCTCGGACTGCTGTTCGGCGCCCGGTTCGAAGCGGCCTACTGGCCGCTGGTCATCCTGGCCGCGGCGGCCGCCGCACAGCTGATCAGCCATACGCTGTCGATGTACGTCCAGGTCTATATCAGCCCGGAACGGCTGTTCCACGTCTACCTGCTGGCCATCATCCTGTTCGCGATCGCGGTGTTTCCGCTGACCTCGATCCTGACGCTGACTGGAACCGCGCTTGCCCAGCTGCTGTTCTCCCTGGCGCTGACCTATTTCTGCCATGCCGGCGCTGAGGAGGGCGGGTGCGGCCTGAAGAAGCGGACCTGCTGACCCGTTGGGTGCGCGAGCTGAACCTGCCGGCGGGCTCGGTGTGTCTCAACATCGGATCGTCGACCAGGGCGTTCCGCGAGGAAATGCAGCCGCACGTGGCCGAGCGCTTCATCCGGCCGCTCGAGCGGGACGGCATCCGGTTCGTCCACTGCGACATGAAGCAGGCCGACGGGGTCGACGAAGTCGGCGACATCCTCGACGCGGCCTTTCGCACCCGACTGAAGCGATACGACGCATCGCTGCTCGTGTGCAGCAACCTGCTCGAACATCTGACCGAGCCGCGACAGTTCGCGAGCGCGTGCGGGGAATTGGTGCAGGACGGCGGCTTCGGCCTGTTCTCGGTACCGCGCTAGCTATCCCTACCACCCGGACCCGATCGATACGATGCTGCGGGTAACGCCAACCGAGCTCGCCGCGATGTTGCCGGAGTGGGCGGCGGTCCGTTCGACTGAACTCGAAGCCGGCAATTATTGGCAGGACTTGCGCGACACCGGCTCGGGTTGGTCGCGGCTGCTGCGGCAGGTCGCGCGCGTCGCCATGCCCTTCTACCGGCCGGGCCAATGGCGGGCCAATGCGAGCCGCTTGAGCTGGCTGTTTCGCCGGTACAGCGTGAGCATCGTCCTGCTGCAAAAGCCCGCTAGCGCGCGAGAACCAGCAACGAATAGCCGCCGAACAGCCGCGCCGACAGATCCTCGCTGACCAGCTGGACCAGCCTGCGCGGCAGGTTGGCGAGCTTGGTCCGGAGGCCCTTACCGGGCAGTTCCTGCGAGCTGCGCGTGTAGGTCCAGTCGACGATCTCATAGCCGCAGTCGCGAAGCGTCGCGAGCGCGGTATATTTGAAGAAATAATGGAGGTGGCCGGTGTGGTCGCGAAGGATCGGGTAGCTGGTGCCGCGGAGCAACGCCTGGACCGATAGATCGAGCGGGATGTGGAACAGGGCATGCTCGGCCTTGCCCTTCAGCGCCTTCAGGAAGCCCATGTAATCGGGCACATGCTCGAACACGTCGATCGCGAGCAGGAGATCGAACGGCTCGCTCGGCGCCTGGAGCAAATCGTCGAGGCGGAACTCGAGCCCCGGGGCCTGCTTAGCCGAGCAGATCGCATAGGCCTGGGGCGAAATCTCGAAGCCCGTGAAGCGCGCTTCGGGGCGCCGCTTCCTGAGCTCGACGAGGATCTCGCCCGAGCCGCACCCGACTTCGGCGATGGTCCGCGGCTCCAGCCGATTGCGCTTGAGCAGGTCGTCGATCCAGCGCGCCTTGGTCGGGCTGTGCTCGGCATGCCACGTCGGATTGTGCGCCAGATAGGCACCGTCGAAATAGCGCTCGCCGGCTCTCGCTTCCATCGACCTGCCTCTACGCACGAGCGGCGCACTTGTCTCCCGACTAGATGATCCCGTGGATTTCGCAATGCGACGCGATTGCCCGGCGTACGGTGGCCAAATAAGGTACTGATATGTTTGTATTTCTATCCAATGATGTGTAGGCGGCGGCCCAAGCATGACGTGAGGGAGCAGGGTGCGGAGACAATTGGCGGCGATTGCGCTTGTGGGGGGCGCGCTTTTCTGTGGGAATGCCTGCGCCATGAATGCGCCCGCCCGCCAGTCGCCGCAGTGCCGCATAGTCGACGGCGGAAAGCTCCCCGCCGGATCCGGCGGAGCGGCCGCCCTCTGCGCGGCGATCGAGCAGGCGGTGTCGGCGCGGGCACCAGGCGTGGCGTATCGCGCCGAGGTCCGCGCCCTGTCCGCGTCGCGGCTGTCCGCGACCCTGACGGTGAACGGCCGGGCCCTGCCTGAGCAGAATTTCGCGCGGATGGACCGCGAGCTCGATCGTCCGGCGTTCGAGCGCTTTGCCGAGGCGCTCGCCGAGCAGGTGGCGAAGGCCGGGGCGGCGAAGTGACGGATAGCCTCACCTCCAGTTAAGGTTTTGCAGGCTCAAATGGGGCTAATAACGGTCGTCCTGGGAAGAGGAGGGGCGCCAGGCGGCTTGAACGAACGACTGCGGCACGGGCACTAGAGAAGGCGGGGAGTAACACATTGCCGGACATTCCGGGTGACAGCAGCACGACGACGTCGATCACCGTTGGCGGCCCCAGCGTCAGCAGCACGCTGGACTTTCTGGGCGATCACGACTGGATCCGGATCGACCTCGTCGCCGGCCAGAATATCACCGTCTTCGTCGACGGCACCACGCTCGAAGATTCCTACGTCTACATCCGCAATTCCGCGGGAGCGCTGCTCTACGAGAATGACGACATCAATCCCGGCGTGATCCGCGATTTCGAAGGTGTCGTTCACGGCCACGACCACCGGGACCTATTACATCGACGTCGGCTCGTTCGAGGACAGCTACACTGGCGACTACACGGTATCCGTCAGCGTCTACACGCCGCCGCCACTCGCCAGCTATGACACGATCGCTCACCAGCTCGAGGTCGATTACTGGGGCGTTGGGCAGGAGCACCATTTCGACGTCACCCAGGGCGGGTCGATCACCGTCAACATCACCGGGCTGACGCCGGCCGGGAAGACCCTCGCCCTGGCCGCGCTCGCGGAGTGGACCGACATCATCGGCGTGACCTTCACGCAGGTCGCCAGCGGGGGCCAAATCGTGTTCGACGACAATCAGCCGGGCGCCGCCACCGACGGGACCTGGTCGAACGGGATCGCGACCTCGGCGCACGTCAACGTCTCGACGCGTGGCTGGCGCAATATGGCACTGGCCTCAACAGCTATTCGTTCCAGACCTACATCCACGAGATCGGCCATGCGCTCGGCCTCGGCCATGCCGGCAATTACAACGGCACCGCCGCCTATCCGAACGACGCCCTGTTCCAGAACGATGCCTGGGTGACCAGCATCATGTCCTACTTCAGCCCGACCGAGAACACCTACTTCGCCGGCCAGGGCTTCACCGAGAATTTCGTCGTCACGCCGATGATGGCGGACATCGTCGCCATGTCGGAAATGTACGGCCTGTCGACCACGACGCGGACCGGCAACACGACCTACGGCTTCAATTCGAACGCCGGCAACGCAATCTACAACGCGGTCCAGAATCCCGGGCGTAGCCTACACGATCTTCGACAGCGGCGGGATCGACACGCTCGATTATTCCGGGTTCGGCACGAACCAGATCGATCAACCTCAATCCCGAGACCTTCTCGAGCGTCGGTCCGGGGGTCGGCAACGTCGTCGATCGCACGCGGCGTGATTATCGAAAATGCGATCGGCGGCAGCGGCAACGACACGATCCTCGGCAACGCCGCGGCCAACGTACTCACCGGCAATGCCGGGAACGACACGCTCGACGGTGGCGCCGGCGCCGACACGATGATCGGCGGGCTCGGCGACGACAAATATTATATCGCCGATCCGGGCGACGCTGGTGGTCGAGGCAGCGAACCAGGGCGACGACCTGATGTTCGTGCTCGGTACCTACACGATCGCCCAGGGGGTCAGCGTCGAGACGCTGGTCGCATTGAACCAGGGCTCGACCGATCCGCTGGTGCTGACCGGGAACGAGTTCGGCCAGAGCCTATACGGCAATCTCGGCGACAACTACCTCAACGGCGGCCAGGGCAACGACTTCCTGGTCGGCCTCGACGGCAACGACAATCTGCTCGGCGGGACCGGGGCCGACGACATGCAGGGCGGCACCGGCAACGACGTCTATTATGCCGACCAGGCCGGCGACCGGATCTTCGAGACGGCCGGCCAGGGCAGCGACCTGGTGGTCGCGACGGCGAGCTACACGCTGACCGACGGGGCCGAGGTCGAGACCATGTCGGCCGACCCCAACGCCGGCAACATCAACCTGACCGGCAACGAGTTCGCGCAGAGCATCTACGGCAACGCCGGCAACAACATCATCACCGGCATGGCCGGCGCCGATTATCTCGTCGGCGGCGCGGGCAACGACACCTACTACGTCGATCCGTCCGACTTCATTGGCGAAGACGTCGGCGGCGGCGACGACACGATCGTCATCGCCACCAGCTACATTTTGCGCGAGGGCAATGAGATCGAGACCCTGGTCGCGCTCAACCAGGACTTGACCGATCCGGTGAACCTCACCGGCAACGAGTTCGGGCAGAGCCTGTACGGCAGTCAGGGCAACAACATGCTGAACGGCGGCGCCGGCGACGACTTCCTCGTCGGCCTCGGCGGCAACGACTTCCTGATCGGCGGCCCGGGCAACGACATCCTGCAGGGCGGCGCCGGCAACGACCTTTATTATGTCGACACCGGCGACTGGGTGTTCGAAGCGGCCGGCGAGGGCGATGATCTGGTCGTCGCCTTTTCCAGCTTTGCGCTCCTCGCCGGGCACAGCATCGAGACGCTGAGCGCGGCCGAGGGCACGGCGGCGATCAACCTCACCGGCAACGAGCTCGGCCAGAGCATCTATGGCAACGCCGGGGACAATGTCCTGACCAGCGGCGGCGGCGCCGATTACATGGCGGGCGGCGCCGGCAACGACACGTTCGTCCTCACCAATGCAGCAGGGGTCAGCACGATCGCCGATTATTCGGCCGGCGACATCGTCGACGTCACTCAATATCTCAACGTCGCCAACGGCACCGACATCGTCGCCGGCGGCTACCTGAAGATCGTCGGCACCCAGCTCCAGGTCGACGCCAACGGCGGCGCCGATGGTTTCGTGACCATCGCCAGCGTCAGCGGCTCGGGCGCGGTCGCGATCCGCTACATCTCGGGCGGCAACCTCGCCGACGTCAGCGTCGCCCGCTCGGCGAGTCAGGAGCCGGCGTCCGCGGCCAAGCTCTCGGCGACGGCGGAACCGGTCGATGCGCATGCCGCCGCCCTGCCCGACGCCCCGCACGGACTCGGCGATGGCGCGTTCCACGAATCCTTCAGCCTCGATCCGGCCGCGCCGCACTTCGACTTTCACGGGATCATCTAGCCGCCGACGCGGCTTCGGCGTCAGCCGGGCAGGAGCTTGCGCAGCGACTTCGCCAGCGCCGGGCGTTCGACCCGCTGGCCGTAGTGATAATCGTAGCCGTAGCCGTAGCCGTAGCCGGCGCTGCGGACGTCGAACTTGCTCAGGATCGCGCCGATGATGTGCGCGCGCACCGCGAACAGCCGCTCGAGGGCGTGCTTGGCCTGGGCCGACGAGGTACGGCCCGACTCGATCACCAGCACGGTCGCCTCGACGGCGCGGGTCAGCAGGGGCGCGTCGGCCAGCCCGAGCACGGGCGGGCCGTCGACGATCACATGATCGTACAGGCCCGACGCCTCGTCGATCAGCCGGCCGATCCGGTCGCCGGACAGCAGCTCGGCCGGATTGGGCGGGATCTGCCCGGCGGCGAGCAGCGAAAGATTGGCCTCGCCGGTGTCCTGGATGAAGCTCTTAAGCTGGCCGTTGCCGGTCAGCAGGTTGCTAAGCCCGGAGCCGAGCGCCCGGCCGAACGACTTGTGCAGCGACGGGTTGCGCATGTCGGCATCGACCAGCAGCACCCGCGAGCCGGTCCGCACCAGCCCGAGCGCGAGCGCGAGCGAGGTCGTCGACTTGCCCTCCTTGGCCTGGGCGCTGGTCAGCATCAGCGTCCGCGGAGTGCCGTGCGGAGTCGAGAATTTGAGCGACGTCAGGATCGAGAAATAGGCCTCGGACAGCGGCGATCGCGGCTCGAGCAGCGCCTCGCGCACGTCGGTCGGGGCCGGCAGCTTGGGAGTGACGCCGAGCAGCGGGATGCCGAGCTTGCGCTGGAAGCCGCGCGGCAGCAGCTCGGAATCCTCGAGATGCTCGAGCATGACCGCCAGTCCGGCCCCGCACAGCAGGCCGAGGACCAAACCGATCAGGATGTTGAGGACCAGGTTCGGCTTGAAGGCATGGGCGGGCGGCAGCGCGCGATCGACGATCGAAATATTGTTGGTGCCGATGCCGCCGGCGACTCCGACTTCCTTGAAGCGCTGCAGCAGCGCATCGTAGAGCGCGCGGTTGGTGTCGACGTCGCGCTGGATGATGTTGAACTGGATCGAGCGGCCCTGCTCGCCGAGCAGCTGCGACTTCAGCCCGTCGACCCGGGCCTGGAGCGAGCGCTCGGTCGCCAGCGCCTGGCGGTAGCGGCCGCCGAGGTCCTGCGAAACCGATGAGCTGACCCGGCCCTGTTCGCGGCCGATCTGCTTGTCGAGCTCGGCGATTTGCGACTTGAGCGCGACCACGGTCGGATATTCGGGCCCGAAATCGCTCTCCAGCTTGCTCAACTGGCCGAGCAGCTCGGCGCGCTGCTGGTGCAACTCGTTGATGGTCGTGTTGCTCAGCGACTGGGCGGCGATGCTGCCGCCGGTGCCGGCGCGATATTGCGCCTCGGCCGCGGCCCGCTGGGCGCGGGCGAGGGTCAATTGCTCGCTGAGGCTGGAGAGGTCGGTGGCGAGGATCGACTGCTCCGACGCGGCCTGGCCTTCGCCGCTGCGGATTTTGATCAGGCCCTGCGCCTGCGCATATTGGACCGCCTTGCGTTCCGACTCCTCGAGCTTGGCGCGCACATGATTGAGGCGATTCTGGAGGAACTCGCGGGCATAAGCGGCCGCTTCGTAGCGGCGCATCAGGTTCGACTGGACGAAATTCTCGGCGACGGCGTTGGCGACGGTCGCCGACAGCTGCGGGTTGGGCGAATTGTAGGTGACGTTGATGATGCTCGACAGGCGGATCGGCGTGACCACCGTATTCTCGTTGACGATCTTGGTCGCCAGCGCGAAGCGCCGCTCGCGCGGCAGCGCCTTGAAGCGCGCCACCTCGCCCTGGTCGAAGTTCGCCAGGAACAGATAATTCTCGTCGAGGCCGAGGTCGCGCACCACGCGCTCGGACAGCGTCCGGCTCTTTAGCAAGGCGTATTGAGTCTGGTAGAATTCCGCGCCCGCGCGAGCTTCGCCGCCCTCCTGCTCGATCCCCTCGATGTTGAGCACCTTGGACTCTTCCCGGGCGACCTGGACCATCACCGTTCCGGCATATTCGGGCCGGGTCAGCATCGAGATCAGGATCGCCGCGGCGACTCCGAGGACGGTGATCGCGAAGATGATGTAGCGCCGCTTGTAGAGGGTCCGCCAATAGCGGCGGAGGGCGGATTCGTCTTCCTCGAAGGTCGGGAACCCGACCCCTTCATAGGAGGGGACGGCCAGCTCGCCACCGCCGCGGGGCAGTGCGGGCATCGATTGCGGAGGCAGATATTCGTTCAAGAGCGATGCCCTACAAGACTGGGACGAAAGTGCCGAGGATCGGGAACATGTTGCCGAAGTCGCGGAAGAAGCGGCGTGCCGCGCTCTCGCCGACGATCACGATGTCGTTGCCGTAGATTTGCGGATCTTCGAGCCGGCCCGCCCGGATATCCTTGACGCTGAACAGCGCCGCCGTCTTCTGGCTGTTGACCGTGCGGAAGACGACGACGTTGTTGAGGTTGGCGACCTGGTCGGCGCCCTGGGCGGTGGCGATCGCCTGCTGCAGCGTCATCTTGCCGACGATCGGATAATTGCCGGGCGCCTTGACCGCTCCGTCGACCGTGAAGATCTTCGCCTTCGCCTTGACGATATTGACCGAAATCTGGGGATTCTTGAGGTAACGGCCCTGCAGTTGCGCAGCGATCGCGCTGCCAAGCTCGGCCGGGGTCCGGCCTGCGGCCTGGATCGCGCCGGCCAGCGGCACCGAGAAATTGCCGGCCGCGTCGACTTCCGCCTCGCGGGTCAGCTCCGGCGCTCCGAACACCTCGACCCGAATCACGTCGAGCGGGCCGATGCGGTAGTTGCTAAGGTCGACCGCCATCGCGGTCGGATCCGGCGGCGGAAGCGACTGGGCGACCCGCACGGCGCTGCTCCCCTGTCCCAGGGTAGGATTGGAGGCGCAGCCGCCGAGGGCCGCACCGAACGTCACGAGCAATAGCAGGACCAGAATACGCACCGAAAATCCCCTCCTGACCAACCGTTCCGGCGGCGGTCAGATCGAACCAAAACAAAGGACGCGCGGTTTAGTGCCCTTATTTGCGCAACATCAAGATCGCGGGGGTGACAATCGCTCGCACGCCGCGGTCCGCGATTTCCATCGCCACTGGCCCATGCTATCCGTCCTGCCAAGCCTAAAACGTATCGCGACCGAAACATTCCCTTTGCCCGAGAATGACGCTTTTGCAGCCGGCCGCAGCCACCCCGCGCTTGGCGCCGCCAAGCGTGCGACGGACGTGACCGTGAGCCTCATCCTCCTGCTCGTGCTGTCGCCGCTGCTGCTGGTGACGGCGCTGCTGGTGCTTGCGGTCCTGGGCTGGCCGGTCCTGTTCACGCAGCAGCGGCCCGGGCTCGGCGGCCGGCCGTTTCGTTTGATCAAGTTCCGATCGATGTCGAACCGTTGCGGCGCCGATGGCGCGCCGTTGCCCGACGCGGAACGCCTCGGAACGGTCGGGCGCCTGCTTCGCTCGACCAGCCTCGACGAGCTGCCGGAGCTGGTCAACGTGCTGCGCGGCGACATGAGCCTGGTCGGCCCGCGGCCTTTGCTGATGGAATATTTGCCGCTCTACTCGGCCGAGCAGCGGCGCCGGCACGACGTCCGGCCCGGGCTGACCGGCCTGGCGCAGGTCGGCGGGCGCAACGCGCTCGACTGGGACGCGAAATTCGCGCTCGACATTCGGTACGTCGACCATTGGTCGCTGATGCTCGACTGGAAAATCCTCGCCGCGACCGCGTGGCAGGTGGTGACGCGGCACGGCATCAGCCATGGGGACCATGCGACGGCCCCCAGGTTCGAGGGCAACCGGAGCGAGCGATGACCAGCCTGTTCGGAATCTACGGCGTCGGCGGCTGCGGCCGGGGATCCTGCCGGTCGCGCGCGAGCAGCTCGGCGGCCGGTCCGACGTCCGGCTTGTGTTCATCGACGATCAGTCCGACAGGAGCAGCGTCAACGGCCACGAGGTGCTGACGCTCGACCAGTTCACCAGCGCGGCGGCCGAGGAGAAAAAGGTTGCGGTGGCCATTGCCTCGTCTCGCGCCAGGCAGGCGGTGGTCGAGCGGTGCCGCGCCGCCGGCCTGTCCTTCTTCGAAGTGCGCGCCGCGAGCGCCGTGCGGATGGATGCGGTCGAGATCGGCGAAGGCGCGCTGATCTCGCCGTTCGTCACCTTCACCAGCAACATCCGGATCGGCGATCACTTCCACGCCAACCTCTATTCCTGTGTCGAGCATGACTGCGTGATCGGCGACTATGTGACCTTCGCGCCCGGCGTCCGCTGCAACGGCAATGTCCACATCGGCGACCATGCCTATGTCGGCGCCGGCGCGATCATCCGCCAGGGCAAGCCGGGCGAGCCTTTGCGCATCGGCGCCGGGGCGGTGATCGGCATGGGCGCGGTAGTGACCCGCGACGTCCCTGCGGGCGCCACCGTCGTCGGCAACCCGGCGCGGCCGCTGGAACGCTAGGCGGAAGCTTCTGAAAAGACCTGGCGGATCGCGGCACAGGTGCGCTCCACGTCGTGTGGAGTCAGAGTCGGGTGGGTCAGGAACATCAGGCTTGTCTCGCCGAGCTCGCGGGCAACCGGCAGCCGCTCGGCCGGCCGCAAGCTCGTGCCGTCGAACGCTTTCTCGAGATAGACTTCCGAGCAGCTGCCCTGGAAGGCCGGGACCCCGAGCGCGTTGATCTCGGCGACGATCCGGTCGCGGCTCCAGCCCTCGCGCAGGCCGTCCGGCCGGACGTAAGCGTAGAGCCGATAATAAGCGTGGATCAGGCCCTCGCGCGGCTCGAGGGACGCGCACCGCCTGGCCGAAGGCGCTGCAGGGCGTCCGCGATAAGCCAGCGCATGGGCGGTCCGGCGGGCCGTCATGTCGGCCAGCCGGCGCAGCTGGATCCGGCCGAGCACCGCCTGGATCTCGAGCATTCGCCAATTGGTGCCGAAGCTCTCGTGCAGCCAGCGGTAGCCGGGCGGGTGTTCGCGCTCGTAGACCGCCGCCCAGCTCTTGCCATGATCCTTGTACGACCACATCCGCGACCACAGCTCGGCATCGTCGGTGGTCACCATCCCGCCTTCGCCGCCGGTCGTGATGATCTTGTCCTGGCAGAAGGACCAGGCGCCGATCTCGCCGAAGGTGCCGACGCTCGCGCCGTCGACCCTCGCGCCATGGGCCTGGGCGCAATCCTCGATGACCGCGAGGCCGCGCCGATCCGCGAGGTCGCGCAGCGCAATCATCTCGCACGGCCAGCCGCCGAGGTGCACCGGGAGGATCGCCCGGGTCCGGTCGCCGATGACCCGTTCGACGCTGTCGGGGGAGATGTTGCCGCTGTCCCGGTCGACGTCGGCGAAGACGGGGGTGGCGCCGGCATTCACCACGCAGGACACCGAGGCGATGAAGGTGCGCGGGGTGACGATGACCTCGTCGCCTGCGCCGATCCCCAGCGCCTTCAGCGCGAGGTCGAGGGCGACCGTGCCGTTGAACAGCGCCACGGCATGGGCCGCGCCCGCCCAGTCGGCGAATTCGCGCTCGAACGCGCTGCGTCTCCTCGCCGGTCCAGTAATTGACCCGGCCCGAAGCGAGCACCCGGGCGACGGCCTGCTGTTCCTCCTCGCTGTAGCTGGGCCACGGCGCAACCGAGGTGTTCAGCATCCTTCAGGGCTCCTCTCGCTTCCCGCCGGTGCGATAGCTACACACCCCGCGCCATGCCACAACGCAATCCCACCGCGCGGGTCTCGTGATGCGCCTGTTGTTCGTCCACGATCATCGCTTCTATCGCGGCGACGACGGAGCCGTGTTCACGTCGGGCTCGCTCCCGGCCGCGATCTGGGGGCGCTATCTCGAGCATTTTGAGACGGTCCGTGTCGTCGGGCGGGATGGCGGACCGCCGCCCGCCGCGGCCAAGTTCGCCCAGTCGAGCCGTCGGGGCGTCAGCTTCGACCTCGTTTCGGGCGTTTCCTACAGTCAGCTGATCGTCGGCGCCGAGGGGGTCCGCGAGCGGATCCGCTCCGCCGTCGCCGAGTGCGATGCGGCGATCGTTCGCCTGCCCAGCGAGCTCGGCTTCCTCGCCGCCGCCGAGTGCCGCAAGGCGGGCAAGCCGTACGCCGTCGAGATGGTCGGTTGCGCCTGGGACGCGATGCGCAACCATGGCTCCCGATCGGCGCGGCTCTACGCCCCCTTGTTCTTCCGGCGCACCCGCCGAGCGCTCCGCCGAGCGCCGTTGACCCTATACGTGACGCGCCGCTGGCTCCAGCAGCGCTATCCGACCAACGGCAAAGCTTATGGCGCTTCGGACGTGGAGATCGCGCCGATCAGCGCTGAGGATCGCGCGGCGCGCCACGCGCGGCTCGAACGGATCGCCAGCGGCGAGCCGCCGGTGCTCGGGACGGTCGCCAGCCTGCGCATCCGGTCCAAGGGCATTCAGACCGCGCTCGCCGCGCTCGAAGCCCTGCGCCGGGACGGAATCGCGCTCCGCTATCATGTGCTGGGCGGCGGCGACTCGGCGCCGTGGGTGGCGCTGGCCGAACGGCACGGCGTTGGCGACCTCGTTTCCTTCGACGGCATTCGGCCCGCCGGCGCGGGCGTTGCGCAGTGGCTCGACTCGATCGACGTGCATCTCCAGCCGAGCTTCCAGGAGGGCCTGCCGCGGGCAACGGTCGAGGCGATGAGCCGCGGCGCGGCGTGCATCGGCTCGACCTGCGGCGGCATCCCCGAGCTGCTTCCGCCCGAGCGGTTGCACGAGCCGGGCGACGTTGCCGGACTCGCGCAGCGAATCCGCGCGCTGGCGAGCGATCCGGCGGCGCTCGCCGAAGCAAGCCGGCGCGACCTCGAGACGGCGCGGGACTTCCAGCCCGACCGCCTGGCGGCGATCCGCGCCGAGTTCCTCGCCGAGCTGCGCAGCGCCGCCGAACGGGCCCGCTAGCCCTTCGCTTGCGTTCAGGAAAGTCTCAGCTGGAGCGCGTAAGAATCGCCGCAATGTCGCATGCCCTGATCATCGGTCGGCGCGAGCTGCTGCAAATCGGCCTGGCCGCGGCCGGCAGCGCCTGCAGCGCGCGGACCGCCGCCCAATCCGGGCTGGCGGTTTCGGTGCGCGAGTTCGGTGCCGTTGCCGCGCCCGGTCGCGACAATACGGCGGCGATCCAGCGCGCGATCGACGAGGTCGGCTCGCGCGGCGGCGGCACGGTCGAGATCCCCGGCCTGTACGAATGCGGGGTCGTGACCGTTTCGAGGGACGGCGTGACCCTGCGCGGCTCCGGCGGCTGGCTGGTCAACGGCCGGATCATCATTCCCGAAGGCCGCCAGGGATGTCGGATCGAGAATCTCGGGATCGTCAACCGGCGCAGCGACGCGAACAGCTTCGCGCTCGACGTCGCCGGCCGCAATTGCACGTTCGAGAACGTCACGCTGGTCAAGGACCCGATCGCCGGCGGCTATCAGATGTTCCTGCGCCAGCCCTCGGCCCATTGCAGCTTCACCGGGCTGAAGCTCAAGGGCTCGAACGGCATCATGGTCGCCGGCAACGACCATCTGTTCGAGAAGTTCGAGCTCGAATCGACCATGTCGAACCGGGTCGGCGGCGACGACGCCTTCGCCATCAAGGCGCTCGGCGCCCCGACCTCCAACCTCACCATCCGCGACGGAGTCGTGCGCGGCTATTTCGCCATCGCCTCCTTCGGCTCGGAGATCGGGACTGAGGGCCGGGCGTCGAACTATGAGGCGGCCGTCCGCAACGTCGCGGTGAGTGGAGTCACGGCCGATCGCTGCGGCGCGCTCGCGTTCTTCAAGCCCGGGGCGCTGATCTACGACTGGCGCAACGGCCTGGTCGAGGGCGTCCGGCTCGAGCGGCTGCGGCTCACCGACGAGCACGGCGAGCGTTTCGTCTCGGGCGTGCGGATGATCGCCGGCCGCGGCGCGATCATCCGCGACGTCGTCGGCCGCAACCTCGACATCCGCGCCCGGGCGAAGAACCAGGGCGTCCAGCCGACCGCGGCGATCGACCTGTCGATGCTCGACGGTGCCGACGCCCGGTTCGAAAACATCGACCTCCAGATGGTCTTCACCGATCCCTACGACGGGGCCGAGCACGGCGCCGGCGCGCCGGGCTATCCGGTCGATCATATCGTCCGGATCGAAAAGACCGATCCGCGGCATGGCGAGATGAGCGGAATCAGCCTCGACGTGGTCGGCCGCGGCTCGCGCTTCGGTGGCGCCTACATCGGCGCTGGACTCGACGACGCGGTGACGCTGCGGCGCGCCCATTTGGAGCGGGTTGGCTTGCATCCGCCGGCCTCGGTCGGCGGCGGCGGGATCTGGAGCGACAGCCGCGTCCGGCTCGGCGATGTCGCGCTCAATTCGCCGGTCCTGCCGAAGCTCGGCGGGCGGGCGCTTGGACATGGGAACCGGCCCTAGGCTCGGCAACACCGTGGAATGTGGGGAAATTTAACGCATTTTGCCGTTGCCAACGGAATTTTGCCCGTTAGCCTAGACGGGCTTGCGCAAGCGGGCGCCGAGCGTGCTTCGGGGAACGATCAGATCAGCTCCTCCGTGCGCGGTGCCGCTGGCTCGCGCGAAGGCGGGGTCGCTGGCGCGGACATCCCATGAGCCGTGAAACTGTAACAGGCCGCAGCCAAGCTGCGCGCCTGGGAAAGAGTGGGGAACGCGAATGCCGACGATCAACGGAACCTCGGGCGACGACACGCTAAACGGAACTTCGGGCGACGACACCATCAACGGCCTCGGCGGCAACGACACGCTCAACGGCCTCGACGGCAACGACACGCTCGACGGCGGCGACGGCAACGACACGATCAATGGCGGAGCAGGAAATTTCGATACGGTATCCTACGCGAGCGTCTTCGCCTTCACTGGTGTCACCGTCGATCTGTCCGTGTCCGGTCCGCAGGACACGGTCAATGCCGGCACCGATACCCTGATCGGGATCGAAAATATCATCGGCTCCAACGGCTGGGACCGGCTGACCGGCGATGGCAACGCAAACATGATTCTGGGCGGCAACGGGTTCGACGTTCTCACCGGCGGCGGCGGCGCAGACAATCTCGACGGGGGAAATGACAGCGACGTCTACATCATTCGCTCTGCCAGTGAAGATCCGAACATTCACGACACCGGGTTCGACAGCGATGCCGACAGCGTGCGCTTCACTGCGACGATTGCCAGCACACTGACGCTTAGCGAATTCGACACCGGCATCGAGCTCGTCCTGTTGAGCAACGAGGTCGGGGACCTGAGCGGGACCACGGCGCTCAACGTGGACGCGAGCACTGTTGCAAACGACCTGGTCATTGGCGGCAACGAGGGAGCCAACACCATCTGGGGCACTGCCTTCGCCGACCAGCTGGGGGGCAATGGCGGCAGCGACACGATCAACGGCAACGGTGGCGCGGACTTCATCGACGGCGGCACCGGCGGCGACACGCTCAACGGCGGCGACGGCGACAATTTCGATCAGCGGGGGCGACGGCAACGACATTATCAACGGCGGCGACGGACGAGATTTCATCGATGGCGGGACGGCGACGACGTCATCCATGCGGGCGCCAGCAACAACCTCATTTTCCCCGAATTCATCGTCGACGGTGCCGGCAACGATGTTGTCTATGGGGAAGGCGATCAGGATATTTTCAGCGGCTCGGCCGGGAATGATTTCTACGACGGCGGGACCGGCACGTCCCAGTCGTCCATGGGGATGCGAGACAAAGACCGGGCCGGCGGGCGGCAGCGTGGCCACGTGCGCGGCGCGCGCCAGCGCCAGCGGGACGTCCTCGGCCCGCGGCGGCTCGTAGCTCCACTTGACCAGCGGGTGGGGCATCCGCGCCGCGTCCCTATTGGTCAGGTTGGCCTGCAGCCTGATCAGTTCGCGCGCCTGCTGGCCCGCCGTGAGGACCAGGGGTGACTGGTTCGCCTGGGCGTTGAAGATCCCGCCCATGGCGTTGCCCACGCCCGGCGCGGTGTGCAGGTTGACCAGGGTCGGGCCGCCCGCTGGCCTGGGCGTAGCCGTCGGCCATGCCGATGACCACGGCCTCCTGGAGCCCGAGGACGTAGCGGAAGTCGCTCGGGGTAGTCGGCCAGGAAGGCGAGCTCGGTCGAGCCCGGGGTTGCCGAACACGGTGGTCATCCCGCGCCGGCGCATGAGGTCGCGGGTGAAGTCGAGGACGGTCCTCGTGGCGACGGCCTGCTCCACGCTGCTCACGGCCAGAACCGTACTCCGTCGTGGGCGCTAGGCGCGTGGCTCGCCCAGCGCCCGCGCGAGCTCGATCCGCCTGCGCACCCCGAGCTTCCCGAAGATGTTGCGCAGGTGGGCCTCGACGGTCTTGGACGCTGAGCACGAGCTCTTCCGCGATCTCGCGGTTGGTGCGCCCGGCGGCGGCGAGCTCGGCGATCTCGCGCTCGCGGGCGGTGAGGCCGCCGTCCGCCTGGCTCGGCGAGCGCGGGGCGCGCCAGCCGAGGGCGCGCAGCTCGCGGGCGGCGATGCGGCGCCAGCGCTCGGCCCCGGCGCGCTCCAGGCGGGCGGCGGCGTCGGTGAGCGCGGCGCGGGCGGCGGCGCGGTCCCCGAGCGCGGCGAGGGCCTGGCCCTGGAGGACGCGGGCGCGGGCGGCGGCGAGGGGGGCGATGGCGACCTGCGCAGCCGCGACTGCATCGGCGGCCAGGAGCGCCCGAAGGGATGGGTGGCGATGGCTGCCGGCGGCAGCCTCGTAACCGCAGACGACGCTTTGCGTGAAGCGGCTCGGTCCGCGTGTGGATCTGCGTCGCCCGCTCAATGACGTGCTGATCGGCCAGGGGCCCCTCGGTAGGCGTCGACGGCCTCCCGGGGCTTGTCGTCTGAGTCGGGCCACAGGCTGTAAGGGTCGAGCGTCTCAGCGGCGCTGGCGCTGCCGGCCGCGCCTGCCCGTCTTGACCGACTCACCGT
>CAVXYS010000050.1:0-49217 GCA_963765945.1 uncultured Alphaproteobacteria bacterium
GATCAAGCGCGACGCCCTGCAGGAGCCGCTGGCCAAGGACGCCGCCGACCTCGCGCTCGGCCGTCTCGACAGGTTCCGCCACGCCGAGGGCGGTAGCCCGACCGCCGACGATCCGTCTCGACATGCAGCGGACCATGCAGTCCGACAGCCGGCGTATTCCGCACCGACCGCGACGCTGGCCGAGGGCGTCAGCAAGATCGACAAGGTGTTCGCGCGCATGGCGGACGTCCACGTCACCGACCGCAGCCTGATCTGGAACAGCGACCTCGTCGAGACGCTCGAGCTCGACAACCTGCTCGCCCAGGCCGTGGTGACCATGCACTGCGCCGCCAACCGCACCGAAAGCCGCGGCGCGCACATGCAGGAGGATTATCCCGAGCGCGACGACAAGAACTGGATGAAGCACACCGTCGCCTGGTTCGACGGGTGGGGCGGCAAGGGCGGCGGCGTGAAGATCGACTACCGCCCGGTCCACGAATTCACGCTCACCAAGGACGTCCAGTACATCAAGCCCAAGCCGCGAGTGTATTGATCCGGACCGGCTCAGTGCTTTGCGTACTCGAACAATTCCACGACATTCCCGGACGGATCTTCGAGCAGGATTTGCCGACCGGCCTTGGCTTCGGCGATTTCGCCACGAAACGAAGCATCGCCGCTTCTTAACCGATCGACCAGTCCATCGAGGTCGTCGGTTCCGATCTGGAACCGGCTCCAGCCGCCCGGTCTCGGATTTCCACCGGCCTTCCCGGCGCTGCCGGCTCCCGGGACATTGAGAAACAAGGTCAGATCGTCGCGCGCGAGGGCAGCAAAGCCGTGCGCCTTCCTTCTTGAGGTCGAAATCCCAAAGTATCCCGATAGAATTTCACGGATTTCGGGATGTCGGAAACGATGTAACGAACGGCAGCCACAGCGTGCCTCCTCGAAGCTTTTGGGGACTCTGACTAAACTCCCAACCGCTCAAAAACGGGTCACGATCTGCCCTAGAAATCCACCTTGTCGTAATGGCCCGGCGGGACAATCACCTCCATCCGCTCGCCGAGCAGGGGGCGGAAGCAGGGCCGGGACTTCATGACGGCGTACCAGTCCTTGGTTTGCTTGTGCCCGCGCCAATCGAGCGCGCCGAGATAGTCGATCACGCTGAAATGCGCGGCGGCGGTGAAGTCGGCGAGGCTTAGGCCCGGGGCCGGCCAGCCAGCGGCGGTGGTCGAGCAAATAATCGACATAATCGAGATGCTCGGACGCGACCCGCATCGCCTCGCGCAGCACCCGCGTGTCGGGGCTCTCGCGGGTCACCAGCCGCTTCCTCATCCGCTCGTTCAACAACGGCTCGACCGCCTCGCGGTAGAGCTTGAGGTCGAACCATTCGACCATCCGCCTGATCTCGGCGCGGAGCTGGGCATTGCCGTGGATCATCGGCATGCGGTCGACCGTCTCGTCGAAATATTCGACGATCGGCTGCGACCCGATCAGGGTGACGCCCTGGTCGGGCTCGACCATCACCGGCGTTTCGCCGGCCGGGTTCAGGTCGACGAACTCGTCGCGCTTCTCCCACGGATTCTCGCGCACCAGCTCATGGCCGATGCCTTTCTCGGCGAGGACCAGGCGGACCTTGCGCGAAAAGGGGCACAGCGGGAACTGGAAGAGCTGCCACATCGGGGAGAAGCTTTAGCGCTGCAGCGGCGCGTCACAACCTCGTCATTCCCGCGAAAGTGTAGCGCCTTCGGTGACGGCGATCAGAAAGGCGCGGGACCCCCGCTTCCGCGGATGACGGTCAGCGCTTCGGGTAGGTCGGGTCGGGCATGTTGGACAGCGCCCGCTCGAACGACTTCTGCGCCTCCTTGAAGCCCTTCATCATGCCCGGCAGCGCGTCGGCCATGGCCTTCATGCCCTGGCGGCGATCATCGGCCGCGACTGGGCGATCTGGGCGTCGAGCTCGCGATCGATGTTCGGGTTCTCGCTGCGGATCGTGCGCGTGCGGGTCGGCGGTGGTCGGCGGCCGCCCTTCGACCGCGGCCTCGACCGATCCGACCGGCAGGTCGAGGAACGCCTGCGACAGCGCCTGCATCACGTTGGCGAGCCTGTCGGCCGTTGCCGGATCGCTCAGCGCCCGCTGCGCCTCGGCCGTCGGCTTTGCCTGTTGCGCCAGCGCAGGCGTCCGCAACGAGCGTCAGAGGCAGCAGTGCAAGTGCTTTACGCATGGCCGAATTCTCCCTCGGCACAGCTTAGCCGAAGCTGAACGCCGGATGAAATCTAGCGCGCCAGCAGCCACACCAGCGCGACCGCTCCGGCGACGATCCGGTACCAGGCGAAGGGGGCGAAGCCGTGGCGCGAGATGTAGGCGACGAACGCCTTCACCACCGCGATGGCGACGATGAAGCTGACCACGAAGCCGACCGCGACCGTGCCGAAGCCGACGCCGCTCGCCCCGGCGAGCAGCTCGTCATGATGCTTGACGAGCTCGAGCGTGGTCGCCCCGACCATGGTGGGGATGGCGAGGAAGAAGCTGAACTCGGCCGCGGTGCGCCGCTCGACCCCGAGCGACAGCCCGCCCATGATCGTCGCGCCCGAGCGGCTGACGCCCGGGATCATCGACAGGCACTGGATCAGGCCGACGCCGATCGACGGTCTTGAGCGGCATTTCGGCGACCCCGACGATCTTGTGCTCTTTCACCAGCCGCTCGATCACCAGGATCGCGATTCCGCCGAGGATGAGGGCGACCGCGACGACCACCGCTTTGCGAGCAACAGTCCTCGATCCGGTCGATCAGCAGGAAGCCGAGGACCGCCGACGGCAGGAAGCCGATCAGGATGTTGCGGACGAACCGCCAGGATACCGCCTGGCCCTTGAACAGGCCTTCGAGCACCGCCCAGAAGGTCCGCCAGTAGAGCACAACGATGGCGAGGATCGCGCCCAGCTGGATGATGACGTTGAACGCGTTCCACTGCGTGGCGTTTTAGCCGAGCAGCTCGCCGGCCAGGACCAGATGGCCGGTGGACGACACCGGGAGGAATTCGGTGACCCCCTCGACGATGCCGAGGATGATGGCGATCAGCAGGATCGGCACGTCAGGCGCGGGCTCAGTCGGTCGCGGTCAAGGACCCGCCGGCCAGCGAAGCGACCGCCGCGGAAGCGGACGAGCCATTCGCCGCCGACCGCCGCCAGCGGCGTCGGCTCGATGCCGAACGCCTCGAGCCCCGGCAGCTTGCCCGACGTCACATTGTCGCGCTGCAGCATCATCCATTGGTCGCGGGTCAGCGGCGCTCCGGGCAGGAAACCGAGGTCGGACAAGGCCGCCCCGACCACGTCCGGCAGCGGCACGATGTCGGGCGTCTGCCCGGTGATGGCGATGATCGCCTGGTGAAGCTCGACCATGGTCATCCGCGCCGGCCCGCCGATCTCGTAGGTCTTGCCGCCATGCCTGCCCGGATCGAGCGCGGCCTGGGCGATCGCCTGGGCGAGGTCGCGGACATAGACCGGCTGGAAATTCGTCCGGGCCGCGATCACCGGCAGGAACGGCAGGCCGGCCATCGCCGCGAACCGGTTGGTAAGCTGGTCCTCCGGGCCGAACACCAGCGACGGGCGGACGATGGTCGCTTTGGGATAGGCCTTGCGCACGGCGGCCTCGCCCTCGCCCTTGGTCCGGCCGTAGTTCGATTCGGAATGCGGGGTCCGCCCCCATCGCCGAGACATGGACCAGTGCGGCGGCCCCGGCTCGCTTGGCGGCCTCGGCGACGTTGCCCGCGCCTTCGACGTGGACCGATTGCATCGAGCGGCCGAACACGCCGACCAGATTGACCACCGCGCTGCGCCCCGCGGACCGCGTGGCGGACGCTGTCGGCATCGGCGACGTCCGCCCGGACGAAGCCGTACTGGCCGACCTGGGCGAGCGGCTGGATGAAATAGCCGCGCGTGGGATTGCGCGTCGCGACCCGGACCCGGGCGCCCGCCTTCAACAGCAGTTCGCAGACGTAGCGGCCGATAAATCCGTCGCCGCCAAAGACGGTGACGAGCTCTTCTTTGCGATCGATCATGGGCTGGCGCACTAGCCCCTCGCTTCCTAGATTGACAAGGCGGGCGCGGCCCCTTTAAGCGCCGCCCCCTGCCAAAATGACGACCGTGCCCAGGTGGCGGAATTGGTAGACGCACCAGCTTCAGGTGCTGGCGCTCGCAAGGGCGTGGAGGTTCGAAGTCCTCTCCTGGGCACCACCTTTCGCCGAGGTCGCATGACCCATCTGCGAATTTGGAAATTCCGGCCGCCCGAGGACCGCTCGGAGGAGTTCGCGATTGCCTACGGCGCCGACGGCGTGTGGGCGGCGCTGTTCGGCAAGGCCCAGGGGTATCTCGGGACCAACCTGTTCAGGCCCGGCGAGCCCGGCGGCTGGTGGCTGACCGTCGACCGGTGGAGCTCGGCGGCGGACTTCGCGGCGTTCGGGGAGAGCTTCGGCGAGGACTATCGCGCGCTCGACCGCGAACTCGAGGGCGTCGCCGGCGAGGAGGAGTTCGTCGGCGCGTTCGAGGACGCCGAGTGAGGCCGCAGGTCACATGGCTGACACTTGAAGGCGATTCGGGAACCGCCATTTCGCCTCCAACAAATCGACTCCTGACAGGGGCACTTCCGATGATCGACGTTCGCAAGTTCGACAGCCTCGGCCACGCCGAGCACGGCTGGCTCAACGCCCGCCACCATTTCTCCTTCGCCAATTATTACGAGCCGGCCCGCATGGGCTGGGGCCGGATCCGGGTGTGGAACGACGACCAGATCGCGGCGCAGAGCGGCTTTCCGCCGCATCCGCACCGCGACATGGAGATCGTCACCTACGTCCGCACCGGCGCGATCACCCACAAGGACTCGCTGGGCAACACGGGCCGCACCGGGGCGGGCGACGTCCAGGTGATGAGCGCCGGCACCGGCGTCACCCACGCCGAGTATAATCTCGAGGACGAGCAGACGACGTTGTTCCAGATCTGGATCGAGACCGACAAGCCGAACGCGAAGCCGAGCTGGGGCGCCAAGCCCTTTCCCAAGGATTCGCGCGACGGCGCCTTCCAGTTGCTCGCGAGCGGCGATTCGGCCGACGGCGCGCTGACCATCAACGCCGACGCGCGGGTGCTCGGGGCCACGGTCAAGGCCGGCGCGAGCATCGCCCTCGATGCCGACCCGGCGCGCCACCTGTACCTCGTCCCGAGCGGCCGGGTGCGGGTCAACGGGGTCGAGGCCGGTCCGCGCGACGGCGTCGCGATCACCGGCGAGGACCAGGTCCGGATCGAGGCCGAGGACGACAGCGAGCTGGTGCTGGTCGACGCGCGCTAGGCCCGGAGTCCGGTCCCATTCATCTCACATGTGCTTGAAGAGGCGCGATTTGCGGGCCATGGGCTACATGGCGCGCAGAGGACGCGCGATTCACGCACATGAGCGGGAGAGGATGAGAGCGGGTCTACGCTTTGGCATTGCGGCGTTTGCGGCCGGGCTGATGCTCGCGCCGCTTCCGGCGCTTGCCCAGTCCGTTCCCGACGCCGCCACCAACACGACCGATTCGATCGGCCCGCGCGAGCTGCAGAACTTCAGCCTCAACGGGACCGTCACCCGGCAGGCCGAGACGCCGGCGCCGGCGCCTCGCCGACCGGCCCGCCAGCCCACGCCCGGCGGTGCAACCGACTCACCCACGGTGGCGGCGACCGCCGCTCCGCCGGCGCCGGCGCCGCGCCGTCCGGCCGCACCTCCGCCAGTGGCGGCGAAGGAGCCGCCGCCGCGCGGCGACCAGGCGCTGGCGCTGGATCTTCCGCCCGCGACCCCCGCGACCTCGGCGCTTCCGGCGAGCGTGCCGCAGTCGGGCTTCCCGTCGTCCGGCCCAGGGCCGGCGACCTTCGCTGCGGAGCAGAAGCCGGCGCTATGGCCATGGCTGCTGCTCGCCGCCGTGCTCGGCGCGGGCGCCGCCCTCCTCCTGCTGCGCCGCCGCTCGCGCGAATCGTTCGCCGGCGCTCCCGAGATCGAATTCTCTATGTCGCTCCCGAGCCCGCGGCTCGGCCGCGGCCGGCGCCGGCGCCCGGCCCGGCACCGGAAGCCGCGTCGCCCAGGCCCGTCGGGATCGTCTCGTCGCGCCTGCGCCCGTGGGTCGAGATTGTCTTCGCACCGCTCGGCTGCACCGTCGACGACGAGCGCGTGACGGTGGAATTCGAGATCCAGCTGACCAACAGCGGCGGCGCGACGGCGCGCGACGTGCTGGTCGAAGCGAGCATGTTCAACGCCGGCCCGACGCAGGAGCAGGACATCGGCGCCTTCTTCGCCGCGCCGATCGGGCAGGGCGAACGGATCGAGGCCCTGCCGCCGCTACAGCATGTCACGATCCGGACCTCGCTGGTCGCCCCGCGCGCCAACATTCAGATCTTCGAGCTGGGCGGACGCCAGGTGTTCGTGCCGCTGATCGCCTTCAATGCCCTCTATCGCCTCGGCGGCGGGAACGGGCAGACTTCGGTCGCCTATCTGCTTGGCCGCGAGACCAGCGGCGACAAGCTCGGCCCGCTGCGCGTCGACCTCGGCGCCCGCGCCTTCACCGCGCTCGGCATCCGTCCCCTGCCGATCGGAGTGCGGAAGTCGCGGACCTAGAGCACCTCGCTGAATTGTAGCTGTGCCAGGCGAGCACGGCGGCCGCGCCGCGATACGGCCGCCACGGCTCCGCCAGCTCGCGCAGATGCTTCTCGCTCGGCTTCTCGGCCAGGCCGAGCAGCTTGCCGAGCTCGATCAGGACGGCGAGGTCGCCGGCCGGGAAGACGTCGCGCCGCCCTTCCGCGAACAGCAGGTAGATTTCGGCCGACCAGCGCCCGATGCCCTTGATCCGGGTCAGCAAGGCGATCGCCTCCTCGTCGTCGGCCGGAAGCGAGGCGAGGTCGAGCTCGCCCGACAGCACCAGCTCGGCGAGGCTGCGGATATATCCCGACTTCTGCCGCGACATCCCCGCGGCGCGCAATTGCTCGTCGCTCGCGGCAAGCAGCAGATTGAGGTCCGGCGGGCGAGCCGAACGCCGCTTCGAGCTTGGCCCACATCGAGCGCGCCGCGGCGACGCTGACCTGCTGCCCGACGATCGTCCGGAGCAGGGTCTCGGCCCCGGGATTGCTGGTCCGCGGCTCGGGCACGCCGTGCCGCTCGACCACGGCCGCGAACACCGGCTCGAGGCCGGCCAGCGCCGCCACGTCGCGGCGGATGCTGGTGCGGGTCCGAACCATCAGCCGGAGCTCGCCGCATAAAGCGCGACCGCGGCCGCGTTGGAGACGTTGAGGCTCTCGACGCGGTCGCTGATCGGCAGCCGGGCGAGGGCGTCGCAATGTTCGCGCGTGTTGTGCCTCAAGCCCGGGCCCTCGGCGCCGAGCGTCAGCGCCACCCGCGGTGGGCCGAGCGCGTCCTTCAAGTCGGTCTCGGCGTCGCCGGCGAGGCCGATCCGCCAGAAGCCCGCCTCGCCGATCTCCTCGAGCGCCCGGGCGAGGTTGACCACCCGCACCCACGGGACTCGCTCGAGCGCGCCCGAGGCGGCCTTGGCGACGACGCCGCTCTCGGGCGGCGAGTGGCGATCCTGAGTGACGATGGCGATCGCTCCGAACGCCGCGGCGGAGCGCAGGATCGCGCCGACATTATGGGGGTCGGTGACCTGGTCGAGCACGAGCAGGACGGCGCGCTCCGGAGCGTTGGCGAGCACCTCGTCGAGCCACGCGCTTTCGAGCGGCTCGACCTCGATCACCACGCCCTGGTGCGGCGCGTCATTCGGCACCAGTCGGCCGAGATCGGCCACATCGGCGAGCGTGAGCGCCACCTCCTGCGGGAGTTGCATGAAGCCGGACGCTTCGCGCGTCGCCCAGGCTTGGAGCACCTTGCGCGCGGGATTGTCGAGCGCTGCGGCGACGGCATGCCTGCCCCACAGGCGCGGACGGCTGGGCGTCCCGTGGCTCTGGTGCGATTTCTTGCGCCGCGACATGGCGCTTCCATGCGCATGGCGCGCGCCTCGCGCAACCTCGGCAAGCTGGTTGACTACGCCCGGCTGCGACCGTTCAAGCGAGAGTTCGTTCCGCTGCTGGCGACAATGCGCCGGTGACTGCGCCAAGTTCCGACAGCCAGGATGATCAGCATCGGATAGCCCAGAACACCAGTGCGGCGGCGTAGGCCCGAGCGAAAAGCTGGACATCGACCGCCTTCAGGACATGGCCCAGCATGGCCGTGAGCTGGAGCCCGGCGATCCACAGCGGCCAGAAGCGGTCGGACCGCAGGGCCACCCAAAGACAGCCGGCGAAGACCGCGAGGTCGACCAGCATCAGCTCGGTTTCGACGTCCGCGAAGCGCTCGCGTGCCGGCGGCAGGACCAGCTCCGTGGCGATCACGCCGACGACGAAGATGACGCCGACATGCCGCTCGTCGCGCTTTCCGCGCAGCAGCGCGTAAAGCACGACGAGGGCAAGAAGGAATTCGAAAGAGAGTGGGTGCCATGGATGCGTCACCTGAACGAGCACGCCCGGAGGCGTGCCCGTCAATTGGACTGGGTCAGGCGACCACCCGGAGATCGACCTGGGCGGTTTTCGGCGGACACTCGGTCATCGCCGAAGCCGACGCACGCAGACCCGGGATCGTCTTCTGGGTCTCGGCGAGCGCCGCGTGGCAATTGGCGATTCCGCCGCGTGCGGCGATCAGCCCGCTGGTCGTCGCGCCAAGCTGCTCGAAAGCGGCGTGGCTGGCGACGAATCGGCATTCGGTGACCGACCGTGCGTGGATCATCTGGACTGGAGCTCGGCGAGTTCGGTCAGCGCGGCTTCGATGCTCTCCTCGACGGCCCGGACCTGGGTGGCCACTTCAAAAGCGGCGTTTTCCATCATCTGTTTGCGCATGACTGCTCCTTCCCCGGCGCTCCCTGCGCCGGAGTGGCTATTCGGCCTGAGTAATCGTCAGCTTTTGGTTAACTCTTGAGCAGCCTGGCGAGGCTTTCGAGTCCGGCGAGGTACATTCCCGCCGAGAATGCCGCCCCGATCGCGATCATCGCAATCCAGAACAGCCTCTGGCCGACGGTCATCTCATTCCGGGGGTTGCTCCTCGTTGCGAACGGCAGTGGCAGGGAAGGCGCGAAAGCGACGGCCCGTTGCTCGGTCCGGAAACCGGCCCCCCCGGCCTCCCCTGCGCGGTCAGCGTGCCGAATTTGATGTACTGACCGCGGCCTCTGGGTGGCCGGACAAATCGCTGGCCTCAATGTACGGCGATTGATGTATCAACCGTTGATATGGGCCGCTGTGGTGGGCGACGATTCGCGCCGCCTGGCTTCTGCGCTCGACTCCAAGGACGTGGAGCGCGCCGCGGATGCGCTGGTCGACGGTGTGCGGGGAGATGTCGAGCTCGGCCGCTATCTCCTTGGAGTTGAGGTGTTGGTTGACCAGCCGCAGGCAGTCGAGCTGCCCTGCGCTCAATCGGGCGACGCGAGCTACCATGTCCTCTCCCGCTGGACCGTCTGGTCCTCTAGCGGTGTCAGGCACGCGCGGCCACTCCTCCAATGCCATCCCCACCCGAACGCCATGGCTCCAATCTTTGCAGCGAGTCCAGCGATTAAGTTATTTCATATCTGGACGGATTTGCCAGATTGTGAACGAACCTGCGACAAATCGCAGGCCCTTCTTAGCGATCCGGGCAAGTGCTCGCAAAGCCAAAGACAATGGTGGAGAGGGCTGGATTCGAACCAGCGTACGCTTGCGCGGGCAGATTTACAGTCTGCTGCCTTTAACCACTCGGCCACCTCTCCACGGTGACAGGCAGGCGCGCCACATGGCGGCGCGCCAGGTGTGTCAACGTGTCAACGCGAGTGCTGTCGCCACTCGCTGCGCTCGAGCGCTCCAAAATCGGACCGCCCCCGGAAGGTCAGATTTTGGAGCGGGTGAAGGGAATCGAACCCTCGTCGTAAGCTTGGAAGGCTTCTGCTCTACCATTGAGCTACACCCGCTTTGGGCCTGCAGCGGACGCGCCAAATGGCCATTGCCGCCGGCCAGCCGTCAACCAACGGCTGGCTTGACCTCATCCGATTCCCTCGCATACCACGGTGGCGATGACGCACCTGAATGCCATCGCCGCTGCTTCGACCGCCCGCTTCTGGTGGCGCGGCCATGCATATGCGGCGCGATGGCGCGACTGATCGACTAGCTTCCGATCATCGACTGCCCGCCCGCCAACCGGCGGGCTTTTTTGTTTCAGGTGACTTCAAATGAACCAGCTTCTGACTTTCCCGCGCGCCGGCCGGCGACTGCCGCTGGCGGCCGATTCCCGCCCGGCCGAGCAGGCGGTCGAGCGCCTGCTCGACGGCGAACGACCTCGACCGCGCCGACCGCGCGCTTTGTTCCAGACGCATCGTCGAGGGCCGGCTGAGCCGAGCCGCTGATGGCCGCGGCCTTCGTCGCCCTGCGCATGCAAGGGCGAGACCGCGGACGAGCTGGTCGGCGCGGCCGAGGCGCTGCGCTGCCGCCGCGCGCGCCTTCCCCTCGCCCGACTATCTGTTCGCCGACAGCTGCGGCACCGGCGGCGATTATTCCGGCTCGATCAACGTCTCGACCGCGGCCGGTCTCGTCGCCGCCGCCTGCGGGCTGCCGGTGATCAAGCACGGCAACCGCTCGTTCACGTCGCAATGCGGCTCGGCCGACGTGCTCGAGGCGCTCGGCGCGCAAGCTCGACCTCGGCCCGCTGGAATCGCGCGAGATCCTCGACCGGACCGGCTTCTGCTTCCTGCTCGCGCCGCTCTATCATCCGGGCATCGCGCATGCCGGGCCGGTCCGCCGGGCGCTGAAGGTGCGGACGATCATGAACCTGCTCGGCCCGTGCCTGAATCCGGCGCGGCCGAAGGTGCAGCTGCTCGGCGTGGCCGATCCCAAGCTGCTGCGGCCGATCGCCGAGACGCTGCGCGCGCTCGGAGTCGAGCGGGCGCTGGTGGTCCACGGCTCGGGCCTCGACGAGGTCGCGCTCCACGGCTTCACCCAGGCGGTCCGGCTCGACCGCGGCGGGATGCGAAGAGCTCGAGATCACGCCCGAAGCAGGCCGGCCTGCGGCGCACGCCGGTCGAGCAGATCGCGGGCGGCTCGCCGAGCGAAAATGCGCGGCGGCTGGTCGCGCTGCTGCGCGGCGATGGGCGGGCGGCCGACCGGTCGATCGTCGCGCTCAACGCCGGCGCGCTGCTGATGACCGCCGGGCACGGCCGTCGACCTCCGCGCCGGGAGTGGCGATGGCGCTCGACGCGATCGTCTCCGGCCGCGCGAAGCGCGTGCTCGGCGACTTCATCGAGGCGAGCCGTGGCTGACCCCGCCGGAGTCCTCGGCGAGATCGCGCGAGCGAAGCGGACGGAGCTGGCGCGACGGTTCGACGGCGTCGCGCTCGATGCCCTGCGCGCCCGGGCGGAGCCGACCGGACGCAGCCTCGCGGAGGCGCTCGCCGGGCCCGGCGCGCGCTTCATCCTCGAGATCAAGAAGGCGTCGCCGTCGGCGGGCGCGATCCGGCCCGGCGCCGACGCCGGCAGTCCTGGCGCGCGGCTATGCCGGCGTGGCCGATGCGCTGAGCGTGCTCACCGACGCGCACCTGCTTCGGCGGCTCGCTCGACGACCTCGCCGCGGCCCGGGCGGAGTTCGACGGACCGATCCTCGCCAAGGACTTCTTCCTCGATCTGCGGCAGGTCGCCGAGGCGCGGCATCGCCGGGGCCGACGCGATCCTGGTCATGCTGTCGCTGCTCGACGATCGCTGCGGCGCGCGACGATGATCGCGGAGGCGCGCCGGTTCGGCATGGACGCGCTGGTCGAGGTCCACGACGAGGCCGAGATGCGCCGCGCGCTGGCGCTCGGCGCGCCGCTGATCGGGATCAACAACCGCGACCTGCGCGACTGTCGATCGACCTGTCGACGACCGAGCGGCTCGCCCGGCTGGCGCCCGACCGCCTGCTGGTCTCCGAATCCGGCATTGTCGACGCGCGGCGACGTCGACCGGCTCGCCGCCGCTGGTCGACGCTTTCCTGGTCGGTTCGTCGCTGATGCGCGCGCGCCGACCCGGCGCAGGCCGCGCGCGAGCTGATGTTCGGCCGCGTCAAATTATGCGGGCTGAACTGCGGCGCCGAGGATTGCGCGCCGCCCGGCCAGCGGCATTCGCCGGCTTCGTCTTCGTGCCCGGCAGCCCCCGCCACGTGACGCAGACGAAGCCGCGCCGCTGGCCGGACTCGCGCGCCGCAGTCCGGCATGCTGCCGGTCGGCGTGTTCCGCGACGCGCCGGTCGGCGACGTCGGCGAAGGTCGCGACCATGCTCGGCCTGCACGCGGTCCAGCTGCATGGCGCGGAGGATGCGGAATATGTTCGAGCGCTGCGCGCGCGAGCTCCGCGCGGATGCGAGATCTGGACGGCGGTCAGCGTCGGCAGCGCGACGCCTGGCCGGTCGACGCCGGCGACCGGATGCTGTTCGACAATGGCCGACGGCGGCAGCGGACGGACCTTCGACTGGTCGCTGGTCGAGGACCATCCCGACCTCGCCGAGGCGGTCGTCGCCGGCGGAATCGGCGCCGCACAACGCGCGCGCGCGCGCAGCGCCTCGGCGCTTATGCGATCGACGTCGGCTCGGCGGTCGACGAGCGGCCGGGCCGCAAGTCGCCGGAGAAGATCGCCGCGCTGTTCGATGCGCTTCGGCCGCAGTCGCCGGCGAACGGCTGCGCGCATGCGCCTGAACGGCCGCTTCGGCCGCTTCGGCGGGCTGCTACGTTCCGGAAATCCTGGTGCCGGCGCTCGAGCAGCTCGAGGCGCGCGTTCCTCGACGCGCAGGACGATCCCGCGTTCGCGGCCGAGCTCAACGACCTGCTCGCGAATTATGCCGGGCGGCCGACGCCGCTGACCCGCTGCCGCAACCTGCCCGGCAACATCTATCTCAAGCGCGAGGACCTGCTCCACGGCGGCGCGCACAAGACCAACCAGGTGCTCGGCCAGGGCCTGCTCGCGAAGCGCATGGGCAAGACGCCGGCTGATCGCCGAGACCGGCGCCGGCCAGCACGGCGTCGCGACCGCGATCGTCGGCGCGCTGCTCGGCTTCGAGACCGTCATCTACATGGGCGCCGAGGACGTCGAGCGGCAGCAGCTCAACGTCTTCCGGATGGAGCTGATGGGCGCGACGGTCGTGCCCGGTCGAAAGCGGCGGGCGGACGCTGAAGGACGCGATCAACGAGGCGCTGCGCGACTGGTCGGCGAGCTTCGAGACCACCCATTATCTGCTCGGCACGGCGGCCGGGCCGCACCCGTTCCCGACGATGGTGCGCGAGTTCCAGCGGGTGATCGGCCGCGAGGCGCGCGCGCAGATCCTCGAGCAGCTCGGCCGCCTGCCCGATGCGGTCGTCGCCTGCGTCGGCGGCGGCTCGAACGCGATCGGCCTGTTCGCCGATTTCCTCGACGACGACGTGCGGCTGATCGGGGTCGAGGCGGCGGGCAAGGGCCTCGACGGCGAGCGAGCATGGCGCGACCCTGCTGCGCGGCACGCCGGGCATCCTCCACGGCGCCGAGACCTATGTGCTGCAGGACGCGGACGGGCAGATCGCCGACAGCTGGTCGGTCTCGGCCGGGCTCGATTATCCCGCGGTCGGGCCCGAGCATGCGCATCTCAAGGACAGCGGCCGCGCCGAATATGTCGGCGCGACCGATGCCGAGGCGCTCGCCGCGTTCAAGGCGCTGGCCGAGAGCGAAGGCATCATCTGCGCGTTCGAATCCGCGCACGCGCTCGCGCACGCGCTGAAGCTCGCCGAGGCCGAGCCGGACAGCGCGATCCTCGTCGGCCTGTCGGGCCGCGGCGACAAGGATGTCGCCCAGGCGCAGGCGCTGCTCGCATGAGCCGCTACGCCGCGATGTTCGAGCGGCTCGGCGCGGCGAGGGCGCGTTCGGCGCGTTCCTGATGCTCGGCGATCCGGACCTCGGCGACCAGCGCGCGCGCTGCTCGACGCGGTGGTCGAGGGCGGCGCCGACATGATCGAGGTCGGCATTCCCTTCTCCGATCCGGTCGCCGACGGCCCGGTGATCCAGGCCGCGGCGCAGCGCGCGCTCGACGCCGGGGTCCGAGTCGGCGACTGCTTCGACCTGATCGCCGCGTTCCGCGCGCGCCACCGCGACGTGCCGGTCGGCATCCTGACCTACGCCAATCTCGTCGTCGCCCGCGGCCGGCTTCATGCGCGACGCGGCCGAGGCCGGCGCCGACAGCCTGCTGATCGCCGACGTGCCCGCGCTCGAGGCGGAGCCGTTCGCGCGCGAGATGGAGCAGGCGGGCATCGAGCCGGTGCTGATCGCCGCCGCCAACACGCCCGACGCCGACGCTCGCGCGGATCGCAAGCCTTTCGAAAGCTTACACTTATTGCGTCAGCCGAGCCGGGCATCACCGGCACCCACGCCGGCGGCGAGTTCGATCGCGGCACTGATCGAGCGGCTCGACGGCGGCGGGCGCTCCGCCGCCGATTTTCGGCTTCGGAATTTCGACGCCCGAGCACGTCCGCGCGGCGCTCGACGCCGGGCGCGGCGGGGGTCATCTGCGGCTCGGCGATCGTCGACTCGCGTCCCGCGGCGGAGACGTCGTCAGCCTCGTCCGACTCGCTAAAAGCACTTCGACACGGAACGACTCGGCGGCGCAATGAATTGAATCCGCCCTGAAGAAGGAGAGATTGCGTATGGCTGCGCGTCCGATCTGGCGGGGACAAATCCGGCTCGCTCTGGTGTCGATCCCGGTCGAGCTTTTTCCGGCGACCCGGAGCGGCGCGCCAGATCCAGTTCCACCAGGTGCACGAGCCGTCGGGCAAGCGCATCAAATATGAGAAGGTCGTGCCCGGCATCGGCCCGGTCGACCGCGACGAGATCGTCAAGGGCTATGAGGTCGTCGAAGGGCCATTACGTCCTGCTCGATCCCGAAGAGATCGAAAGCGTCAAGCTCGAGAGCCGCAAGACGCTCGACCTCGTCCAGTTCGTCGACGACGACGGCATCGACGCCGATGTATTTCGACAAGCCTTATTATGTCGTCCCGGCGGACGACCTCGCCGAGGAAGCCTATGTCGTCCTGCGCGACGCGTTGAAGGCCGCGAAGAAGGTCGGCGTCGGCCAGCTCGCGATGCGCGGCCAGGAATATGTCGTCGCGCTGAAGCCGTGCGGCCGCGGCCTGCTGCTCGAGACGCTGCGCTACGCCGACGAGGTCCACAAGTCGGCGGGCTTCTTCCGCGACATCGGCGACCACAAGCCCGATCCCGACCTGCTCGACATGGCCTCGATGCTGATCGAGCGCAAAGCCGGCGAGTTCGACCCGAAGGAATTCCACAACCGCTACGTCGACGCGCTGCACGAGCTGATCGAGAAGAAGCAGAAGGCCAAGGGCGAGAAGATCATCGAGGATCCGGACGCCGACGCGGCGCCGCCCAAGGGCTCGAACGTCATCGACCTGATGGCCGCGCTCAAGAAGAGCCTCGGCGACGAGAAGAAGCGGCGCGAAGGCCAAGAAGGCTGCCGGCGAAGAAGGCCGCCGCGCCAAGAAGGAACCGGCACGCAAGCGCGCGCACGTAAGAGGGCCGTCAGCCATGGCCCGACGCGTCCCGCTCGACATCGAGACCTACAACCGCAAGCGCGACTTCTCGAAGACCAAGGAGCCGCGCGGGCGCAAGCTCAAGGGCAAGGGCGACAGCTTCGTCGTCCAGAAGCACGACGCGTCGCGGCTGCACTGGGATTTCCGGCTCGAGCTCGACGGCGTGCTCAAGAGCTGGGCGGTGCCCAAGGGCCCGAGCCTCGATCCCGGCGAGAACCGCCTCGCCATGCGGACCGAGGACCATCCGCTCGATTACGGCGGCTTCGAAGGCACCATCCCCAAGGGCGAATATGGCGGCGGCACGGTGATGCTGTGGGACCAGGGCCGCTGGATCCCCGACCCGCGCAAGGACCCGAGCAAGACGATCGAGGAGGGCCATCTCCACTTCACGCTCGAAGGCGAGCGGATGAAGGGCGAGTGGGTGATGTTCCGCCTGAAGCCCAAGCCGGGCGAGAAGGCCGAGCCGTGGATGCTGAAGAAGGTCACCGACGAATTCGCCGACCCCGACGACGGCGACGCGCTGGTCGACAATTGCGTGACCAGCGTCACCACCGGCCGGACGATGGCCGAGATCGCCGTCGGGCGAGGACGTATGGCGCTCCAACCGCGGCGGGCAGAAGGGCGGCCGCGCCAAGCGCAAGAGCGGCGCAAGGCGCCGCCGCCGTTCGAGGAGCCGCAGCTCGCGACCCTGGTCGACGAGGTGCCGACCGGCAACGGCTGGATCCACGAGATACAAATATGACGGCTACCGGCTGCTGCTCGCGGTCGGCGACGGCGTCGCCACGGCCTGGACGCGCAACGGCAAGGACTGGAGCGACAAGTTCAAGGCGCTGGTAAAGGCCGCGGCGCAGCTCCCGGCCGGCTGCCTGATCGACGGCGAGGCGGTCGCGCTCGACGACGACGGCACGGCCGAGCTTCCAGCTGCTCCAGTCGACGCTCAAGGACCAGCAGGGCGCCAATCTCGCTTTCTACGCCTTCGACCTGCTGATCGACCGCGGCGAGGACATCCGCAAGCTGCCCAACATCGAGCGCAAGGAGCGGCTGCGCGGCGCTGCTCGAGGGCGTGCCGTCCGCCGATCCTCTACGGCGACCATGTCGTCGGCCGCGGCGAGGAAATGTTCGACGCGGTGTGCAAGCAGGGCGGCGAAGGCATCATCTCGAAGAAGGCGAGCGCGGCCTACAGCGGCACGCGCACCCGCAATTGGCTCAAGATCAAGTGCATCCAGCGCCAGGAATTCGTGATCGTCGGCTGGTCGGAGAGCGACAAGCGGCGCGGCTTCCGCTCGCTGCTGCTCGCGGTCAGGGACGGCCGCAAGCTGACCTATGCCGGCAAGGTCGGCACCGGCTTCAACGCGAAGCTGATCGAGGAGCTGATGGAGCGGATGGAGCCGCTCGCAGTGGACAAGGCGGCGGTCGAAGTGCCGCGTCCCGACCGCAAAGGCGCGCACTGGATCGAGCCCAAGCTGGTCGCGGAAATCGACTTCGCGGAGTTCACCGACGAGGGCATCCTCCGCCACCCGAGCTTCGTTGGGCTGCGCGAGGACAAGCCCGCAAAGGACGTCGTGCGCGAAGTGCCCAAGCATACCGAAGACGTGACGAAGCCGGTCAAAGCGAAGCGCAGTCAGCGAAGCCCGGCAAGCGCAAGACCGCCGAGGATTTCGGGATCGAGATCAGCAGCCCCGACCGGGTGATCTTCCCCGAGCTCGGGCTGACCAAGAAGGACCTCGCCGATTATTATGCGACGATCGAGCCGCTGATCATGGTCGATGCCGCCGACCGGCCGATGACCCTGATCCGCTGTCCCGCGGGCCGTACCGGCGAGAGCTTCTTCCAGAAGCACGACAAGGGCACGTTCGGCCCGCACGTGAAGCAGATCCCGATCGAAGGAGAAGGACGGGCGACTTCGAGGACTATCTCTATTTCGACGACATCCGCGGCCTGCTCGCCTGCGTGCAGATGGGAACGATCGAATTCCACGGCTGGGGCAGCAAGGTCGACAAGGTCGAATATCCCGACCGGCTGGTGTTCGATCTCGACCCCGACGTCGGGCTCGATTTCGGCAACGTGAAGGAAGCGGCGGTGCTTCTGCGCGAGCTGCTCAAGGGCCTCGGGCTCGACAGCTTGCCGCTGCTGTCGGGCGGCAAGGGGCTGCACGTCGTGGTCCCGCTCGACGCGTCGGCGGACTGGCCGACGGTCAAGAGCTTCGCCGAGCGGTTCAGCCGGGCGATCTCCGAGGCCGAGCCGACGATGTTCACCGCCAACATCCGCAAGGAGCAGCGCAAGGGCCGCATCTTCCTCGACTGGCTGCGCAACCAGCGCGGCGCGACCGCGGTCCTGCCTTACTCCGCCCGCGGTCGCGAAGGCGCACCGGTGTCCGCGCCGGTCGCGTGGGAGCGAGCTCGACCAATATGACAGCGGGCACCACTTCAGCATCCGTGACGCCGACGAGCTGCTGAGACGGCGCGAAGTCGAAGCTGCTCAAGGGGTGGGGGGAAGCGCACCAGGCGCTGCCGGATCTTAGTCCCTCCCCATCGCCACGCGATGGGGGGACTCTGGACCGCCGCCTCCGCGGGGTTACAAAGGCGCCATGCGTACGTACCCGGCCGCCGTCCTTCCTCTCCTGTTCCTCCTAACCGCGGCTGCTCCGCCTGACCTTGCGCGATGGAAGGCCGAAGCGGCGCGCGTGACCATCACCCGCGACGACTGGGGGATCGCCCACGTCCACGGCCCGACCGACGCCGACGCGGTGTTCGGCATGATCTACGCCCAGGCCGAGGACGATTTCCCGCGGATCGAGGCCAATTATCTGACCGCGCTGGGCCGCACCGCCGAGGCCGACGGCGAGCATGCGATCTGGCAGGATCTTCGCGCGCGGCTCTACGTCAGCGAGGCCGAGCTCAAGGAGGATTATGCGCGCAGCCCGGTCCGGATGCAGGGGCTGATGGACGCCTGGGCCGACGGCCTCAACTATTTCCTCGCCACTCACCCGGAGGTGAAGCCGCGGGTCCTCAAGCGGTTCGAGCCGTGGATGGCGCTGTCCTTCACCGAGGGCAGCATCGGCGGCGACATCGAGCGGATCGACCTCGACGCGCTCAAGGATTTTTATTCCGCGGCCCCGTCCGCCGGAGGCGGGGAACGCGGGCTGGCCCGCCATGACCCGGTCGAGACCGACCGCAGCGCGTCGAACGGCATCGCCATCGCGCCGTCGCTGACCACCGCCGGCAAGGCGCTGCTGCTGATCAACCCGCACACCAGCTTCTTCTTCCGCTCCGAGGCCCAGGTCAGCAGCGACGAAGGCCTCAACGTCTACGGAGCGACGACCTGGGGCCAGTTCTTCGTCTATCAGGGCTTCAACCCCCACGCCGGCTGGATGCACACGTCGAGCGGGGTCGATAATGTCGACGAATTCGCGGAGACCGTCGAACGGCGCGGCAAGGCCTTTTGCTACCGCTACGGCAGCGAGTGCCGGCCGCTCGCGCCGCGCCCGGTGACGATCCGCTACCGCACCGCCGACGGCAAGCTCGCGACGCGCAGCTTCACCACCTGGCGCAGCCATCACGGCCCGGTCGTCCGGTCGTCGAACGGTCGCTGGATCGCCTTCTCGATGATGGACCGGCCGGTCGAGGCGCTGCAGCAGAGCTATTTGCGGACCAAGGCGACCGACCTCGCCTCCTACATGCAGGTCGCGCAATTGAAGGCGAACAGCTCGAACAACACGATCTTCGCCGACGACAAGGGCGAGATCGCCTATCTCCATCCGCAGTTCGTGCCGCGGCGCTCGGGCAGCTTCGATTACACGCGGCCGGTCGACGGCAGCAACCCGGTCACCGACTGGGGCTCGCTGCATTCGCTGCCCGAATTGCCCAACGTGACGAACCCGCCGACCGGCTGGGTCCAGAACACCAACACCTGGCCCTATCAGGCCGCCGGCGAGTTCAGCGCCGATCCCAAACGCTTCCCCAAATATATGGACATGTTCGGCGAGAATTGGCGCGGCGTGCACGCGCTCCGGCTGCTGATGCGCAGCCGCGACTGGACGCTCGACAAGCTCAATGCCGCGGCGTTCGACAGCTACCAGCCGGGCTTCGCCGACCTCGTCCCGCCCTTGCTCAAGGCGTATGACGACCTGCCCAAGGCCGACCGCAGGCGCGCGCAACTGGCGGCGCCGATCGCTCTGCTGCGCGACTGGGATTATCGCTGGAGCGCGGACTCGACCGCCCAGTCGCTCGCCATGTTCTGGGGCGATGCCCTGCACAGCGCGCTCGCCGCTCCTGCGGACGAGCCCGGCAACAAGGTCTACATGCGGCTCGCCGCCGACACGACGCCGGCGCAGAAGCTGCAGGCGCTGGACGCGGCCGTCGCCCGGCTGCAGCGCGACTTCGGCCGCTGGCAGGTGCCGTGGGGCGAGATCAACCGCTTCCAGCGCATCTCGCCGGCGATCGACCATCCGTTCAGCGACGCCGCGCCGAGCCTGGCCGTGCCCTTCGCCTGGGGCGTCTACGGCTCGCTCGCGTCGTTCACCGCCAGCCCCAAGCCGGGGACGAAGCGGTGGTACGGGACGGCCGGCAACAGCTTCGTCGCGGTGGTCGAATTCGGCCCGCGGGTCCGGGCCAAGGCGGTCACCGCCGGCGGCGAGAGCGGCGACCCCGCGTCGAAGCATTTCAACGACGAAGCGCCGCGCTACGCGTCAGGCGCCCTGCGCGACGTCTATTTCTATCCCGACCAGCTCAACGGCCACACCGAGCGCGCGTATCACCCGGGCGAATGAGGCTCCGACTGGCGCGGCTCGAGCGCCCGGGTCAGCGGCCGGGTCACGGCGAAAATGACCAGCGCGCCGGCCAGCGCAATTCCGGCGTCGAGCGTCCAGAAGGCGGCATTGCTCATCTCGTCGTAGAAGCTGCCGACCCAGCCCATGATGGTGGAGCCGGCGAACAGCGACAGGAAGGCGCCGCCCATCAGGGTCGAATTGACCTTTTCGGGCGCGGCGCGCGAGATCAGCGCGAGGGTGATCGGCCAGTACCACATGAACGCCGCGCCCATCCCGAACCAGCCGAGCAGCGGCCACAGCACCGACACTTTGCCGGCGGCATCCGTCGTCAGGCTTCCGGCGGCCAGCAGCAGCGCCGAGACGCCCGTGATGACGGCCCCGATCCCGATCTTGCTCACGCTGACCGGCTCGGTCTTGCGGCTGGCCTGCCATGCCCACAGTCCGACGAGGACCGGCGCGATAACGATGCTGGCGAAGCTGTCGACCGAGTTGAACCAGCTCGCCGGTACCGTGCCCAACGGCGAGGCGAGTGACACATGATCCTCCACCCAGATCAGTCCGACGTTCCAGATCATCGTGTAGCTGGTGTGCAGCGGCACGAGCAGCGCGATCAGCCCGACCAGATTCCAGGTTCGCACTCTTTCTTCCCGCGTCAGCGGCGGCAGCGCGGCCTTCGCTTTTCGCGCCCGGCGCGGGTCCGGCAGGTAGCGCGAACCGCTGAGATAGACGGCGAGCGCGACCAGCATCAGGCCCGCCGCGAGCGCGAAGCCGGCATGGAAGCCGTAGACCGCGCCAACTCCGCCGGCGCCGAGCGGGCCAAGCACCGCTCCGACATTGATCGCCGTCGAATAGAGGGTGAAGCCGCGCTCGCGCAGGGACTCGTCGCTGGCCGGATAAAGCGTGCCGACCTGGGCCGAGATATTGCCCTTGAGCAGCCCGGAACCGACAATCAGCAGCAGCAGAGCAAGCAGGAAGGTCGCGTCGAGCGACATCGCGAGATGGCCCGCGCTCATCAGCAGCGCGCCGAGCGTCACTGTCCGGCGGGTCCCAAGGAAGCGGTCGGCGATCCATCCGCCGACGATCGGGGTGAAGTAGACGAGGCCGCCGTACCAGCCGTAGATCAAAGAGGCGAAGGCCTGGTCGGACATCGGTCCGCGGAACTCGAACAGGCCGCGCAGCGCGGCGAGGCCCCAGACGTTCGCGGCATGTTCGGGGCGCAGCAACTGCTTGACCATGTACAGCGAGAGCAGCGCCGTCATGCCGTAATAAGAGAAGCGCTCGGCGAGCTCGGTCGCGGACAGGACCAGAAGCCCGATCGGGTGCCTGCCGAGGCGTCGGGCGGCTACGGCCATGTCCACTCCCCCGGCGATGCGCCGCTTGCCTATTCGGCGAACTTGTCCGTCGCGCGAATAAGCCCGTCAAGCACGCCGGGCTCATTGAACAGATGGCCGCCGTCGGGGATCAGGTTGAGCTCGACCTCCGGCCACGCCTGCTTCAGCCGCCACGCCGCGATCGGAGGGGTGCAGGTGTCGTGCCGGCCCTGGACGATCACGCCCGGGATCCCGCGCAGCTTCGCGGCGTCACGCAGCAGCTGGCCTTCCTCGAGCCAGCCGTGGTTGCCCATGTAGTGATTCTCGATCCGGGCGACCGCCACTGCCACCTCGGGCGAGGTGAAATGCTCGACCGTCGACGGGCTCGGGAGCAGGGTGACGATGTCGCCTTCCCACTTGCTCCACGCCTTGGCGGCGGTCAGCTGAACGTCGGGGTCGGTGCTGGTCAGCCGCTTGCGATAGGCCTCGACCAGGTCGCCGCGCTCGGCCTGCGGGATCGGCGCGAGGAACTCCTCGAACTTGTCGGGATAGACCTGGGAGGCGCCGCCCTCCTTGTACATCCAATCGATCTCATATTGGTCGAACAGGAAGATCCCGCGCAGCACCAGCTCGGTGACCCGCTCGGGGTGGGTCTGGCCGTAGGCGAGCGACAGGGTCGAGCCCCAGCTGCCGCCGAACACCTGCCATTTGTCGACCTTGGCGACCTCGGTGCGGAGCTTCTCGATATCCTCGACCAGGTGCCAGGTCGTGTTCGCCTCGAGGCTTGCATAGGGCGTCGACTTGCCGCAGCCGCGCTGGTCGAACACCAGGATCTTATATTTGTCGGGATGGAACTGGCGGCGATGGTCGGGGCTCGACCCGCCGCCGGGGCCGCCGTGCAGGAACACCACCGGCTTGCCGTTGGGATTGCCGCTGAGCTCCCAGTAGAGGCGGTGGCCGTCGCCGACGTCGAGCATTCCGCTCTCATAGGGCTCGATCTCCGGATAGAGCGTCCGGCGGCTCGAAGTCTGCATGTCCATCAGAAGCTGAATTCCTCGTAGATCCGCGACAGGTCGCCATCCCACTCGTTGTGATATTTGTCGAGCAGGCGGTCGGCGGGTGTCATGCCGCTCAAAACCACATCGCGCAATGGATCGAGGAACCCGCCTTCATTGTCGCCGGCGCTGTTGAGCCTGGCGCGGCGGGTCAGGCCGCCCGCGGAAATGTCGAGCACTCGGCCGGCGAATGCGCGCATCAACTCGCCGTCGGGCGTGACGGCGTCGAGCGCCAGCCGCGGCACGTCGTGGCGCAACGCCTCGCGCTCGCCGATCGTCCAGTGCCTGACCAGCTCCCATGCCGCGTCGAGCGCCTGGTCGTCATACAGCAGCCCGACCCACAAAGCGGGCAGGCCGCAGATCCGGCTCCACCGGCCGCCGTCGGCACCGCGCATCTCGAGGAAGCTCTTGAGGCGGACCTCGGGAAAGGCGGTGGAAAGATGGTCGGTCCAGTCGGCCAGCCGCGGCTTCTCGCCGAACAGCTCGGGCAGCTTGGCGTCGAGGAAGTCGCGGAAGCTGCGCGCCGGCGACGTCGATGTACCGGCCGTCGCGGTAGACGAAGTACATCGGCACATCGAGCATGTAGTCGCAGTAGCGCTCGTAGCCGAAGCCGTCCTCGAACACGAACGGCAGCATCCCGGTGCGGTCTGGGTCGGTGTCTTCCCAGATGTGGCTGCGGAAGCTCTTGAAGCCGTTCGGCCGCCCTTCGGTGAACGGCGAGTTGGCGAACAGCGCGGTCGCGACGGGCTGCAGGGCCAGGCCGACCCGGAATTTCTTCACCATGTCGGCTTCGGACGAATAATCGAGGTTGACCTGGATGGTGCAGGTCCGAAGCATCATGTCGAGCCCGAGGCTGCCGACCTTGGGCATGTAGTTGAGCATGATCGCGTAGCGGCCCTTGGGCATCACTGGCAGCTCGGCCCGGCTCTTGTCCGGCCACATGCCGAGGCCGAGGAAGCCGAGCCCGAGCCGGTCCCCGATCGTCTTGCACTGGTCGAGGTGCCGCGCCGCCTCGCTGCAGCTCTGGTGCAGATTCTCGAGCGGGGCCCCGGACAGCTCGAACTGCCCCGCGGGCTCGAGGCTGACCGCCCCGTCGGCGCCCTTCAGGGCGATGACGTTGCCGTTCTCGAGCACCGGCTCCCAGCCGAACTCGGTCAGGCCGAGCAGCAGCTCGCGGATGCCGCCCGGTTCCGCGTAGCTCGGCGCGCGCTGGTCGGCGCAGCGATAGACGAATTTCTCATGCTCGGTGCCGATCCGCCACGCGTCGCGCGGCTTCTCGCCCCCGGCGAACACCGACAGCAGGTCGGCGCGGCTGTCGATCGGTCGGCTATCCCCGGTTTCGGTGCGCTGCGTCATGCGCCGCGGCGCTTAGCCGCGCGATTCCGGCGGCGCCAGCACTTCCGCCTTGTCGATCGACCAGGCGGATCAAGCTTCCGCCAGCGCCTTTTCTTCGGCTGCCGTCTTTAACATGCCGAGCATCGCCTCCCAGTTCTTGCGGAACTCGGCGACCCTGGCATCGTCCGGCCGCTCGCCGCCCTGCGGTGTCTGGCTCAGCGTGACCTGCGTTCGCTCGCCCCGCGGCTCCAGCCGGATGTCGACGAGATTGCCGTTCTCCTGCTGGCTTCCGCTGAAGTGGGTGAAAGCCAGATGTTCTGGCGGCTCGGCGGCACGGATTTCGCCGTGGTCATGGAATTCCTTGCCGTGGAACTCGCCCGAAATGTTGATTGGCGAGCCTTCCTGCCAGTCGCTGATGACGTTCGCACCCATGAACATCGCGGATGGGCTCTGGGTCAGCACCATCCAGACCTGGGACGGTTCGGCTTCAATCACGGTGTCGACGGTGATCAGTGGTTCGGTCATGGCTCCTCTCCAACTGCCGTTGCACCAACTGGGGGGAGGGGACGGCGTTCCTCGGCCTACCGCCAATCGCCCACGGCTGACATCCACGCCGCGAGCGCCGCGAGCGCGGCCGTTTCGGCGCGGAGGATGCGCGGGCCGAGCGAGATCGGAACCGCGTTCGCCGCCGCCCGGACGGACGCGCGCTCGTCGTCGGTGAAGCCGCCTTCCGGCCCGGTCAGGATCACCGCCGGGCCCGGGACGAATGCCGCCGCCGCGGGCTCGCCGCCGCCCTCGTCGGCAAAATAGAGGCTGCGGGCAGCGTCGCGGCGCTCGAGGAATCGAGCGAGCGGCAGCGGCTCGGCGATCTCGGGCAGGAGCGTCCGGCCGCATTGCTCGGCGGCCTCGATCGCGATCGCCTCGAGTCGGTCCAGTTTCACCCGCTCGGCGACGGTGCGGCGGGTCATGACCGGAATCAGCCGCGCCGCGCCGAGCTCGGTCGCCTTCTCGACCAGCCAGTCGGTCTGCGCCCGCTTGACCGGGGCGAAGGCGAGCCAGACGTCGGGGATCGCCTCAGGCTCCCGGGTCCTGCGCTCGACGGCGAGGGTCATGCGCTTGCGGCCGGCCTCGCCGATCCGGGCCAGCCATTCGCCCGACTGGCCGTCGAACAGCAGCACGCCGTCGCCTTCACCCAGCCGCATCACCTTGCCGAGATAGTTTGCCGCGCCGGCCTCGATCTCGACCTGGGCCCCGTCCGCGAGCGGCTGGCGAACGAACAGTCGCGGCAGGCTCCTCGGCGGCCAGGCTGGGAGTGACGGCATGCGATCGCTTAACCGCTGCGTGCGGCGGCCGCTACGGGCTCTTATTGACATTATCAGCCGTGCGTCCGTAATCGTCCGGCTCGGACATTTTCAAGGCACGCGGCGGGGAGGGCACATGCCGACCTTCGAAATTCCCGATGGTCCGACGACCATCGAAGCGAAGCGATCGAGCGATCCCAAGAACCCGAAGCCGGCGCTGACCTCGGCCGTCTACAGCGTGACGAACAAGAGCGGCGAAAGCGTCGACGGGCGCCTGGGGGTCGTCGCCACCGGGCCGTCCAAGGCCGAATGGTTCGCCATCGACGGCGACCGCGAACGGAACTTCGGGTCGGGGGAGACCCAGACCGCGACGGTCAAGGTCACCTTTCCGCCCGACGCCGCCGCCGGCGATTATCCCTTCCGGCTGCGGGTCGTGGCGATCAACGATCCCGACAACGACCATGCCGAAGGCCCGGTGACCACCGCCAAGCTGGCCGGTCCCGGCGTCGAGAAGAAGAAATCCCTGCTGTGGCTGTGGATCCTGCTCGGCGTCCTCGCGGTGATCGTGATCGCCGTCATTCTCTATTTCGCCCTCCGCTCGGATCCGGTCGAAACGGCCCAGAAGCGCGCCGGGGAATGGGCGACCGCCGCTGCCGCCCGCGACATCGACGCGCTCACCAAAATGTCGAGCGCGCCCTTCTTCCTCGACGACGGCGCGGCGCTGCTCACCCCGACGGACATCGAAAACAAATATCGCACCGTGCTCACTCCGGGCCCGGGCCAGCTGCCTCCGGGGACCGAGGCCAAGGACCCGGGCGAAAAGGACGTCGTGTTCGGCGCGATCGCTGCCTTGGCGCTCGGCGACTACCGCAAGGCGGTGCCGGCCAATCCGGAGATGGAGCGCGCGGTCAAGGCCATGGGGCTCGATGACGACGACATCGTCGTCATCGGCGACACGCAGGGGGTCAAGACGTTCCTCTTTTTCCGTCGCAAGGGCGCCAAGCTCGCCGGTGTGGTCGACTAACGCGAAGGAGCACGGTCATGCGCCGCAGAACAGTTTATGCGCTCGGAGCTCTGGGCCTCGCCACGGTCGGGCTCTGCCGCAATGTCCCAATTCGCCATTGAGAAGATGACGGTCCTGCCGATGCAGGACATGCTTCGGATTCGGCCCATTTTGGTGACCCCGGCGCCGCCGCCGCCGCCGCAAGCGCCGCAGATCCAGTTTCGCGGCTGCGTCTATTACCAGCATGTCGACTGGCAGGGGAACTGGCGCTCGATCCCGGGGGGCACGCGGCGCCTGTCGCTCGGCCCGACCTGGGACAATCAGATTTCGTCGTTCGCGTGCAGCCCGACCTGCCGGGTGCTGGCGTTCGACCAGGACTTCAAGGGCGACCGGGTGGAATTCGGGACGGTCCAGAACGTCGGCGGGTGGAACGACCGCATCAGCTCGATGATCGCCACCTGCCAGCACCCGTTCTAAGCCGAGCAGACAAGCCGGGCGGCTGGCGCTAATCGGCGCCGCTATGGGCGCCACCACCGACATCGTCCCGGACAGCGAGCGGCGCGGTCTGATCGGCGCGCTTCCGCCGCGGCTCCGCCCCTATGCGAGCCTGATGCGGCTCGATCGGCCGATCGGGGTCTGGCTGCTTTACTGGCCGTGTGCGTGGAGCCTGGCGCTGGCCGGGGTCGGCGGCCGCTGGGACCTGTTCCTGTGGCTCGCGCTCGGCGCCCTGGCGATGCGCAGCGCCGGCTGCGTCTATAACGATATCATCGACCGCGACCTCGACCGCCGGGTCGAACGGACCCGGCTGCGGCCGCTGGCCAACGGGCGGGTCTCGGTTCGCAGCGCAGCGCTGCTGACCGGTCTGCTGTGCCTGATCGGGCTGGTTGTTCTGTTCGAGCTCACCGCGACAGCGGCACTCGTCGCACTGCTAGCGTGGCGCCCGTCGCGCTCTATCCGTTCATGAAGCGGATCACCTGGTGGCCGCAGGCGTGGCTCGGCCTGGTCTTCTCGTGGGGCGCGCTGGTCGGCTGGCCGGCGGTCACCGGTAGCCTCGGCTGGGCGCCGTTCCTGCTGTGGTTCGGGAGCATCGCCTGGGTGATCGGCTACGACACGCTCTACGCGATCCAGGACATCGAGGACGACGCTTTGGTCGGAGTGAAATCCTCGGCCCGGCGGCTCGGCGACCGGGCGCCCGCCGGGATCGCCATCTTCTACGCGCTCGCTGTGCTGTTGTGGGGCGGCGCGATCTGGCTGGTGCGGCCGGACTGGATCGCGCTGCTCACGCTCGCGCCGGCCGGCCTCCACCTGGCCAACCAGGCCCTGCGCGCCGACCCGCGGGATGGCGCGCTCGCGCTTCGCCTGTTCCGCTCCAACCGCACCTGCGGTTTCCTCGTCTTCCTCGCCATGCTGGTCGTGGGGCTCGCGCCGCGCTAGGGCGCGCCGCTCATGCACTCTCCCCAAGACGCCCGCGGCATCGCCGAATCCCTGGTCGAGCGCGGCCTCGCCGCCGGCGCCAGCGCGGCGGACGCGCTCTACGTCGGCGACCGCTCGGCCGAGGTACAAGTCCGCCTCGGCAAGCTCAAATCCGCCAGTCGGTCCGAAGGCGAGGAGGTCGGGCTGCGGCTGTTCGTCGGCCAGCAGTCGGCCACCGCCGCTTCCTCCGACCTGTCGGACGACGCGCTTGCGTCGCTGGTCGAGCGCTGCCTGGCGATGGCTCGGCAAGCGCCCGAGGATCCGTACGCCGGCCTTGCGCCCGCCGAGTTGCTGCAGCGCGGCGCACTGCCCGAGCTCGACAGCGAGGATGGCGCCGAACCGCCGTCCGACGCGCTTCGTGCGCGGGCGCTCGAAGCCGAGCAGGCCGCCCTCGGCGTGCGCGGAGTCACCAATTCGAGCGGCGCCGGGGCGAGCGCGTCGGCGAGCATGATCGCGCTCGCCACCTCCGGCGGATTCTCGGGCGCGCAGCGCTCGACCGGCCACGGCGTGTCCGCCGCCGTGATCGCGGGCGAGGGCAGCGGCATGCAGCGCGACCATGAGTGGCACAGCGCCCGGCACCTCGCGGAGCTCGAGTTGGCCGATGCGGTCGGCCGCCGCGCCGGCGAGCGCGCCGTCGCCCGGCTCGATCCGTCACGGCCGAGGCCGGGCCGCTATCCGGTGATCTTCGACCCGCGGGTGTCGGCGAGCCTGCTCGGTCACCTCGCCGGCGCGATCACCGGGTCGTCGGTCGCCCGCAAGACCAGCTTCCTGCTCGACAAACTCGGCGAGCGCGTGTTCGCGGAGGGCGTGACCGTCGTCGACGACCCGCTGCGCCGGCGCGGGCTGCGCTCGCGGCCGTTCGACGGCGAGGGGCTGCGGGTGGCGCGCCGGGAGCTGGTCGCGAACGGCGTGCTCACCAGCTGGATCGCGGACAGTGCCGCCGCGCGCCAGCTCGGCATCGCTCCGACCGGTCATGCCGCGCGCGGGGTCGGCGGAGCGCCGGGCGCGAGTCCGAGCAACCTCTATCTGGCGCCGGGCGCGCGCAGCCGTGAAGAGTTGCTCGCCGCATTCCCCGAGGCGGTGCTGGTGATCGAGCTGATCGGCCAGGGCGCCAATCTCGTGACCGGCGACTACAGCCGCGGCGCGGTCGGCTTCATGGTCCGCGGCGGCGCCATCGCCGAGCCGCTCGCCGAGATCACCGTCGCCGCCAACCTCACCGACATGTTCGCGACGCTCGAGCCCGCGTCGGACCTCGAGCTCCGCCGCGGGATCGACGCCCCGACGATCCTCGTGCCGGAAATGACGGTGGGCGCGGCGTAATTGGCTTCGGCCGCGACTTTCGGAATTCCCAGCCGCCGCAGCTCGATCGCCGGGCAGCGGTCCATTACCACCTTGAGCCCGGCCGCCTCGGCCCGCGCGGCGGCCTCCGCGTTGATCACCCCGATCTGCAGCCACACCGCCTTGGCGCCGGCGAAGATCGCCTGGTCGACCGCGGCGCCGGCCGCGTCCGGGCGGCGGAAGATGTCGACGATGTCGATCGGAACGCCGATCTGCGCCAGCTCGGTCCACACGAACTCGCCGTGGACATGCTGGCCGGCGATCTGCGGATTGACCGGAAGGACGCGATAGCCGTGGTCCTGGAGGATCCGCATCACGCCGTGGGACGGACGGTTCGGGCGGTCCGACGCGCCGACCATGGCGATTGTCCGCGCGCTGATCAGAAGCGCCCTGATGTCTTCGTCGCTGGTGAGCGGCACGGCGGCTCTCCTTTCAGCCTTTCAATGCGCCACCGCCGCCAACAGTTTCGCGGCGATGGCGGCGAATTCAGCCTCGGCCGCAGCGAGCGGCTGGCCGGCGTCGGAGGCTTCACGAATTTTCACTGACAGCGGCAGCCGTCCGAGGAACGGCACGCCGAGCTCCGCCGCGGCCGCTTCCGCGCCGCCCGTTCCGAACGGATGCGACTCCTCACCGCAATGCGGGCAGGCGTAGGCCGCCATATTTTCGATGATCCCGAGCACCGGGACGCTCATCTTGTTGAACAGGTCGACCGCGCGCCGGGCGTCGATCAGCGACAGATCCTGCGGCGTCGAGACGATCACCGCGCCGGCCGGGCGCGAGCGCTGGATCAGCGACAATTGCACGTCGCCGGTCCCCGGCGGCAGGTCGACGACGAGGATTTCGGCGTCGCCCCAGTCGGCTTCGATCAGCTTGGCCAGCGCGCCCGTCGCCATCGGCCCGCGCCATGCCAGCGCGTGGCCCGGCGAGACCAGATGGCCGAGCGACAGGAATTTGATGCCGTGCGCCTCGACCGGGATCAGGCGCTCGTCCTCGGCGGTCGGCTTGTCGGCCGATCCGAGCAGCGTCGGCTGTGACGGCCCATAGACGTCGGCGTCGACCAGCCCGACCCGCTTGCCGGCCCGCGCCATCGCGATTGCGAGATTGGCGGCGACGGTCGACTTGCCCACCCCACCCTTGCCGCTGCCGATCGCGATCAGCGTGCGGCTCGGCTCGGCCGCGGTCACCGCGATCCGCGCTTCGGTCACCCCGGGCATTGCGAGCGCTGCCTCGTTGAGCTCGCGCTCGAGCGAATCGCGCTCGGATTTCGACAATCCAGTCGCGTCCGCAATCACCGTCACCACACCGCCGGCAAGCTTGCGTGAGCGGATCCGCTCGTCGTGCGGCAGATCAGTCAGCGGGTCGACGGGATGGGCCATAACTAAGCACATAGGAAGCGCGAAACGGCTTGCCACTGTTTTTCGTGGGGTTGCTTTCCTATACTCGTGGGCATGAACATCTTATCCGGGTGGGGCGCCCGCGCTCGCGGCCTGTTCGCCGACAACAAGGGGCCATGGGGATCGAGCGGCGGCGACGGCGACGACACGCCGCCTCCGGATGGCGGCAGCGGCCCGTGGGGCGAGCCGCCCAAGCGCGGCAAGCGCTCGTCCGGCCCGTCCGGGGTTTCGACGCCGTCGATCGACGAATTCCTGCGCCGCAGCCGGGCGCGCTTCGGCGGCGGCGGCTTCCCCGGCCGGCCCGACGGCTCGATCATCATGTGGGCGGTCATCGCCTTCGTCTCGCTGTTCCTGCTGCTGACGACGGTCCATTCGATCGCGCCCGGGCAGCGCGGCGTCGTCACCCAGTTCGGCCGGTACAACCGCACGCTCCCGCCCGGCGTCAGCTTCACGCTTCCAGCGCCGATCGAACGGGTGAAGAAAATCAACATCGAGAGCATTCGCACGATCGACCTCGGATCGGCGGGTTCGGACGATCTGATGGTCACCGGCGACCAGAATCTGCTCGACCTCGCTTACTCGGTGCGGTGGAATATCCGCACGCCGGAGCTTTACCTCTACCAGCTGGCCCAGCCCGACGACACGATCCGCGAGGTCGCCGAAAGCTCGATGCGCGCGGTCGTGAGTCAGGTCACTCTGAACGACGCGATGGGCGACAAGCGCGCCGAGATCGAGCAGCGCGTGGTCGAGAACATGCAGCGGATCCTCGACTCCTACCGGTCCGGGATCCGAGTGCAGGGCATCGCCATCAAGCAGGCCGATCCGCCGGACGCGGTCAACGATGCGTTCAAGCAGGTCACCGCCGCGCAGCAGGACGCCCAGACCTACATCAACACCGCCAACGCCTATTCGCTTCAGCTAAGGCAGCAGGCGCAGGGCGAGGCGACCGCTTTCGACAAGGTCTATGAGCAATATAAGCTGGCCCCCGGAGTGACCCGTCGCCGCATGTATTACGAGACGATGGAGGATGTGCTGTCGAAGGTCGACAAGACGATCATCGAGGCGCCCGGGGTCACGCCCTATCTGCCGCTGCCCCAGGTCCAGAAGGAACAGCGGCGGGAGGCGGCGCAATGATCGACTTCGTGCGCCACCGGCCGATCGTCACCGCGGTCGTCGCCGTCTTCGCCCTGCTCTTCCTGATCAGCAGCTTCCCGATCATTCCGGAGACCAAGCAGGCGCTGATCGTCCGCTTCGGCAAACCCGATCGGATCTACAATCAGTACAAGGTCGGGCGGCCGATCGGGGCCGCCGGTGCCGGAATCAATTTCCGCGTTCCGCTGGTCGAGCAGATCGTGTGGATCGACAAGCGCGTCCAGGACGTCGACATGACGCGCCAGCAGGTGATCTCGACCGACCAGCGCCGGCTGCAGGTCGACGCCTTCGCCCGCTACCGGATCGTCGACCCGCTGCAGATGTACATCCGCGCCGGCAGCGAAGACCAGCTGCGCGAGCAGCTTCGCCCGATCCTCGGGTCCGAGGTCCGCAACGAGCTCGGCAGGATCGAGTTCGCCGCGCTCCTCACCCCCGAACGGCAGGGCATCATGGACAGCGTCCGGACCTCGCTGAACCGGATCGCCGGCCAATATGGCGTCGAGGTGCTCGACGTCCGGATCAAGCGCACCGACCTGCCCGATGGCGCGCCGCTCCTCTCGGCCTTCGACCGCATGCGCACGGCCCGCCAGCAGGAGGCGCAATCGATCCGCGCCGAAGGCTCCAAGCGGGCCCAGATCATCCGCGCCCAGGCCGACGCCGATGCGGCGCGGACCTATGCCGCAAGCTTCGGCAAGGATCCCGAATTCTACGACTTCTACCGCGCGATGCAGAGCTATCGGCTGACGTTCGTCGGGGTCAGCGGCGGCAAGCCGCCGGCGGCGACGACCATCATCCTGTCGCCCCAGAACGACTATTTGAAGGAATTCTCTGGACGCGAGCGATAAATCGCATTCGTTAAGCCGCAGCGTTCAATCGCTATTCAGCCGCGCCGGGATTAGCGCCTTGCGTCCAACGCCGAATGATGGAGTATCGATGACCTCGAAGGAGACCGGAAAAGTGCGCTACGCCTATGGGGTCGCAATGGCCCTGCTCTTGGGGGGATCGGCCTTCTCGGCGCTCACGGGGCAAGCGGGCGCGCAGGTCGCGCAAAACGCGCCGTCGGCCATGGCTCCGCGGGCCGGCGCTCCGATGTCGTTCGCCGACCTCGCGGCCCGGCTCCAGCCGGCGGTCGTCAACATTTCGACCAAGCAGCGGATCCCGGTCCGCACCCAGAGCGATCCGTTCGAGGAATTCTTCCGCCGCTTCGGCAGCCCGGTCGGCCCGGAAAGCGGCGGCGGCACCGACCAGCCGCAGGGGCAGCAGCAGCAGCAGCAGCGGACGCGCGAGGCCGGCTCGCTCGGCTCCGGCTTCATCGTTTCGCCCGACGGCTACGTCGTCACCAACAACCACCTCGTCCAGGGCCTGACCGGCAGCGGGACGGTCGACACCGTCACGGTCATCACCACCGACCGTAAGGAATTTTCGGCGCGGATCGTCGGCCGTGACGAGACGTCCGACCTCGCCTTGCTCAAGATCGAGGGGCGCAACCTGCCCTACGTCCAGTGGGGCGACAGCACCAAGGCACGGGTCGGCGACTGGATCGTCGCGATCGGCAATCCCTACGGCCTCGGCGGCACCGTCACCGCCGGGATCATTTCCGCGCTGCACCGCGGGATCACCGGGGTCGGCGCCTACGACCGCTACATCCAGACCGACGCGGCGATCAACATGGGCAACAGCGGCGGCCCGATGTTCGACCTCAACGGCAATGTGATCGGCATCAACTCGGCTTTGATCTCGCCGACCGGAGCGTCGGTCGGGATCGGCCTCGCCATTCCCGCCGAGCTGGCCAAGCCGGTGATCAACTCGCTGATGCGCGGACAGCGCCCGCAGCGCGGCTATCTCGGCGTCGGCCTCCAGCCGCTCGACGACGATTCGATCGCCGCCGCGCTCGGCCTGCCCAAGGGCGGCGGCGAGCTGGTGCGCTCGGTCGTCCCGGGCGGCGCCGCGGCCCGCGCCGGGCTCCAGCAGGGCGACGTCATCACCCGCGTCAACGGCCAGCAGGTCACCCCCGACCAGACGGTATCGTTCATCGTCGCCAACACCACCGTCGGCTCGCGCATCCCGATCGACCTGATCCGCGCGGGCAAGCGGATGACCCTCCAGGCGGTGGTCGACCAGCGCCCAACCGAGGAGCAGCTGGCGAAGATCGCCGGCGGTGGCGGCGCCACGCAAGGCGGCGGCAGCGCCACCGCGCCGACCGCGCCGCAGAAGGCGCTCGGCCTGTCGCTCGCCCCGCTGACTCCGGAGCTGGCGCGGGCGGCGAACCTGCCGCCGACGGCGCACGGCGTGATCATCACCGCGGTCGACCCCAACAGCGACGCCTCCGACGAAGGGCTGCAGCGCGGCGACCTGATCATCTCGGTCAACAACCAGCTGGTCACGACTCCGGCGCAGGTGATCCTCGCCGTCGACGCGGCGCGCAAGGCGAACCGCAACAGCGTGTTGCTGCTGGTCAAGCGCGGCACCGCGCCGGAAGCCTTCGTCGGGATCGACATCAGCGGCCGCTAGCGGCGACCGCCTTCGGTTAACCCGCTGCGTTGTCCGTCGTGTTGTCGGCGGCGTTCCGGTCGCATCGGGGGCGGCGGCCGAAGCCGCGAACCCGCACTGCTTCTGTTCCATCGGGATCTGCTTGGTGATGCGGGTCGCATTCTCCGCATAGGCCTCCGTCACCGAGCCCTGGTTCACACTCTTGCCGCGCAGCGGGCTGACGCCTCCGCAGATGTGGAAGACGTGCGGCGTCGCCGACTTCTTGGCGCCGTTCTCCGGGGCGATCCAGTAGACGACATCAAGCCCGTTCGGGTTCGCCGCGCTCTTGGTTGCGTCGGCCACGGTCGCCGAGTCCCGGGCAATGGCCTGCGCCTGATCAGCGACCTCGGGTGAGCAATCCTTGGTCGGCTGGCTGGCTTTGATCTCGGCCGCGCATTTGTTCATGTCCTGCGTATATTGCTCGGTCGACGGCGGGCTGAAGTCGATCCCGATCAAGCGTCGCGCCCGCGGCGAGGACCACACCGATGCCGCCGGCGATCTTCTTGTTCTTCGGGTCCATGTCCTTGTCCATGAAGATCAGGACAATCAGCGGCAGGAAGGCGATCACCGTGATGATCGCGCCAAGCTGGTTCTGGACGAAGAATCGGACCGTGTCGGCCTTGCTGGCCGGATCGTGCTTGTTGGCCGCCTTCCACATCAGGCTGCCGGCGATCGCGAAGACGGCAATGACGACCAGCAGGCCGATCAGCAGCGGCAGGTTGCCGTGGTCGAACTTGTGCTGGCGGAGCATGACGATGCCGGCGACCTCGGTGCCGATCGCGACGACCCAGGCGATCGCGGCGAACAGGCGAAGCCGCGTGGCAGAGGATTTCTGGCCCTGCGTGGCGCGCCATTCCTTGGTGACGTCGACTTGTTCGGCGGGCTTGTCGTCGGCCATGGTCACACCCCCATCTCGAGCTTCGGCGCGGATCGGACGTCGAGCAACTCTTGCCCGTCTCGGTCCGGCGCTAACTCTACAAGGTCGTCAGGCTAGGAGAGTGAGCCAATGTCCGCAATGGGTGGAAAGCGGACATTGCGTCTTGCGCAAATCATGGCATCCAGGTCCAAGGATTAGAATAGGAGCGCGCATTGGCGTTTCGGATTGCACTCATCAGTGTGCTCATGGGAGCTATAGCTGTCCCCTCTGATGCAGAAGCGCGGCCAACCGACCAGAAGTGCTTCGCTCCATTTCGAGAACTACTCGGGGTTAGCACGTTCAGTCGCTTTCCTGCCGAGGTGCCGACCCGTAAAATGAAGCCGGTTCCGCCACTCGTGCAGAAGGGCGAGGCTCACACCTACAGGACGGTCCTTCGGGAACAAGCGTCCAGGGGTCCGAACTTTGCCGGTCATTACACCGTGATCTGGATCGGCTGTGGTGCGGCGACCGTGTGTCCCGCAATCGTGAATGCGATCACCGGGCAAGTTCATTTCTCCAAAGTTCTCCGGACTGCGACAGCATTAATGAGGGATACTGGCGCAACCGGCGTCGAGATCCTGAACTACAAGATAGACAGCCGCCTCCTCGTCGTGGTTGGCACGCCGAACGAGGACGCCAGGAAGGAGGGGATGAGCTACTACCTGTGGGACGGCCATAAGCTCAGGCTCATTCGCTTCGTTTCCGCTGCACGGCTCTGCAAGCAGCATTGAGCTTTGATAGTCCGCAATGGACCGAAAGAGGGCATTCGGACGATGCAGAAAAAGCTGTCCTATTTGCTTCCGCTCGAGTCATAGGCTGGTCGATGGGCCCGTCCCCACCTTCACATTTCGACCGCGTCCCGGTTTGGCTTTCGCGGCGCTCGCGCGCAGGTTCGCTGCATTCGCTGCGTTCCGCCGCGAGGGTGACAATCCGACACATCCGACAACCCTCACACGTGCGTGCGCGCGCGTTGAGGGCACAACTTCCGCAACTTTCGGGCTCTCGTCATTGCGAGGAGTCGCGGGCTCGAGAGATGGCTAATGCGGCAATCCAGCGGCTGCACGGATTGCTTCGCGACGCTACGCAATGACAGTCTCTCTGCGATGCTCCGCTTGATCCCGATCGCTGCAGCTCTGGTCCTCGCCGCCGCAGCGCCGCCGGCAAGCCCGTCGGTCGCCGGCATGTACGAGATCCATCAGATGGAGATGGCCGGCGGCCTCGAGCTCCAGCCCAACGGCCATTTCCGCTACGGCTTCACCTACGGCGCGGTCGACAAGTCTGCGGAAGGCGACTGGACGTTCGACGGCTCGGAGGTTCATCTGACCAGCCGGCCGATGCCGAAGGAGCCGACCTTCGCTCTGGTCCGCGATACGCCGGCGCCGAAATGCACGCTGTCGCTGTCCGTCGACTGGGGCAAGTTCGGCTGGAGCTCGGCGCCCGACGTGCTCGTCGCCTACGCCGGCTCGCCGAAGGAATTGCACTATGCGCAGGCCGACGAGAAAGGCACGGTCCACCTCGAAAATTGTGCGGTGACGACGGTCATGCCGCTGGTGCCGATGTTCAACACCGCCGGCGAGCCGTTGAACCTGTCGCCAACCTCCGGACACAAGCTGTCGTTGCGCTTCGTCCCCAATCAACTCGGCCACGTCGCGTTCCGCGGCGATCCGCTGAAGCTGGACGGCTCGACCCTCATCTGGGAACGGTTCGACGCCGAGATTTGCTTTCTTCGGGTTCGGCCTTAAAGGAAGCCGGAAGAGGGAACGCGTGTCGGACAAGGACTGCCAGCTGATCGAAGCGCTCGAGCGCGAATGGCGCGATGCGCTGTGCCGCAAGGACATGGCCAAGCTGCGCTCGCTGGTGCACCCGGATTTCGTCCTGATCGGCACCCGGTCGAGCGGGCCGTTCACGATGGGCCGCGAGGAATGGCTCGATGCGATCCAGCGGCGCGAGGTCGAGACGATCGACGTCGAGGTGCGCGACGCGACGGTGCTGGACCATGTCATGGTCGGCACCGTCCAGGCCCGCTGGCGGCTCAAATATCTCGGCCGGATCATCGAGGATTGCGTCGTCCTGACCGACGTCTGGGTGGACGTCGACGGGCAGTGGCAGGCGATCCGCCGCCATTCCACTCCGGCGCCGGCCGGGGATTTCAAGGCTTCATGAATCAGGAAGGGTTGGGCTGATGGCGACGGAGGCGAAGGCGTTGCGGAGCGGTGGCGACGGCATCAAGGAACTGACGATCCGCGGGATCATCCTCGGCGCCCTCATCACCGTCGTGTTCACCGCCGCCAACGTCTACCTCGGCCTCAAGATCGGGATCACCTTCGCTACCTCGATCCCCGCGGCGGTGATCTCGATGGCGGTGCTCAAGGCATTCCGCGACGCGACCATCCAGGAAAACAACATCGTCCAGACGATCGCTTCGGCCGCGGGGACGCTGTCGGCGATCATCTTCGTCCTGCCCGGTCTGATCATGATCGGTTAGTGGAACCACTTTCCCTATTGGCTGTCGGTCGCCGTCATCGGCATCGGCGGCATCCTCGGGGTGATGTATTCGGTCCCGCTGCGGCGGGCGCTCGTCACCGGCACCGACCTGCCCTATCCGGAAGGCGTCGCCGCGGCCGAGGTGCTGAAGGTCGGCTCGGGGGTTGGCGGGGCGGAGGAAAACCGGCGCGGCCTGGTGCTGATCGCCGGGTCGACCATCGTCTCCGCGCTCTACTTCCTGGTCGCGAAGACCCGGCTGCTGACCGACACCGCCGCGAAGACCTTCAAGGTCGGCACCGGCGGATCGGCCATTTCCGCGAGCCTGTCGATGGCGCTGATCGGCGTCGGCCATCTGGTCGGCGTCGCGGTCGGCGCGGCGATGGTCATCGGCATGCTGATCACCTGGGTGGTCATCGTCCCGCACTGGACCCAGGACGCCGCCTTCATCGCCCAGATCGCCGCGCCCGATCTCGAGACTTTGGTCGGCGCCGCGTTCAAGCAAAAGGCCCGCATGGTCGGTGCCGGCACCATCGGTGTCGCGGCGATCTGGACCCTGCTCAAGATCATCGGGCCGATCGTTGCCGGCATTCGCGCCGCGCTCATCGCCAATCGCGAACGCAAGGCCGGGCGCGGCGCCGATTTACCGCTGACCGAGCGCGACATTCCGATCGGTATCGTCGCCGGCACGATCCTGCTGTCCATGATCCCGATCGGGCTACTGCTGTTCGCCTTCGGGAATTCGGCGCCGATCTCCGCGGCGCCCGGGCTCACCATCGCGCTCAGCATCATCTACACGCTGATCGCCGGCGTCGTGATCGCCGCGGTGTGCGGCTACATGGCCGGGCTGATCGGCGCCTCGAACAGCCCGATCTCGGGTGTCGGAATCCTCTCGGTGCTCGGCATTTCGCTGATCCTGGTGATGCTGTTTCCCGGCGTCAGCGGCGACCAGACCAAGTCGCTGGTCGCCTTCGCCCTGTTCGTGACCGCGATCATTTTCGGCGTCGCCACCATCTCCAACAACAACCTCCAGGATCTGAAGACCGGCCAGCTGGTCGAGGCGACCCCGTGGCGGCAGCAGGTCGCCCTGGTCCTCGGCGTTGTGTTCGGTGCGATCGTCATCCCGCCGATCCTCGACCTCATGAACACCGCCTTCACCTTCCAGGGCGCGCCCGGGGCCAAGGAAACGGCGCTCGCCGCACCGCAGGCCGCGATCATCTCGACCATCGCCCAGGGCGTGCTCGGCGGCGATCTCGACTGGGCGCTGATCCGCGAGGGCGCGCTCATCGGCGTCGTCGCCGTAATCGTCGACGAGGGCCTCAAATATTTCACTGGCAAGCGGCTGCACCTGCCGCCGCTGGCGATCGGCATGGGCATCTACCTGCCGCTCGAGGCCGACCTGCTGATCCCCTTCGGCGCGGTGCTCGGCTGGTTCTACAACCGCTGGGCGATAAGCTCGAAGAGTCCCGCGTTCGCCGAGCGCATGGGGACGCTGATGGCGACCGGCCTGATCGTCGGCGAGAGCCTGATGGGCGTCATCTACGCCTTCGCGGTCGCCGGCGCGGAGAAAGCCGGGTCAACCGACAGCGCCAACGTCTTCGCGCTGGTCGAGCCCTACTCGGCGGTGATGCTGGTCAGCGTGGTCGTGTTCGCGGTTGCCATCGGCGCGCTTTATTATTGGACCAAGGGCAAGGCGTCCGACGCTCCGGCGCCGGGTGACGCGGCCTTCCCGCCGCAGGAAGCCGACTACCGCTAGGCTTCGAGCACCGCGCGGCGCAGCTCGGCCGGGGCCATCGGCTTCGCCCCGGCTTCGGCCGCGCGGACCAACTCGACGATCCTGCGGTTGATCGGCGCATCGACGCCGAGGCGCTCGGCCAGCGCAACCAGCTCGCCGTTGATGAAATCGACCTCGGTCCGATGCCCGGCAGCGAGGTCGTCGGCCATCGACGAGCGCGCCCGCTCGTCGATCCTCCATTTCTTGAGGAGGATCCGATTGAACAGCCAGTCGGGCGAATCGATCAGCCGCGGAAGCAGTCGCGGACTGGCGGCGCCGAGCTTGGCCGGCGCGATTCCGGCGGCCTTCAGCAGCCGGAGGCCTTCGCGCTGCGACGCGGCGACGACCCGCCGATAGTCGCGTTGCCGAAGCTCCTCGAGCAGGGTCCGTCCGGACAGAGCATTGACCGCATTGTTGAGGTTGATGAGCAATTTGCCCCAGGCGAGGCCGGACATGTCGGCCGACAGCCGGAGCTCGGCGGGTCCGCCGCCAACCGCTTCCGCCAGCGCCCGCGTGCGCGGCGCATCCTCGGCCCACAGCTGGCCGGCGACGCCTTTGTGGAAGCGGCCATCGCCGAGATAGGCGACGTTGTAGGATACCAGGCCGCGCGCCAGCTCGAAGCGGCCGCCAAGCACCCGGCTCAGCACGTCGAAATTGCGGATTCCGTTCTGGAAGCTGATGATCAATGCGCCGTCCCGCGCGCGCTCGGCGATCTCTTCGGCGGCTTCCGCCGTCGCGCCGCTCTTGACGCACAGCGCGATGACGTCCGCCTCGGCCAGCGCCGCCGGGTCGGTGCGATAGTCGACCTTGGTGAGACGCGCCTGCCACCCGCTGTAATCGCTGACCGTCAGCCCGTGTGCGGCGATGTCCGCCGCGAACCGCGGCCGGCCAATGAAGCTGACCGGCAGCCCCGCCGCCTGCCAGCAGCCGCCGATGAAGCAACCGACCGAGCCGGCGCCGAGGATCGCGATCCTAGCCGCGGCCACGATAGGCGGCGACGCCCTGGTCGGGCAGCCACAGGCCCTCGGGCGGCGGGCCCGACTGCCAGAAAACGTCGATCGGAATGCCGCCGCGCGGGTACCAATAGCCGCCGATCCGCAGCCAGCGCGGTTTCATTTCGTCTGCCAGCCGCTGGCCGATCCCGACGGTCACGTCCTCATGGAATCCGCAATGGTTGCGGAAGCTGCCGAGGAACAGCTTGAGGCTCTTGCTCTCGACGATCGTCTCGCCCGGCGCATAGTCGATCACGAGGTGGGCGAAGTCCGGCTGCCCGGTCACCGGGCAGAGCGAGGTGAATTCCGGTGCCGCGAACCGCACGAGGTAGAGCGCGCCGGACCGCGGGTTGGGCACATAGTCGAGGACCGCTTCGTCGGGCGAAGCGGGCAGGGCGCTGGCCTTGCCGAGGTGGGTCGTCTCAACCATCGCGCGCGCTTCTAAGGTTCCGGAAGCGCCCAGTCGATGGGCGCCAGCCCGCGGCGCTCGAGGAACGCGTTCGCCTTCGAGAAATGGCGGCAGCCGAAGAAGCCGCTGTGCGCCGACAGCGGCGACGGGTGGGGCGCCTTCAGCACCAGGTGGCGCGCCTCATCGACGAACGCCGCTTTCTTCTGGGCGTAGCTGCCCCACAGCAGGAACACGACCGGCTCCTGCTTGGCATTGACCGCGGCGACGACCGCGTCGGTGAAGCGCTCCCAGCCGCGGTCGCGGTGCGAGGCGGCGCGGCCCAACTCGACCGTCAGCACGCTGTTGAGGAGCAGCACGCCCTGGCGCGCCCAATGGTCGAGCAGGCCGTGCCGCGCCGGCTTGATGCCGAGGTCGCTGTCGAGCTCCTTGAAGATGTTGACGAGGCTCGGCGGCGGCGGGACGCCCGGTTGGACCGAAAAGCACAGCCCGTGCGCCTGGCCCTCGCCGTGATACGGGTCCTGGCCGAGGATCACGACCCGCACCCGCTCGAGCGGCGTCAGGTCGAGCGCCCGGAACCATTCCGAGCCCTTGGGGAAGATGCGCCGCCCGCGCTCGCGCTCGGCGACGAGGAAGCGCTTGAGCTCGCTCATGTACGGCTGCTCGAACTCGCCCCGCAGCCGCTCGCGCCAACCCGGCTCCAGCTTGATGTCCTGTGTCGCCATCGCCGGCCCTTCTAGCCTATGTTCCGCAAATGGAATCGCTCGTTTCCACGGATTGGCTGGCGCAGCATCTCGGCGAGTCCGATCTCGTTGTTGTGGACTCGAGCTGGTTCATGCCCGCATCCGGGCGCAGTGGCCGCGAAGAGTATCTGGCTAGCCACATCCCCGGCGCGCGTTTCCTCGACATCGATGAGATCAGTGACCGCTCCAGTCCCGCGCCGCACATGCTCCCAATCGCCGCCGCGTTCGGCTTGGCGATGCAACAGCTCGGCGTTGGCCGCGGCGACCGCATTGTCGTTTACGACAACAGCCCGACCCGCACTGCCGCCCGCGGCTGGTTCATGCTTCGCCATTTCGGCGCAGGGAACGTGGCGATCCTCGACGGCGGCTTCCAGAAATGGACCGCGGAGGGGCGGCCGACCGAATCGCGGCGAACCGGCCCGCCGCGCCGCGCGCTTCGAAGCCGACGAGCAGCCGGACGAAATCGTCACCGAGCGGCAGATCCTGTCGGGCGAGGTGCTGACCCCGATCCTCGACGCGCGCAGCAAGGAGCGCTTCGAGGGCAGCGCGCCCGATCCGCGGCCGGGGGTCGAGCCCGGCCATATCCCCGGCGCCTGCAACCTGCCCTTCGCCGCACTCTACAATCCGGACGGCACCTTCCGCCGGGCCGACGAACTGCGCCGCCTGTTCGCCGCCGCCGACATCGACCCGACGCGGCCGTTCGTCGCCAGCTGCGGCTCGGGGGTCACCGCCACCAGCCTGATCTTCGCCGCGCATCTGCTCGGCCACGACGGCAACCGGCTGTACGACGGCAGCTGGAGCGAATGGGGCGCCGACCCCGCGACCCCGAAGGCGCTGGGCCCGGCCTAGCGGAAAATGTGCTTGGCGACGTCCGCCAGCTCGCGGCGGATCTGGTCGACCAGCAGGCGGTTCGCCTCCGCGTTCGGCTCGCGGCCCTGCTGCTTCTCGGCGAGCAGGGCTTCAACTCCCGCGGCGGTCGCTCCGACCAGCCGCTCCGAGCGCGAGTTCGAACCAGCGCCGCTTCGATTCATCCGCATTGGTCCACGCGTCCGAAATGGCCGCATCCTCGTCCGGGTCGGACGCCGGCCCGCCGCCGAACGGGTCGACCAGGCGCAGCGCATGGCGCACCGTCGCCAGCCGCGCGACCGCCTCGGCATAAGGCTCGGGCCGCGGCTGGGGCTCGGGTTGCGGAATGAGGTTAAGCATCCGCCCGGAGTAAATCGGCGCGGTTAGGAAAGGGTGAATCCGATCAAGTTCCTCCCTGTCCCCGCGGATGCGGGGATGGGGAGGGGGACCATTCAACGCAGATTGAATGGTGGTGGGGTAACTGACGCCGCCGCCTTCCACCCCTCCACCATGCTCGGCATGGTCCCCCTCCCCAGCCTTCGGCTAGGGAGGAACTAAGCCCCCTGCTTGTCGTCGATGTCGCGCAGGATCCAGCCGCGCTGGGGAATCGTCTCGATGAACTCGGCCCCGCCCGACGCATTGCGCAGCTTCTTGCGCAGCTTGGAGATGAACACGTCGATGATCTTGGGCTGCGGCTGGTCGTCGGCGCGGCGGTAGAGGTGCTTCAGCAGCATCGCGCGGGTGACGACATTGTTGCGCGCGAAGGCGAGCAGCTCGAGCACCCGATATTCCATCTCGGTAATGCCGATCGGGTGGCCGTCGATGCGGATCAGGCGCTGCACCTGGTCGACGCTCAGGCGTCCGCCGCACAAGGTCTCGGGCATCTCGCCGCCGCTCGCTTTCAGCGAGGCCAGCAGCTGCGACGCCGCTTCCTCGCTGTCCTCGGGCGAAACGGTGCGCGGGCTGCCGATCAGCGCCTGCTGGATTTCGCCGAGGAGCTTGTGCGCTTCCTCGACCAGCCGCGAGCCTTCCTCGAAGCGGCGGCGGGAACGGTCGAGCATCGATTCGATCTCGACCAGTCGAGCGGAAAGGGTTTCTTCTGCCATTCGTCCGGGTTCGTTCCCGTTCTTCTAGAGTTTACTGACCGGCCTGGGCCGACGCGATGTTGCTGTCGCCCGCCCGGGCGGCGAGGATCTGGAGCGTCGTCGGGCCCTTGTCGACCACGCGCGTGTCGGGGTCCCACACGTTCGAGCGGATGCCGATCTGGGCGCGCTCGCGCCCGGCATCGTCGAGCATGCTGCTCTCGGCCGCGCTACGCGGCGCGGGCCCGCCGAACAAGGCGTCGATCGCCTGGCTCTGGGCGTCGCCGGCGCTAAGGCCGCCGGTGCCCGCGACCGGCGGGGTCAGCGAGAAATCGGGCGGGATGATCAGCGGCGCGTTGCGCGCGACCGCGAATTCGTCCGGCCCCTTGTTCCGGCTCGAGCGAAACACGGAGCAGCCGCTGGTCGCGACGGCGGCCACGATCACCACGGCAGTCAAGGCTTTACGCATGTTCGATAGTCTCCCCGGGCTTGTCGCCCTCTCCCTGTTCCTTACGAGTGAGGAACGCGCGCAGCAACAGGATCACGACGCCGATGCTAATCGCTGCGTCGCCGACATTGAATACCAAAAACGGTCGGAACGTCCCGAAGTGCAGGTCGGCGAAGTCGACGACATAGCCGAACCGCACCCGGTCGAGGATGTTGCCGAGCGCCCCGCCGAGCACCAGCCCGAGCGCCCCCTGGTCGAACCGCGCCTTCTCCTTGCCGATCCAGTAAGCGACGCCGATCGCGATCGCCCCGGTCAACGCGACCAGCATCCACCGGCCGACCGGGTTGGTGGCGTTGAGGAGGCCGAGCGAAATGCCGTTGTTCTCGGTGTAGGTGAACTGGAAGATCGGCAGCAGATAGACTTCCCCGACCGCGCGCAGCTGCAGCGGCCCGGTGACGACCCATTTCGCCAACTGGTCGAGCGCGAAGATCAGCGCGGCGACGCCGAAGCCGAGTTGGCGCGACTTCATTGCCGCCCACCCCCGTCACCCTGAACTTGGTTCAGGGTCCATTTTTCCATTTGCACTGCGGTCTCCAGAATGGATGCTGAACCGAGTTCAGCATGACGGTGGAGGCTACCCTGCAGCACCGCCTGGCACCGCCCGTCGAGCAGGCTTTCGGCATCCACGTCGGGCATATACCGCCGGCACCGCTCGCATTTTTGGTTCTGCGTCTTGGTCACCCGCACCTCATCGCCGCGATGAACTGTCGAGGATGATGAACAGCTCGGCGAGCAGCGCCGGGTCGGCATCGCTCGGCACGGTCACTTCGGCTTCGAGGCTCGACCCGAGCACCTTGTCGCTGCGCAGCGGCTCGATCGCCTCGGTCACCCGCTCGCGCAGCGCGCGCAGCGCGGTCCATTGCGGCATCGTCCGCGTCGACCGCCGGCACCTCGGGCCATTCGAGCAAATGCACCGATCCCGCCGTCGGGAAAGCGCGTGCCCCACACTTCCTCGGCGGTGAACACCAGCACCGGCGCCAGCTAGCGCACCAGCGCGTGGAACAGCATGTCGAGCACCGTGCGGTAGGCGCGGCGCTTCGGTCTGGTCGCCGGTCGCGGCGGATCGCAGTAGAGGACGTCCTTGCGGATATCGAAGTAGAAGGCCGACAGGTCCTCGTTGCAGAAGTCGGTCAGCGCGCGGACGTAGCGTGTTGAAGTCGAAGTCGTCGACCGCCTGTGCGCAGCGTCGCGTCGAGCTCGGCGAGCAGGTGGAGCACGTAGCGCTCGAGCTCGGGCATCGCCTCGACCGTCGACCCGCTCGTCCTCGCTGAACCCGTCGAGCGCGCCGAGCAGGTAGCGGAAGGTGTTGCGCAGCTTGCGGTACTGGTCGGCGACGCCCGTCGAGGATCTCGTCGCCGATGCGGTGGTCCTCGGTGAAGTCGACGCTGACAGCGCCCACAGCCGGATGATGTCGGCGCCGTAGTCTCCATCACCTTCGAGCGGATCGACGGTGTTGCCCAGGCACTTGGACATCTTCATGCCCTTGCCGTCCATCGTGAAGCCGTGGGTCAGCACCGCGTCGTAAGGCGCCCGGCCGCGCGTGCCGCAGCTTTCGAGCAGCGACGACTGGAACCAGCCGCGATGCTGGTCGGAGCCTTCGAGATAGAGGTCGGCCGGCCAGCGCTGGTCGGGCCAGCGGCCGCTCTCGAGCACGAAGGCGTGGGTGCAGCCGCTGTCGAACCACACGTCGAGGATGTCGACGACCATCTCGTAATCGTCGGGGTTGTAGTCGTTGCCGAGGAAGTGCTGCGGCATTGGCCGTCGTCCCAGGCATCGACGCCCTGCTCGCGTCACCGCCGCGACGATGCGCGCGTTGACCGCGGGATCGACCAGGTATTCGCCGGTCTTGCGGTCGACGAACAGCGCGATCGGCACGCCCCAGGCGCGCTGGCGGCTGATCACCCAGTCGGGGCGCCCCTCGACCATCGTGCCGATGCGGTTGCGGCCTTTCTCGGGCACGAAGCGGGTGTCGGCGATCGCGTCGAGCGCGAGCTCGCGCAGCGTCGGGCCGTGCGCTCGGATCGCGCCGCCCTCATTGTCCCAGCGCTGGCTCGGCGCAAGCTCCGGCAATGCTCGTCGGGCAGCGGCCGGTCCATCGGCGATGAACCATTGCGGCGTGCAGCGGAAGATGACCTTGGCCTTGGAGCGCCAGCTGATGCGGATAGCTGTGCTGGTAATCGGCGACGCCGCGAGCAGCGCGCCGGCCTCGCGCAGGTCCGAGCAGATCGGCCCGTCGGGCGCGTTGAACTTGGTGTTGATGACGCTGAGCCCTGGCCGCCGCAGCCACGGCCAGTCCTCGCGGTAGTTGCCGTCGGCCTCGACCGCGAACACCGGGTCGATGCCGTGCGCCTTGCACAGCTCGAAATCGTCCTCGCCATGGTCGGGCGCCATGTGGACGAGGCCGGTGCCGCTGTCGGTGGTGACGAACTCGCCCGGCAGGAACGGCCGCGGCTCGGCGAAGAAGCCGCCGAGCTGGTGCATCGGGTGGCGGGCGACGGTGCCGGCGAGGTCGGAGCCTTTGAACGACCGATCGCGTTCACCTCGCCGATCAGCGATGTCGCAACATGCATGCTGCCGATCTGAGCCAGCTGCGCAGTCGTCGACGAAGTCGTCGACGAGATCAGCTCGCTACGACGAGACTCGACGCCAGTTCGGCCACTAGAAACCTTCGACCGTCCAGTATGCAGTCGATCAGCACGACGTACTCGACCTCCGGCCCATAAGCCAAAGCCTGGTTGACCGGGATCGTCCACGGCGTGGTCGTCCAGATCACCGCGTGCGCGCCGACCAGCTCCGGGATCGGGCTCTCGACGATCTCGAACGCCACATCGATCTGGGTCGAGACGATGTCCTCATATTCGACCTCGGCCTCGGCCAGCGCGGTCTTCTCGACCGGGGACCACATCACCGGCTTGGCGCCGCGATAGAGCTGGCCGCTCTCGGCGAACTTGAGCAATTCGGCGACGATCGTCGCCTCGGCCTCGAACTTCATCGTCAGGTAGGGATCGTCCCAGTCGCCCATCATGCCGAGCCGCTTGAACTGCTCGCGCTGCACGTCGACCCAATGCTGCGGCATAGGCGCGGCATTCGGCGCGGAATTCGCGTCGACCGGCACCTCGTCCTTGTCGAGCTTCTTCTTGCGGTACTGCTCCTCGACCTTCCACTCGATCGGCAGCCCGTGGCAGTCCCAGCCGGGCACGTACGGCGCGTCCTTGCCGAGCAGCGTCTGGGTGCGCACGACCATGTCCTTCAGCACCTTGTTGATCGCGTGGCCGATATGGATGTCGCCATTGGCGTAGGGCGGGCCGTCGTGGAGGATGAACTTCTCGCGCCCGGCGCGCGCTTCGCGGACCTGCTCGTACAGGTCCTCCGACTGCCCAGCGCGCGAGGATCGCCGGCTCCTTCTGCGGCAGGCCGGCCTTCATCGGGAAGTCGGTCTTCGGCAGGAAGACGGTCGATCGGTAATCGGGTTTTTCGGGCGCGTCGGACATGGATGCGGCGCTCTAGCGGGGCGGCGGCGAAAAGTGCAACCGCTTCGCTCCTCCCGGTCCGCGCAGCGGATGGGGAGGGCGTCATCGACCGAAGCTTCGATGGTGGAGGGGCCGACACGCGGCGCCTCGACGGTGGACGGGTCAGGACGGTGGACACGGTGGGTTCCTCTGCGTAGTGGTGTGCATCCACCGTGCGGGCCGGGACCTCCTGCCGCACATCGGAGGCGGCCACCGAGGTAGGAGCGGCGGCCTACCTAAGTCCTCTGCTGCTGGTTGCTCCAGCTCGCGGGCCGCCCGAGCCGCCTCCTGCCGTGTCCCGACGCCGAGCCTCCCGAGAATCGCGGACACGTGGTGGTCGACGGTCCGCGTCGACAGGAACAGCCGGGCGCCGATCTCGGCGTTGGTCAGGCCAGCCGCGACCAGGTCGAGCACGTCAAGCTGTCGCTCGAGGCCAGCCCGCCGGGGTCGCCCAGGGTGCGCTCCTGCGGGCCCCGCGGGACCCGGGTGACCCCGATGCCCAGCAGGCGCCGCCGGGCGATCGTCGCGGCCGGCTTGGCGCCGAGACGGTCGAGCACGCGATCGCCTCGAGCACCGGCTTCGCCTCGTCGGCCTCCAGCAGCTCCAGCGCCCGATGGTACGGAGCGCCGACCTCGGCCAGGCCTCGGCGGCCGCTAGTCGCCACGAAGGCCGGCCAGCCAGGCGGCCGGCGCGGTGTCCGGCACCGCGGGGCCAGGGCCGAGGCCGGCCCGGCGCACCCACCGGGCCAGCTCGACGTAGTCGGCCGAAACGGGGCCGCTGATCGCCAGGGCGTGGTCGACGACCGGCCGTGCGTCCCCGACCCGGTCCTGCAGCCAGCACCATTCGATCGCGGCCACCGCGACGTCCTGCAGGTAGTGCCGGGTCCGGCACCGCGGCCGGGTCCAGCAACGGCGCCACCCAGTTGGCCGTCCGCGGGTCGCCGGTACGGGCCAGCAGCCGCGCCGTCAGCGGCCGGGCGAACCACGCGAAGATGCCCGGCTCGCCGAGATCCTCCTGCACCTCGCGCGGTGCACCTCCACCTAGTCCGTGCGCGGGAGTGGTGGCACGAAGTAGGTAGCGGTCACCGATTTGCGGCCGGCCGTGTCCGGCCACCGTCGAGCCATGACACCAACCACGACACCACCTGACCGCGTCCGACTGACCCGGCGTGCCAATGCACTGGCCGTCGGCGTCGCCCTGGCTGCTGCCGGCGCGCTGGCCGCCACCCCCGCGTACGCAGCCGACCGATCCTTGTCGTCGGACCCGGATCGGCATCGTCGATCACCTGGGCGTGGCGTCCAGGTTCGACAAGATCACCGTTCCGACCGAGGGCCAGCTCAACCTTGCCGCCGTACGGCGCCCGTTGCCGAGGTGGGAGGCCGGATCACCGACGTCGACCTCCAGCTCAACAACATCATGCACACCTTCCCGGACGACCTTGACGTGATGCTGGTGGGTCCCGGCGGGCAGAAGGCCGTCGTCCTCAGCGACATCGAGGTACCGCCTACCCACCGAACAACGCCACGCTGACGCTCGACGACGAAGCGGGCAGCAGCCTGAGCGACTCCGGCCAGATCTTCTCCGGCCGCTTCCGGCCGACCGACGTGGACGCAAGCGGCTCGCTCGACCCGTTCCCGGCACCGGCGCCGGCACCGGGCGACGCCGGGTCCGCGTTGTCCGTCTTCGACGGGACGGACCCCAATGGCGACTGGAACCTCGACGTCA
>CAVXYS010000051.1:0-10409 GCA_963765945.1 uncultured Alphaproteobacteria bacterium
TGGACCGAGCTGCACCCGCGGCGGGTGGTGGTGTGCGACGATCCCCCCGACACGCCCGAAGTCGAGGGTCCGCCGCGAGGCCAAGACCTTCCTTCAGGCGGCGATCCAGATCACCGTCGCCGACCTTAGCATGAGCCTCGACAACATGCTGTTGGTGGCGTCGATCGCGCGCGACGGAGCCGGCGCTGTTGTTCATCGGCTTGAGCTTCTCGGTGCTGTTCATGGGGGCGGGGGGAATGCCGTCGCGCGCCTGATCCAGCGCTACCACTGGATCAACTATGTCGGCCTCGCGGTGATCCTGTGGGTTGCCTGCAACATGGTCTACGAGGGCTGGGTCGGCGGCGATCAGGTGCTCGGCTTGAGGAACGCGGTGGGCCTCGGCTAGGGCCGGGCGATGAGCGTCGCCAGCCTGCTGACCCCGGACGCGATCACCGCGTTCGTCGAGATCCTGTTCATCGACATCGTGCTCGCCGGCGACAATGCGATCGTGGTCGGCGCGCTCGCCGCCGGCTTGCCCGCCGAACAGCGCACGAAGGTGATCATGATCGGCGTCCTTGCCGCGCTGGTGCTGCGCATCGCCTTTGCCCTGATCGTCACCCAGTTGCTGCAGATCGTCGGGCTGGTGCTGGCCGGCGGGCTGCTGCTGCTGTGGGTCGCGTGGCGGATGTGGCGCGAGCTGCGTCACACGGACGAAAGCCCGGGGTCGCGAGGAGATCGTCGGCGACGAGCATTCGGGCCTCGAAGCCGCGAAGAGCTTCGCCAGCGCGGCGTGGGGCGTCGCCCTCGCCGACGTCAGCATGAGCCTCGACAATGTCCTCGCGGTCGCCGGGGCGGCCCGCGAGCATCCGTGGGTCCTGGTTTTCGGCCTGATCCTGTCGGTGCTGCTGATGGGCGTCGCGGCCAATTTCATCGCCCGATACATCGAGCGCTATCGCTGGATCGCGTGGGTCGGGCTGGTGGTGATCCTCTGGGTCGCGCTGCAAGATGATCTGGGAAGGCGCGCACCACGTCGCGCCGGTCATCGCGCCGATCTTCACCTGAGCGTGCGCGGCGACACGATCTTCGCCCTGTCGAGCGGGCGGCCGCCGGCGGCGATCTCGGTGATTCGGGTCAGCGGTCCGCGGGCGCATGCCGCGGGCGAGCGGATGGCCGGGTCGCTTGCCCGAGCCGCGCACGGCAGCGGTGCGCGAGTTGCGCGCATCCCGCAATCGGCGAGCTGCTCGACGAGGCGTTGGTCCTGCGGTTCGACGTCCCGGCCAGCTCGACCGGCGAGGATATGGTGGAATTTCAATGCCATGGCGGGCGGGCGGTGGTGGATGCGCTGCTCGCCGCGCTGGCCGCGATCGACGGGCTGCGGGCGGCCGAGCCGGGCGAATTCACCCGCCGGGCGTTCGAGAATGGCCGGATCGACCTGACCGAAGCCGAGGGCCTCGCCGACCTGATCGAGGCCGAGACCGAATCGCAGCGCAAGGCCGCGCTGGCGCTCGCCGAAGGCGGGCTGCGCAAGCAGATCGCGGCATGGCAGGAGCGGCTGCTCGGCCTGTCGGCGCAGGCCGAGCGGGCGATCGATTATGACGAGGAGGATCAGGCGGTCGATCCGGCGCTGCGGGCGGCGATCGCGGCTGCTTGGCGAGGAATTGGCGGCATGGCTCGAGCGGCCGCGGGTCGAACCGCTGAAGGATGGCGTCCGGGTTGTCGTCGCGGGGCCGCCAAATGCCGGAAAGTCAAGCCTTCTCAATGCGATAGTCGGGTCAGGAGCGAGCCATCGTCACCGACATTCCGGGGACCACGCGGGACCATATCGAAGTGCCGCTGGCGATCGGCGGCGTGCCGGTCCTGCTGACCGACACGGCCGGTCTGCGCGAAACCCGCGACCAGGTCGAGGCGATCGGGGTCGCGCGCGCGTCGAGCGCTGGTCGCCGCGGCCGATATCGTCGTGTGGCTCGGGGAGCCGGCGGAGGCGCCGCTGCATCCCCGGCGGCTGCTCGGTTCACGCCAAGGCGGATCTCGGCGGCGCCGGCGCCGCCCGGGTCGATCGCGGTGTCTGCGGTGACCGGGCAGGGACTTGGCGAGCTGCTCGAGCGGATCGGTGCGCTCGGCCGCACGCTTCTGCCCGGCGAGGACGCCGTGGCGCTCAATCGCCGCCAGGCTGGCGCATCTCGCCGAGGCCGCCGTCGCGCTGCGCGAGGCCGCGGGCGCACGGACGCGGTGCTGATTGCGGAGAATCTGCGCTGCGCGCGCGGCGGCGTTCGACCGCCTGACCGGCCGGGCCGGGGTCGAGGACGTGCTCGATGCGCTGTTCGGCCGCTTCTGCCTCGGCAAGATGATGTTTCACGTGAAACGAAGCCGCGATGCTGCGCTCGCTGAAGCGAGCTCGTTAGACGACCGCATGCACGACGTTCTGGTGATCGGCGCCGGCCATGCCGGATGCGAAGCTGCGGCGGCGGCCGCGCGGCGCGGCGCGCGCGTCGGGCTGCTGACCTTCCGCGCCGAGGATGCCGGCCAGATGTCGTGCAACCCGTCGATCGGCGGGGTCGGCAAGGGCCATCTGGTGCGCGAGCTCGACGTGTTCGACGGGCTGATGGCGCGCGCCGCCGATCGCGCGGCGATCCATCGCCGCATGCTCAACCGAAGCAAGGGGCCGGCGGTCTGGGGCCCGCGCGTCCAGGCCGACCGCAAGCTCTATCGCGCGGCGATCGCCGACTGCTCGAGCGAGAGCGGTGTCGAGCTGGTGATCGGCGAGGCGCTGACGCCTGTGATTCGAGCACGGCCGGGTCGCCGGCGTCGAGACCGAGCGCCGGCGCGCTTGCCTGCCGCGCCGTGGTGATCGCGACCGGCACTTTCCTCGACGCGCGGCATGTTCGTCGGCGAGCGAGGTCATCGCCGGCGGCCGGCGCGGCGAGCGGGCCTCGGTCGCGCTGGCCGGCCAGATCCGCGACATCGGGCTCGGGCAGGGGCGGCTCAAGACCGGGACGCCGCCGCGGCTCGACGGCCGGACGATCGACTGGGCGCGGCTCGAGGAGCAGCCGAGCGACGCCGAGCGCTGGGCGATGTCCGCGCTCGACGACGGCGTGCGGCCGCCGCAGCTGCGCTGCGCGATCACCCGCACCAATGCGCGCGACGCACGAGATCATCCGCGCGAATTTCGACCGCTCGCCGTTGTTCGCCGGCGCGATCGAGGGCCGCGGGCCGCGCTATTGCCCGTCGATCGAGGACAAGGTGAAGCGCTTCGCCGACCGCGACGCGCACCAGATCTTCCTCGAGCCGGAGGGGCTGGATGATCCGCCTGGTCTATCCGAACGGGATTTCGACCTCGCTGCCGGCCGACGTGCAGCAGGACTTCGTGCGCAGCATCGCGGGCCTGGAGCGGGTCGAGATCGTGCGGCCCGGCTATGCGGTCGAATATGAGTATCGTCGATCCGCGCCGGCTCGAACGCGACGCTGGAGGTGCGCGACCTGCCGGGGCTGTTCCTCGCCGGGCAGATCAACGGCACGACCGGCTATGAGGAAGCGGCCGCGCAGGGCCTTGCGGCCGGGCTCAACGCCGCGGCGCTCGCGCTCGAGCTGGACGACGGTGCGCTTCGACCGGCGACTCAGCTACATCGGGGTGATGATCGACGATTTGACGCTGCAGGGGGTCAGCGAGCCCTATCGGATGATGACCGCGCGCGCCGAATATCGCCTGTCGCTGCGCGCCGACAATGCGACGACCCGGCTCGGCGAGGCGGCGCTCGGCGCGCGGCTGCGTGTCGGAGCGGCGGCGCAGCGCAGATCGAGACGCATTTGCGCGTCGTTCGGACGCCGCGACTGGCGCGAGACGGACGAGGGCCGGGCGGACGCGCTCTACGCGCCCTATGTCGAGCGGCAGCAGCGCGAGTGGGAAGTCGTGCAGCGCGACTCGCGGCGTGTGGATTCCGGCCGAGCTCGATTTGCGCGCAGTCCCGGGCCTGTCGAACGAAATGGTCGAGCGGCTGAGCGCGGCGCGTCCGGAAACGCTCGACCAGGCCTCGCGCGTCGCCGGCGTTACGCCGGCGGCGTTGTCGGCGCTCTACGTCGCGGCGAGCCGCCGCGCCGCGGCATGATCGAGCGGCTGGCGCAGGTCGCCGGCCGGCCTGTTTCACGTGAAACATTCGAAAAGCTCGAGGCCTATGTCGGCGCTGCTTGCGGGCGAGAACGGGCGCCAGAATCTCGTTTCGGCCTCGACGCTCGACCGACTGTGGGACCGCCACATCCTCGATTCGGCGCAGCTGGTGCGGTTCGAGCCGCATCGCCGGCGCGTCGTGGGTCGACATCGGCTCGGGCGCCGGGTTGCCCGGAATCGTGATCGCCTGCCTGGTCGACGGGCCCGTGACCTTGGTCGAGCCGCGCCGTCTTCGCGCCGAATTTCCTCCACAAGGTCGTCCGAATCGCTCGACCTCGACGCCACGGTCGTCTGCGCGCAAGGCCGAACGCGTTGAGGGCGCGTTCGACGTGATCACCGCCCGCGCGGTCGCGTCGCTCGACCGACTTGCTGCGAATATCCCACCATCTGTCCACAAGAAAAACCGTCTGGGTGCTTCCCAAGGGACGAAGCGCGCAATCGGAACTGGCCGAAGCGCAGCGCGCATGGCAAGGTGCGTTCCACGTGGAACAGAGCGTCACCGACGCGAATTCGCGGATCGTCGTCGCGACAGAGGTGAGGGCGGAAGCGCATGATCCGCATCGCGGTCGCCAATCAGAAGGGCGGGGTCGGCAAGACCACCACCGCGATCAACCTCGCCACCGCGCTCGCCGCGATCGGCTGGCGGGTGCTGCTGGTCGACCTCGATCCGCAGGGCAATGCCTCGACCGGGCTCGGGATCGGCGCAGTCGCAGCGCGAGCGGTCGAGCTACGACGTGCTGATCGGCAGCGCCAGCGTCGGCGAGGCGCGATGGCGACGCGCGTGCCGCGGCTCGACCTGCTGCCGGCGACGGTCGACCTGTCGGGCGCCGAAATCGAGATGGTCGGCCTCGAGGACCGCGCGCACCGGCTCGACAAGGCGCTTGCGGCGGCGCCGGCCGGGCGCTGGGACATCTGCCTGATCGATTGCCCGCCGTCGCTCGGGCTGCTGACGGTCAATGCGCTGGTCGCCGCGCGCCACCTGCTGGTGCCGCTGCAGTGCGAGTTCTTCGCGCTCGAGGGGCTTGAGCCAGCTGCTGCAGACGGTCGAGCGGATCCGCGTGCGCGTTCAATCCCGAGCTGTCGATCCTCGGCGTCGCGCTGACCATGTTCGACCGCCGCAACAATCTGTCGCAGGCGGTCGCCGAGGACGTCCGCGCCTGCCTTGGCGACGGCGGTGTTCGACACGGTCGTGCCGCGCAACGTGCGCTTGTCGGAGGCGCCGAGCCACGGCCTGCCGGCGCTGATCTACGACCTCAAATGCCCGGGCTCCGAGGCCTATATCCGCCTCGCGCGCGAGCTGATCGGCGCGCCTGCCGCAGCTGGCGGAGGCGGCATGAGCGACGAGCCGGCGAAAGGGCTTGGGCATGGGCCTGTCAGGCGCTGCTCGGCGAAGCAGCCGCGCCGCGGCGCGCCGGCGCCGAAGCGCGCCGCGCGGCGGCGTGCGCGAAATCGAGATCGCGCGGATCCGGCCCAATCCCAACCAGCCGCGCATCCAGTTCGACGAGGACGGCGCTCGACGAACTGGCGGAGTCGATCGCCGAGCGCGGCGTGCTCCAGCCGATCCTGCTGCGGCCCGAGGGCGACGGCTTCCAGATCGTCGCCGGCGAGCGGCGCTGGCGGGCGGCGCAGCGCGCCGGACTGCACGCGCATCCCGGCGATCGTCCGCGACGGATCGACGAAGCCGCCACCGCCGAGCTCGCGCTGATCGAGAATATCCAGCGCGAGGACTTGAACGCGCTCGAGGAGGCCGAGGGCTATCGCCAGCTGATCAACCGCTACGGCCATACCCAGGACGAAGTCGGCCGAACTGGTCCACAAGTCGCGCAGCCATGTCACCAACCTGTTGAGATTGCTCGATCTTCCGGAGTTCGTGAAGCAATCGCTATTGCAAGGCGATATCAGTATGGGTCACGCGCGGGCGGTCGCGGCGGCGCCGGACCCCGAGGCTCTGACCCGCGACATCATTGCCAAGGGGCTGTCGGTGCGCCAGGCCGAGCAGCGCGCCAAGGCGCGCCAAGCGGCGGCGCCGCGCGAGCTGGTCCTGACCGCAGGCGCGGCGCGGTCGACGCCGACATCGCGGCGCTCGAGCGCCAGCTCGGCGACATGCTCGGGCTCAAGGTCGAGGTCGCGAACAAGGGCAAGGGCGGGACGGTCATCGCTGCATTATTCGAGCCTCGATCAGCTCGACATGATCTGCCAGCGGCTGTCGGGCGAATCGATCTAGCGCGCTATCCCGTCATTGCGAGGAGAAGGCGACGCGGCAATCCAGGTCTGTGCCGCTGGATTGCTGCCCCCGGATCCGGTCCGGGGTCGCAATGACGCTAGCGGCGCCCCGCGGCCGCGCGGGCGATCGCGATCAATTCCTCGCCGAGCGCCTCCTGGTCAGGCGCGGCGCTGAACAGCAGGGTCCGCTCGAGCTCGCCGGCGCGGTCCGCGATCGTCGCCAGCCGCTTCGAATCCCACATGGACAGCATCCGCGCCACGGCTGGTTTATCCTTCCAGAACAAGGATCTGCCCATTGACGTCATGACGGCGTCGGGGGCTTCGCCGCGCTCGATCCGGGCCCGCGCCGGGGCCAGCTGGAGCAGCCGCCGCTGCAGCGCGCGGACCACCGGGATGCCGTCGGCGCCGCGCGACAGCAGCGCCAGCTCGGCGGCGAGATCGCCGACCCGTCCGGCGAGCGCGAGATCGGCGAGGTGCAGGACATCGCCCTCGGCGAGGTCGGCGCCCACCGCGTCGATCGCGTCATGGTCGAGCTCTTTGGGCGCTTGCGGGGAAGCGTCGATGAACAAAGCGAGCTTCTGCAGCTCCTGGGCGACGATCGCCTGGTCGTTGCCGCACGAATCGGCGAGCCGCGCCGCGACCGGCGGGCCGATCTTCAGGCCGAAGCGGCGGCCGACGTCGGCGACCATTCGCTCGGCCTCGGCCCCTTCCGGGGCGTAAGCGGCGAAGGCGAGCGCGAGCGGCGAGGATTCGGCAAGCTTGAGCAGGCCCGATGTCTTGCGCAGCGCGCCGGCGATGGCGACCGCCGGGCTTTCCGCGCTCGCCAGCTGAGCAGGGCCTCGACCCCGGCGCCGATCTCGTCGCCGGCGGGCTCGATCCAGATCAACGCGCTTGCCCCCGAACAGGCTCAACGCCCCGGCTTCGTCGGCCAGCGCGGCCGGGTCGGCCTTCACGCTGCCTGCGGCGAGCGCGAACTTGCTGGCGCCGAGGCCTTCGAGCAGACGGGCTGCGAGCGCCCGCGACTGCGCTTCATCGGGGCCGTGGAACAGATAGAAACGGACGGCGGGCGCAGGCTGGTCGACCGCGCGGCCGACGGTGGCCCTGGACGCCTTCACCGCGGCGCGGTGCGGGCGGCGTAGACGCCAAGTCGCCCGACAATCTGATCTGCGACGACCTCGGCGAGGCGTTCGGCCGCGGTCTGCTCGGCGGCGACGGTCGCATATTCGGAGCTGACGACGTCGATTCCGGCGTCCGACCCGGCGGTCGCGTCAAGCACCACGCTGCCGCTGGCGAGATCGACCAGCTGGTAGCGCGCGCGCAACGTCCGCCGCTCGCGCGTCACCGCCCGGTCGCCGCGGATGCCGAAGCCGGTGATATTGTCGTCGAGCCGGACCTCGAGCCGGTAGCGCGGGCTCGCCGCGCCGCTCTCGCCGAGGCGATCGACCAGCTTGTTGCGGACCAGCCAGCCAACCTGGCCCTCGATCGGCGCGACCTGGACCGAGCGCAGCGTTGCCGCCACCGTACCCGACCCGCCGCCGCCATAGAGCGGATGCAGCCCGCACGCAGCGAGCGTCAGAACGAGGAGCGGCGCGAGGCGGCGCATCATGCGACGATATTGACCAGCCGGTCGGGGACCACAATCACCTTGCGTGGGCTCGCCCCGGCGAGCTGGCGCTGGACCTTGTCCGAGGCGAGCGCCAGCGCTTCGGCTTCCGCCTGGGGCAGGCCGCGCGGCGCGGTGAGCGTGTCGCGCAGCTTGCCGTTGACCTGGACCGCCAGCGTCACCCGGTCGTCGACCAGCAGCGCCGGATCGTACGCCGGCCAGTCGGCATCGGCGACCAGGCCGGCGTTGCCGAGCGCCGCCCAGGCCTCTTCGGCGAGGTGCGGCGCCATCGGCGAAATCAGCTTGATCAGCGCGCGCACGGCTTCGCGCGCGGTCGGCCGACGGGCCGGCCTTCTCGATCGCGGTGACCAACTCGTAGAGCTGCGCCACGGCTTTGTTGAACTGCAGCCCGTCGATCGCGGCGCCGACCGCGGCGATGACCTTGTGGAGCTTGCGCCGCAGCGCCTCGTCATGGCCGCTCTTCGGCGCCGGTGCTCGGTCGCCAGCCGCCACACGCGCTGGACGAAGCGCGACGCGCCCTCGATGCCGGCTTCGGACCATTCGAGGTCGCGCTCCGGCGGGCTGTCGGAGAGCATGAACCAGCGGACCGCGTCGGCGCCATATTTGGCGAGGATCGGCTCGGGGTCGATGGTGTTGCGCTTCGATTTGGACATTTTCTCGATCCGGCCGGGCGTGACCGCCTGGCCGCTCGCGATGTGGATCCAGTCGTCGCCGTCCTTGCGCACCTCGTCGGGGCTGAGCCAGCTGCCGTCGCCGGCCTGGTAGGTCTCGTGGGTCACCATCCCCTGGGTGAACAGGCCCGCGAAAGGCTCGCAATGTCGAGCTGGCCGAGCCGCTGGAGCGCCCGGGTCCAGAAGCGCGCGTAGAGCAGGTGCAGGATCGCATGCTCGACGCCGCCGATATACTGACCGACCGGAAGCCATGTCTCGGCTTCGGCGCGATCGAACGGCCGATCCTCGGGCTGGCTCGCGAAGCGGATGAAGTACCAGCTCGAATCGACGAACGTGTCGAGCGTGTCGGTCTCGCGCGTCGCTTCGCCGCCGCATTCGGGGCAGGCGACGTGCTTCCACGCCGGATGGCGATCGAGCGGATTGCCGGGCTGGTCGAACTCGACGTCCTCGGGCAGCACGACCGGCAGCTGGTTGCGCGGCACCGGCACCGCGCCGCACTTGGCGCAATGGATGATCGGGATCGGCGTGCCCCAGTAACGCTGGCGCGACACGCCCCAGTCGCGCAGCCGCCACGCGGTCGTGCCCCGGCCCCAGCCGGCGGCCTCGGCCCGGCGGATGACCTCGGCAATCGCCTGCTCGGTGGTGAGGCCGTCGAGAAAGCGCGAGTTGACGGTGATGCCGGTGATCACGTCGGCCTCGCCGACGACCGGCTGCGCCGCCTCGTCGAGCGAATGGGCGACCACCCGCCGAATGGGCAGATGATATTGCGTTGCAAATTCGAAATCGCGCTGGTCGTGGCCGGGCGAGCCGAAAATCGCGCCGGTGCCATAGTCCATCAGCACGAAGTTCGCGATGTACACCGGCACGCGCCATTCGGGATCGAGCGGATGGACCGCCTCGATCTGCGTGCGATAGCCCTTCTTCTCGGCCGCCTCGATTTCGGCGAGGCTGGTGCCGCCGCGCTGGCACTCGGCGACGAACGCCGCCGCCTCGGGATCGCTGGCCGCGACCGCCTGGGCGAGCGGATGGCCGGCGGCAATCGCGACGAAGCTCGCGCCGAAGATCGTGTCCGGGCGCGTGGTGAACACCTCGACCTCGTCGGTCGCGCCGACCGGCTCGGCGAGGCGGAAGCGGAACTGCAGCCCGCGGCTCTTGCCGATCCAATTCTCCTGCATCAGCCGGACCTTGTCGGGCCACTGGTCGAGGGTGCTAAGGCCGTCGAGCAACTCCTCGGCGAAATCGGTGATCTTGAGGAACCATTGCGCGAGCTTGCGCCGCTCGACGAGCGCGCCGGAGCGCCAGCCGCGGCCGTCGATGACCTGCTCGTTGGCGAGCACGGTCATGTCGACCGGGTCCCAATTGACCTCGCTCTCCTTGCGATAGACGAGGCCGGCATCGAACAGGTCGAGGAACAGCGCCTGCTCCTGCCCATAATAAGCCGGGTCGCAGGTCGCGAACTCGCGCGACCAGTCGAGCGCAAAGCCCAGCGTCTTCAGCTGCTCGCGCATCGTGCGGATGTTGGCCCGGGTCCATTCGCCGGGATGGACCTTGCGCTCCATCGCCGCATTTTCGGCCGGCATGCCGAACGCGTCCCAGCCCATCGGGTGCAGCACCTCATGGCCCTGCATGCGCCGGAAGCGGGCGATCACGTCGCCCATCGTGTAGTTGCGCACATGGCCCATGTGGATGCGCCCCGACGGATAGGGGAACATCTCCAGCACGTAGGTCTTGGGCTTGGCGCTGCCGCCGT
>CAVXYS010000052.1:0-28563 GCA_963765945.1 uncultured Alphaproteobacteria bacterium
AGATCCTTGATCCCGAGCGGGATGCCCGCGAGCGGACCCGTCGCCTGGCCCGCATCCGCCGCCTCGGCCGCCGCCAGCGCGTCCTCCGAAGTTGTCACCGTATAGGCATTGAGCAACCGCGCCGCCGCGACCGCCGCATTATAGCTCTCCGCCACCTCGCGCGCACTGAACTCGCCCCCGCGAATCCCGTCGCGCAACTCGGCAATCGTCTTGGAAGTCAATTCCGACATCAACTCGTCATTCCCGCCAAAGCGGAAATCCCGCTGTTCGTTAGCTCACGCGGAGACGCGGAGGCGCAGAGCTGCCGAGACGGGCCCACCCCTCTCCGCGTCTCCGCGTCTCCGCGTGAACCAATTCCAGTCACTCGATAACCTTGGGCACCGCGAAAAACCCGTGCTGGGCCTCCGGCGCGTTGGCCAGCACCTGGTCGCGGATGTCGCCGTCGGTCACCGCATCGTCGCGCAGCCGCAATTTCTGGTCGATCACCGCGGTCAGCGGCTCGACCCCGTCGGTGTTCACCTCGGCAAGCTGCTCGACCCAGCCGATGATCGCATTGGCTCGGGCCCAGCCGCTCGAGCTCCGCCTCGCTCATCGCGATCCGCGCGAGCTTGGCGATATGGCGCACCTGGTCGGTGGAAACGGACATGGCGGCGCGGATAGCGGCGGGGGTCGGGAGCGGCAAGGCGGCGGAAGGACGAATGTCCGCTTTGGGTGGAAAGCTGACAGTGAGCTAGTGGACGCAGTGGTCCTTCGTGCCACGCGCCGCCTGCGTCGAGACACCTGTCTTCGAGCGACCAGCGGCGAGAATGCGACAATGGCCGGGCCGCGATGAGCACGGCAATTCCGGGCCAGCGCCATTGGGATGGAAAATGTCTCCATCGGCAGCCGACATGAATTTGTGGCGCGCGCCGATAGATTAGCCGCTCGCGAACTCGACGCGTTCGAACCTTCTTTAGAGACTGACGATTGAGCCTGCGACCTGCGACACCACGTTAGCTTGCTGCTCCCACCGAACACGCGCAAATCCTAATAACCCAGAAGCCGTCTGGCAAATGGAGCGCGGCACGAGCAAGCTCAAGGACGATCATGGACGCGACCAAAATCGGGGGACCGTGTAGTAACCTCGGCCAGATCCACCAAACGACGTAGAGCAATCCGTTCCCCATTTGTGCCTCGCGCCAGCTTAGTCGCGCTCGGAATGTCCGCAATGGGTCGAAAGCAGACATTGCAGCCGAAGGCGCCACGGCGCCTGTCAGCTTAGGCAGGGTCGTCGCCAAGGCGAGCGTTCAGCTTCGCCAGTCGCGCTTTCAGCTCGTCAATATTCTCCGGGTTCGTCGCCTGAAGCTGCCGTAGATCCTCCTCATCGACATGGGTGATTTTGCCGGACTTGATGCCTTCGAGGAGCAGCACCAGCCTGTCTCGCTCCTCATGCCAGTTCTCGGCCACGATAAATCTCCATACTTTTGCAACCAGGCATATAAGACATAAGAAAAGGCTGTCCTACAGGCACCTGTTGTGCGCCTCGGCTCCTGGCAGACAAGTTCAGGCGGCTTGGTCGAGCTCGCTCGCGAGGACGGTCGGAAAGTCGATGTCCGTCTTGGCAGCCTCGTTGAGATAGTTGGTGAAGCTGTTCTCGGCGACCAGTGCGATGATCTCGACGATTTCGCTGTCGTGAAACCCTGCAATGCGGACTTCGGCGAGATCTGCATCGCTGATGTGTCCGCGCTCCTTCGCCACCTTGTGAGCGAACGCCACTGCGGCGTTGGCTTTTGCATCATCGGACGTTCCATTGCGATTCTGCGCGATCTCCTCGGAACTCAGTCTCGCAAGGTTGAGGCCGATGTAAGTGTGCGCCGACAGGCAATAGTCGCAGCCGTTCACTTGGGCGACGGCCAAGGCGATCCTTTCGCGGGTCTTTAGGTCGAGCACCTTCCCGAGCGCACCGGAGAAGCCGAGAAAACCGCTTAGTACCGCAGCGCTGCTGCCAATCAGGCGGAACAGGTTCGGCACCATTCCAAGTTGGGCGTGCACGGCGGCCAAGCCGTCTTTCGAGCCCTCCGGCACGTCGTCGAGGTTGGGGATTGCGATGCGGGACATTGATGTCCTCCTGAATTGAAAGGCGCCAAATCGCGCCGGGCCCGCATCTTTTCCCTCATCTCATTGAATGGTATAACTAAGCAATATTGATAATGTCTCTCTCACGGAGTGGAACAATGGTCGATCGCTTCGACGCGATGTCCCTTCTGGTCGACGTCGTCGACAAAGGGAGCTTCTCGGCGGTGTCTCGCAGCCGCCGCATTCCCCTTCCGACCGTGAGTCGAAAGGTCGCTCTGCTTGAGGAGCATCTCGGGTCGAAGCTCCTGACGCGCAGTACACGAAAGCTGGCCTTGACCGATGCAGGCCAAGCTTACGTCACGGCCGCACGTAGAATCCTGGAGCAGGTGGGTGACGCCGAGGCTCGCGCCGCAGGCGAATATAACAGCCCGAGTGGTGAGATCATCGTCACGGCGCCCGTCCTTTTCGGGAGACGTTACGTACTGCCGATCGTCACCGAATTCCTCGCTGCGTATCCTGCGATACGGGCCCGACTGCTTTTATCGGACATCAACGCGCACCTGATCGATGAACATATCGACATGGCAGTACGGGTGGGCAGACTTCCGGACAGCAGCCTCAGGGCCATGAGCGTTGGCGAGATGCGCATGGTGGTATGCGCCAGCCCCAGGCTTCTTGCCGCGCACGGCACACCCGCGACGCCGGAAAAGTTGTCGCGTCTGCCGATCTTGAGCTTCGACCAACTGACGCCGACGACCAATTGGGCGTTCCGCGATCAGGATAGGCGCGCTGTCATCGACGTCCCGATCGAGCCGAGGCTCTGCGTTTCAGCCGCCGACGCCGCAGTCGAAGCGGCGATCGAAGGCGTTGGGGCGACGAGGGTCCTTTACTATCAATGCGCAGATGCGGTTCGCGCGGGATCGCTCAAGGTTATCTTACGCGATTTCGAGCCTGAGCCGCTTCCTATCCACCTGCTTCACCCTCAGAGGGAGTCACTCCCTTTCAAGACGCGTGCTTTCCTCGATTTCGCAGCCGACAGGATGCGTTTGGGGTTGAGGCGCCTCGCTGAAGATCGCCTGCCTCGCCGCGCACATCGCTAATGGCAGGAATGGGTCGAAAGCGGACATCAGAAAAGGCTGTCCTACAGGCACCCCATTGTGCTTGCCTCCGCTCAAGCCCACCGCCCCGACCAGCGGAGCACATGCCTTGAGCTTCCTCTCCCGCCCCCGCCGTCCGCGCCGCGCTCACGAATGGAGCGCGGCCAAGGCTGTCACCTTCATCGTCACCCTCGCCGCGAGCCAGTCTGTCACCCTCGCCGCGCGCGCTGCGGGGATGAGCCGCAAGTCGGCCTACGCCCTCAAGGCCCGCGATTCCGCCTTCGCGGCGGCCTGGGCGGCGGCGCTGAGCGCGCGATCCGCGGCGCGGCGCGAGGGTGACAAAGCCGACAACTCCGACAGACCCCCCTGTTCGCGGCGCCAGGGTGACATCCGCGCGCCGCGCCGCAGCGCCCGGGCGGATGCCTTCGCCCGCGACCTGTTCTTCGCCGAGCTCGCCCGCCGCAACCGCAACTCGGCCGACCTTGCCCGCCGCGCGCCGCGCCAATAGGGCGCCCGTCCAATGTGTGCTCGCCAATTCCTGATTGCGGTGTTCATCCTCACCCTGCTGGTCGTCGCGGCCGGATTCGCCGTCTATCAATGGGGCGGCAACATCCTGCTCAAGCAGGCGACGCCGAAGGGGCATTTCCAGGCGGCCGCCGCCGGCGGAGCCCCGGACTACTCCCAGCCGAGTTCCTGGCTCTCGCGGCCGGGAATGACCAATGACCCGTCGCGCTGGACGCCCGAAGGCGCCGGAGAATTCGACGCCGCCATTGCGCAGACCGCGACCTTTTACATTCACCCCACCACCTATTTGAGGACCGACCGGTGGAACGCGCCGCTCGACCCGGATGCCGAAACGGCGGCAAGGACTCGACTGTTCGTTCAGAAGTCAGGCGAGCGCATTCAATTTCAATTCGGATATTTGGGCGCCAAAATATCGACAGGCCGCCTACGGTTCCTTCCTGCTGAAGGACGAGGACGCGCGGAAGGCACTGGAGCTCGCTTATTCCGACGTCCGCGCCGCGTTCGACGCTTTCCTCGCCGCACAGCCAAAAGACCGTCCGATCGTCCTCGCCGGACACAGCCAAGGCGCGCTCCACCTCCTCCGGTTGCTCCAAGATCGGCACGAGGAGTTGAAGGGCCGCCTGGTGGCTGCCTACGTCATTGGGTGGCCGATCAGCACGACTGCGGACCTGCCTTCGCTCGGGTTCCCGGCGTGCCGCACCAACAAGCAGGCGGGCTGCATCCTATCGTGGATGAGCTTTGGCGAACCGCCGAACCCCAATCTGATCCTCGACGATTGGAGCAAGACCAGCGGACCAACCGGCGTGACGCGCAGCCCGAAGGACGTGCTTTGCGTGAATCCGCTGACCGGCACGCAAGACGGTGCCGCAACTCCCGGTGCGAGGAGCATGGGAACGCTGGTTCCAACTCCCGATCTTCGCTCTGCTAGGCTGGTGCCGGGAGCCGTCGGCGCACATTGCAAGGACGGCCTGTTGATCCTGGATGGACCTATTCCGCCGCTGGGGCCCTACGTGCTGCCCGGCAATAACTATCATGTTTATGACTATGCGTTGTTCTGGGAGGACATCCGCGGCGACTATGTCGATCGAACGGCCGCAAATTGGTCAGCGCTGTGATCGCTGAGAACACCGCCGACTTCACGGCAGCCGCGCCCCACGGCAAGCTCGCCGGACTAGACGTCGGGACCAAAACCATTGGCGTCGCCATCTGTGACGCGGGATGGCATTTCGCCGGGCCTCTGGACACTATCCGCCGGACCAAGTTCACCAGGGATCTCGAAGCGCTGCGTGCGATCGTCGAACGCGAGGCGATCGTCGGCCTGGTGATCGGCCTGCCGCTCAACATGGACGGAAGCAACTCGCCTCGCACCCAGTCGGTCCGCGCCTTCGCCCGCAATCTGGCGCCGCTTGGGCTGCCGGTCCTGCTGTGGGACGAGCGCTGGTCGACGCAGGCGGTCGAGCGGGCGATGATCGCCGCCGACGTCAGCCGCGCCCGCCGCGCCGAGAAGGTCGACGCGCTCGCCGCCGCGCATATCCTCCAGGGCGCGATCGACGCGCTGGTCAATCTTCCGCCTTCGCCATAAGCGAGGCGCTCGTGGACCTGCTTTCGATCAATTCGCTGAACGACGCCGAGGTCGCGACCCTGCTCGACCGCGCCGACCATTGGTTTGCCGAGAACCGCGCCGGCCATTCGGGCGACCAGCTCAACGGCAAGGTCGTGTTCAACCTGTTCTATGAGAATTCGACGCGCACCGCGATGTCGTTCGCGACCGCCGCGCACCGGCTCGGCGCCGCGCCGTTGTTCCTGCCGGTCGAACAATCGTCGATCAAGAAAGGCGAGACGTTCGAGGACACGGCGAGCACGCTCAACGCCATGCGGCCCGATGCGCTGGTCATCCGCCACCGCGAGAATGGCGCTCCGGCGGCGGTCGCGCTGATCATGGACTGCCCGGTGATCAACGCCGGCGACGGCACCAACGAGCATCCGACCCAGGCGCTGCTCGATGCGGCGACGATCCGCCGGCACTTCGGGACGATCGCCGGCCTCAAGGTCGCGATCTGCGGCGACATCCGCCACAGCCGGGTCGCGCGCTCGAATGCGAAACTGCTGCCGCGGCTCGGCGCGGAGGTGCGGCTCGCCGGCCCGCGCGAGTTCCTGCCCGACGGAATCGCCGCGCTGTCGGTCGACGACGCCATCGCCGGCGCCGACGTCGTCATGATGCTGCGGATCCAGCGCGAGCGGCTCGACGACGACCTCAACGACGCTCCGGGCGAATATCTCGAGCGCCACGGCCTGACCGCCGAACGGCTGGCCCGCGCGGCGCCGGACGCCGTGGTCATGCACCCCGGGCCGATGAACCGCGGCATCGAGATCGAAAGCGCGGTCGCGGACGATCCGCAGCGCTCCCTGATCGCGCTTCAGGTCGAAATGGGCGTGGCCGTGCGAATGGCCTGCCTGGAGATGCTGATCCTCCCTGCGGGCGAAGCTCGTGGGGAGGTGGCAGGCACGCGTTAGCGTGGCTGACGGAGGGGCCCCTCCACCACTCGCCTGCGGCGAGCGGTCCCCCTCCCCATCGCTGCGCGACGGAGAGGCTTAGCGCGAGGCGAGCTGGACCGGGGCGTCGCCCGCGATGTTGCGGACGAAGCAGCTGCCGCCGCCGCGGCGGACCGAGGCGCACAAGGCATTCGCCTCGCCGACGCTGCCGAAGCCCTTCACCGACAGGCGGTAGAAGGTGCCCTTGCCGCTGTCGAAGCGCGCGCTCATCGGCGCGTACGACTTCAGCGCTCCGAAGCGCTTGGCGGCGGCATTCCAGGCGGTCGCGACCCGGGCCGCATTGCCGAACGCGCCGAGCTGCACGACCGCGCCCGACTTGCCGGTCGCGCGGCGGACCGAGGCCTGGGGCAGCTTGGCGTGCACGATCCGGGCCGGCCTGGCCACCGGCGGCGGCGGCGCGGTCGACTTCGGGCGTGAAGGCCGGAACCGACGGCACATCGGCCGCGGCGACCGGCGCCACATAGGGCTCGTCGCCCGGCGTGATCTGGACCGGCGGCAGAGGCGGCGGCGGTGCCGCTTCGGCCAGCTGCGGTGGCGGTGCCGGCGCCGCTTGCGGCGGCACGGGCGCGGGAGCCGGAGCGGCCTCGGCCAGACGGCTGTCCGCCTGGCGCAGCGCGAGCTGAACCGGCTGGCCCGGATCGGCCGCGGCCGGAGTGACTCCGATCAGCGCCGCGACCTGGTCGGACGGCCGGGCCGGAGTTCGCGAGCTGTATCCACTGCTTCAAGCGGGCGTCGAGTTGGTCGGCCGGCACGTCCTGGGCCGCAACCGCCTTGGCGTTGGTCCAGTCGCCGGAGAAAGCATAAGCGAGCGCGAGGTTCTGGCGGACGCGAGGGTCGGCACCCTCGGCCCGGGCGATCGGCTCCAGCGCGGCGATGGCGTCGAGCGGCCGGCCGGCCAAGGCCAGCGCCAGTCCGTAATCGGCCTGGTCGAGCGCGCCGCGGCCGGCATCGAGGATGGCGATCGCCTCGCCATTCTTGCCCTGAGCGATTTCGGCCAGGACAACCTTCAGCACCAGCTTCGGCTGGTTCGGATCGAGCGCCAGCGAATCCTTGAATGCGGTCTCGGCCGAATAAAAGCGCCCCGCCGCGAGATAGGCAGTGCCGAGCAACGCGCGAATGCCGGCATCGTGCGGCGTCCGCGCGGCCGCTTTCTCGGCAAAATCGACGGCGGTCGCCGGATCGTTGGCGGCCAGCGCGGCAAGCGCCCGGGTGGCAAGCCCGATCTCTCCGCTCGGCAGGCTCGAGGCACTGCTCGCATGGCGTTGCGGCGCCGCGCACCCGCCGATCACGCTGGCCAGCGCGACGACGGAGATTGCGGAGGCGAAGCGGATCGGTTTGGACATTGGAATTACCCCCTCTTTTTGGCCTTTTCGGCCATCCCTTCGAGCTCGGGCATGTCGACGAGCAACTGATCGAGCGCGTCGGTCACAAGCTGCTGCGCGGATCGACCGTTGACCGCGCATGCGAGTCGCAGCTTGAGATGCCGTTCGGGATCGAGACGAAGTGTGAATGCGGCTTTGGCCTTGCTGCCCGGAGCCGACCGCGGCCGCGGCGCGCGGTGCGGAACGGGCGTCGCGGTCGGCAGGATCGCGACCGGCGCCGGCTCGGCCGCGTCATAAGGCTCGGCCGTGTCGTCGAATTCCTCGTCGCCCTCTTCGACTCCAAGGCGATCGGCGAGCTCGGCGTGCTGGCTGTGCACCGGCGAATGAACCGGGGTCAGCCCGGTCGGATGGACCCGCGGCTGATCGTCGATCTCTTCGCCGAACGCGTCGTGATCCGCGTCACGCGGCGGCGTTTCGGCCGGCTTGGGGGGCTCAAAGCCCATGTCGTTCCAGCCGAGATCCTCGAGGTGGCCGCCGCCCATCTGGCCGAAGCCCTGGGGCTTCATGGCCGGCTTGGCCGCGCCTTTGCGCGCCAGCAGTCCGGAGGAGAGGGAAGCGAAGGGTTTGGGTTCGATACTCGCCACTTGCGCCACCCCTTTACTGGCCGACCACTCGACGGCCGAAGCCGCCGACCGGGCGCGGACTGGCCGCAACGATGCCCGGCGCCTGACCCGGCGCGGCAAAGACGGTGCGGCGGAAGTTCTTCTCGAGCCGGTCGGAAATATATTCCCACAGCTCGACGATCTCGTTGGCCGATCGGCCCTGGGGGTCGATCTCCATCACGGTACGGCCGTCGATCATCGACGCCGCGAAGTCGGTGCGGTGATGGACGGTGACCGGCGCCACGGTACCGTGCTGCGACAGGGCCACGGCCGCCTCATAGGTGATCTTGGCCTTGGGGGTCGCGGCGTTGACGACGAAGATCAAAGGCTTGCCGGCCCGGTCGCACAGATCGACCGTGGCGCCGACGGCGCGCAGGTCGTGCGGGCTCGGCCGGGTCGGGATGACGATCAGCTCGGCGACCGCGATCACGCTCTGGATCGCCATGGTGATCGCCGGAGGGGTGTCGATCACGGCCAGGCGGAAACCCTGCTGGCGAAGCACTTCGAGATCCGAGGCGAGCCGCGCCACGGTGGTCTGGGCGAACGCCGGCATTTCGGCCTCGCGTTCGTTCCACCAGTCGGCCAGGCTGCCCTGCGGGTCGATGTCGATGAGGCAGACGGGACCTGCACCCGCCAGCTGCGCCTGCACCGCAAGATGGCCGGACAAGGTCGTCTTACCCGACCCGCCTTTCTGCGATGCCATAGCCAGAACGCGCATGCTTTTCCCCTCGCGTGAATGACGTCAATTCAAGTGGGAAGTGGCACTCAAGCCTCTAAAATCTGGTTAACGGCACCACGACCCTGTTTGCCGAACGCGCCAACTTCGCTAGACTTGGACCGGAGTGGGGTAAGGCATGCGTTCCAGGTACTTAGCCGCATCGATCTGGCTGGCGTCGCTGGCCGCGCCGCTGTCCGCGCAGTCGGTCAAGGCGGGGATCGATGCGTGGCAGAAGGCCGATTATGCGGCCGCCGTCGCAATCTGGCGGCCGCTCGCCGAACAGGGCGACGCCGACGCCCAGTTCAACCTCGGCCAGGCCTATCGCCTCGGCCGCGGGGCGCCGATCGACCTCGGCGCGGCGCAGCTCTGGTTCGAGCGCGCCGCCGCCAAGGGCCACCTCGACGCCCAGACCACGCTCGGGTTGCTGCTGTTCCAGAACGGCAACCACACCGGTGCGGTGCGGTGGCTCAAGGCCGCCTCCGACAAGGACGAGCCGCGGGCCATGCTGGTCTACGGCACGGCCCTGTTCAACGGCGACGGGGTGCCGCAGGACCCGGTGCAGGGCTATGCCTACATCACTCGCGCGGCGGCGCGCGGCCTGCCGGCGGCCAAGGACACACTCGACCAGCTCAATCGAATCCTGCCGCTCCAGGAGCGCACCAAGGGCCGGGCACTGGCGATCCTCATGGCCAAGGACAGAGGAGATTTCGCGGCGAAGCCGCCGCCCAGGCCGGCCGACAAGCCGCTGCCCAAGCCGGCGGCCAAGCCAGCCAAGACCGCTGCGGCCCCGCCGGTAGCGAAGCCCGCGCCTCGACCCGAGCGGATCGTCGCCCTGACGGTTCAACAGGTCACCAAGGGCTGGCGCGTCCAGCTCGGCGCCTTTTCAAACCGCTCCTCGGCCGAGGCCCTGTATCGGCGGCTGGCCTCGAACGCAGCCTTGCGGGACAAGGCCGCGTTCTACGGCGCCGTCGGCAACATCACCCGGCTGCAGGTGGGTCCGTTCGCCTCGCGGGGGGCCGCGCAGGCGGCCTGCACCGCGCTGAAGGGCCAGCCCTGCTTCCCCGTTCCGGGGCCAAATCGCTAACCCCTGAACCAATCCTTCCGCCGGACGCCCTGGACCCAAAGCAAAGCGTCGAGCCCGTGATATTTGAGCTCGGCGTCCGCGACTTCGGCCAGCGCCGGCTTGGCGCGATAGGCGATCCCCAGCCCGGCTTCCTCGATCATCAGTTTGTCGTTGGCGCCGTCGCCGATGGCCATCACGTCCGCGGCCGCCAGCCCGAGCTGATCGCGCGCCTCGATCAGCGCGTCGCGCTTGGCCATGGCGTCGACGATCGGGTCCCCGACCTCTCCGCTGAGCTTGCCGCCGGCGAAGACCAGCCGGTTCGCCTTGACCCGGTCGAACCCGACCGCTTCGGCGATCGGGTTGGCGAACGACAGGAAGCCGCCGGACACGAGCAGGCAGCTCGACCCGCCGGCGCGCATCGTCTGAACCAGCGTCTCCGCCCCGTCCGTGATCTGGACGCGTTCGTCGAGGCAGCGGCTAAGAGCGCGCTGGTCGAGCCCGGCGAGGAGCCGCACCCGCTCCCGCAAGGCGCCGCGGAAATCGATCTCGCCCTGCATCGCGCGCTCGGTGATCTGGGCGACTTCGTCCTTCAATCCGGCATAATCGGCGAGCTCGTCGATGCATTCCTGGCCGATGATGGTCGAATCCATGTCGGCCACGAACAGTCGCTTCCAGCGCGGCTCGTCCGGCTGGACGACGACATCGACATCCTCGAGCGCCGCCAGCGCCCACCGGGCGCTCTTGCGGTCGCCGGTGAAGTCCAGATCCGCCGCGTCGCCTTCGTCGATCCAGTGCGAGAAGCTCGCCTGCGGATCGACCTCGCGCAGCAGGCCGAGCGCGCGCTCGACCAGCCTGTCATCCAACCGTCCCGCTGCTATCAGCGTCGCAATCGCCATGCGCCCTCGTCCGAATCCAATCCTTGTCCTAATCGCCGGGCCGACGGCGAGCGGCAAGTCGGCACTTGCCCTGGCCTGTGCCGAGCGATCGGGCGGAGTGATCGTCAACGCCGACAGCGCGCAGGTCTATCGCGACCTGCCGCTGCTGAGCGCGGCCCCGGCCGCGGCCGATCTCGTCCGCGCCGAGCACCGGCTGTACGGCTTCCTCGACGGCTCGGAGCCGAGCTCGGCGGCGGACTGGGCGGAGCGCGCCACGACGGAAATCGCCGAGATCCACGCGGCGGGCCGGCTGCCGATCCTGGTCGGCGGGACCGGCCTTTACCTGCGCACCCTGCTCGACGGGATCGCCCCGGTCCCGCCGATCGATCCGGAGGTGCGGCAGCGGGTCCGCCAAACGCCGGTCGCGGACAACCGCGCCGAGCTGGCCGCGCTGGATCCCGAGGCGGCGGCGCGCCTGACGCCCGCCGACACCAGCCGCATCGCGCGGGCGCTCGAGGTCGTGCGGTCGACCGGGCGGCCGCTCGCCGCCTGGCAGCGCGAGCGGACCGGCGGAATCGCGGATCGGGTCACGCTTCGCCCGCTGATCCTGCTGCCGCCGCGGGCGTGGCTCTACCCCCGCTGCGACGCGCGCTTCGCCGCGATGATCGAGCGCGGCGCCGTGGCCGAGGTGGAAGCGCTGCTGGGACGCGGGCTCGACGCGAGCCTCCCGGTAATGCGGGCGATCGGCGTTGCCGAGATCGCCGCCTATCTGCGCGGCGAGACGCCGCTGGCTGATACCATCGCTGCGGGCCAGCAGGCGACCCGCCGCTATGCCAAGCGGCAATATACCTGGCTCGCGCATCAGCCGCCGCCGGACTGGCCGCGGTTCGCCGAACCGCTCGACGCGCATCTCGAAGAAGCGGTGGCCCTGTTGCAACCGAAGGGCTAGGCGGCGCGCGTGGATCTCATTCGCGAAGCCGACATCGACCCCGCGCCGCTCGCCGGCATGCGGGTCGCGATCCTCGGTTACGGCAACCAGGGCCGCGCTCAGTCGCTCAACCTGCACGACAGCGGGATCGACGTCGTCGTCGGCCTGCGCGGCGGCTCCGGCAGCGCGGCCGAGGCCGAGGCGGCCGGGCTCGAGATCGCGCTGGTCGAGGATGCCGTCCGCTCGGCCGACGTCGTCATGATGCTGGCCCCGGACGAAATTCATCCGGCCCTGTACCGGGAGATCGAGCCGAACCTGCGCGACGGCGCCGCGCTTGGCTTCAGCCACGGTCTGTCGGTGCGCTTCGGGTTCGTCGCGCCGCGCGCCGACCTCGATGTGTTCCTGGTCGCGCCCAAGGGCCCCGGGACCGCGCTGCGATCGCTGTACCGCGCGGGCAAGGGGATGATCGCGCTGTGGGCGGTCGAGCGGGACGCGACCGGCTCGGGGCGCGAAATCGCGCTCGCCTACGGCCGGGCGATCGGCTGCGCCCGGGCCGGCCTGATCGCCTCGACCTTCGCCGAGGAGGCGGAAGCGGACCTGTTCAACGAGCAGGCGGTCGTCTGGGGCGGCGTCCCGGAGTTGCTGATCGCCGGGTTCGAGACGCTGGTCGAGGGCGGGATCGCGCCCGAGGTCGCGTTGCTCGAGTGCGTCGGCGAGCTGAAGCTGATCGCCGACCTGATCGATGAGCGGGGCATCGCCGGAATGCGCGAGGTGATCTCCAACACCGCCGAGTCGGCGCGCTGCTCGGCGGCCGCCGAATTGTCGACTGTCGGTGCGCGAGCGGATGGCGGCAAGTGCTCGCCGAGGTCCGCGCCGGCCGCTTCGCCGGCGAGCTCAGCCAGGAAGAGGCCGGCGGCTATGCGCGACTCGAGCGGTCGCGCGCCGAGGCGCGCGGAACCCTGCTCGAAGCGACGTTCAGAAAATTGAGCGAAACGGAGCGCTGAAGGTTCAGCCGATCGGCTCCACAGCCGGCAATTGCGGCCGGGCGCCGACGCTGGCGCGCTCGAGATAGGCGCGCTGCATGTCGCGGTGGGCCCTGGCGACGTCGGGGTCGCTGGCGGCCACCGCCAGCTCTTCTTCCTCGGCCGCGCGCCGAGCAAAGTACACGCGGTCTTGGCCGTCCATGGAATTTGCTCCTGCTCTGGCACGCACCATAGCATCGAATGACGCCAAAGTCGTTGCTTACCCGTCCCGAGCAGCGCTCGCCTTGCCCCGTTCGATCGCTTCGAGAAGCACGGTTTTCGCCTCCTCGGCATCGCCCCAGCGCCCGACCCGGACCCATTTTTCCGGCTCCAAATCTTTGTAATGGGTGAAGAAATGCTCGATCTGTTTCAGGATGATCGAGGGCAAATCCTGCCGCTCGCCGACGTCGGTGTAATAAGGAAAGGTCGAGTCAACCGGGACGCAGATCAACTTCTCGTCGCCGCCATGCTCGTCCTCAAGGTTGAGCACGCCGATCGGCCGGGCGCGAACGACGCTGCCGGGGACGAACGGGGTGCGGGCGATGACGAGCGCGTCGAGCGGATCGCCATCGGGCGACAGCGTGTGCGGCACGAACCCGTAGTTGGCCGGATAGCGCATCGGCGTGTGCAGGATGCGGTCGACGAACAGGGCGCCCGACCTGGTGTCGAACTCATATTTCACCGGCTCACCGCCGACCGGCACCTCGATGATCACGTTGACGCTGTTCGGCGGATCGTCGCCGACCGGGATGAGGTCGATGTTCATGGCAGATGCGTGCCGCTCCTAAACAGGGCGAGGCCGAGGAACAATGCCAGCAGGCTCGCGGTGACCGATCCGAGGAGGTAGGCCGCCGCCAGCGCGTAGGCGTTGCGCTCGATCAGCAGCGCGGCATCGAGCGAGAAAGCGGAAAAGGTCGTGAATCCGCCGAGGATTCCGGTGGTGAGGAACAGGCGCATGTCCTGCGGCACCCCGGGCCGGAAGGCGAACCAGCCGGCCAGCAGGCCGATCAGGAACGACCCGAGGACGTTGACGATCAGGGTCCCGAACGGAAATCCGTATCCGAACAATTTCACGGCGCCGACGTTGACCCCGTGACGAAGCGCGCCACCAATGCCTGCGCCCGCGAAAACAATGAGATAGAGCATATTCCTCCTACTGCTGCACAAGTGCGCCCGTAGGAGCCATCAGCCGGTCGGCGGTTATACGGGAGACTCCATTCCCGCCGCCCGCTTAGCAGCAACCGAATCGAGGGACTAGCTGGCGGTCCGCGAAAAGCACCGTTGCACATTGCGCACCGGGGCCATAGGCGGTTGCTCAAGGGAACTGGGCGCGCGAGCGTCCCCAAGCAGGATTCGCAGGCCATGTTTCCCTCGAACCCGGCCGTCGCGCCGGCCGCGGCTTTGCCGACCCCGACACGCCGTGATCGGAGAATTGCTTCGTTACCGGTCTGGTGCGCCATCGCCTTGGCCGCCTGGCTGCTGCTCCGCGTTTTCCTCGCCCGCATCGGCCACGATGAAAGCCAATATGTGGCGGGGGCCGACCTGGCGCTGCGCTACACGATCTTCCGCGACTATCTGTCGTTGCAGCCGCCGCTGCAAAGCTGGATCTATGCGCCGGTCGCGCTGCTGTTCCCGGACGACGTATTCTTGTCGATGCGGCTGCTGACCGCGCTGCTCGGGCTGGCGACGGTGCTCATCGTCTATCTGGCGCAGCGGTCGATCGGGGTCGGCCAGCGCCATGCGCTGCTCGCGGCCGGGGGCATGGCGGCGGTTGATGCCTTCCAACAGGCCAGCTCCGTCGTCCGCAACGACGTCCTTCCGGCGTTCTTCCTTGGCCTTGCCTTGTGGGCAGCGCTTAGCGCCGTTCGGAAGCCCCGGCTCCGGCTGTGGTTTGTCGCCGGCATCGCTTTTGGGTTCGCTGCCAGCACCAAGCTCTCCTACCTGCCCTTCGGCATCGCCGCGGGAGCATTCACAATGCTGCGCGGAGACCGTCCCGTGCGACAGTTCGCGGCCTGCGCGACAGGCCTGGGCCTCGGCGCGGTCCCGGCTCTATTGGCCTGGGCCGGTGCGCCCGGGTCATTCCTGTGGGGTGTTTTCACTTATGGCGCGACTGCGCCCTTTCAGTGGTACCGTGAAATCGGACAAGCCTGGGAACTCTCCCCGTTCGACACGGCCGAAGACCTGATCGGTTACCTCCTTCTCGGACCCGCCCTGCTGGCGTTCGTCATCGTCGGCGCACGACTGCGGACGTCCCTTGCCACGGCCTTTCACGGCGAGGTCATTTTCCTCGGCATTATGATCCTGGCGGGAGTGGTCGGGATGGTGCTCCCGCTTCCTGCGCATGCCCAATATGTCATTCCGGTGTTGCCGCCGCTGTTCATCAGCCTCGGGATCGCGCTTTCGACGGACGCGCCCCACACCAGGCTTTGGATCAAGGCGATCCTGGTGTTTGCAATGGTCGGAATGACGCCGTCGCTGCTGGCCGCCTCTCGGGCAGCGAAGTCCGGTTCGCCGATCCTGATCGACGAAGCCGACGCCGCCTGGATGCGGAGGCACCTGCCCCCTGCCCGTCCGGGTGACGAAATCGCAAGCCTGTCCCCCGAGCGCGCCGTCGATTCCGGTGTTTCGATCGACGACGATTTCGCCACGGGACCGTTCGTGTTCAGGAGCGGCGTCTTGCTAAGCCCGCGGACGGCATCCGAGCTTCATGTCGTGATTCCGGCAAACCTCGAACAGGTGCTGGACAAACGGCTGCCGCTGGCACTGCTCACCGGATATGAATCTCCGGAATATCCAGGATGCCTGGACGCCTATTTGGACGTTTTCGCGCAACGCCACGGCTATCGGCAGGTGAACCTGCCTGATGGCGTGGGACGGCTTTACGTGCGGCCGAAGGCCGGGCTGGCGATTGCCCGGCCCGGCGCGATCGTCGCAACCGACCTCCAGAGCGGCCTGCAACCGGCTCAGCGCGGGCAGCCGTTCGACTTCAGAGACCTAAGAGACTCGCGCAGCCGCCTATCTTCGGCCGAACAATTTCTCGATCTCGCCATGGCCGAGCTTCACCCACGTCGGCCGCCCGTGGTTGCACTGGCCGGAGCGCGGCGTCACCTCCATCTCGCGCAAGAGGGCGTTCATCTCCGCGACCGACAGGATTCGCCCGGCCCGCACCGAGCCGTGGCAGGCGATGGTCGCGGCGACATGGTCAAGCTTGTCGCGCAGGCTCAAGGGCCCGCCGAGCTCCGATATTTCGGCGGCGAGGTCGGCGAGCAGCCCGGCGACGTCGGTCTTCCCTAGTGCGGCGGGATAGGCCCGGACGAGGATCGCACTGGGCCCGAACCGCTCGATCTCCAGCCCGAGCTCGGCGAGGTCCGCCGCGGCACCCTCGAGCCGGTCGCAATCCGGCTCGTCGAGCTCGACGACCTCGGGAATCAGCAACACCTGGCGGGCGATCGCTCCTCCCTCGCGTGCCGCGCGCATCCGCTCGAGCACCAGTCGCTCGTGCGCGGCATGCTGGTCGACGATCACCAGCCCGTCCTCGGCCTCGGCGACGATATAGGTCGCGGCAACCTGCCCGCGCGCGACGCCCAGGGGGTAGCTCGGCACGGCCTCGACGGCCGGCTCCGCACGGGCCGCGGGAGCCTGGTCGAACAGACGTTGCTCCTCGGCTACCCCCGTCATGCCCGCGAAGGCCGGAATCCCGCTCTCGCCAGGGTGACGGTTCAACTCTGCATCGTAGGTCGCGCTCGTCGTCCACATGACCGGCGCCGCAGCCTGTTCGCGCGCGGCGCTACGCTGGCTTTCCTCGTCGAGCGCGCGGCGGAGGCCACCGACGATCAGCCCGCGGGCCGCCGCCGGATCACGGAACCGCACTTCGGTCTTGGCCGGGTGGACGTTGACGTCGACGTCCTCGAGCGGGACTTCGAGGAACAGCGCCGCGATCGGGTGGCGGTCGCGCGCGATGAGGTCGCGATAGGCGGCGCGCAGCGCGCCGACCAGCAGCCGGTCCTTCACCGGCCGCGCGTTGACGAACAGATATTGCTGGTCGGCCATGCCGCGGTTGAAGGTCGGCAGGCTGATGACGCCGGTCAGCCGGAGGCCATCGCGAGAGCAGTCGATCCCGACCCCATGACGCTCGAGCTCGTGGGTCAGCAACTCGGCGACCCGGGCGGGCGCTGCGGCCGGCTGGACGGTCAGGATCCGTCGCCCATCGTGATCGAGCGAAAAGCCGACGTCGGGGCGGGCCATCGCCAGGCGCTTCACGGCATCGAGGCAGGCGGCATATTCGGCGCGCGGTGAGCGCAGGAACTTGCGCCGTGCCGGCACCTTGTCGAACAGTCCCGCAATCGCCACCCGGGTGCCCGGCGGCAGCGCCGCCGGCCCCTCCCCGGCCGGTTCGCCGTGATCGACCGCGATTCGCCACCCGTCGCTGCCGCGGACCCGGCTTTCGATGCTGAGGCGGGAGACGCTGGCGATCGACGGCAGCGCCTCGCCGCGGAAGCCGAAGCTCGTCACCCGGTCGATCGAATCGTCGGGCAGCTTCGAGGTCGCGTGCCGCTCGAGCGCCAGGCGCATCTCCGCCGGGCTCATGCCGCGACCGTCGTCGGCAACCTCGATCAGCTCGAGCCCGCCGGCCGACAGCCGCACCGCGACCTGGGCGGCTCCGGCATCGAGCGCGTTTTCGACTAGCTCCTTGAGCGCGCTCGCCGGACGTTCGACGACTTCGCCCGCGGCGATTCGATTTATGAGCTCGGGCGGCAGCCTTCTTATTGACATGTTAACCAATCCTAGCTCATTCGAAGGCGGCCGGCGAAGCGCTGATTTTTCGCGGAAATTCAGGCCGCATTCAATGGGAAGTGTTTAATCGCAAGTGAAGCCGCGGAGGCCTTGCTCCGCTGCTTCTCAGCAGGTCGGGGATACGGGGATCAATGTTCTGGAATCGCTGGTTCAAGTGGATGTCGCACGACATGGCGATCGACCTCGGGACCGCCAATACGCTCGTCTACGTCCGCGGCCGCGGAATCGTCCTCAATGAACCCTCGGTCGTCGCCATCGAAACCATCAACGGCGTCAAAAAGGTCAAGGCGGTCGGCGACGACGCCAAGCTGATGATGGGCAAGACCCCGGACCAGATCGAGGCCATCCGCCCGCTGCGCGACGGAGTCATCGCCGACATCGACGTCGCCGAGCAGATGATCAAGCACTTCATCCACAAGGTCCACGGCGGCAAGATGCGCGCCTGGCGCTTCCCCGAAATCGTGATCTGCGTGCCGTCGGGCTCGACCTCGGTCGAGCGCCGCGCGATCCGCGACGCCGCGTCCAACGCCGGGGCGAGCGCGGTCTATCTGATCGAAGAGCCGATGGCCGCGGCGATCGGCGCCGACATGCCGGTGACCGAGCCGATCGGCTCGATGGTCGTCGACATCGGCGGCGGCACGACCGAAGTCGCGGTGCTGTCGCTGCGCGGCCTCGCTTACACCACCTCGGTCCGGGTCGGCGGCGACAAGATGGACGAAGCGATCAGCTCCTACGTCCGGCGCAACCACAATCTGCTGATCGGCGAAGCGACCGCCGAGCGGATCAAGAAAGAGGTCGGGATCGCCAAGCCGCCGGTCGACGGCATCGGCAAGACCGTGCACATCAAGGGCCGCGACCTCGTCAACGGCGTGCCCAAGGAAATTTCGATCAACCAGGGGCAGATCGCGGAAGCCCTGTCCGAACCGGTCGGGACGATCGTCGAGGGCGTTCGGATCGCGCTCGAGAACACTGCTCCCGAGCTCGCCGCGGACATTTGCGACCAGGGCATCGTGCTGACCGGCGGCGGCGCCCTGCTGCAGGGCCTCGACGAAGTGCTTCGCGACGAGACCGGCCTGCCGGTCACCGTAGCCGAGGATCCGCTGACCTGCGTCGCGCTCGGCACCGGCCGCGCGCTCGAGGAAGAGCAGTTCCGCGGCGTTCTGCAGACGGCCTAGCGAGGGGTTGAGGCGTGGCGACCGCGCGCCCCGGCTGGTCGCGCCGAGCCCAATACGGGCTGTTCTTCAGCTTTCTCGCGCTGATCGCCGGGATCCTGATCGGCCTTCTCCTGCTGGCCCTGTCGATCTTCGCCCCGGCGCGGTTCGACGGCGTGCGCGGCGCCGCGCTCGACGTCACCGGTCCGGTTGCTTCAGGGCTGAATGAGGTCACCTCCACCGTCGAGGGCCTGTTCACCGGTGCCGGCAATTATTGGGACGCCGCCGGCCAGAACGGCAAGCTGAAGCGCGAACGCGATGCGATGGCGCGCCAGATCCTCACTGCCAATGCTGTGCTGCAGGAAAATCGCCAGCTCAAGGCCTTGCTCAAGCTGCGCGAGCGGGAGCGGGGCGCGGTCGCCGTCGGCCGCCTCGTCGGCTCGTCCTTCAGCAGCCCGCGGCGGTTCGCGATCCTCTCGGCGGGGTCGAGCGACGGGGTCCGCATCGGCATGCCGGTGCGGTCGCCCGAGGGCCTCGTCGGGCGGGTGATCGATGCCGGCGCGCTGGCCTCGCGCGTGCTGCTGGTGTCCGACCGCAACAATATCGTTCCGGCCCGGGTGCTGCGCGGCGGGCTCCCGGTCATCGCCCAGGGCCGCGGCGACGGGACGATCGACGTCCGCCCGCTGGAGGTCGGGCGCAACCCGTTCAAGCGCGGGGACATCATCATCACCTCGGGCACCGGCGGGCTCTATCCGCCGCTGGTCCCGGTCGCCCGGGTGGTCAAGCTCGACGACGACGGCGCGGTCGCGCTGCCGCTCGCCGATCCGGCCACTGTCAGCTTCGCCGTGGTCGAGCCGCCCTACGAGCCGGACGCGGCCGGCAGCGACTCGCCGGCTCCGTCGGAGGGACCCTGATGGTCCGCGCGGCACTCTCGACCAAGCGCAGGATCGGCCAGGGCCCGAAGCCCTTCGCGATGATCGCGCCGGCCGTATCGGTCGTCGCCGCTTCGTTCCTCGCCGCCTTGCCGATCGTCACCTCGAGCGGCTGGTATCCCGACTTCGGCTTCCTCGCGCTGATCAGCTGGCGCCTGCTCCGCTCGGACCCGTGGCCAGCCTGGTGGGCGGCGCCGATGGGGCTCGCCAACGACCTCATCACCGGCTCGCCGATAGGCTTGTCGGTGGCCTTGTGGAGTGCGACCATGCTCGCGCTCGACCTGATCGATCGCCGCACGATGTGGCGCGATTATTGGATCGAATGGGTGCTTGCCGCGGTGCTGATCGCGATCGACGAAGGACTGCAATGGCGGGTGGCCGCGGCAGTCGGCGCGCGCGTCCCGATCGCCGCCGTCGGGCCGCCGACCATCATCTCGATTTGCGTCTTTCCGTTGAGCGCCTGGCTGGTGTCGCGGCTCGACCGGTGGAGGCTGGGGCGATGAACCGGCCGACTCGCCTGACGACGGCGCATCAGTCGATCACATTCTCGCGCCGGATGCTGCTGCTCGGCGGCGCCCAGGCGACGGTCGGCGCCTTGTTGATCGGCCGCCTCGGCTGGCTGTCGATCGCCCAGAACCAGAAATATCAGCTGCTGAGCGAAAGCAATCGGGTCCAGCTCATCCCGGTCCCGCCCCGGCGCGGCTGGATCATCGACCGCAACGGCAAGCCGATCGCGATCAACAAGGCGAGCTTCCGGGTCGACATCATCCCGCAGCAGCTGACCGACGGTCCGCGCGTCGTCGGCCAGCTCGCGCAGCTGCTGACCCTGCCGCCCGACGAGGTCGACCGGATCAACAGGGAGCTCGAGCACAGCCGCGGCTTCCAGCCGGTCTCGGTCGCCGACAATATCGCCTACGAGCAATATGCCGCGATCACCGTCCGCCTGCCCGAGCTGGCGGGCGTGGCGGCGTCGCGCGGCTTCACCCGTTTCTATCCGGGCGGGACGTCGGTCGGCCAGCTGGTCGGCTACGTCGGCGCGGCGAACGAAAAGGAATATGAAGCGGAGAACAAGAACCCGCTGCTGCTCGTGCCCGGGGTCAAGATCGGCAAGGAAGGCCTCGAGAAGTCGCTGGAGCAGACGCTTCGCGGGCAACCGGGCGGCCAGCGGGTCGAGGTCACCGCGCGGGGCAAGCTGGTCAAGGAGCTCGACCCCAAGCCCGACCGCAGCGGCGGCACCGTCCAGCTGACGATCGACTCCGACCTGCACGAATATGCGGCGCGGCGGATCGGCGACCAGTCCTGCTCGGTGGTCGTCCTCGACGTCACCAACGGCGACATCCTCGCCATGCCCTCGATGCCGTCGTTCGATCCCAACAATTTCTCCGACGGGATCAGCCGGAACGAATGGAAGATGCTGTCGCAGGACGACCATTTGCCGCTGGTCGACAAGGCGCTGGAGAGCCTCTACCCGTCGGGCTCGACGATCAAGCCGTCGATGGCCATGGCGCTCTTGAACGCCGGCGTCGACCGCAAGCACCGGGTCAATTGCACCGGCTCCTACCCGCTCGGCAATCATGTGTTCCACTGCGACAAGCGCCATGGGCCGGTCGATATGGACGCGGCCGTGGTCCACAGCTGCGACATCTATTTCTACGACATGTGCCGCCGGGTCGGCGCCGAGAAGCTGGCGCCGATGATCCGCTCGATGGGCTTCGGCGAGAAGTTCGACCTGCCGTTCGACAACCAGCGCTACGGCACCGTCCCCGATCCGCAGTGGATGATGCGCAAATATCATCGCGAGTGGCAGACCTACGACACGATCAACATGTCGATCGGCCAGGGCATGGTGCTGATCAACCCGCTCCAGCTCGCCGTGATGGCCAGCCGCCTGGCGACCGGCAAGCGGGTCATGCCGCGGCTGCTGAAGAACCAGCCGGTGAAACCGCAGTCCCACCTCGACGTCGACCAGGATCATTTGGACTTCATTCGCAAGGCGATGTGGGGCGTGGTCGATCACGGCACCGCGGCCGGCGCCAAGCTGCCGCTCGACGGGATCCAGATGGCGGGCAAGACCGGGACCGCGCAGACCCACCGTTTGTCCGATGCCGAACGCGGCAATTACACCAGCGCGACTTGGAAGCTGCGCGACCACTCGCTGTTCATGGCGTTCGTGCCGTTCGACAACCCGCGCTACGCGGCCGCGGCGATCGTCGAGCATGGCGGTTTCGGGGCGGCCGTCGCCGCGCCGCTGATCCGCGACACGCTGACCTTCCTCTACGACCGGCAGAAAGCGATCGCGGCCCTGCAGGGCTTCGAGCAGGGCATCGGCGGCACGCTCGAGGAACGCACGCAGCACAGGACCGCCCGCTGGCGCGCGGCCAACGGCCTGCCCCCGCTCACCGACCAGGCATGATCACCTCGGCCATCATTCCGAAGCCGCTCGCGCGGCTGCCGTGGCGCTTGATCTTCCTGGTCGCGGCGATCGCCGGGTTCGGCCTGCTCGTCCTCTATTCGGCCGCCGGCGGCTCGGTGCAGCCGTGGGCGCTGAAGCAGGCGGTGATCTTCATGGTCTTCCTCGGCATCGCGGTCGGCATGTCATGGGTGAAGGAATCGACCATCAAGGCGGTCACCTTCCCGCTCTACGCGGTCACGCTGGTCATGCTGGTCGGCGTCGAGGCGCTCGGCTTCGTCAGCAAGGGCGCCCAGCGCTGGCTCGAGCTCGGCCCGATCCGGCTCCAGCCGTCGGAGTTCATGAAGCCGGCGATCGTCCTTACCCTCGCCCGCTTCTACGAGCTCGTCCCGGCCGGCGAGATCCGCAAGTGGCGCGCGATCTGGCCGGCCCTCCTGCTGCTCGGGGTCCCCGCCTTCCTGATTCTCGTCCAGCCCGACCTCGGCACCTGCATCATGGTCGTGCTGTGCGGCGTGACGGTCATGTTCCTCGCCGGCCTGCCGTGGTGGATCTTCGCCGGCCCGGCGGTCGCGGTCGCGGTCGCCGCGCCGATCGCCTACAATCTGCTCCACGGCTACCAGCGCAAGCGGATCGACGTGTTCCTCGACCCGGAGAGCGACCCGCTCGGCGCCGGCTACCACATCAGCCAGTCGAAGATCGCGATCGGCTCGGGCGGAATCTGGGGCAAGGGCTTCCTCAACGGCAGCCAGAGCCACCTCGATTATCTGCCCGAAGGCCACACCGACTTCGTGTTCGCCACCATGGCCGAGGAATGGGGGCTGGTCGGCGGCGTGTTCCTGATCCTCGCCTTCGGCCTCGTCATCCGCTGGGGAATGCGGGTCAGCACCAACGCCCGCACCCGCTTCTCGCAGCTCGCCGCGGCCGGCCTCTCGGCGACGATCTTCTTCTACGTGTCGATCAACCTGATGATGGTCATGGGCCTCGCCCCGGTGGTCGGGGTTCCCCTGCCCCTGGTCAGCTTCGGCGGCTCGGCGGTGATGACCGTGATGCTGTGCCTCGGCCTGCTGATGGCGCTCGAGCGGCAGCAGCGGACGGTCTCGTCGCTCGCTTGACTTGCGACGGTTGCGCCCCACCTAAGTGCATGCTACCGGCGCCGCCGCTCAAGGCGAGATTGCGCCGGAGCGCTCGCCTCACGGCAGTGGACGCATAGCTCAGTTGGTAGAGCAGCTGACTCTTAATCAGCGGGTCCTAGGTTCGAGCCCTAGTGCGTCCACCATTTTCTCTCTTTGTTTTCATAGCTTTGTCGCGCTGATTTCGCCCGACCAAAGCAGTGCGCCTTCGCCAAGTACCGCATAGGCACCGAATGGCAACTCGGTTCGTCGTGAAATGCTCGCCCTAGTCGATCTGACCTGTTCGCGAATGCTGAAAGGGTTGATAGATGGCTAATCGGCGGGGGGCTGCTTCGCGGCGGAAGTCGCGTTACCCGCGTCGGCGTCATAAGCACGGGAACGGAACATCGAGTGGCGGGCCAATCGCGGAACAAGTTGAAGAACGAGCCGGAGCAGACGGGCGCTAAGCCGCTGTTGATCTATGAGACCCGCCTCGGGCAGATGTACTGTGGTGACACGCTAGCGCTGCTGGACAGTCCTGAAGGCCAAGCTCTTCGTGGAACGGCTAAGCTTGTCTTCACAAGTCCGCCGTTCCCTCTGAACGACAAGAAGAAATACGGGAACCTCCAAGGCGAGGAATACATCGAATGGTTCGCCGGTTTCGCACCGAAGTTGGCCGACCTGCTCACGCCCGACGGCTCCGTGGTGATCGAGATCGGCAACGCTTGGGAGCCGGGCCGGCCGGTCATGTCAACCGTCGTGATCCGCGCGCTGCTCAGAATTCCCTCGAGGCTGCCAATCTCCAATCTCTGCCAAGAGTTCGTCTGGTACAACCCGGCTCGCTTGCCGTCCCCCGTCCAGTGGGTCAACGTAGAGCGCATCCGAGTGAAGGACGCGTTCAGCAGAATCTGGTGGATGTCGCCCGTGGATCGGCCGAAGGCAGATAACCGGCGCGTCCTGCCGAACAGTCGACCATGAAGCCCTGATCGAGACCGGGAAGTACAACAGCGGGAAACGGCCGTCCGAGCACAATATCGGAAGGAGAGCTTCAAGACCGACAACAAGGGGGCCATCCCGCCGAATGTCATCGAACAGCGACGATGCCCCCGGTCTCGGCACTCTCCTGAAGGGGAACGACACCCGCTCGAATGAGCAGTACCAGATGTTCTGCCGTGAGCGGGGCGTCCCCCTTCATCCGGCTCGCATGCCGCAGGAGCTGGTGGAGTTCTTTGTCAAATTCCTGACCGACGAACAGGACTTGGTCTTCGACCCGTTCGGGGGCAGCAACACCACCGGCGCCGTCGCCGAGCAGCTTAACCGCAAGTGGGTGAAGGGCTGCGAGGCCAACCTTCAGGTACGTCGCGTCCTCGCTTGGGCGCTTTGATCAGCGAGACCTGAACGTGGTCTGGCACGTCGCCCTGCGGGACAGAGAAACGTGCTACCACAGGGCGTCGGATTGCCTCGCAGTCATGGGCAAAGCGCTCCTGCAGCAGTCAAGTACGCTTTCAGACTGGAGCAGGTCGTCTTTCGAGATGGCCTTCCCGCCTCCGGCCGACACCCCGCGATTGATCTGATCCACTCCATGGTCCGTGAAGCCAGGCCAACGCGGGTCGTCGATCGCACGCTCGGTTGCGCGGAGACGGTCCTCTAGGTGTCGGGCTTCACTGTTGGCGAGCTGCAGGAACGATGCTGCTCCCAACCACATACGCGGCTCTTCGGGGTCGCGGCTATGTTTCCGGAAAACGGGGTTCCGATAGTAGGGCGCGACCGCGTCATAAACCGATTGCGGCGAGCGGACAGACTGCTGACCATCACCGCGAACCTGACGAAGCCTTTCGACCTGGGATCGGCCTAGGTTGGTGAGACGGTAGCAATTCGGACGCGTCTTCTCGATAGTGCCCACCCGGACCGGATTGTCCTTCTTGTTGCCCATGATCTCCATCATCACGCGCTTGTGGTCGGGGTATTCGGCCTCATACCCCCGGGCGCCGAAACGGTTCGGGTTTCGCTTCCATGTGGCGACGGTGAGGTCCCACTCGGTAAACTCCGATTTGCCGGACGCGTCGAGGTCCTGGAGCGGCGAAGAGTATCTCCTGCGCCGCGGTGAGCGTCCGACCCTGGAAGTTTAGCCATTCCCACTAGCTCCGCTTTTCAGGATTTGGTCGCTGAGGTCCCAGGCGGCATCGATGAAGTCGGCGCACTCAATCTCCGAATACGCCGCAGCCTGCATGTACTGATCCTCGGTGACCTGCTCGCCGGCAATTTGCTGTCTGATGTAGAGCCGTTTCAAAATTTCGAAGCACTTCAGAGCAACGAAGTGCGTGAACGTCTTCGTCTCGAGGCCCAGGACTCCCGATGAGCCCCCGACGCCGCTAGTGCGCACGCGCTCGGCCTCCTTGCTATTCGGATTGAGCCAAACAATGCCAGGGAACAGTGCGCGGTCCTCGAACGATCGTCGGATAGTTGGGACCAGGCGGCACCGTGCGCGCGTCCTCGGGGTACTCGTCCATGCCCGGAGCGGGCTCGCCACAAAGTAGGATCGAACGGGATGTCGGCACCCTTGCCGCCCTCCCCCTTTTTCGGCTCCACGCGGTCGGCGCCGATCGCCACCACAAAATCTCGAACGTCGGTTTCGGCCGGGCCGTATCGAACCCTGACAGTGGCGCTCCCCCTAGTGCATCCCGGCAGTGAAGCGGCCATGACGTCCGATCTTGCCCATGTCGGGCGGAATGACCTCCGCGTCGATCAGCGCATCGTCCACCGGCCCATCGCTCGTGTGGAACGTCAGCCCCAATTTGACCTTCTGGCCCTGGCGGCGACGGCGGCCTCCGCCGCCCGTGCCTCCTCCGCCGCCGCCGCCCTGCGCCTCAACTCGGTCATCGGGTCGGCCGTGGTGGCGGCGAGGCGCTGACGTCGTCGCGCTCGACGATCTGGCCGGGTTGACTTCGCTGTCGTTTGATCGAGATCGCCTCGAAGCGGTGGCGCCGACCTCCTGCACCTCGGTGGTCGGTGGCCGGCGATGATGGTGAAGGCGAACGGTGGTGCCCCGCTGCAAGCTCAAGCACCACCTGATCTACTCGCTCGCCGAACTCGAACGGCTCCCTCCAGCGCTTCGTGCCTGGGCCGTCGTCGCCATGCTGGCCGTTGTCGCGGTCGTCATCTTCCGCGCCGGTTGCATCCCGATCCAGGAACTTCCGCATTAGATCGCGGAACTGGTTGAGGGCATTGCGCGCGTGGTCGCGCTCCTTCGGCTTGGTCGATGCCGCCATCGCCTTGTTGAGTTCCAGCGCCGACTCTTCGACCCGGTCTCGCGTCCACTTCTTCAGCGCTCGCGCGAGCGGCGTGGGCGCAAGGTCATGACGCTCGGCGCCGCCTGGTGCTCTGCCGTCATCGCCCGAGCAGCGCAGCTCGCCGAACATGAAGCTGACCGAAGTGATCAGCACGCCGAGCGAATGACGGCCAAGTCGCGACGTTATTGCGTTCGTTCCAGACGCGGATGACGTTCTTAGCCCTGGTCTCGGCGCTGATCTGAAGTGCTTCGCGCTCGTGCTCAGGCGGAGCACCCGCACATCGCCCGGAATGGCGAGCTCTCGCCGGTCTCGGGGTCCGGCAGAACGTCGGGAATGACGTACTCGCGGGGCACTTCGTCAAATCCCTCGTACGGGTCGATGGCGATAGGACGGATCGGAGAACCCGAAGCCACCTTCCCGTCCACGACCACCCACACGTCGCAGGTCTGGATCGTCATCGCCGTCTGGCCGTGGCTCGCCAGGATTTCGCTGATCTCGGTGGCGGTCCGGCGCAGTGTCGGCTGTCTCCGGTTCGCCCATTCAAGAACGCGGCTGAGCAGCACGCCGGTAAAGGCCTTCCGCTCCTCAAACACTCGGCGCGCGTCTTCCGGCAGTTGAGCAAAAGTCAGGCCGAGTTCGGCTAGGTACTCGTCGAGCCGCGCCCGCGGGTCAGCATCTGCGATGTCATCGACGGGAACGCCGTGGTCCGTCATGAAACCAGGTTGATAGCGGGCATCCGCGCGCTTGTTGTCGAAGCCCATCTTCGTGCGCTTGCCCTTGTAGACCGACTCCATGAATGCATAGTCGGTGGCGCCCCGCACCATGAACGCCTTACCGCCATTGCCGTGGCACGCCTCGATGTCAGCGGCGAGTTCGGCGTGCCCACCTTCGGGTTCGACCAGGTGGCCCATCCAGCGTAGTTCTCGGCCGGCGCACCCGCGAAATCCAAAACTCCCATCACGCGCTTCTTGGTGTCCGCGATCACGACGATCTGGCGGTGCTCGCGGTCGACCAACTTGAGGCGCGAGTATTGATCCTTAGAGTTTTTCACCAACTCAGGCAGGCCATCTCGGACCGCCCTGAACCGCCCGGTCAACTGATCGAGCGTGTTTTCCGGATCGATCGGAATTGTTCCGGGAAAAATGAAGCCGGCTGGCGACAGCATGGTGGACGCAGATTGCTGGACTTAAAGCTTGAACTGGGCACCCGTCTTTCCTTCGGTGAACTGAAGCGGCCTTCGATGTCCGCCACGGCATCCTTCAGCGCCTTGATGATCTTCCGAACTTCCCCGTCCTCCCAAACGTAAAGCTGCGTGTTAGAGAGGTTACCGCTCCGTCGAATGTCCTCCAAGGCGCGGTTCGTACGAGCCTCGGCGAGCTCGCGAAATTTCGCATGCTTGCCTGCTGTTGCTTTCCCCGATCCGACCATTTTGATACTTCTCCAACCAAAACTCGGCGCGTGACAGCTCGCAAACATGGACCCAAGTCTCCGCTGCGTCAAGGGATGCGTCAAGTATTTGAGCAAATATCGGCTGAATACGAGATATGAGGGAGCGACCTTGGGCGCTCCACGCATACCCCACGGCACAGATTTTCGAGGATTTAAGCTCAGCGGAGCAGATCGGCCGGGTGCACGCTCAATGAAGCTGCCAAACGACCGAGCACATCTCTGGAGCGGGTAAAGATCGTCATTCGTTGCAGTGAAGTTGAACGCTTCCTTCGGTGGGATGGCGTCGGCGTATTCAAAGGTCACTGCGGCGACTCGAGACGTGCGCCGGACTCAGCTTATCGATTTGCCGGCCGGGGCGATCCGCTATCACCGTAAGTTGCTGATGCCGATTGAGCCGCGCACTGGCCCCAGCAAGCCGCATCCGATGCCTGGACTCAAGCGTTTGATAATGGAAGCCAGGGACCTTCAAAGGCTCGTTGACGAGCAGCGCGAAAGGTCGCTGGGCGAGCTGGCCGCCGAGGTGAACTGCACGGCTTTTCGTTTCGCTCGCGTTCTAAGGCTCAACTATCTCGCCCCGGACATCATCGCCTCGATTCTGGACGGCACGC
>CAVXYS010000053.1:0-15391 GCA_963765945.1 uncultured Alphaproteobacteria bacterium
ATCGCATCAAAGGCGAAACCGGCGAGTGGGAGGTCGTGGTCGGGCTCGAGGTCCATGCGCAGATCACCGCGACCGCGTCGAAGCTGTTTTCCGGCGCGGCGACCGAGTTCGGCGCGGAGCCGAACACGCAGGTGAGCCTGGTCGATGCGGCGATGCCGGGGATGCTGCCGGTGCCCAACCAGGAGTGCATCCGCCAGGCGGTGCGCACCGGCATGGCATTGGACGCGGTGATCAACCGGTCGAGCCGGTTCGACCGCAAGAATTACTTCTACGCCGACCTGCCGCAGGGCTATCAGATCAGCCAGCTCTATCATCCGCTGGTCGGCGAGGGCGAGGTCGAGATTCTCCTCGACGAAAAGGACAAATCTTCAGCCAGGCGCATCGGCATCGAGCGCCTCCACGTCGAGCAGGACGCGGGCAAGCTGATGCACGACCAGCACCCGACCATGAGCTACGTCGATTTGAACCGCAGCGGCGTCGCGCTGATGGAGATCGTGTCGCGGCCCGACATGCGTTCGCCGGCGGAGGCGGGCGCGTATTTGCGCAAACTGCGGGCGATCCTGCGCTACGTCGGCTCGTGCGACGGCAATATGGACGAAGGGTCGATGCGCGCCGACGTCAACGTCAGCGTGAGGAAGCCGGGCGGCGAGCTCGGCACCCGGACCGAGACCAAGAACGTCAATTCGGTGCGGTTCGTCATGGCGGTGGTCGAGCATGAGGCGAAGCGCCAGGTCGAATTGCTGGAAGGCGGCGGCGCGGTCGCCCAGGAGACCCGGCTGTTCGATCCCGACAAGGGCGTGACCCGGTCGCTGCGTTCCAAGGAGGATGCGCACGATTACCGCTATTTCCCCGACCCCGATCTGCTGCCGCTCGAGCTCGACGAGGCGTTCCTCGACGAGTGCCGGGAATCGCTGCCCGAGCTGCCCGACGCCAAGCGCAAGCGTTATGAGGGTCTCGGCATAACCCCTTACAACGCCAGCGTTTTGACCGCCGAGGTCGAGACTGCGCGGTGGTTCGATGCGCTGCTCGAGGCGGGCGCTGAGCCGAAGCAGGGGGCCAACTGGGTGGTCGCCGAGCTGTTCGGCGCGCTCAACCGGCTCGGCAAGGGCATCGACGAGTGCCCGGTGACGCCCGCCGGAGCGGCGGAATTGCTCGGCCTCGTCGCCGACGGGACGATCAGCGGCACGATCGCCAAGCAGGTGTTCGAGATCATGCTGGAGACGGGCCAGGGCGCGGCCGCGATCGTCGACGAGCGCGGACTCCGGCAGAACTCGGACACGGGCGAGATCGATGCGAAGATCGACGAGATCCTCGCCGCCAATGCCGACAAGGTCGCCGAGTATCAAGGCGGCAAGCAGGCGCTGTTCGGCTTCTTCGTCGGCCAGACGATGAAGGCGATGGCCGGCAAGGCCAACCCGCAAGTGGTCAACGAGCGGCTGCGGGCGAAATTGGGCTGATTGTACCCCGGCGAAGGCCGGGGCCCAGGCGGCGCTTCCGCGCCGGTTTAATTGGACTGGACCCCGGCCTTCGCCGGGGAACGGAGAGGGCGATGCGGAACTGGCTTGTACTTCTGGCGGCTATGATCGCGGCGCCCGGCGCTGCCCAGCAACCCGCGCCCGCACCCCCGCCCAAGCTCCTCGTCGTCATCTCGGTCGATCAGTTCTCGGCCAATTTGTGGGACGAGTATCGGCCGCACTTCACCGCCGGCCTGGCGCGGATCGGGAGCGGGGCGGCGTTCCGCAATGGCTACCAGAGCCATGCCGCGACCGAGACCTGCCCCGGCCACTCGACCATCCTCACCGGCGACCATCCATCGCGCACCGGGATCATCGCCAACAATTGGATCGACCAGGGGGTCAAGCGCTCGGACGTCAGCGTCTACTGCGCCGAGGACGAGACCGTGCCGGGCAGCAGCTCGTCGGCCTACACCGTCTCGGCGGCGCATTTGCTGGTGCCGACGCTGGGCGAGCTGATGAAGGCCGCCCGGCCCGGGAGCCGCAACGTCGCGGTCGCCGGCAAGGACCGCGCCGCGGTGATGATGACCGGGCACAAGGCCGACCAGCGCTGGTACTGGACCGGCCAGAAGTTCGAGACCGACCTCAAGGGCGCGGGGGTCCCGAAGACCATCGTCCAGGCCAATGCCTCGATCGCCAAGGCGCTGCTCGAATATCGCCAGCCGATGGCCGCGCCCGCCTTCTGCCAGGCGAAGGCGCGGCCGGTCGCGATCCAGAACAGTGAGAAGACGGTCGGCGCCGGACTGTTCGCGCGCAACGCCGAGGACCAGGCCGCCTTCCGCGCCTCGCCCGAGCTCGACGGGGACACGCTGGCGGTCGCCGCGGGGCTGATCGACGAGCTCCAGCTCGGCCGCGGCCCCGACCCGGACGTGGTCGCGATCAGCCTGTCGGCGACCGACTACGTCGGCCACACCTACGGCACCGAGGGCGAGGAGATGTGCCTGCAGCTGCTCGAGCTCGACCGCGAGATCGGGGACTTCCTCGCGCTGCTCGACAGCCGCGGGCATCGACTATGCGGTGGCGCTCACCGCCGACCACGGCGGGCTCGACATCCCCGAGCGGATGCAGCTCGCGGGGGTCAAGGACGCCGCCCGGGTCGATCCCGGCCTGGCCGCCGGGACGATGGGGCTCAAGCTCGCCAACCGGCTCGGGATCAGCGGGCTTCGGCCTGATCGGCGAGAGCGCGTTCGGCGACATGTACATCGACCGCAACCTGTCGGCGAAGGACCGGAAGCGGATGCTGACGGCCGCGGTCGCAGCCTACAAGGCCCACCCGCAGGTCGCCGCGGTGTTCACCGCCGACCAGCTCAAGGCGAACTCCGGTGGCGACGACCCCGCCCACCCAGTGGAGCCCGATCCAGCGCGCCCGGGCGAGCTTCTATCCCGGCCGCTCGGGCGACTTCGTCGTGCTGCTCAAGCCCGACATCACGCCCATTTCCGACACCAGCCGCTACGTCGCGACTCACGGCAGCGCGTGGGACTATGACCGGCGCGTGCCGGTGCTGTTCTGGCGGAAGGGGATGGCCGCCGCGCCGAGCGACGCGGTGGTCGAGACCACTGACATCATGCCGACGCTGGCGGCGTGGCTCGGGCTCTGGCTGGAGCCCGGAGCGGTCGACGGTCATTGCCTTCCAACCGTGGCTTCGTGCTCGGCGACGCCAGTGGCGCGGACTGAGCGCGGTCGCTAAATATTTAAAAAGGCTTGCCTTTCTTCCCGCTTTAATGAACCGTTCAGGGATCTGAGGTCACTCAAGGGACGGGGAGCGCGCGTCCGGTTCGCGCGACCGGAGGGAAGATTATGCGGAAATGGGGCCTGGCTCTCGCGCTGGCTGCAGCGGTGCCGACCAGCGCGTGCGTCCAGACTCGGCAATTCGCCGACGTCCAGTTCACGCCGCCGCAGGGCGACTATAAATTGCTGGTGCTGCGCCCCGACGTCAGCGTCGGGTCGCTGACCACCGGCGGCATGGTCGAGCCGCGCGCCGACTGGACCGAGCAGGCGCGCACCAACATCATCACCGCGCTCCAGGCCCAGCAGGGCGGGCGCGGCGGCAAGCTCCACATCCTCGAGCGCCGCAGCCAGCTGACCGGCGTCAGCGAGCAGGAGGTCGCGGACTTCGAGCGGCTGTTCTACGCCGTCGGCCAGTCGATCGTGATCCACAAATATCTCGGCGACTATCTGCCGACCAAGCGCGGCAAGGGCCTCGAATATACGCTCGGCGAGGACGCCGTCCGGCTCGGCCAGCGGACCGGTTACGATTACGCTTTGTTCCTTCACGCCGAGGATTCGGTGGCGTCGGGCGGGCGGGTCGCGCTCGGCGTGCTCGGCCTCGCCGGCTGCATCGTCGGCTTCTGCGCCCCCAATATCGGCGGCGCCGCCCAGCTCGATTACGCCGGCCTGGTCGACCTCAAGACCGGCGAGGTCGTGTGGTTCAACGTCGTCAGCGCGTCCAGCCAGGTGCCCGGAATCGCCTTCGGCGACCTGCGTTCGCCCCAGGGCGCGGCGCAGATGGTCGACCGGCTGCTGGGCCGCATGAAGCCCGGCGTCGCGATCCGCCGCGCCCAGGTGAAAAGCTGATGTGCGCGCGCTGCTTCGAGGTCAGCCGCCGGTCGCTGCTGATCGGCGGCGGCGCCGCCGCTGCGGCGCTGACGACCGGCATCGCCGAGGCGCGCGTCCTGCCCAGGGACATGGTCCCGCTGGTCGGCCCGGGCTACAAGCCGACCGACAAGGACGAGCAGGGCATCTGGCAGCTGATGGACCGGGCGGAGGAGGAAATCTCCGGGTCCAACCTGCTGATCAACGATCCGAAGCTGACCGGCTACCTCAAGGACCTGATCGGCAAGGTCGGCGGCCCGGCGGCGAAGGATTTCCGGATCTATCTGGCCCACATTCCCGATTTCAACGCGATGATGTTCCCGACCGGCTTCGCGGTGGTGTTCTCGGGCCTGCTCTTGAGGATGCGCAACGAGGCGCAGCTCGCCGGCGTGATCGCGCACGAATCGGGACACTTTCTGCGCCGCCACATGATCCGCAGCTGGCGCGACGAGCGACACAAGACCGACATTTTCGCGATCGCCGCAATGGCGGCGGGAGTGGGCGGCGCGGCCGGCGGGGTCTATCTCGGCGACTATGTCCAGCTGGCCCAGCTCGGCACGATCCTGTCGCTGTTCTCCTACAGCCGGGCGATGGAGGCCGAGGCCGACGCGATGGGCGTCCGGCTGCTCGCCGAGAATGGCTACCAGCCGCTCGAGATGGCGACCGTGTGGGAGCAATTGATCGGCGAGGAGACGGCCAGCGCGCGCTATCGCCGCAAGCGCCGCCGCCGCGGGTCGCTGTTCGACACGCACCCGTCGCCGGATTCGCGCCTCGCGGACCTAGGATCTCGGCGGCCGAGGTGACCGAAGCCGGCAAGGCCTACGACAACGGCCGCGAGCGCTATCTCGCCGAGATCGCTTCGATCCGGCCGATGATGCTCGACGACCAGGTCAAGCTCAACGATCCGGGCGCCAGCCAGTATCTGATCGAGACGCTGGCGAGGGACGGCTGGAATGGCCTGCTGCGCTACTATGAGGGCGAGGTGTGGCGGCTGCGCAACCGCCACGGCGACGATGCCCGCGCCGCGCTGAGCTACGCCGCGGCCGTGGCCTATCCGGACGCTCCGGCCGACGCCTGGCGGTGGCACGGCATCTCGCTGATGAAAGCGGGCCGCTCGGTCGAGGCGAAGTCGGCCTTCGGCCGCTATCTGACGATGAAGCCGGACGCTTCCGACGCCGCCTGGGTGCGGCAGGTGATCGGCTGACGGGAGCAATCAAGACCATGAACCATCTCACCAGGCTCGCTGTGGCTTGCGTCTCCGGGCTGGCGCTGTCGGCCTGCTCCAGCCTCGGCACCGGCGAATATGGCTACAGCAGCTACGCCCTCGTCCGGGTGCGCCAGGTCAATGTCGGCGACGGGTCGCTGACGGTCACTCCGCCGCGGCCCTACAATCGCCACCGCGCTTCCTGTGGTCGGACGTCCGCGACGTCGAGGACTGGACGCTCAACGGGCCCTATCTCGACGGAATCAGCTTCGTCAGCGGCCTCAAGGGCGGCGCCTATCTGATCCGCCAGAGCAAGCGGGCCGACCAGCAGGTGCCGAAGTTCCGGTCCGACATGACCCCGCCGGAAATCGCCGCGATGCTCGAGAGCCTGTACCGGGTGAAGGGCGGGGCGGTCGAGTTTCGCACGCTGTCGCTCCAGCCGCGGCCGTTCCTCGGCGCCAACGGCTTCCAGTTCGACTATGAGCATCTCGACAGCGACGAGCTGTGGCGCAAGGGCCGGGCGGTCGGCGCGGTGATCGACGGCAAGCTCTACCTGATCCTGTTCGACGCGGCGCGGTCCCATTATTACGGGACGATCCTGCCCGACTTCGAATCGATCGTCGCCTCGGCCCAGCTGCGGCGTTAGCCGACCGGCGAGATCGGGCCCGGCGACGGATCCGTTCCGGGCGAGGGCGGAGTAGGCACGTCGACGTCCGGGGTGTGAACCGGCGTTTCCGGCGGAGGCTCGGTCGGCTGGCCGGGCTGGCTCGGCTCCGGCGGCGACGGCGGCGGGGTTTCGGGATGCGGGGGTTGCTGTTGCATTCCCCTATAACGAATGCCCTGGTCGGCGGTTGCCGGTTGCCCGCCGCACGATCCTTGCTATAGGCCGCACCTCCTTGCGCCGCGCGCGTGGCGGAACTGGTAGACGCGCTGGATTTAGGTTCCAGTATCGCAAGATGTGGGGGTTCAAGTCCCTCCGCGCGCACCATCGCAGCGCCGCCGATCAATTTGTTGGGATGTTTTGAAACGTGATCAAGACCGTCGAGACTGAGAACCAGGGCCTGAAGCGCGCCTTCATGCTGACCATTCCGGCCCAGGACATTGAGGCCCGGGTCGACGCCGAGGTGAAGCGGATCGCGCCGCAGGTGCGCATGCCGGGCTTCCGGCCGGGCAAGGTGCCGCCGAACCTGATCAAGAAGATGCACGGCGACGCGATCCAGCGCGACGCGCTCCAGGGCGCGGTCCAGGACGGCGTCCAGCAGCTGCTCGAGGAGCAGAAGGTGCGCCCGGCGCTGCAGCCGGAAGTCGTGCTCGACGAAAAATATGAGCCGGGCAAGGACGCCGAGGTGCAGGTCCGGCTCGAGGCGCTGCCGGACGTGCCGGCGCCGAAGATCGACGGGCTGGAGCTCGAGCGGCTGACCGTCGACGCCGACGAGTCCGCGGTCGACGACCAGCTCCAGCAACTCGCCGGCCAGGCCAAGAACTGGGTCGATTCGCAAGAAGGGCCACAAGGCCGCGGCCGGCAACCTGGTCACGATCGATTTCGAAGGCTCGGTCGACGGCAAGCCGTTCGAGGGCGGCAAGGGCGAGAACATGGCGGTCGAGCTCGGCTCGGGCCAGCTGATCCCGGGCTTCGAGGACCAGCTGCTCGGGGCCAAGGCGGGCGACAGCCGCGAGGTCAAGGTGACCTTCCCGGCGGACTATCCGTCGGACGCGCTCAAGGGGAAGCCGGCGACCTTCGCAGTCACGGTCAGGCGACGTGAAGACCCGCGGCGAGGCCAAGGTCGACGAGGAGTTTGCCAAGGCGCTCGGGCTGCAGGAGTCTCGACCAGCTCAAGGGCCTGGTCCGCGAGCAGCAGCAGCAGGAGCTCAACGGCCTGACCCGCACCCACATGAAGCGCCAGCTGCTCGACCAGCTCGCCGCACGTCATGACTTCGCGGTGCCCGGATCGATGGTCGAGGCGGAGTTCTCGAACATCATGAACCAGCTGCGCCACGAGGCGAGCCACGAGGCCGACCCGAAGGCCGCGCTCGAGGAAGTCGAGAAGGATTCGGCCGACTATCGCAGGATCGCCGAGCGGCGCGTGCGCCTCGGCCTGCTGCTGTCGGAGATCGGGGCCGCGAACGGCATCGAGGTCAGCGACCAGGAGATGCGGACCCTCGTCGCCCAGGGCGCGGCGCAATATCAGGGCCAGGACCGCGAGCGCTTCCTCCAGCTCGTCCAGCAGGAGCCGATGGTCGCCGCCCAGCTGCGCGCGCCGCTGTACGAGGACAAGGTGGTCGATTTCCTGTTCTCAAAGGCCAAGATCAGCGACCGCAAGGCGACCCGCGCCCAGCTCGAGGCCGACCTCGAGAGCGAGGAAGGGCATGTCCACGGGCCCGACTGCGGGCACGACCATGCCGAAAAGCCGAAGAAGGCCGCGAAGAAGGCCAAGCCGGAAGCCAAGTCGGCGCCCGAGCAGCCGGCCAAGGGCCCGGTCGAGAAGCCGGTGGCCAAGGCCAAGCCGGCCAAGCCGCTGAAGGACGCGGCCCCGGCCAAGGCGCCGGCGGCCAAGGCCAAGCCGGCTGCGAAGCCCGCGGCCAAGACGGCGGGCAAGGGCCCCGCCAAGAAGGGGTGACCCCGGTCGAGCAATTGTGCTCGGACCTCGATGCCGCGGTGGAAGAGCTGAAGTCGCAAGGCTTCCGCATCGAGCGCATTTATCCGGCGGACGAGCCGCATACGGCGGTCCTCACGCGCGGCGACGAGGCGGTCCGGCTGTGCTCACGGCCCGACGCTCCGCAACCGCCCGACCGGCTGCCGCCGTTCCGGCCGGAATTCGTGCTGACGCGCGGCGGCGGGAGCTCCGCGGCGGGCCGCGCCGGAATGCTCTATCGCGACCTGATCCCGAGCCGGCTCGGCGGCCGCTACATCGCCTCGCACATCACCATCGCCGACGGCGGGCCGGTGCCCGACTGGGTGCACTTCCACCGGATCGCCGTGCAGGTCATCGCCGTGCGCCGCGGCTGGGTCCGGGTGGTCTACGAGGATCAGGGCGGGCCGTTCGTCATGCGCCCCGGCGACCTCGTGCTGCAGCCGCCCGGGATCCGGCACCGCGTGCTCGAAAGCTCGCCGGGCCTCGAGGTAGTCGAGCTGACCTGCCCGGCGCTCCACGAAACCTGCGCCGACCACGCACTCGACCTGCCGACCGGCGGCCTGGCCCCTGACCGAATGTTCGGCGGGCAGCGGTTCCTGCGGCACCGCGCGGACGACGCGCCGTGGACCGCGTGCGCGGGCGGGGAGGCGCAGGAGACCGGCCTTGGCGCCGCGACCGGCGGCCTCGCCGACGCCCGAATCGTCCGGCCCGGCCGGTCGTCCCAGCTCAGCTTCGCCGCGCATGACGGCGAGCTCGGCTTCGGCTTCGTGCTCGAGGGTGCCGCCCGGCTCGAGCGCGGCGAGGAAGCGTTCGACCTCGCGCCGGCCGCGGCGTTCGTCATTCCGCCCGACGAAGCGTGGTGCCTCGACCAGCTGTCGGGCGATTTTCGGCTGCTGCACCTGACCACCGCGCGAATCGACGAAAACTGCCTAGCGGCGGGCGCTCGATCGCCTTTATAGCCGCACCATAACCTGGGGGATCGATTGGCCGCACAGCAACCGCGCATCGCCGTGCTTTTGCCTTGTTACAACGAGGAAGCGGCGATCGGCGAGACCGTCGCCGGGTTCCGTGCGGCGCTGCCGGCCGCGACCGTCTACGTCTACGACAACAACAGCAGCGACCGGACCTGCGAGCTCGCGGCCGCGGCCGGAGCGATCGTCCGGACCGAGCGCCAGCAAGGCAAGGGCAATGTCGTGCGGCGGATGTTCGCCGACGTCGACGCCGACATCTATCTGATGGCCGACGGCGATTTGACCTACGATCCCACAGCGGCGCCGGCGATGGTCGACCAGCTGCTCGCCGAGCAGCTCGACATGGTGGTCGGCACCCGCAAGCACGAGGAGAAAGACGCCTATCGCGGCGGCCACGTGCTCGGGAACCGGCTGTTCACCGGCATCCTGTCGGGCCTGTTCGGGCGCAGCTTCAGCGATATTTTCTCCGGCTATCGGGTGTTCTCGCGGCGGTTCGTGAAGAGCTTCCCGGTGCTGTCGTCGGGGTTCGAGATCGAGACCGAGATCAGCGTCCACGCGCTCGAGCTCAAGATGCCGGTGGGCGAGGTCGAGACGGCCTATGCGGCGCGGCCGGAAGGGTCGGAGTCCAAGCTTTCGACCTTCTCCGACGGCTGGCGGATCCTGAAGACGATCGTCACCCTCTATCGGATCGAGCGGCCGGTGCTGTTTTTCGGCTCGATCGGAGCTTTGCTCCTGCTCGCCGCCGCTGATCCTCGCCTTCCCGCTGCTGCCCGCCTATCTCGCGACCGGCGAAGTCGAGCGCTTCCCGACCGCGATCCTCGCCACCGGCATGGTGATCATCGCCGTGCTGTGCTTCTTCGCCGGGCTGATCCTCGACACCGTCACCCGCGGCCGCCGCGAGGTCCGGCGCCTCGCTTATCTCGCATTTCCCGCCCCCGGGAGTGCGTGACCGGAAAGCATCACCCGACCCGAATTGTGTCGAGCGGGTTACAGAAGCGGCTTCCGCACCGACAAGCCTGTAGGTTACGGTTGTTCCATACCCGTTTCGGCGGGGGCGACTAAAGGGGAGCACACATGATCCGGACCAACACGGCACTTCGCGCGGGCGTGGCTTTTGCAGCGCTGATCGGCGGCGCGAGCACAGCCAACGCCCAAAGCACGCTGCCTCCGCCGGACACCAGCCAGACCCCGGCCAGCGCGGCACCCGCCACGCCCGAGGGCGACATCGTCATCACCGGGTCGCGCATCCGCCGCAACCCGCTCGACCTCGACGCGCCGCGCGTGTTCCTTGACCAGCAGGACATCGCCAAGACCGGTTTGAGCTCGATCAACGACGTGCTCCAGCGCCTGCCGAGCTCGGGCGGCGGCGCCAACTCGAAGTTCAACAATTCGGGCAACCTCGGCAACCCGCCGGACGGCGGCGGCGTCGGCGCCGGATCGGCGGAAATCGACCTGCGCTACCTGAGCGCGCGCCGGACCCTCGTGCTGGTCGATGGCCTGCGCTACGTTCCCGGCGCCTCGGCCAGCGGCGTTCCGCCCTCGGTCGACCTCAACACCATTCCGGAAAGCATGATCGAGCGCGTCGAAGTCCTGCAGGACGGCGCGTCGGCGATCTACGGTTCGGACGCAATCGCCGGCGTCGTGAACATCATCACCAAGTCGCACCAGAAGGGCTGGGCGGCTTCGGCGCAGTACGGCCAGTATCAACAGGGCGACGGCAAGACCTATAATGTCCAGATGAGCTGGGGCAACGGCGACACCCACCGGCTGTCGTTCGTGGTCGGTGGCGATTATGTGAAGCAGGGCGCGGTGAGCTCGGGCGACCGGGCGATCTCCGCCTTCCCGAACCCCTATTCCGATACCTGCCAGATCTTTGATAGCGGGGGCAACAACATCGCCGGCTGCTCGAGCTTCCTTCCGAACGGCCGCTTCATCGGCGCGATCTTCCCGGGCTCCCACAACGAAACGCTGATCAATGCGCCGACGAGCACGCCGACGATCGCGAACTTCCGCGACCGTAACACGCACCTTGCTTCCGACACGTTCAACTTCGCGCCGTTCAATTACATGCAAATCCCGCTCAAGCGGTACGGCCTGTTCGCCAACCTCAAATATGAGCTTGCGGACAACTTCAATTTCTCGGTCAAGGGCCTGTGGAACGAGCGCAAGTCGAAGAACCAGGCCGCTCCGCTGCCGTTCGGGATCGGTGCCGGGTGCGGCTGTACGCCGTTCCTCGACGCCACCGGGGTCGACGCGACCAATCCGTTCAATCCATTCGGGGTCGATCTCGAACTCGAGCAACTTCGATGTGATCCTGCGCCGGTTCGTCGAAGGCGGGCCGCGCCGCTTCTCGCAGAAGGTGGACACGAGCTACGTCGTCGGCACGTTCGACGGCAGCTTCAACATCGCCGGCCGCGACTGGTATTGGGACGTCAACGGCGTCTACGGCCACAACCAGGCCAAGCAGCGCATGCTCGGCAACATCAACTCCCAGAAATTGCGCTTTGCCCTCGGCGACCTCGCCACCTGCACGGCGGGCGGTCCGGCGGGCTCGCCCCTCGACGGCTGCGTGCCGTTCAACCTGTTCGGCGGCGCCGGATCGATCACCCCGGAAATGATCGATTATGTGACCTTCGTCCAGAACGACAGCAGCGAGCAGGATCTGTGGGATGCGACCGCAAACGTCTCCGGCGAGCTGTTCGAGCTGCCCGGCGGTCCGCTCGGGCTCGCGGTCGGCGTCGAGTATCGCGAGCAGAGCGGACGGTTCGACCCCGACCCGGTGGTCCGGCAAGGCTTCAGCTCGGATATTCCGGCCGCGCACACCGGCGGCGGCTATCACGCGGGCGAGATCTACGCCGAGCTGAACGCGCCGATCCTGAAGGACCTGCCGTTCGCCAACCTGCTCGAGGTGAACGGCGCGGTGCGCTACTCGAAATACAAGACCGAGCCGGAGGGGGGCAGCGGACAGGCGAGCAACAGCTTCTCGCACACGACCTTCAAGGCCTCCGCCAACTTCAAGCCGATCAAGGACATCCGCCTGCGCGGCGTCCTGGGCCCAGGGGTTCCGGGCGCCGTCGATCGGCGAGCTGTTCGGCAGCCTGTCGCGCTTCGACCAGACGATCGCCGATCCGTGTTCGCAGAGCGCGTTGCCGAACACCTACAACACGAGCGCGACGGTCAAGGCAAACTGCATCGCGCACGGCGTGCCGAACGACAGCAGCTACACCCAGGTCAACCCGCAGATTTCGGTCACCGTCGGCGGCAATCCGCAGCTCGAGCCCGAAACCTCACGGAGCTGGATTTTCGGCGGGGTGATCAGCCCGTCGTTCCTGCCCGGCTTCTCGATCGAGGCCAATCATTACAATATCCGGGTGAAGCGGGCGATCCAGCCGGTCGACGCCGCCTTCACGCTCAACAATTGCGAGCTCAACAACGACCCAGCGTCCTGTGCGCTGGTGACCCGGGTCAACGGAAGCTTGACCCAGGTCGGCGGCATCCTGGGGAACATCGCCGCGATCAAGACCAAGGGTTGGGACGTCAACGTGGCGTACCGCACGCCGAAGATGAGCATCGGCCGCTTCGGGTTCACCTGGAACAACACGTTCCTGCGCAACTACGACCTGGTCGTTCCGGTCACCGGCGGAACCACCGTCATCAGCCGCGAGGGGACCGAGCAGGGCAGCCCGAACCAGGGTTTCCCGAAGTGGAAAGCGATCGGCATCATCGATTGGGATCTGGCGACCGTCGGCGCCAGCCTGACCGGGCGCTACGTTTCGAAGCTCAAGGAGTCCAACGGCAACGTGATGAACGCGAAGTTCTACACCGACCTGCAGCTGCGCTGGAACCCGACGTTCATCAGCCACCAGTTCGGGTTCGCAGTGGGCGCCAACAACCTGCTCAACACGCGGGCGCCGGGCTGCTTCACCTGCGACATCAACAACTTCGACCCGACGATGTACGACATCCCCGGCCGCTATCTATTACGGCCGCATCTCGGTGAAGATGTAGTCGCCGGCTCATTTTGAGCGAGGGAGAGGGCGGTCCGGCGCTTCCGGGCCGCCCTTCTTCTACCTTCACCGCTTTCGGCGGTCCCCTCGCAGAAACTGGGAGAACCTTGAACCTTGCCGATTCGCGCCGATGTAAGGTGCTGCCACAAGAGAGGATCCGTTTCCCGTGATTGACCATCAGGACATCGTTTCGCAGCTCGTTCCCATCGTCATCGAGCAGTCCAACCGGGGCGAGCGCAGCTTCGACATCTATTCCCGCCTGCTGCGCGAGCGGATCGTGTTCATCACCGGCGCGGTCGAGGACCATATGGCGAGCCTCGTCACCGCCCAGCTGCTCTTCCTCGAGTCCGAAAACCCGAAGAAGGACATCTTCATGTACATCAACTCGCCGGGCGGAGTGGTCACCGCCGGGCTCGCGATCCACGACACGATGCAATACATCCGGCCCAAGATCAGCACCGTGTGCATCGGCCAGGCGGCGTCGATGGGCAGCTTCCTGCTCGCCGCCGGCGAACCGGGCATGCGGGTCGCGCTGACCAACAGCCGGATCATGGTCCACCAGCCGTCGGGCGGTGCCCAGGGCATGGCGTCCGACATCGAAATCCAGGCGCGCGAGATCCTGCGCATGCGCCAGCGCCTGAACGAGCTCTACGCCAAATATACCGGGCAGAGCATCGAGGACATCGAGAAGGCGATGGACCGCGACAAGTTCCTCGAGGCCGACGAAGCCAAGGCGTTCGGCCTGATCGACGAGGTGTTCGACAAGCGGCCCGACCCGGGCGAGGACGGCGGCACCGGCGCGGGGGAAGTGACGCCGGCGTAAGCCCTTCCCTTGAGGGAGAGGGTGACGCAGCCGAGCGGAGAGAGGCGAAAATTGCGCAGCGATTTTCGACTTCTGTCGAAGAGCCGTCGACGCCCGGCCGGCGGGGCGGCGAGCCTAAAGCGAGCTGATGCCCGTCCGACGTGGTCACGGGATTTACTCGCGTGACCCAGCCTAACGCTCTCCCCGAGGGAGAGGGCGATTTGCCAAGGTGAGCGGCTACGCCTGTTCCTTGTACGTTGCCACAATGAAGTCGATAAACGTGACGGCAGCGCCTACCGCCAATCGCGCATGACGAGGTTTGAGACCGCGCGTCCTCCCTCCTTACCGTGGCCGCTGCCGTAGAGGCCGCGCAGTTCCGCTAGGTACTGTGTAAGGACCGCGAGGTTTCGGAGGATGAGGCGCACTCGTCTGAGCTCCCTTATGGTGAGCAGCCACGTCCTCGGGGACTAGCCTTAGTTCCTTAGCCAGCAACTTCGTCAGCTCCGGGAGGTCGGCCTTCGGAGAAATGGCGACGTCACGTTGGGCTAGAATAGTTTTACAGCATGTCTCTACAAGGTCCTTCGCCGTACCAATAGCGAGTGCAGGGTCCTTGTCGGCGGCCCCTTCGAGCCTCTCGATTTCTTCGCGCATCCAAGCGGCGTCGAGGATGTCCGCTGCTGCTCGCGCCTGATGCACGGACCGATGACCGAGACCATTAATCTGCTCACCGGCATACACACTGCGACCGGCAATGCGGTCGGTAGCGCAGCTGACCAACCGCTCCTCTTAAGCTGGTCGTTGAGTGCGAGACGAGGTTATCAGCCTCTTCGCGCTCCGGCCTAACAACCGGGTGGACCATCTCGCACAAGAAGGCGATGAACTCACCGTCTTCGCAATCGAGCAGCTTGAAGCGGCGGTCGTCGAAAACCCAATCTTCGTCCCAGTCCCAATTGTTGACCCGGTGCTGCCAGATATCGCCAGCAGCATCGCTATAACGGCTGTCATGTGACGGTAGCGAGCTTAGGTCATACAGCCGCTCAAGGAAGGAGGGTTCATCCAAGGCTCCGTTCCATGAGACCTTCGCAATCCGAATGCCGTCAAAGATGTTCTTCCGCGTGGTGTCGATTGATGCAGTTCGCATTGTCGTGGCCCGCACCCGGCCGCGCCGATAGTGCCAACGAACTCATGGTTTGCCACCCTTAGGGTCGCGCCGGATAGCCCAAATGAGGCTCGCCACTGCTCCAATGCAAAGGCCCAAGCCGCCCAGGGCAGCCGCACTAATTGTCACCTGAAGCATCGGCTACTCCGTCTCCATCGGACGAAGGTACTGCACGGGCCGATTAAAAGTGCCTTTGCTCATGTTTTGGACCAACAGTTGAAGTGCCTTGGTCGCACGTTCGATCACGCTCATGCGCTTTCCATAAGCCCTCCTGCATCCGGGCGTGTCCGGCTCCACAGTCATACGAGCAACGCCGCGAATGGCAGGCGTCTGATGGTGAAGGGGAAGGGGCATCAGAACTTCGCCGTAATGGCGCTTGAGGAGATAATCGCGCTCTCCAATGAACAACCGACTCTGCATCCTGCATGAGTTGCGTTAGCTCTGCGGCCTCGTCCTTAGGCTCGACTGCATAGAGGACGCTGGGGTCCACCGGAAACAGAGGCTCGGC
>CAVXYS010000054.1:0-6423 GCA_963765945.1 uncultured Alphaproteobacteria bacterium
TGTTATGTCCTCTTCTTCGACGACTAGCGTATTGCTCTGTTGATCTTGTCGAACGGCGCCTTTTTCAAATAGCCGAGCGACGAATAGCCAGTGCCGAAATCGTCAAGCGCCAGGCGGACGCCGAGCTCCTTGAGCTGCGCGAACATTTCGTCGGTGGAGTCGCCCTCGGCCAGGAACACGCCTTCGGTGATCTCGAGCTCGAGCCGGGCGGCTCGAACGCCGGTCGTCGCCGAGGTGCGCGGGCGACGGTGGCGACGATGTGCGGGTGGTTGAACTGGAGCGGCGACAGATTGACCGCGACCCGCACCTGGTCGGGCCAGTGCGCGGCTTCCTCGAGCGCGGATTTAAGGACCCACTCGCCGATGCTGGCGATGAGGCCCGCTTCCTCGGCGAGCGGAATGAACTTGTCGGGACCGATCGCTCCGCGCGACGGATGCGTCCAGCGGACCAGCGCCTCGAAGCCCGAAATCTCCTCGCCTGCGGTGCGCACGATCGGCTGATAGTGGACGGAGAGCTCGCCGCGCTCGATCGCCTGGCGCAGGTCGTTCTCGAGCAGCTGCCGCTCCGCCGCCTCGCTGTGCATCGCGGCTCGTACAGGCAATGCTTCCCGCGCCCTGCTCCCTTCGCTGCGTAGAGCGCGAGGTCGGCGTTGCGGACCAGGGCGTCAGCGCTGGTCCGGCCCGGGTCGCCGATCGCGACTCCGACGGACGCGCCGATCGTCACCGGATGGCCCTCGATCATGTACGGTCGCGAGACATGCTCGATCAGGGTCCGGGCGAGCGATTCCAACAGGCCGATGTCGACCGTTCCCGGGAGCACCGCCTGGAACTCGTCGCCGCCGAGGCGGCCGATCTGGCCATGGTTGCCCATCACCGACTTCAGCCGTTCGGCGACTTGACGGAGCAGCGCGTCGCCGATCGGATGGCCGAGCGTGTCGTTGACGTTCTTGAAGCGGTCGAGGTCGATCAGGAACAGCTGCAGCCGCGCTGGCGGTGGGTCGCGTTGCGCAGCGCTTCGTCGAGCGTCTGACGCATCATCGCGCGGTTGGGCAATGCGGTTAGCGAATCGAACCGGGCGAGCCTGGAAATCTCCTGCTCGGACCGGCGCTGCTCGGTGAGGTCGGTGCCGATGCCGCGGAAGCCGAGGAACCGGCCGCGCTCATCGAAGATCGGGTTGCCCGACAGGGACCAGTGCACGTCCTGATCGCTCGCCGGCCGGACGACCACGTCCGAGAAGGGGAAACGGGCGGACAGGTGGAAGCCCAGCGTCTTGCGCTCCTCGACGATGCCCGACCCTTCGGTGTCGACCGACAGCAGGTCGGTGAATTGGCGACCGAGCAGCTCTTCCGGCTCGCACTGGAAATCGTCGGCGAGCTGGCGGGAGACGTAGGACAGGGTGCCTTCGGCGTTGGTCTCCCAGAACCAGCCGCGACCGCTGTTTTCGAACTCGTCGATGAAGCGAACGGCCTTGCGGGCCATGCCGTCGAGGTGCAGCCGGGCGCGGCCGGCCGCCAGGATCTTCCGGGTGCCGGCGAGGCTGTAAGCGATGAGAACCAGTCCGATGATGTCGATGCCGACGCCGACGATCGGTGAGTTGGCCAGCACGAGCCCGGCGACGGCCGCGACAAGCCCGTTCACCAGCGCCAGCGGCGGCGAGCTGATCGAGACGATCGCGCCCATGGTGATCCCCGCGCACATCACGATCTGGGCTGCCGAAATCTGCGTGACGAAGAGGTCGTCCGCGACCGTTTGTCCGAACCAGGTCCACAACAGCCCGGCTACGGCGAGGTACAGGCACAGTCCCCGGACCACGACGTGCGGCGCCAGGTTGAACCGGTGCCGCATGAACAGCGCCGTGGCCGCGACCGCATCGACGGCCGAGCACCAGCAGCGACGGCATCAGCGGATTGTCGAGGCAGTTGCACAGCGGAATGACCGGCGACAGCGCGAGATAGCCGGCGGTGATCAGCAGGTGGGTCGAAGCCGAGCAGCAGGGCGATCTGATCGAGCCCGGCAACTCGCCAGTCGGCGAGCGAGGCTTCGCCGGTCTCGGGATTGCGGATGTCGAACCGCAGTGCTTCGCTGATCGATGCCCGCTGCGCCGCGGGATCGGTGACTTCGATGGCACTGGCGAAACGCGACCTACGCATTGGACCCCACGCTTGGCTCGGCGCTGATGCGCGCCCGAGCGCTGTTCACGCGCGGGTATTAAACCTGCATCAATTAACGGGTCGGCCAAAAAAGGCGGTTAGCGCCGCATTAGGCAGTTTGCTCCGGCAGGAAATCCGGGACCGAGAGATAGCGCTCGCCGGTATCGTAATTGAACCCCAGAACCCGCGGATTTTCGCCCAATTCCGGCAATTTCTGGGCGATCGCGGCGAGCGTCGCGCCGGACGAGATGCCGACCAGCATGCCCTCCTCGCGGGCGGCGCGCCGCGCCATGTCCTTGGCGTCGTCCGGCGCGACCTGGATGATTCCGTCAAGCAGCGCCGGGATTCATGATCGCCGGGATGAAGCCGGCGCCGATCCCCTGGATCGGATGCGGCCCGGGCTCGCCGCCGGACAGGACCGGCGACAGCGTGGGCTCGACGGCGAACACCTTGAGGCTCGGCCATTCCTCCTTGAGCACTTCGGCGCAGGCCGTGATGTGGCCGCCGGTGCCGACGCCGGTGATCAGCGCGTCGGGCGGCGCATCGGCGAAATCGCGCAGGATCTCCTGCGCCGTGGTCCGGCGATGGATTTCGAGATTGGCCGGGTTCTCGAACTGCTGCGGCATCCACGCAGCCGGGCGTCGCAGTCGATGATCTCCTGGGCGCGGGCGATCGAGCCCTTCATGCCCTTCTCGCGCGGGGTGAGTTCGAACTCGGCGCCATAAGCGAGCATCAGCCGCCGCCGCTCGATGCTCATGCTGTCGGGCATGACCAGGATCAGCCGATAGCCCTTGACCGCAGCGACCATCGCGAGGCCGATGCCGGTGTTGCCGGAGGTCGGCTCGACGATCACGCCGCCGGGCTTGAGCTTGCCGCGACGCTCGGCATCCTCGACCATCGACAGCGCGATGCGGTCCTTGATCGACGCGCCGGGGTTCGCCCGCTCCTGCTTGATCCACACCTCGGCGTCGGCCCGAACAGCCGATTGATCCGCACATGCGGCGTGTTGCCGATGGTTTCGAGGATAGTGTCGGCCTTCATTCCGAGGCTCTCCTCCAGGGGGGCTTGCAGTCCGGCGCAAATCGGGCGCGTCGAAGTTTTTGCAAGCCGAAGCTCGGGGAACCACCAGCTCCACAGAAGCACGACGGCGATCGCCCCGAAGCCGCCCGCGATGACCGAGGTCACCGGGCCGATCAGCGCGCCGAGGAAGCCGGATTCCGCTTCGCCGAGCTCGTTGGAGGCCGAGATGAACAGCGACGAGACGGCCCCGACCCGGCCGCGCATTTCGTCGGGCGTGTAGAGCTGGATCAGCGACTGGCGGACATAGACCGAGAACATGTCCGCGCCGCCGAGCAGGGCGAGGCAGGCTAGCGAGAGCGGCATCCAGCGCGAGAAGCCGAAGACGATCGTCGCGGCGCCGAACACGCCGACCGCGGTCAGCATCTTGACCCCGACATTGTGTCTTGAGCGGACGGATCGAGAAGAAGGCGGCGGTGAGCGTCGCGCCGACCGCCGGGGCGGCGCGCAAATGGCCGAGCCCTTCCGGCCCGGCGTGGAGCATGTCGCGCGCAAACACCGGCAGCATCGCCGTCGCTCCGCCGAGCAGGACCGCGAACAGGTCGAGGCTGATCGCGCCGAGGACGAGCCGGTTGCGGCGGACATAGTGCAAGGCCGTCGATCATCTGCTTCCACGGGATGGCGGTTGCGGTCGCTCGGTGCGCGGCGATCGGGCCGATCGGGAAGCAGGCAGAGCGACGGAGATGGCGAACAGGCCGCGCTCGCCGCATAGGGCGGTGACGGGCGCGGCGGCGTAGAGATAGCCGCCAATCGCGGGGCCGGCGATGGCGCCGGCCTGCCAGGCAATCGAGCGACAAAGCGATGGCCGCGGCAGGATCTCGCGCGGCACGAGGTTGGGCGCCATCGCCTGCAGCGCCGGACCGGCGAAAGCGCGCGCGACCCCGAGCAGCGCGGCGACCGCGAACAGGAGCGGCGAGGCGTCGTTGTGCCGCGTCCCAGGTCGCAGCCAGCCGAGGATCGCCGCGCAGCAGCAGCTCGAGCGCCAGCGCTGCCCGGGCGATCGTAGCGCCGGTCGAGGCGGTCGGCGGTCCAGCCGGTGATCAGGGTGAGCAGCGAACAGCGGCACGAACTGGACGACGCCGATGAGCCCGAGCTGGAACGCCGCTTCCTTGAGATCCATCGTCTGCGCGGGCGATGTCGTAGACCTGCCAGCCGATGACGATGACCATCGCCATCTGGCGCGATGGTCGAGGTCAGCCGGGCGAGCCAGAAGGAGCGAAAATCGGGGATTCGGAGCGGTTCGGGGAGCAGGCATCGCCGCCGCGCCTAGCCGCTGCAAGTCGGCCGCAACCGCTCGTCGGTCGCCAACGTCCTTGCCGTCGCCGCGATGGCATCCTAGGCACCGCCGGCCTGCGAGGAGAGGAGGTGATGCGCCCATTCATGATTGCTTCGGCAGTGGCACTGGCGATTGCGCCGTGGCGGCTGCAAGGTTCCGACAACCCCGGAGCAACGGCACGGCCGCGACGAGCGCCGAGCAGGCGACTGGCCGGCTTCGTCAACGGCTTCATCGAAGCGAGCTTCAAGGCCAATCCGGGCTTCGCGGTCGCGCAGGGCCGGCACGAATATGACGGCCAGATCGCCGACCTGTCGCAGGCCGGCGATCGACGCCGAGGTCGCCCGGCTGAAGAAGGCGATCGCCGACGCGCAGGCATTTGGCGACGACAAGCTGACCGACCGAGCAGCGCTACCAGCGCGACTATCTGGTCGCGGTCGCCAAGGGGCAACTGTTCTGGATCGACCCGACCGGCGCGGACCAGCTGCACACACAATCCGGCATCTTATCTCGGCTTCGTCGACCCGTCGGTCTACGTCACCGTGCCCTATGCGCCGAAGGAGCAGCGGCTGAAGTCGTACATCAAGTTCCTCCAGAACATCCCGCGCGCCGACCGAGCAGATGCGCGCCAATATCCAGACGCCAATGGCGACCAGCTTCGTCGACTATGGCAAGAACGGCGTTCGGCGGCTTCGTCGATTATTATCCGGGCGACGGCACGGCGGCGTGGAAGGGCGTCGGCACGCCCGAAGACCAGGCAGGCGCTCAAGGCCGCGACCGACAATGCCGTCGAAGGCGATGAAGGACACGGTGGCCTGGGTCGAAAGCCAGCGCGCCGCGGCCAAGCCCAACTTCGCGCTCGGCAAGGAGAAGTTCCAGCGGATGCTGGCCGACACCGAAATGGTGACGACGCCGGTCGAGCAGCTCGAGCAGATCGGCCGCGCGGACCTGGCGGCCAACCAGAAGCTGCTCGGCGAAGCCTGCTCGCGCTACGCGGCCGGGCAGAGGATCGAGGCCTGCATGGCTCAAGATGAATGCCGACAAGCCGGCGGGCGGCCCGGTCGCCGAGGCGCGGCGCGCAGCTGGCCGGTGCTCAAGCAGTTCATCATCGACCATGACATCGTGACGATCCCGGGACCGGAGGAAGCCAAGGTCGAGGAAGCGCCGCCCTACAACCGGCAGAATGCGCCTACATCAACATCCCGGGGCCGTACGAAAAGGGCCTGCCGTCGGTCTATTATATCGCGCCGCCCGACCCGACCTGGCCCAAGGCCGAGCAGGACGCCTTCATCCCGGGCAAGGCCGACTTGCTGTTCACCTCGGTGCACGAGGTGTGGCCGGGCCACTTCCTCAACTTCCTCCACGCCAACCGCTCGAAGGACATCTTCGGCCGGGTGTTCGTCGGCTACGCCTTCGCCGAGGGCTGGGCGCATTACGGCGAGGAGATGATGTGGGAGACGGGCCTCGGCGGCGGCGACCGCCGAGATGCGATCGGCCAGCTGTCGAACGCGTTGCTGCGCGACTGCCGCTTCCTCTCGGCGATCGGCATGCACACCGGGGGATGACCAGGCAGCAGAGCCGACTGTTCCGCGACAAGGCTACCAGGACCGGGCAAGCCCGCCAGCAGGCGGCGCGCGGCACCTACGATCCGGCCTACCTCAACTACACGATCGGCAAGCTGATGATCCGCAAGCTGCGCGACGACTGGACGGCGACGCGCGGCGGCGCGAGGCCTGGAAGGCGTTCCACGACCAGTTCCTGTCGTACGGCGGGCCGCCGATTCCGTTGGTCCGCCCGCAGATGATGGGCGGAAAGGCGGAGGCGGTGTTTTAGCGCTTCACGTTCGCTGTTTATCTTCCGTGGGTGGCGCGCGATGGCCAAGCTCAAAGCACGCTACGTCTGCCAGCTTTACGGGTCGGTGTCG
>CAVXYS010000055.1:0-17497 GCA_963765945.1 uncultured Alphaproteobacteria bacterium
GCCGACGCGCGTCCAGCGCTGCTCCTTGCAGAACAGGCCGATGATCGCGCAGCCCTTCACCACCATGGCATTGGGGCCGTCCTGGCGCACGGTGGCGGAGCCGCTGATGTTGCGCTTCGGCTCGAGCGCGCGGCCGCGGTAGAGGCCGGCGCCGAGCGGTTTCAGGTCGCTCAGCACCCGCGTTCCCGGAGTCACGCCCTTTTCCTTGTTGTGCGGCGACGCCCAGCTGACGGTGCCGCACAGGGCATCGCCGCAGCGCGCGACGCTGACGATCACGCTGCGCTTGGGGTTGGCCCAGCGGCCTTCGAGCGCGGCTTGGGCGGCGGCGTGAACGGGCACCGCAGCGGCGATGAGCGACAAGGGCGAGCTTGGTCAGAATCCGTTTCATGGTTTCGCTCTAGGGGGATTTTGTGGCGAAAATGGCGCCTTCAGCTTGCCCGCGGATGAACCGAGCCTTAGTGGAAATCGCGGCTTTTGGGGATGATTTCGACGTCGCGCGGGTGGCGCGCGGCGGGCGCCCGCCAGCTGCCGGCGCCGTCGCCCTGGCTGAGGGTCGAGGGCAAGGCCTCGTCGCTCAGGTGGCGCAGCAGTGGCGTATGGTCCTCCAGCCGCCGGGCGACGACGTGGATCACGCCGTCGTCCTCGTCCTGCTGGACGATGCCGTGCACCGCCATCAGCCGCGCGCCCATCACGATCTTGCGCTGCTTCTCGAACACGTCGGGCCAGACGACGAGGTTGGCGACGCCGGTCTCGTCCTCGAGGGTGATGAACACCACGCCCTTGGCGCTGCCCGGCCGCTGGCGGATCAGCACCAGCCCGGCGATCGACAGGCGCTTGCCGTCGCGGATGGCCTTCAGCCGGTCGGCGGTGACGAACTTCTGCGCCGGCATAATGCTCGCGCAGGAAGCGCATCGGGTGCGCCTTCAGGCTGACAGGCGGATGGTCTGGTAATCGTTCACGACATGCTCGGCGAGCGGCATCGCCGGAAGCTGCGCCGGCTCGGCTTCCGAGCCTTCGTCGCGGGCCTCGGCATAAGCGAACAAGCGGCAGGTCGGGCGCCTGCTTCAGCGCGCGCGAATCCCACAGCGCCGCGCGGCGATCGAGGCCCATCGAGCGGAACGCGTCGGCCGCGGCCAGCCGCTGGATCGCATGGACCGGCACGCCGCCGCGGCTGCGCAATTCCTCGACCGTCGCGATAGGGCCGCCGCGCCACCAGCCGCTCCGCCGCCTCGCGCTGCAGCCCGTCGACCTGGCGCAGGCCGAGGCGCAGCGCCACCTCGCCCTGACGGGAGGTCGCTGGCCACCTCCCTTCACCGCTCCCCTCCTCGGGAGGGGTTCCAAGCGTGCAATCCCAGTCGCTGTGGTTCACGTCGACCGCGCGCACCTCGACGCCATGCTCGCGCGCATCGCGGACGATCTGCGCCGGGCGCGTAGAAGCCCATCGGCTGCGAGTTGAGCAGCGCCGCAGGCGAACGCCGCCGGATATTTCCATTTGAGCCAGCTCGACACGTAGACGAGGTGCGCGAAGCTCGCCGCGTGGCTTTCGGGGAAGCCATATTCGCCGAAGCCCTTGATCTGGTCGAAGCAGCGCTGGGCGAAATCGGGGTCGTAGCCGCGCTCGACCATCCGCCCGACCATCTTGTCCTGCGAGCAGCTCGATATTCCCGCGCGAGCGGAAGGTCGCCATCGCCTTGCGCAGCTGGTTCGCTTCCTCGGAGCGAGAACTTGCGCCGCATCGAGCGCGATCTTCATCGCCTGCTCCTGGAAGATCGGCACGCCCAGCGTCCGCCCGAGGATCTTCTCGAGCTCGTCGGGCGGGCCGTGCTCGGGGTCGGGGCAGGGGAAGGTCACCGGCTCCTTGCCGCTGCGGCGCTTCAGATAGGGATGGACCATGTCGCCCTGGATCGGGCCCGGGCGGACGATCGCGACCTCGATCACCAGGTCGTAGAAGCAGCGCGGCTTGAGCCGCGGCAGCATGTTCATCTGCGCCCGGCTCTCGACCTGGAACACGCCGAGCGAATCGCCCTCGCACAGCATGTCGTAGACCTCCGGCACCTCCTGCGGGACGGTCGCCAGCTCCCAGCCGCTCGCCATGATGCTGCGTCGATCAGGTCGAAGCATTTGCGGATGCAGGTCAGCATGCCGAGCGCGAGCACGTCGATCTTGAGGATGCCGAGCTCGTCGATGTCGTCCTTGTCCCATTCGATGAAGGTGCGGTCGTCCATCGCGCCATTGCCGATCGGCACCGTCTCGGTCAGCGGCCGCTCGGTCAGGATGAAGCCGCCGACATGCTGCGACAGGTGGCGCGGCATGCCGATCAACTGCTCGGCGAGCTTGATCGTCCGCCTGAGGTGCGGGTCGCTAAGGTCGAGCCCGGCGTCGTTGGCGCGCGCATCCTCGAGCTCGGCGTCCATGCTGCCCCAGATGGTCGAGGCGAGCGCGGCGCATGACGTCCTCGCGACAGGCCCATCACCTTGCCGACCTCGCGGATCGCCGAGCGCGGGCGGTAATGGATCACGGTCGCGGCGATCCCGGCGCGGTCGCGGCCGTATTTCTCGTAGATGTGCTGGATCACCTCCTCGCGCCGCTCATGCTCGAAATCGACGTCGATGTCGGGCGGCTCGCGTGCGCTCCTCGGAGATGAAGCGCTCGAACAGCAGGTCGCTGGTCGCCGGGTCGACCGCGGTGATGCCGAGGCAATAGCAGACCGCGCTGTTCGCCGCCGAGCCGCGCCCCTGGCACAGGATCGGCGGGTCGAGGCTGCGCGCGAAGGCGACGATGTCGTGGACGGTCAGGAAATAGCGCGCGAAGTCGAGCTTCTCGATCAGCGCCAGCTCGTGGTTGAGCTGCTGTCAGCACCTTGTCGGGGATGCCGTCGGGCCAGCGCTCCGTCGCGCCCTCCCAGGTCAGATGCTCGAGATGTTGCTGCGGCGTCCGGCCCTCGGGCACCGTCTCGCTGCGGATATTCGTAGCGCAGCTCGTCGAGGCTGAAGTGGAGCGCGTCGGCGAATTCGCGCGTCGCCGCAATCGCGTGCGGCCAGCGCGCGAACAGCCGCGCCATCTCGTCCGGCGATTTCAGATGCCGCTCGGCATTGGGGTTGAGCAGATAGCCGGCGGTCGGCGATCGTCACTTTCTCGCGGATGCAGGTGACGACGTCCTGCAGCGGCCGGCGGTCGGGCGCGTGATAATGGACGTCGTTGGTGGCGAGGATCGTGCAGCCGTTGCGCTCGCGCGATGCCGGTCGAGCCGCTCGATCCGCGCAGCGTCGTCGCCGCGATAGAGCCAGCTCGCCGCGACATGGCGCAGTGACGGCAAGGCGTCGCGAAGCCGCGGCAGCTCGGCTTCGAAAGCGTCGAGATCGTCGTCCGGCCAGGCGATGAAGGCGATGCCGTCGGCATGGCCGCGACGTCGTCCAGCGTCAGCTCGCATTCGCCCTTCTCGGCGCGCATCTTGCCCAGGCTGAGCAGCCGCGACAGCCGGCCATAGCCGTCGCGGTCGATCGGGTAGGCGAGCAGGCTCGGCGCGTCGGTCAGGTCGAGCCGGCAGCCGATCAGCGGCTTCAGCCCCGCGCCCTTGCACGCGCTGTGCATCCGCACCACGCCGGCCAGCGTGTTGCGGTCGGCGATGCCGATCGCGTCCATGCCGAGCTCGAGCGCGCGCAAGCACCAGCTCGATCGCGTCCGACGCCCCGCGCAGGAAGGAGAAAGGCGAGGCGACGCCAAGCTCGACATAACGGCGCGCGCGTCGATCGGCGGCGGCGGCATGTCCGCGCGCCGCACCAGCTTCATCCGCGAAAAGCCGGCATTTTCGGGCATCAGCCGACGCTTTCTCGAGGCGACTGTTCATCCGAACAGCCCGTGGATGATACCAGTTGGGCGCGCCGCCGCGGCCGTCGCCGATCACGCCCTCGCGATAGATCCAGTAGCGGCGGCCCGGCCCGTCCTCGACCCGGTAATAATCGCGCAGCCGCGCCGATCGACGGCTGGCGCCACCATTCGGGCGCGATCCGCTCCGGCCCTTCGACGCGGGCGATGTCATGCACCGCGCGCCGCCACACGAACCGCCGCGGCAGGCCTTCGGGCGTCGCATAAATGACGTCGATCGCTTCGGGCCGGTCGAGCAGGCGCTGGGGCCTCGTTCCTCCCTCGCTGCGGGGAGGGGACCTGCGAAGCATGGTGGAGGGGTCGAGACGCCGCCGCTCACCCCTCCACCGCTCGCAGCCCCTCCCCTCGCGCAATGGGGAGGAACTGATCGCCGCCACCCACCCGCTCGCCCGCTCGGGCAAATGGCTCTCCTCGCGCCTGCGGCCGCCGCACCGCGCTCGGGCCCGAGCTTGACCGTCAGCCGGTCGACCAGCCGCGCCAGCTCGCGCTCGCCGCGACGGCTCCTCGACCAGGCTGTCCTGCGCGGCGCCCAGGTCCTCGGTCCAGTCGGCGGTCAGCGCGAAGGCGTCGAAGCCGAATCCGGGATCGAGCGCCGCCGCCTTGTCGGCGAGCAGGCGCTGGAGATGCTTCGGCTCGCGGCTGGGGATCGCGGTCGCGACCGACGGCCACGGCGACGCTGCCGTCGACCCGATAGCCGGTCAGCGACAGCCGCCGCGCGCCGAGATGCCGCTGCTCGCAGCTGCGCGCACCAGCTCGGGGATCAGCCGCTCGAGCGCCTGGGTCGCCGCTTCGGGATGGGTCGCCGGCTCCTCCAGCCGCAGCAGCGCGCGCGGCGGCGGATCGGCCGGCGCGGCGGTCAGCGGCTCCGGCTTGCGGCCGAGCACCCGGTCGAGCGCGATCGACGACATCTTCCGCGTCCCGGAACCGCCGCGCCAGCGCCAGCCGCGGCATGTCGATCAGCGCGCCGATCGTCTTCAGGCCCAGCCGTTCGAGCGTGCGCACCGTGTCCGGATCGAGGCGCAGCGCGGAGACGGGCAGCGGCGCGAGCTGCTCCACCAAATCCCTCTCCCCAGCGGGGAGAGGGCAGCGGTGAGCGGGGTCGACGGGCGATTGCGCCGTGCTCCCCTCACCCCGCTCAGCTTCGCTGACGCCTCTCCCCGCCGGGGAGAGGGAAATCGCGCCAGCGCCCAGGCGGCCGCCGCCGTCGGCGCAATCGCCACGCGGGCCGTCAAGCCCGAGCGCGCGCGAACCGTCGCCTGGACATCGCGCGACCAGCCCGCGCTCGCCGCCGAACAGATGCGCGACTCCGGTGACGTCGAGCCGCAGCGCCGTCGCCATCGACCTCGACCAACGGCGACCAGCGGCCGGCCCAGCGCGCGAGCCGCTGCACCAGCGCCGACATCGCCTTCGGGATCGGCGGGCACCGCGACCAGGCCGGGATCGAGCGCCCGGGCGTCGGTCAGCCGCGCGCCGGGCCGCGCGCCGCGCTCTGCGGCGGCCGTGCGTGACCGCATGGATGATCGGCCCGTGCGTGCCTTCGACGGTCAGGACGACCGGCGCCGTCAGGCGGTGCAGTCGCTGGTCTTCGCCCAGCGCTCGATCGCCAGGCTCGGCAACCAGATGGAAGCGATCCGCCTCATGCGAACAGGCTCCAGCGGCCGGGCGGCATGCCCGCGCGCGCGGAACAGCTCGGCATCCCACGCCGGCAGCCCGGGCGCGCGCGGGTCGAGCGGGTTGGCGAGCGACGGCGCGGATCCGATCCGCCAGCGCATCCGCGCGCCGCTGAGGTTGGCCGTGCCGCCCAGGCGCACCAGCCAGCAGGGCACGCCCGATGCGCTCCGCCGCGACCGCCAGCCGCCGCGTCGCGGTGAAGTCGAGCGCCGCGGGGTCGCCCCACAGCTCGCCGATCACGGCGGACAGGGCCGGGCATCTTAGCCCCTCCTCCATCGCCCACAGCGCGTCCCTGGCGTCGCGCGCCTCGACATGGATGAGGTTTTGGTTGGGGAGGCCCGGCGGATGGATCCGCCCGCTTTCGAGGATCGCCATGCGGTCCTGGACCCACAGCACGGGCTTGGTCGGTCGCGACCTGCGCCAGCAGGAACCCCGCCCAGCCGCCGTCGCGCGGATGCGTCGCGAACAGCTCGGACAGGGTCGCCATCCTCCCCTGCATTTGCAGGGGAGGGGGACCATGCGAAGCATGGTGGAGGGGTCTTTCTGCGGCAAAGCCCCTCCGTCGCGGCTGCGCCGCGCCACCTCCCCTGCAAAGGCAGGGGAGGAGACATTAGGCCGCACGGAGACAGCTCCGCCGGCGACCAGAGACAGACCTCTTGCCACACGACTCACAACGCTGATGTTCTGCTTTTGTTCTTATCGAGTGAGTCGCCCTGCAGAGTCAATCCTGCGACTCGGGACCAAGGCCAAGCTCTTCCAAAAACAGCTGAATTTCGCTGACAACGTCGCGCGCCGTGCCCTTCGAGACGCCGAACGCCATATGCGTGCAGCGCATCTCGACCGCCTTGTCGCGCTCGTCCTCCAGCCCGCGTGCGGCGCGCGGGGCGATGATCCCGTCCCGCCGCGACCATAACGCGAGATGGGGCACCGGCGGCTTGTCCGTGACCCGTGGGATCGGCGGCTCGTCGACCTTGTGGCCGGCGACCCATTCATACAGCCGCCACACATTGTTCTGCTTCGGGTCGCCCGAAAAAGGCGACCCCAGAGTCACGACCGCAAGCGCTTCGTCCGGCACCGCCCGAGCGAGCTCGCGCGCGTAAACCCCGCCCAGGCTCCAGCCGACCAGCAGCACCGGCCGTCTGCCGCCAACCTCGGCCAGCCGTCGCCGCAAATGATCGACCGTCTCGGCAGTCGCCCCCCGATTGAACCCCATCTTCCAGCCGTGAACGCGCCAGCCAGCTTCGGCCAAGGCCTCACGCAGCGCGCGCGTCGTCCGGTCACTGGCTGCCCAGCCGGGAATGACGATCGCAGGCGGTCCATGTTCGGGACCGAGCGTCCGCGCGCGACGCAAAACCGTGAAGATCCTGGGAAGGAGCCACGCCCCCTCCGCCAATCGCCGCCACCTTGCAGGCGGGCGGTCGTCGCCCTCCCACTTCAAAGGAATTCGCGCCCCATCAGCTCCTGCAGCGCCGTGGGCAGCTTCACCCGCCCGTCGGCCGTCTGGTGATTCTCGAGCAGCGGCACGAGGATCCGCGGGCTCGCCAGCGCGGTGTTGTTGAGCGTGTGCGCGAACCGCACCTTGCCGTCGCTGCCGCGGTAGCGGATGTTGGCGCGCCGCGCCTGCCAGTCGTGCAGCGTCGAGCAGCTGTGGGTTTCGCGATATTTGCCGAGCGACGGCACCCAGCTTTCGAGGTCGTTCATGCGGTATTTGCCGAGGCCCATGTCGCCGGTCGACGTCTCGATCACCTGGTAGGGGATCTCCAGCGCCTGAAGCAGCTCCTCGGCCAGCCGCAGCAGGGTCGCATGCCATTCGGCCGACTGGGCATCGTCGGCCTCGCAGATCACATATTGCTCGACCTTCACGAACTGGTGGACCCGGAGCAGCCCGCGCACGTCCTTGCCCGCGCTGCCCGCCTCGCGGCGGAAGCAGGGCGAGTAACCGGCGTAGAGGATCGGCAGCTTGTCGGCCTCGATGATCTCGCCCGAATGGAGCGAGGTCAACACCACCTCGGCGGTCCCGGCGAGCCACAAATCGTCGTTGGGCAGCTGGTAGGTTTCCTCGCGGTGGCCGGGGAACTGGCCCTGGTTGAGGAAGGCCTGCTCGCGGGCGATCGCCGGCACGGTGATCGGGGTGAAATCGGCCGCTGCGATTTGCTCCAGCGCCCAGGCCATCAGCTTGGTCTCGAGCAAGGCGAGCGAGCCCTTCAGGCAATAGGTGCGGCTGCCGGCGACCTGCGTCACGCGCGACAGGTCGGCCCAGTCGTTCTTCTCGATCAGCGCGACATGGTCGAGCGGCTCGAAGTCGAACTTCGGCGGTTTGCCCGCAGTGCGAATCACTGTGTTGAAGCTCTCGTCGGGCCCGACCGGCGCGCCTTCGAAGGGAATCCCGGGAAGCTGGAGCATCAGCGCCGACAGCTCGCGCCTCCTTCCCGGCGAGGTCGTTCTTCGAGCGCCGAGGCGCGCGCGCCGGCCTCCTTGGCCTTCTGGCCGAGCGCGGCCTTCTGTTCGCGCCGCGGCCTTGGGAAATTGCGCGCTGATCGCGTTGCGTTCGGCCCTGAGCGCCTCGATCTCGGTCTTGAGCGCGCGCACGTCGGCGTCGAGCGCCAGCAGGTCGTCGAGGTTCAGCGCGACGCCCTTGTCGCGGATCGCGCGCTCGACCGTTTCCCGGTTCGCCTTGACGAAGTCCAAAGCCAGCATGGGCGCTTGCTAGCCGAACCGGCGGGAGAGGCAAGGTTGCGCGGTCGCGTCGCTTCGGCCAAGCGGTGGGCGATGCCCTCCGGATTGATCGCTCTGCTCGACGATGTCGCGACCATCGCCAAGCTCGCCGCGGCGTCGCTCGACGACGTTGCCGGAGCGGCCGGCAAGGCGGGCACCAAGGCTGCGGGCGTGGTGATCGACGATACCGCGGTGACGCCGCGCTACGTCGTCGGCCTGGCGCCCGAGCGCGAGCTGCCGATCATCGGCAAGATCGCCTGGGGGTCGCTCAAGAACAAGGTGCTGCTGCTGCTTCCTGCGGCGCTGCTCCTCACCGCCTTCGCGCCGCTGCTGATCACGCCGCTGCTGATGATCGGCGGCGCTTATCTCGCGTTCGAGGCGACCGAGAAAATCCTCGAGAAACTGCTCCACGACCACGGCCAGGCGCATGAGGAGCAATTGGTCGACGCCATGGCCGACCCCGCGGACCTCGAGAAGCTCCAGGTCAAGGGCGCGATTCGCACCGACCTCATCCTGTCGGCAGAGATCATGGCCATCGCGCTCGCCAGCCTAGGGCATTTGAGCCTGGGGACGACGGCCGTCGCGCTGGTCGCCGTCGCGGTCGCGATCACCGCCGGCGTCTATGGCGTGGTCGCGCTGATCGTGAAGCTCGACGACATCGGCCTGCACATGGCGCGGCAGCGCCGGCGCAGCACGCGCGCGATCGGCGATGCGCTGGTCCACCTGGTCCCGAAGCTGCTGACTGCACTGTCCGGCATCGGCACGGCGGCGATGCTGTGGGTCGGCGGCGGGATCCTGCTGCACGGGCTCGAGGAGCTGCAGGTCGTCGATTTCATCCCGCGCGCCGTTCACGATCTCGCCCATGCCGCCGGCGCGGCAGCTGGTCCCCTGAAGGGGATCGTCGCCTGGCTGGTCACGGCGATCGGCGGCGCGGTCCTGGGCTTCGTCATCGGCGGGATCATCGCGGTCGTCGTCCGCCGCCTGACCAAGCATCCGGAAGAACTGATCGTCGACTAATCGAAATGCAGCCGGCGGTAGCGGCCGCGGAAGAACAACAGCGGATCGAGGCCCGAGTCGAAACTCGCCTTGACCACGCGGCCGACCAGGATGTGATGGTCGCCGCCGTCATAGACCGCGAACCGCTCGCATTCGAACACCCCGAGCGATTCTTCGAGAATCGGCGCGCCGCCTTCGCCGCAGGACCAGGGGGCCTGGCCGAACCGGTCCTCGACCCGGGCCGCGAAGGTGATCGACTGCGGCCGCTGCCCGGTCTGGAGGACATTGACCGCGAAGCAGGGCGCCGCGGTCAGCGCACCGGCGCTCGCCGCCTGCTTATGGATGCAGACCAGGAGCAGCGGCGGATCGAGCGAGACCGAGGTGAAGCTGTTGACCGTCAGCCCGGTCGGCTTGCCCTCGTCGTCGAGGCAGGTGACCACCGTCACTCCGGTGGCGAAGCAGCCGAGCGCGTCGCGCAGCGTCCGCGGGTCGTGCCCGCTGCGATACTCATGCCGGGTCGGCTGGTCGGCCATCGGGGGAGGCTATAGCGGCTGCCGGTGAATCCTCCAGTCGGGCTGTCCAACCGGTCCGAGTGGTGACATGCTTCGTCTGCTCGGTCCTGAGTCGTCGCTGGTTCCAGCGGCACATGCGGCGGGGGTCGGGGATCATGCGGCAGGTAGGAAGTGTGGCTCGATGGCGCGCCAGTGCCGGAGCTGCACGATGACTGACTTCTTTTACAGCCTGCCCATTTGGCAATCGACGATCCTCGTCCTCGGAGCGGCACTGACGATCGGGCTTGGCAGCAGCCTCGGGCTTCGCGCGCTCTTTCAAATCAGGCCGACCAATGAGGAGAAGGAGATTGCGTTCAACCTCATGCAGGTGGCGGCCGCCTATGTCGGCATCATGATCGCCTTCGCGGGCGTCCAGGCGTGGCAGGACTTCGCCGACGCACAGGGGGCCGTTTCGCACGAAGCCGCCACTGCAGCGGAATTGTATCAGGATTTGAGCATCTACGGACCCGAAACGCGTGCGGCGCGCAGCGCCCTGAGAGCCTATGTTGGAAGCATCACACAGGAGGAATGGCCGCTGCTAAGCCAAGGCAAGGGGAGCGCTGCGACGGAGGCGGCGCTGTTGAACGTCTTCAACGAGGTTGGAGAGCTCGACCCCGACGACAACCGCACCGGCGCGATCTATGCCGAAGCGCTCTCCAGGCTCAACGACCTCATCAACCTTAGGCGCGACCGGATTATCCAAAGCCAGGCGGGCTTACCCCTGATCCTGTGGTCAATCGGTCTGGTCGGGTCGTTGCTGACGATGGCCTATGCGTCGACATTCTCACCCACCCGATCCAACATCCTGATGATATCGGGCTTTTCGATGACCCTCGGTCTCGTGTTCCTGTTCATCCTGACGGTCGATTACCCGTTCAAGGGCGAGTTCAGCGTCAGCAACCGGGAACTCGTCAAGTTGACCAGCGAGTTCGATACGCTCGACCGGATGGTGGTCAGGGACAGCGGCTGACCACTCGCCGGGCTCATCGCTACAGCGCCAGCATGTCCTCGACCGTCAACGCCAGCACGTCCGCGATCGTCCGCTCGAGCAATTCGGAGACGAGGTAGCGTGGCTGGAAGGCGTCGTGCTTGTACGGCGTGGCGACCGCTTTGCTGACCGAGAAGAGCAGCCGTTCGACCTGATCGCTCTCGAGGCTGAAATGGGCCTCGCCGAAGCTCGAGGCGAGGCCGGCGCCGAGGATTTTCAGCTCGTCCTGCTCGCGCGCCAGGCCGAACTCGACGCTGTGCCAGTAGAGCCGCGCGGCCTTGTGGCCCTGGTCCGCCGCAATGGCCGCGAGGCCGAGCTCGCCGATGTGCCGCGTCATCTCGGCATAATCGTGATGCGCGAGCATCGGGATGTGCCCGAACATGTCGTGGAAGCAATCGGGCTCTTCGAGATAGTCGAGCTCTTCGCGGGTGCGGATAAAATTGCCGACCGGAAAGATGCGCTCGCTCAGCATCGCGAAGAAAATCTCGTCCGGAACCAGTCCGGTGACCGCCACCGTCCGCCAGCCGGTGCGCGGCTCCAAAATCGCGTTCAAGCCGTCGAGGTCGGGCACGCCCGGGTGCGACAGGCGCAAGAGATCGACGCCGTCGAGGAACGGGGTGACGACCCGCGTGCCGAGCAGATCCACCTGCCGCGCAAACAGCAGGTCCCATACGGCGTGGTCGTCATCGGTGAACAACTCCCACTCCTGCGGCACGACATAATCCTGCCAGCCGCGAGGCTGCTGCTTGGTGGCGATCGCTCTGTGAAGCATTCCTTGTCCTTCTCTCGGGCAACAAAAAACCCGCCGCGGCAGCCGGGGCGGGTCGAGGTTGGTCGTCTGACTTAGGCGCGCGTCAGCCGGTCCCAACCTCGTCGGGATAATAATAAGCGGCGCTGATCGTGCGGCGGGTCATTGCGGGCCCTTTATCGTCCTACCTGCCTTAACGTCCACTGTCGGATTCGTTTCCCGCATCGTCAGGAACACCGGGAGAACGGCGAGCGCGACGATGCCGATCATGATTCCGGGGACGACCGGCCAGCCGGTGCGGTCGGTCAGGAGCTGCGCGACATAGGGCGTCAGTCCGCCGAAGATCGCCGTGGCCATGGTCGCGCCGAGCGCGAGGCCGCTCAAGCGCCCCTCGCCGCGGAATTGCTCGCCGGTCGCGACCGCCCCGACGGCGCTGACACCGCCCGCGACCATGGCGAGGACCACGGCGCCGGCGAGCGCGATCGCGGCGGAGCCTCCGGCCATCAGCGAGAACAGAGCGATCGGCAGGACCGCGCTCAGCGCGCACAGGCCGATCAGCACCGGCCTTCGGCCCAACCGGTCGGACAGGATTCCCGTCAATGGAGTCACCGCAATCACCGCCACCGCGGCGATGGTCGACAGCCACAGCGAGGCGCTTTCGGTCATGCGGCCGACGGTCGTCAGGAACGCCGGGACGTAGCGTGATCCCGACATAATAAGTGATCGAGCCCAGCGCGGAGATGGCGAAGGCGCGCGCGATCGCCGCTTTATGGTGCGTCACGATGTGGGCCAGCGGATTGTCGGGCACGGTGCCTTCTGCGCGCTGGCGGTGGAAGTCGGGCGATTCGTGCATCCAGGCGCGCGCGATCCACACGCTGATCGCGATTGCAGCGCCGAACAGGAACGGGATCCGCCAGCCCCAGCTGTCGAGCTCGGCGGCGCCCAGCGCGCTGACCGTCAGCGCCGAGACGCCGACCGCGAGCAGTGCTCCGACTTCGCTCGCCGCCGCGGCGAGCGAGGTGATCAGCCCGCGCCGCTCCGGCCGCGCGCCTTCGAGCAGATAGGCGACCACGCCGGTATATTCGCCGCCGACCGCGAACCCCATCACGCAGCGCAGGATGATCAGCGACCAGCCCGCGGCCTCCCCGATCGCCGCCCGGGTCGGCAGCAGGCCCATCGCCAGCATTGCCGCGCTCATCAGCGCCACCGACAGCAGCAAGGTCGGTCCGGCGCCGTAGCGATCGCCGACATGGCCGAAGAAAATCGCCCCGAGCGGGCGCATCAGATAAGCGACGGCAAAGCCGGCGAGGGTCGTCAGCAGCGACTGCGCACCGCCGCCGAAGAACACCCGCGACAGCACCGTCGCGAAATAGAGGTAGAGCGTGAAGTCGTACCATTCGACGATGGTCGAAAAGGCCGCGATCGCGGTCGACCCGCGCGAGACTTGGCGGTGCGGCTGGTCAGCCACCGGCCAGCCCGTTGATCGCCTCGGCGAGCTTCACGTCGCGCTCGGTCACGCCGCCCGCATCATGGCTGGTCAGCCGGAAGTCGACGCGGTTCCAGACGCTGGTGAATTCCGGGTGATGGTCGACCTTCTCGGCGTGCAGCGCGACCCGGGTGAGGAAGCCGAACGCCTCGCTGAAGTCCTTGAACTTGAAGCGTCCGCACCAGCGCCTTGCCGTCGTCCTCGAGCGTCCAGCCGTCGGGATGTCCATGCGTCCTGCATGCCGCGATGCTCCAGCCGCTACCGCCTTGCAAATGCCGCCGCGTCTGCAGAGACGCAGCTTGGAATGCCGCGCAAAGGAGTCCGAAGGCGCCATGGCCACGCCAGTCGCCGAAGAGCGGCCCGCTCGGCCTCGAAAACCCGATGGGCACCGACGGCTTCGAGTTCGTCGAATATACCGCGCCCGACACCGAGCTGCTGCGCGCGCTGTTCACCAAGATGGGCTTCCCCGCGGTCGCCAGGCACAAGCGCAAGAACGTCACTCTCCACCGCCAGGGCGACATCAACTTCATCATCAATGCCGAGCCCGGCAGCTACGCCGAGGCAATTCGCCGCGCGACCATGGCCCGAGCGCCTGCGCCATGGCCTTCCGGGTCAAGGACGCCAAGGCGGCGCACGACCGCGCGCTCGAGCCTCGGCGCGACCGACGTCGAGAGCGACGTCGCCGACGGCGAGCTCGACATTCCGGCGATCGAGGGCATCGGCGGCTCGCGGCTGTTCTTCGTCGACCGCTATGGCGACAAAGGCATCGATCTACGACGTCGACTTCGACTTCTATCCCGACTGGCAGCGAGCGGATGGCCGAGCCACGACTAGCCAGCTCACCTACATCGACCACCTGACCCACAATGTGAATCGCGGCCGGATGAGCGATCTGGGCCGATTTCTACGAGCGGCTCTTCAACTTCCGCGAGATCCGCTACTTCGACATCGAGGGGAAGGTCACCGGCCTGTTCTCCAAGGCGATGACCTCGCCCTGCGGCAAGATCCGCATCCCGCTGAACGAGAGCCAGGACGACAAGAGCCAGATCGAGGAGTTCCTGCGCGAATATAAGGGCGAGGGCATCCAGCACATCGCGCTCGGCACGTCCGACATCTACGCAGGCGTCGACATCCTGCGCGGCCGCGGCATCCCCTTCCAGGACACGCCCGACACCTATTACGAGCTGCTCGACGAGCGCGTCAAGGGCCATGGCGAGCCGCACTCGCCGAGCTCGAGAAGCGCCGCATCCTGATCGACGGCGCGCCGACCGAGGGGCAGGGCCTGCTGCTGCAGATCTTCACCCAGAATGTGATCGGCCCGATCTTCTTCGAGATCATCCAGCGCAAGGGCAACGAAGGCTTCGGCGAGGGCAATTTCAAGGCGCTGTTCGAAAGCATCGAGCTCGACCAGATGCGCCGCGGGGTGATCTGAGGCCCGCATGACCGAAGCCTTTATCTGCGACTACGTCCGCACGCCGATCGGCCGCTACGCGCGGCGCGCTCTCGCAGCGTCCGCGCCGACGACCTCGCCGCGATCCCGATCCGGGCGCTGATCGAGCGCAATCCCGAAGGTCGACTGGGCGCGAGCTCGACGACGTGATCCTCGGCTGCGCCAACCAGGCCGGCGAGGACAATCGCAACCTCGCGCGCATGGCGGGGCTGCTCGCCGGGCTGCCCGACAGCTCGGGCGGCGTGACCCTCAACCGCCTGTGCGGCTCGGGCCTCGACGCGGTGGCGATGGCGGCGCGCGCGATCCGCGGCGGCGAATCCGACCTGATCATCGCCGGCGGCAGCGAAAGCATGAGCCGCGCGCCGTTCGTCATGGCCAAGGCGACCAGCGCCTTCGACCGCAATGCCGAGATGTACGACACGACCATCGGCTGGCGCTTCGTCAATCCGAAGATGAAGCGACGCCTACGGCGACGACACCATGCCGAGCACCGGCGAGAATGTCGCCCAGGAGTTCCAGATCAGCCGCGCGGACCAGGACGCCTTCGCGCTGCGCAGCCAGGAGAAGGCCGCGGCCGCGCAGGCCAACGGCCGCCTCGCGGCGGAGATCGTCGCGGTCGAGATCCCGCAGCGCAAGGGCGATCCGGTCGTCGTCGACCGGGACGAGCATCCGCGCGCGACCAGCCTCGAGGCGCTCGGCCAAGCTGAAGCCGATCGTCCGCGCCGACGGCACCGTCACCGCCGGCAATGCCTCGGGCGTCAACGACGGCGCCGCGGCGATCATCATCGCCTCGGAGGAAGCGGCCAAGCGCAACGGCCTGACGCCGCGCGCCCGAGTCCTCGGCGCGGCCGTCGCCGGCGTGCCGCCGCGGATCATGGGCATCGGCCCGGCGCCCGCGACCGAGAAGCTGATGAAGCGGCTCGGCCTGAAGATCGCCGACTTCGACGTGATCGAGTTGAACGAAGCGTTCGCCGCGCAGGGGCTGGCCGTGCTGCGCCAGCTCGGCCTCGCCGACGACGATGCCGCGCGTGAACCCCAACGGCGGCGCGATCGCGCTCGGCCATCCGCTCGGCATGTCGGGCGCGCGCCTCGCGCTGACCGCGACCGAGGAGCTGCAGCGGACCGGCGGCAAGCTCGCGCCTCGCCACCATGTGCATCGGCGTCGGCCAGGGAATCGCGCTCGCGCTCGAACGGGTGTAGACGTCGGCCCATGGCTGGGGTTGCGGACTAACGCTCGATCGAGGCGGCGATCATGGCCGTGCTCGAACACGTGCCCGACCCGGAGATCCCGGTCGCTGACCATCACCGATCTCGGCATCGTCCGCGGATTCGCCGACGATCCGCCGCGGGTGCTGATCACGCCCGACCTATACCGGCTGCCCGGCGACGATCGCGATCGAGCAGATGATCCGCGACGCGCTCGACGAGGCGGGCTATGCGCGACGTCGCATATCGAGCGCGTGCTGTTCCCGCCGTGGACGACCGAGTGGATCAGCGAGCGGGGCAGCGAGCGCTCGAAGGCCTATGGGATCGCGCCGCCGAGCATGTCAGCGACGGCGGAATGTCCGCAACTGCGGGTCGATCGACACCGAGGAAGTCAGCCGCTTCGGCTCGACCCCGTGCAAGGCGCAATGGCGCTGCAACGCCTGCCTGGAGCCGTTCGACCGCTTCAAATGCCATTAGGGAGCCGTCATGCTGAACTCGTTTCAGCATCCATGAACACGAGCATTTGAGAATTTTCGCCGACGTCGCTGTTCATGGATCCTGACCTTCGTCAGGATGACTCGCTCGCGGTCACCACTCGGCGAAACTCCCGTCGCTGGTGCGGAAGATCGGGTTGCGCCAGCGGTGCCGGTCCTTGTCGGCCTCGCGCACCGCCGCCTCGTCGATCTCCACCCCGAGGCCCGGTCCTTCCGGCACCGGCAGATAGCCGCCGACCGGGGTCAGCGCCTCCTTGTTGGTGCAGAAGTTCAGCAGGTCGTGGCCGCCGGTGTTGTAATGGATGCCGAGGCTGATCTCCTGGATCGCATGGTTGGGCGTGCAGGCGGCGATCTGCAGGCAGGCGCCGAGCGCCAGCGGGCCGAGCGGGCAATGCGGCGCGAGCGCGACGTCATAAGCCTCGGCCATGGCCGCGATCTTGCGCACTTCGAGGATCCCGCCGGCATGGCTCAAGTCGGGCTGGATGATGTCCACCGCGCCCGCTTCGAAGAAGGGCTTGAAGTCCCAGCGGCTGAACAGCCGCTCGCCGAGCGCGATCGGGGTCGAGGTCATGCGCCGCAATTTGCGCCAGCCCCTCATGGTTCTCCGACAGCAAGGGCTCCTCGATAAACAGCAACCCAAGCGGCTCGATGGCTTTCGCCAGTTGCTTCGCCATGGGCCGGTGGACCCGGCCGTGGAAGTCGAGCCCGACATCCATGCCCTGGGCCTGCGCCGCTTCGACCCGCTTGACCACCTCGTCGAACAGCTTGGGCGTGCCGATCCAGTCGAGCTCGGCGGTGGCGTTCATCTTGACCGCGGTGAAGCCCTGCGCCTTGCGAGCCGCCGCGGCCTCGCCGATCTCGTGCGGCCGGTCGCCGCCGATCCAGGCGTAGGAGCGGACCTTGTCGCGCACCTTGCCGCCGAGCATCTGCCACGCGGGCAGCCCGAGCGCGCGGCCCTTCAAGTCCCACAGCGCCTGCTCGAGCCCGGCGAGTGCGCACATCAGGACCGGTCCGCCGCGGTAGAAGCCGCCGCGGTAGCCGACCTGCCAGATGTCCTCGATCGCGAACGGGTCGGCACCGATGAACCGGTCGCGGAGCGCTTCGAATGCGCCGTCGACCGCCTCGGCCCAGCCTTCGAGGCTGGCCTCGCCCCAGCCGAACGCGCCGTCCTCGGCCTCGACCCGCACGAACAGCCAGCGCGGCGGCGCGTAGAAGGTCTCGATCCGGCCGATCCGGCGCTCACTCACCGGCGAGCCTCGTTTCGTTCAGGGGACGGCCGGCGGCATCGTCGTCGTCCTCGTGCTCGG
>CAVXYS010000056.1:0-24549 GCA_963765945.1 uncultured Alphaproteobacteria bacterium
TCACCTTCTTGATCGGCACGATCAGGCACACGCTCTGCGCCGGGAGGACGTTGCGCCAGTCGGCGATCAATTGCTTGTAGGCGCGGCCACGTTGCGGATCTTGCGGTCGAGGTCGAACAGCCCGAGCGGATTGACGTTGCCGTTCTGCTCGCGCAGCGCGGTGTCCCAGTCGACCTGGTCGGTGAGGCTGTACCAGGTGAAGCCGACGGTCGGGATGCCGACGTTGCGCAGGCGCAGGACGTTCGCCCATTCCTTCCACAGCCATTTGACGGCTTCGTCGCCGTGCGGCCCCTCCCACAGATTGGTCTCGGTGTGCATCACCGGCAGCCGGTAGCGATTTAATATTGCCGGGTGATCTCGGAGTAGCCGAACGTCTCGCCGGCCGCGACCGTGTGGCCGTCGGCGAACACGCGGTGCTCGTTCAACTGGTAATAATCGTTGCCGAGGATGCAGTGCTGCTTGAGCCGGTGGTCGAGGAACCAGTTATACTCGTCGCGGCTCATGCCGTTATCCATCAGATATTCGTACATGCCGCTGTCGACCCGGCGCCCGTAATTGAGGTCGAGCGACAGGAACCGCATCTGGTTGAGCAGCTCGGCGCGGCCGATCGCGGCGGGCAAATCGGCGTGGTAATATTCGGACGATTCCGACTGGATGAAGATCGCGTCGTGGCGCCGCTTGAGGATCTCGATCATCCCCATGATGTTCGCCTTGACGAGGTGCTTGAGCGCGGTGACGAACGAGCGGTCGTCCTTCTTCTGCTCGTTCCACCAGCCGTACTTGGCCGAGAAGACCGCGCAGATGAACATCTCGTTGATCGGCGTGTACAGCTGGACCCACGGGAAACGCTCGGCGAACGCGCCGCAATAAGCGGCGAACAGGCGCGGGAAGTCCGGGTTCTGGAAATTGCCGAGCCAGTCGGGCAAGCGAAGTGCAAGGTGGCCCGAAGTGGCAGAGATCCACGATCGGCGTGATCTCGCGCCGCTTCAGTTCGGCGAAGGTGACGTCCGCGAACTCCCAGTCGAACTTGTGCGGACCAGGTACGTCTTGTGGATCGGCGGGCCGTAGCGCAGGAAATTGATGCCGATCTCCTGGACGCAGTCGAAGTCCTCGCGCCAGCGTTCGTAATGGCCGCAGACCTCCATCTCATCAACTCGGGTCCGGCCATGATTGATCGTCGGGATGCTGTTCTCGATCCCCGTCGCGAACATGAAGTTGGCGATGGTTCGATCTCCTCAGGTCGTTCCATGTCAGCCCGCAAATGGCAGGTCCGGGATGCCCCGTACTCCCGGTATCAGCATAAACAACCCCCCGGCATTTGGTTGCATCGCCAAGGCTGTTTGGGTGAGGCCCTTGGTCGCCGAGGTGACGTAGAGCCGGTCGAGGCCGGGTCCGCCGAACGCGCAGCTCGACGGCTGCTCGACGGGCATTTCGACCGTCCGGAGCAGGTCCCCATCGGGGGAGAAGCGGCGGACGCGCCAGCCGCCCCAGAAGGCGATCCACAGGCACCCCTCGGCGTCGACCGTCATCCCGTCGGGGTGGCCGTCGCCAGCGCCGAACTGAAGGAAGACGCGCCGGTTCGCGGCCTCGCCCGCGGCGTCGAGGTCGAACGCATAGGTCACCTGGCGCGACGTGTCGCTGTGGTACATGCGCGCCCCATCAGGGCTGAACGCCGGCCCGTTGGTGATGCCGTAGCCGCCATCGATTGCGGTGCAGGCCCGGTCGGGATCGACCCGATAGAGCGTGCCGGCGGAGCCGCGCTCCCGGTCGTCCATCGTCCCCGCCCAGAAGCGGCCCTGCCGGTCGAGCTTGCCATCGTTGAAGCGGTTGTGCGGCAAATGCTGCTCGGGGCTGGCGACGACCTCGAACCGGTCCTGGTCGAGGTCGACCAGCGCGATCCCCCGATCGGTGCCGGCGATGAACCCACCGCGGCTGCGCGGGACGATCGACCCGACTCGCATCGGAGTCGGCCATTCCCGGCGCTCGCCCGACTGGCTCAGGCGAAAGATCCTGCGGCCGTTGATGTCGACCCAATAAAGCGCGTGCTCGGCCGCGACCCACACCGGCCCTTCGCCGAGCTCGGCCCGGACGTCGGCGACGCATTCAACCTTGGTCTCGCTGCCCATCCTTGATCCTGCATAGAAAACAAAAGCGGTGGAGCGAAGTTGCGTGGCCGCGGTTGTTCAGCGCCATGAGCGGTGCGATGCGCTGGGCGGACGGCTTCATTGCGGTCGACTGGGGGACGACCAACCGGCGCGCCTATCTGCATCGACTCGGCGGGCGAGCATCGCAACGAATTCGAAGATTCGAAGGGCGTGCTGTCGATTCGGGCCGGCGGCTTTCGAGGCGGCCGTCGCGGAAATTCGCGAGCGGCTCGGCGATCATCCGATGCTGCTCGCCGGGATGATCGGCTCGAACCGCGGTTGGAAAGAAGCTCCTTATGTTCCATGCCCCGCCGGGCTCGACGAGATCTGCCGCAAAGCTCGTCTGGGCCGGCGAGCGCGAAGCGATCGTCCCCGGCGTTTCGTTCGTCGGACGAGGGCCGCGCGGACGTCATGCGCGGCGAGGAAGTGCAGCTTCTCGGCGGCATCGCCGCCGGCCTGATCGACCCCGACGGGTTCGTCTGCCACCCGGGCACGCACAACAAATGGGCGCTGCTGCGCCACGGCCTGATCCACATCTTCGGCACGGTCATGACCGGGGAGCTGTTCAACCTGCTCAAGGAGCACAGCATCCTCGCCGACCTCCTGCACGGGCGCGGTGGAGGTCAACGACGCGTTCCGGCGCGGGGTTGGGCGCGCGCTGCGACCGGGACATGCTCCCCGCCGACCTGTTCGGGATCCGCGCCTCGGTGCTCCTTGGCCGGGCGGACAAGGCGGACGCGCCATCCTATGTCAGCGGGCTGCTGATCGGTACCGACGTGCGGATCGGCCTGACCTGGCCGGCCGGAGCGCAGATCGGGGTCATCGGGCGGCCCGAGCTGACCCGGCTCTATGCCGCCGCCATCGCCGAAGCCGGGCGCGAGGCGATCGAGCTCGACGGGGAACGCTGCTTCCTCGCGGGCATTCGCACAATCGCGGAGAGGATGACATGAGCCCGAGGAACTGTTTCAAAACCTATCTCGCCGAATGCCCGCTGATCGCGATCATCCGCGGCGTCACCCCCGACGAGGCCGAGGCGGTCGGTCAGGCCATCATCGACGCCGGCATCCGGATCATCGAGGTACCGCTGAACTCGCCCGATCCGCTGAAGAGCATCGAGCGGCTGTCCGCCAGGCTCGGCGACCGCGCGCTGATCGGCGCCGGCACGGTGCTTGATGGCCGAGGAAGTCCCGAACGTGCGGGCGCGCGGGCGGGCGGATCATCGTTTCCCCCAACACCAACCCGGAGGTGATCGCCGCGTCGGTCAGAGAGGGGCTGGTCTCCTGCCCGGGCTATTTCACGCCGTCCGAGGCGTTCACCGCGATCGCCGCCGGAGCGACGGCGCTCAAGCTGTTTCCGGCCGAAAATGCTTCGCCCGCGGTCCTCAAGGCGCAGCGCGCCGTGATCCCCCGAAGGACATGCCGATTCTCATCGTCGGCGGCGTTAGGCCCGACACCATGCGCCCGTGGCTGGAGGCCGGAGCGGACGGCTTCGGCTTGGGCGGCGGCTTGTATCAGCCCGGCCAGTCCCCGGCCGAAACCGCGGCCAAAGCCCGCGCTTATGTTGCGGCGCTCAGAGCGTGAAGCCGATCCGGATCGCGATCATCGGGTTACGGCAAGATCGCCGAGGACCAGCATGTCCCCGGCGATCGCGGCCGATCCGCGGTTCGAGCTGGCCGCGACCTCGAGCCGTTCGGGCAAGGGCCCGCAGCCGGCGTTCACCGACTGGCGCGAGATGATCCGCAGCGTCGAAGGTCTTCAGGCGGTCGCGATCACCACGCCCCCGGGCCCGCGCTACGAGATTGCCCGGGAATGCCTGCTCGCCGGCCTCCATTGCCTGCTCGAAAAGCCGCCGGCCGCGGGACTGGCCGAGATCGCCGACCTCGACTGCCTGGCCGAGGCCCAGGGGGCTCGAGCCTGTTCGCGACCTGGCATGCCCAGCATCATCGCACGGTGGCCGCCGCCGCTCGCGCGCTCGCCGGTCAGCGCATCACATCGCTGGGCGATCACCTGGCACGAAGACGTCCACAAGTGGCACCCGGGGCAGGCGTGGATCTGGCAGCCAGGCGGCTTCGGGGTATTCGACCCCGGGATCAATGCCTTCTCGATCGCGACAAAAATCTTCCCCGGCGGGCTGTTCGTTCGGGGCGAGCGACGCTAAGTGTGCCCGAGAATGCGCAGTCGCCGATCGCCGCCGAGGTCGAGTTCTTCAGCCCGGCGGCGGACGGCCCGCTGACCGCGAGCCTCGACTGGCGCCGCGCCGCGGGCGAGGAGTGGACGATCGCGGTGGAGACCGCCGACGGCCTGCACCTGCAACTCGAGGATGGCGGGGAAACGCTGCTGCTCAACGGCGAGCGGGCAGGCGGATGACGGGCCCGGCGAATATCCCGACATCTACCGCACCTTCGCCGACCTGATCGACGAGCGGCGCAGCCTGGTCGACGTCGCGCCGCTGCGGCTCGTCGCCGATTGTCTGCTGGCCGGGGAGCGGCGGACGGTCGATCCAGTCGCCAGTGATGGAGCCTCGCCGTTGGAACGGCTTCGCGCCGTGCGCGTAATGAAATGCGATGGCCGAGACCCTGACCACTGAATTGAGTCGCGCCGACGAGGCTTTCGCCGGCAACGAGCTGCTCTCGACCTTCGCCGACGAGGCGCGCGCGCTGATCGAGCCGTTCGGCTCGGTCGTCCAGCTGGCCGCCGGAGAAGTTGCCCTAAGCCGCGGCGAGCAGGTGCTTCTCAAGCCTGTTTCCGTTCGAACTCGACGATGATCTCCATGGCCGTCGAGCTCGAGAGCGGCCGCTCGGTCGAAGTCGCCCTGGTCGGCCGCCGGGGCGCGGTCGGCGGGATCATCAGCTGCGGCCAGGCGCCGGCCTTTACGCGAGCTATGGTGCTGGTCGGCGGCCCTGCGCTCCGGGTGCCGATGAAGGCTCTGGAAGACGCGAAGCAACGCTCGCCGCTTCATCGGCAACCTGTTCTGCCGCTTTTCCGATTACCTGCTGTCGCAGGTCATGCAGTCGGTCGCGTGCAACGCCTACCATTCGATCCCCGAGCGCACCGCGCGCTGGCTGCTCCACGCGCAGGACCGGACCGGCGACCGCATCGAGCTCACCCAGCAGGCGCTCGCCGGCTTGCTGGGTGCCCAGCGTACGACGGTCAACGCCGTCGTTCAGGCGTTCGAGCGTGACGGGCTGATCGCGACGGGTCGCGGCATCATCCGCGTCGAGGATCGAGCGGGCCTGACCAGCCGGTCGTGCGAATGCTATCTGCCGGCTCGAGGAGCATTTCGGCGCGGTGATTGGGGAGAGCGGAAGCGGGCCCGTTTCGCCCCGGTGACCGGCGATCAATTGTTCGTGATGTTCGACTTCGATTTGACGATCGCCGCAGCGGCGGCCGCAGTTGCCCCGCACAGCCCATCGGTATTGTTCAGCGACACCGGCGACCAGCCATCACTGGCCAGACGCTCATTGCCCTTCATCTTCTTGACGTCATAGGTCGGGTTCATCGCCATCAACTGCGGCGAGGCCGGTCCCCACTCCTTGACGATTTTCACCGGCGCGTACTGCCGCCGCTCGGTCGGGCGACCCGATGCCCAACTCCCGCGGCCGAAGCAGCGCCTGCTGGACCTTGCCGTCGGCGCACCGAAGTTTGACCGTCGCATCGTCAGCCTTGCCGTCGCCATCGAGATCGCCCGTCTTGACGTGGAGATAATAAGGACCGGATTCTCCTCCGACCTCGAGGATCGTCATCGCATGCCAATCGTCGAGTGCGGCGGTCTTGCCGTCGCCGGGGGCCATCGCGGCCGTCGCCATCAGTGCCAGAAAAACCATTGCCCATCTCCCATTCCCGGGAGAGAGAATGCGCTCAATCGTCTCTGGCCACAACCATGCGCCAGCGCAGTGTCTCGCCGGCGCGGAATGGCACCACGCCGTCGATCTCCGCCGGCACGTCGCATATCGGCCTGTTCCAAGGTCACCGTGCCTTCATTGAGCGGGAGGCCGTAGAAGCGCGGGCCGTTGCTCCGACGCGAAGGCTTCAAGTCGCTCGAGCGCATTCTCCTCCTCGAACACGCCGACGTAGCTTTCCAGCGCGAACGGGCGCGTTGAAAATTCCGGCGCAGCCGCAGGCGCTTTCCTTCGCCTCGCGCGCATGAGGGGCACTGTCGGTGCCGAGGAAGAAATTCGGCAGGCCGGACACGGCGGCGGCACGGACCGCAAGGCGATGTTGCTCGCGTTTCGCGACCGGCAGGCAGTAAGCGTGCGGCCTCAATCCGCCGGCGAACAGCGCGTTGCGGTTGATGATGAGATGCTGCGGCGTCACGGTCGCAGCGACGTTCGGTCCCGCCGAGGTCACGAAGCCGACCGCTTCTTCGGTCGTGATATGCTCGAGCACGATCTTGAGCGCCGGAAAGCCCTCGACGATCTTGCTCAGCACCCGCTCGATGAAGACGGCTTCGCGGTCGAAGGTGTCGACCTCGGGATCGGTCACTTCGCCATGGACGCACAGCACCATCCCGATCGCCTGCATCCGCTCGAGGGTCGGGAGCAGCCGGGCGAAAATCGGTCACGCCCGAGGCGCTGTTGGTGGTGGCTCCGGCGGGATAAAGCTTGGCCGCGACCCACACGCCCTCGGCGTGGCCGCGCGCGAGCTCGTCCGGATCGGTCTGGTCGGTCAGGTAGCAGGTCATCAGCGGGGTGAAGCCGGGGCCCGCCGCGGCAACGATCCGATCGCGGTAGGCCGCGGCCGCCGCCACCGTCGTGACCGGCGGGGCGAGGTTGGGCATGACGATCGCCCGGGCGAACTGACGCGCGGTGTACCGCGCGACCCGCTCCAGCATCTCGCCGTCGCGCAAATGCACGTGCCAGTCGTCGGGCCGGCGGATGGTCAGCGTTTGCGATGCCACGCCCGGCTCCTTAGCTAAGGGGCATGTCCGCGACCACCCTGACCGACCGAGCCCTCGTCCGCCTGTCCGGCGAGGGCGTGCGCGGCTTCCTCCAGGGCCTGGTCACCAACGATGTGGCGGGCGATCTGCCGGTGTGGGCCGGGCTCCTGACGCCGCAGGGAAAATGCCTGTTCGATTTCATCGTCTGGGCCGACGGCGACGATCTGCTGCTCGACTGCGAAGCCGCGGCCGCGGACGATTTGATCAAGCGGCTGGCGATCTATCGCTTGCGCCGGCCGATCGCGATCGCGCACGACCCATCGCTGGCGGTGCATTGGTCGAAGGACGGCGATGAGGGCGTGCCCGACCCGCGGCTGACCGCCCTCGGCCGGCGCTGGCTCGCCCCGACCGATGAGCCGGCCGCCGGCTGGCTCGAGCACCGCCTGCGCCTCGGCGTCACCGAGGGCCGGGCCGAGCTCGGCGACCTTCTCTGGCTGGAATGCAATGCGATCGAGCTGAACGGGGTCAGTTTCGCCAAGGGCTGCTTCGTCGGGCAGGAGAATACCGCGCGGATGAACTGGCGGCAGAAGGTCAACCGCCGGCTCGTCGTGGTCGAGGCCGATGCGCCCGGGTCGCGAACGCGCATCCACTATCCGGAGCTGGGCCTGTCGGTCGAGCATCGCCGGGTCGACGATCTCAAGGACGCGATCATTCCCGACTGGCTGAAGGCGGCGCTGGCTCAGCCGAGCACGGCGTAGGCGCGGACCGGAAAGGTCCCGATCCCCTTCACCTTCGGCGGTACCGCGGAGAAGCGGAAGCCTTCGTCGGGGAGGCTGCCGAGCCCCGTCATATGCTCGCAGATCGGGATGCCCGCGCCGAGCAGGCGGGTGTGCACGGGCCGCGCGCGGACGTGCATATTGTCGATGTTGCAGCTGTCGATGCCGACGATCACGGCACTGTTCTCGACCAGCCAATCGGCGGCGTCCCCGGTCAGATAAGGATGTTCGGCGAAGTAAGCGTCGGTCCGCCAGTGGCGGTCCCAGCCGGTGTGGACCAGCACGGCCTTGCCCGCGACGCCACGGCCCTCGAAAGCCTCGGGCCTATGGCAATGCCGTTCTCCCACGGCCGGCGAATGACGAGTGCCGGCAGGTCGGCGAGCAAAGTCCAGCTTCAGCTCCGAGAGGTCCGCGCCGTCTTCGTAGCGATGGAACGGCGAATCGAGGTAGGTGCCGGTGTTGGCCACCATGTCGATCCGGCCGATCTGAAACGTCGAGCCGTCGTCGTAGTTCGCGGCCGAGCCGTCGCGCGTCCAGAAGTCGCAAATGTGCGGGCCGGGCAGGCCCTTGTAGGTCGTCATGCCATGCTCGATCACATGGCTGAGGTCGACGATCCTCGTTTCTTGATGATCTGCCATGTCGCGATCGCCCCGATGAGCAGCCAGATGACGTTGAGAGTTGCGGACGGGATCGCCCGATGCCACCAGCCGTTGATGATGAAACCCGCCGCGCCGAACACGTTCATCAGCTGATAGGTCAACGATTGGCCGGTGAGCCGGCCTGCGGACAGCAGCAGATAGGCGAGCAGGATCAGCACCGCGCCGCTCCAGCCGACGACCTCGACCGCGATCTCGAGGGGAGTCACGCCGGCCAGCTTCGGCCGTCGACATGCTTGGCCGGAACGCCGTCGAGGGCGCCCGGCTCCAGCAGGCGGGCATTGACGCCCATGCGCTCGTGCGGCGGGTCGGTCAGCGGGGTCCAGTGGGTGATGATGCCGCAATGGCGACAGCGCTGCTGGGCGATGTAGGCCGGGTTGGAATCGGCCCGGACGTAACTGTCGAACTCGCCCTCGATGTGCAGCTCGTCGGACGAATAATAGACCCCCTGGAAGCCGGTCTTGGTGCACAGGCTGCAATTGCAGTGGGTCACTTCGTCGGGCGTGCGCGGCAAGGTGATCCGCGCCCGGCCGCAGTGGCAGGAGGCCACCAGTGCGCTCACTGCGCGGCGAGCCTCCGAAGCACGTAGTGCAGGATTCCGCCCGAACGGAAATATTCGAGCTCGTTATAGGTATCGATGCGGCAGCGCGCGACGAAGCTGCTGACGCTGCCGTCCTCCCTGGCCACCTCGACGGTGACATCCTGGCGCGGCTCGATCCCGGCAACTCCGCTGATCGCGAACGTCTCGGTCCCGTCGAGGCCGAGGCTCGCGGCGCTCTCGCCGTCGCGGAACTGGAGCGGCAGCACGCCCATGCCGACCAGGTTCGAGCGATGGATGCGCTCGAAGCTTTCGGCGATGACCGCCCTGACGCCGAGCAGGACCGTGCCCTTGGCCGCCCAGTCGCGCGAGCTGCCGGTGCCATATTCCTTGCCGGCAAGGACGATCAGCGGCGTTTCGTCGGCCTTGTAGGCCATGGCCGCGTCGTAGATCGGCATCGTCTCAACGCCGGAAGCGCTCGGCCCCACATAGCGGGTGAAGCCGCCCTCGACATTGTCGAGCATGCGGTTGCGAATGCGGATGTTGGCGAAGGTACCCCGCATCATCACCTGGTGATTGCCGCGCCGCGCGCCATAGCTGTTGAACTCCGCTCGGCTCACCCCGTGCTCGAGCAGGTAGCGGCCGGCCGGGCTGTCGGGCTTGATCGCCCCGGCCGGCGAGATGTGGTCGGTCGTGATCGAATCGCCGAACACCGCGAGGGCGCGGGCGCCGCTGATGTCGCCCGGCGGCGTCGGCGTCATTGTCATTCCGGTGAAGTAAGGCGGGTTCTGGATGTAGGTCGATTGCGCCGGCCAGGCGTAGGTGGCGCCGCCGGTCACCGCGATCGCCCGCCACCGCTCGTCGCCGTGATAGACGTCGGCGTAGCGTCGGCGGAACATGTCCGAATGGACGTGCGCGTCGATCAGGCTGCGGATCTCCTCGTTCGTCGGCCAGATGTCCTTCAGATAGACCGGCTCGCCGTTGGTCGCGGTCCCGATCGGCTCGTTGATCATGTCGGAACGGACGGTGCCCTTGAGCGCGAATGCCACGACCAGCGGCGGCGACGCGAGATAGTTGGCGCGGCAATCGGGCGACACCCGGCCTTCGAAGTTGCGGTTGCCGGAAAGCACGCTGACCGCGACCAGGTCGTTGTCGTTGATCGCCTTGCTGATTGACTCGGCGAGCGGACCCGAATTGCCGATGCAGGTCGTGCAACCGTAGCCGACGAGGTCGAAGCCGAGCGCGTTCAGGTCCTCGCTAAGCCCGCTTTCATTGAGATAATCGGTCACCACCTGGCTGCCCGGGGCAAGGCTGGTCTTGACCCACGGCTTGCTCTGCAGCCCCTTGGCCCGCGCCTTGCGCGCAACCAGCCCGGCAGCGACCAGGACCGAGGGATTGGAGGTGTTGGTGCAGCTGGTGATCGCCGCGATGGCCACGTCGCCATTGCCGAAGTCGAAGGTCTCGCCCGCGACCGCGACCCGCGGCTCGTTGCCCTTGCGGTAGGTGTCGTCGAGCTCCCGGTTGAACTGGTCGTCGACCTCGCTCAGCAGGACCCGGTCCTGCGGCCGCTTGGGGCCGGCCAGCGACGGCTCGATCGTGCTCATGTCGAGCTCGAGCGTGTCGGTGAACATGGGCTCGGGGCTCGCGCTGTCGCGCCACAGGCCCTGCGCCTGGGTATAGGCCTTGACCAAAGCGATCCGGTCGGCGTCGCGGCCGGTCAGCTCGAGATAGTCGACGGTCCGCTGGTCGATCGGGAAGAAGCCGCAGGTCGCGCCATATTCGGGCGCCATGTTGCCGATCGTTGCGCGGTCGGCCAGCGTCAGGCTGTCGAGGCCGGGACCGTAGAATTCGACGAAGCGGCCGACCACGCCTTTCTGGCGCAGCATCTGGGTGACGGTCAGCACCAGGTCGGTCGCGGTGATGCCCTCCCGAAGCTCGCCCGACAGGCGGAAGCCGACGACTTCCGGGATGAGCATGCTGACCGGCTGGCCGAGCATCGCCGCCTCGGCCTCGATCCCGCCTACGCCCCAGCCGAGCACGCCGAGGCCGTTGACCATGGTCGTATGGCTGTCGGTGCCGACCAACGTGTCCGGATAAGCGACCGTCTCCCCGCTTTGATCTTCCCCCGACCACACGCACTGGGCGACATATTCGAGATTGACCTGGTGGCAGATGCCGGTGCCCGGCGGCACCACCTGGAAATTGTCGAAGGCGGACGCGCCCCACTTCAGGAACTCATAGCGCTCGCCGTTGCGCTGATATTCGAGCTCGACATTCTTGCCGAACGCCTTGGGGTTGCCGAACTCGTCGACCATCACGCTGTGGTCGATCACCAGGTGGACCGGGACCAGCGGATTGATCTTCTGCGGATCGCCGCCGAGCGCCTGCATGGCATCGCGCATCGCGGCGAGGTCGACCACCGCCGGGACGCCGGTGAAATCCTGCATCAGCACGCGCGCCGGGCGATACTGGATCTCGCGCGCGATCCGGCGCTCCTTGAGCCAGTCGACCATCGCCTGGAGGTCGTCGCGAGTGACGGTCTGGCCGTCCTCGAAGCGCAGCAGATTTTCGAGCAGCACCTTCATCGAAAAGGGCAGGCGTGAAATATCGCCGAGCTGCTCGGCCGCCTTGGCCAACGAATAATAAGCGTAGGACGTGTCTCCGACCTGGATCGTCGAGCGGGTCTTCAGGCTGTCCTGGCCGGTGGGGATCATTGCGGTCTTTCGCGTGGGTTGGGCAGAGATTTGCGAGCTGGGGATGCGCGGGCCCTTAGCAATCCGCCCAGCCGCCCGCAAACTTGCCGCCCCGCGCGACCCGCCGCGCCGAGTCGGCCGTGCCGCGCGCAGTTCACTCCTTGGATCGGTCGTCTGGATCCCGGTCTTTGAGGAGTTCGTCGACAGTCGGCGTGCTCTTGTCGGAATGAGCCACTGGGTCGAGCGCTTCACGCTCGATCGCGGCCTTGATATCCGTAAGCTCGGCATCGGACAGGTTTTCGATCCCGACGAGTTGGTTGCGCGCCTTGCCGACCGCGATCAGGATTTCGTCCAGTTTCGCCTGGATCGCGGCGCCGTCCCGGTTCTGGCTGTTTTGGATCAGGAACACGGCAAGGAAGGTCAGCACAGTCGTCGCGGTATTGATGACCAGCTGCCAAGTGTCGGAATAATTGAACAGGGGTCCCGAAATCGCCCACACGACGCACGCCAGCGTCGCGATGATGAACGACGCCGGATGCCCCATCCAGTACGAGCTGCGGGAAGCCAAGTTACTGAAAAAACGCCTCATTACAGACCTCACGCGCTTGGAACGGCCCGATCGCCGAGCGCTGCAACAACGGGTCCGGACGCGTTCTGTTGCGCCGAATCGAACGCGGCGCGCGCCAAGGTGCCGCAAGCCAACTCGTATTTATGACGGCTACGCAATATCTACCGGGAATTCCGGAGATTTCCGGCAAGAACAGCGAGGGAAGCGGGCATGGCCCACGACAGCGAATATTTCCGCCGCCGCGCCGCCGAGGCGCGCTCCGCCGCCTTCTGCAAGGGCGATGGCGATGGAGCTGCCGTCGCCGGCGACCTGGCGCTCGCTTACGCCGCGCTCGCCCGCCGCCGCGCCGCGGCCGCTGCGGTAGCGCCCGAGGCCGAACCGGCCGAAGAGATTCCGCTCGCGGTCGCCGACTAGATCCAGCCGCGCCGCCGGAAATAAAAATAGGGCAGCACTCCGCTCGCCAGCATCAGCGTCAAAGCCATCGGATAGCCCCAGGGCCAGCTGAGCTCGGGGAAATGGTGGAAGTTCATGCCGTAGATGCCGGCGATCAGGGTCGGCGGCAGGAACACCACCGCGGCCCAGGAAAACAGCTTCATCGCCGCATTCTGTTCGATGCTGATCAGGCCGAGCGACGCGTCGAGCAAGAAGGTCAGATTGTCGGTCAGGAAACTGGCGTGCTCCGTCAGCGAGGTGACGTCGACTGCTAGACTCGCCAGGTGATTGCGCGCGTCCTCGCTTCCGGCTTCGTGCATCCGCTTGGAGCCGGCGAGAAAGCTTAGCATCCGGTTGGTGCTGACGGCGGTATAGCGGACCTTGGTCAGCAGGGTCTGGACGCGCCCGATGCTGGTCAGCAGCCGAGTCAGCTTTTCGGCCGGAATTCGGCGCTCCTCGACGTCGCGGCGGAAGATTGCCGATGACAGACGCTCGGTTTCCGCGCCGATCTTCTCGAGCTCGTCGGCAAGCCGGTCGATGATCGCATCGAGCAAGCGCACCAGCACGGTCGGCGCATCGCTCGCCAGCGCCGGTTCACGCCGGACATGGTCCTGGAACGCTCGGACGGGCTTGGGAGTCGCGTAGCGAATGGTCACCAGCCGGCTGTCGGTGAGGACGAAGCCCATGGGCGTGCTGGCCGGCGAGCCGTCCTCGACTCCGCAGAGCACGCTCGCCGTCATGTACAGTGAGCCGTCGCGCTCATAGAGGCGGCTCGACGGCTCGATCTCGGCCATCTCCTCTTCCGTCGGGATGTTGAGCCCGACGCAGCGTTCGACCAGTTGCTCTTCTTCCTTGGTCGGCTCTTCCAGGTCGATCCAGGTCGCGCCGTCGGGAATCCGCTCGGCCTTCGCCTCGATGATGCTGCCGTCGCAGCCGGGTCCGTAGGAGCGCAGCATGGCCCCCATGTGTCATTGCGAGCGGAGCGAAGCAATCCAGCCTCGCAATGGATTGCTTCGTCGCAGCGCTCCTCGCAATACCGGGGGAATGATGCCCCGCACCCGCCGCGCCGTGCTCGCCGCTTCTGTCCTCGTCGTCCTCGCGGCGGCGATCCTGCTCGCGATGGGCCGCAACCCGATGTGCACCTGCGGCACGGTGGAGCTGTGGGTCGGCGGGCGTGACAGCCCGAAGACCAGCCAGATGCTGGCCGACTGGTACAGCCTTAGCCACATCGTTCACGGCCTGCTGTTCTACGCCGCGTTGTGGCTGGTCGCCCGCCGCTGGCCGGTCGAGCGCCGCTTCCTCGTTGCGCTGGTGATCGAGGCGGCATGGGAAATCACCGAGAACACGCCAATGGTGATCGACCGCTATCGGACCGCGACCGCCGCCCTCGGCTACACCGGCGACAGCGTGATCAACTCGCTGTCCGACATTGCGATGATGGCGGTCGGCTTCCTCGCCGCGCGCAAGCTCCCGCCGTGGACTGCGGTTGCCTTACTGGTGGCGCTCGAGCTCCTCCCGCTGGCCGTGATCCGCGACAACCTCATGCTCAACGTCTGGATGCTGCTGTGGCCGAACCAGGCGTTGGCCGCGTGGCAGGCGGCCGGCTGACGGCACCAAAGTCCGCGCCGCGCATTGTGCCGCCCGTGAGAGTTGCGTTGTTCCTGCTTGCGCTTGCCGCCCTGCCGGCTCCAGCCGCGGCTGGAGAGCTGTTCGGCGGCCTTTACATCCATGACGTCGACACGCCGATCACCGCCAGCGGAATCGAGGGCGGGGTCGATTTCCAGCTCGGCTGGCGCGGTGGCCGCATTGGCCACACGCCGCTCCAACCCTACCTGTTCGGTGCGCTCAACAGCGCGGGCAAGACCAGCTACGCGGCGGCCGGACTGTCGGCCAAATTCGGCCGCCGGGTCTTCGTCCGGCCCGGCGTCGGGATCGCCATCCACAACGGGTCGGCCAAGAATTTCAACGACCCTGACAACGGCAAGATCGACTTCGGCAGCCGCGTGCTGTTCGAACCCGAGCTGGGCATCGGCGCCCGGCTCAGCGACCGGCTGAGCGTCGAGGCGAGCTGGGTGCACATGAGCCATGCGCAATTGTTCGGCCGGCAAAACCCCGGAATCGACAATCTCGGCGTCCGGGTGAACGTCAGCTTTTAGAGCCGCCGCAGCATCGCCAGGTGGCTCCGCTCGACCGCCTCGGCATTGGCGGCGACCGGGCGCAGGGTCGGGCTGGCGCCGAGCCGCGCGAAATTGGAATGCAGGCTCAGCGCCGCGCCGTGAACCGCGCGCTGGAGACGCAGATAGGTGCGGTCGAAGTCGCCGCTCCCATCGAGTTCGTCGTACATCGCCTGCTGCTCGGGAAGCATGGCGGCGGGCGGGAGCAGATCGAGCCGTCGCCCGGCGAAGGACAATTGCGCCGACGTTCCCTGGTGCGCCTCGATCATCCGGCTCGCGAAGGTCCGCACCGAGGCGCTCGGCGAGCGCACCAGCGCCAGCTCCGACGAGCGGATCACGAACAAGTCGATCGACGCCGCCTGCGCGACGTAGGTCGCCGGGCTGACTGTTCCCGGCGCCGGCTGCACCGGTTGGGGCCGGCTTGGCGGTCGCTGCGGCGCGGGCGCCGGCCGGGTGGCGCAGCCGGCCAGCAGAAGCACCGCGGCGCAGGCGGCCAGCCGCTTCATCGGCCGACCATGTCCTCGGCCCGGACCACCCGATCGAACGTGGCCTCGTCGACCAGGCCGAGCTCGATCCCCGCTTCCTTCAGGGTCTTGCCGGTCTTGTGGGCATGCTTGGCGATCGCCGCCGCATTGTCGTAGCCGATCTCGGGGGCGAGCGCCGTGACCAGCATCAGCGAGCGGTTCATCAGCTCCGCGATGCGCGTTTCGTCGGGCTCGGTGCCGTCGAGCATCCGGGTGGTGAAGCTCTCCATGCCGGTCGCCAGCAGGTTGATCGAGCGGATCACGTTGGCGCCGATCAGCGGCTTGAACACGTTCAGCTCGAGGTGGCCCTGCATCCCGCCGACGGTGACCGCGACGTGGTTGCCCATGACCTGCGCGGCGACCATCGTCAGCATCTCGGCCTGGGTCGGGTTGACCTTGCCCGGCATGATCGAGCTGCCCGGCTCGTTCTCGGGCAGCTTCAGCTCGCCGAGGCCGCAGCGCGGGCCCGAGCCGAGCAGCCGGATGTCGTTGGCGATCTTGGTCAGGGCGACGGCGATGACGTTGAGGATGCCGGACAGCTCGACCAAAGTGTCGTGCGCGGCCAGCTCGGCGAACTTGTTCGCGGCCGAGGTGAACGGCAGCTGGGTCAGCCGCGACACTTCCTTCGCAAATTCCTCGGCGAATCCCTTGGGCGCATTGAGCCCGGTCCCGACCGCGGTCCCGCCCTGGGCCAGCTTCATCAGCCGCGGCAGCACGCCCTCGACCCGCGCGATGCAATCCTCGACCTGCGCCGCATAGCCGGAGAATTCCTGGCCGAGGGTCAGCGGAGTCGCGTCCTGCAGATGGGTGCGGCCGATCTTGACGATCTGGTCCCAGCGCTGGGCCTGGTCGGCGAGCCGGGCGTGCATCTGCTTGAGCGCCGGGAGCAGCCGCCGATGGACCGAGCGCGCCGCCGCGATGTGCATCGCGGTCGGGAAGCTGTCGTTCGACGACTGGCTCTTGTTGACATGGTCGTTGGGATGGACCGGCGCCTTGCCGCCGCGCTTGCCGGTCAGGATCTCATTGGCCCGGCCGGCGATCACCTCATTGGCGTTCATGTTCGACTGGGTGCCGGAGCCGGTCTGCCAGATGACCAGGGGGAACTGGCTGTCGAGGTCGCCGCGCGCGACCTCGGCCGCCGCCTGCTGGATGGTTTCGGCGAGATTGGGGTCGAGCCCGCCGATCCGCGCGTTCACCCGCGCCGCCGCCTGCTTGATGAAGCCGAGGGCGTGGACGATCTCGACCGGCATCCGCTCGCCCGGGCCGAACGGGAAATTCTCGATCGAGCGCTCGGTCTGGGCGCCCCAATAGGCATCCGCCGGGACCTCGATCGGACCAAAACTGTCGGTTTCCGTGCGGGTGTTGGCCATGCTTTCCCTTTACTCGTCATTCCCGCGAAAGCGGGAATCCACCTTTTCCTGCGCCGCTAAGGGCAAGATGGACCCCGGATCAAGTCCGGGGTGACGAGCCGAGGCTCGTCACTTCTTCCGCGTGAAATCCACGCTGACGACGTTCGAACCGTCGTCCGCCTTCTCCGCCTTGGGCGCGTCATTCTCGGCCGCTTCATGCTCCTCGTGCGGCTCGTCGTCGGCGCTGGCGTGGAAGGTCAAAGCGAATTCGACCGCCGGATCGTGGAACTGGGTGACCGCGGCGAACGGCACGTGGAGCGTCGCCGGCACCCCGCCGAACGACAGGCCGACCGCGAACAAGTCGTCCTCGACCTTGAGGTCCCAGAAGCGGTGCTGGATGACGATCGTCATCTCGTCGGGGAAACGCTCCATCAGATGTCTCGGGATCGAAACGCCGGGCGCCCGGGTCTTGAAGGTGATGTAGAAGTGGTGCTCGCCGGGCAGCCCGCCCGACAGCTCGACCTCGCCCAGCACTCGCCCGACCACCGCCCGCAATGCGTCCTGTACGATCTCGTCGTACGGAATCAGGCTCTCGGGCGTCTCGTCGCTCATTGTCCCTCGTGGTAGCGGGCGGGTTAGCCCGGTCAAGCGGAGTCAGCAGCCATGCCGATCGATGCCACAAAACCTTATGACGACAGCAATATCTTCGCCCGCATCCTGCGCGGCGAAATCCCCTCGACCAAGGTCTATGAGGACGAGCAGGTCCTCGCCTTCAACGACATCAACCCGCTCGCCCCGACCCACATCCTGGTCATTCCCAAGGGGCCTTATGTCTCGTGGGACGATTTTTCCGCCAAGGCGTCGGACGCGGAGATCGCCGGTTTCATCCGCGCGGTCGGCAAGATCGCGCGCGAGGCCGGCCTGGTCGAGCCGGGCTATCGCCTGCTCGCCAACGTCGGCGGTGAACTCCGGCCAGGAGGTCCCGCACCTCCACGTGCACATCTTCGGCGGCGCGCCGCTTGGGCCCGATGCTGGCGCGTTAGCGCGCTTGCGCGAAGAGGGATTGCCCTGACGGTTCGAGCCGTTAGGGTCGCGCCACGAACAGACATCGTAGGGGAGAAATGATGGCCACTGCAGCACCGCAAGGGGGCCTGTTGCTCGGCCGCGTCAAATCGCTCGACGCGATCCTGGCGACGGCCGAGAAGAAGGGGCTGCATCGCTCGCTCGGCGCCTTCCAGCTCACCCTGCTCGGCATCGGCGCGGTGATCGGCACCGGAATCTTCGTGCTGACCGCCGAAGCCGCGCAGAAGGCCGGCCGGGCATGATGCTCAGCTTCGTCATCGCCGGCGTGGTCTGCGCCGTCGCGGCGCTGTGCTATTCCGAGCTGGCCTCGATGGTCCCGGTCGCCGGCTCGGCCTACACCTACACCTATGCCGTCATGGGCGAGCTGCTCGCCTGGATGGTCGGCTGGGCGCTGATCCTCGAATATGCGATCGGCGCGTCGCGCGGTCGCGGTCGGCTGGTCCGGCTATTTCGTCGGGCTGATGAAGAGTTGGGGATGTGGTCATCCCCCTGGCGCTGGCGGCGGGCCAGTTCGGCGGCGGGGTGATCAACCTGCCCGCGGTCGTGATCGCCGGCTGGTGACGAGCCTGCTGATCATCGGCACCAAGGAGAGCGCGCGCGTCAACGCCGTCGCTGGTGCTGGTCAAGGTGATCGCGCTGACGGTGTTCATCGTCCTCACCCTCCCGGTGATCAACGGCGCGCATTTCACACCCCTTCATTCCCACCGGCTGGGGCACCTATCGGCGTGGTCGGCGCCGCGGCCTCGATCTTCTTCGCCTATGTCGGCTTCGACGCGGTCTCGACCGCCGCCGAGGAGACCAAGAACCCGCAGCGCAACGTGCCGATCGGCCTGATCGGCGTCGCTGCTGTATCTGCACGGTCTTCTACCTGCTGGTCGCCGGCGGGCGCGATCGGGGCGATCGGCGCCCAGCCGGTGCGCGATGCGCTCGGCGCATCCGTTCCCGCCCGGCAGCCTCGAGCTCGCCGCGCAATGCGCCGCGATCGTCGCAGGGGCTGACCCAGCCGCTGGTCTGCTCGAACGAAGCGCTGGCGCACGTCCTGCGCACGATCGGCTATCAGCGGATCGGCGACCTCATGGGCATCGCCGCGTTCGTCGCGCTGCCGTCGGTCGTGCTGATGATGATGTTCGGCCAGACCCGCATCTTCTTCGTCATGGCCCGCGACGGCCTGCTTCCCGACAAGCTGGCCGTCGGTCCACCCGAAGTTCCACACGCCGCACATCGTCACCGCGGTCACCGGCGTCGGCGTGACGCTCGCCGCGGCCTTCCTGCCGGTCGGCAAGCTTGCCGATTATTCCAACTCCGGCACCTTGTTCGCCTTCGCGATGGTCGCGGTCGCGGTGCTGGTGCTGCGCCGGACCGATCCCGAGCCGCCGGCGGCCGTTCCGCACCCCGGCGGTCTAGGTCATCGCGCCCGCTGGCGATCCTCGGCTGCATCGGCCTGTACTTGATGCTCCCGCCGATCGCGATACTGGTGCTGCCGGTCTGGGGCGCGGTCGGGCTGCTGCTCTATTTCGGCTATTGGCGCAGCCGCAGCCATGTCGGCCGCGGGCATTGTCGACGTGCCGGAGCTGAGGCCGAGCGCCCGGAACGTCGGTTCCGCCGATGCCCGGACGCAGCCCGCGTGCCGCCGAAGCGACGAGCGGCTTTAGGCGAGCAGGCCGCCGGCCAGCGCCCTGAGGTCCGCTTCCGGCCTCGCGCCATAATGCTGGATCACTTCGGCCGCGGCGATCGCGCCGAGCTTGAGCGACTGTCCGAGGCCCATGCCGCGCGTGTCGCCGAACAGGAAGCCGGCCGCAAACAGGTCGCCCGCTCCGGTCGTGTCGACGACTTCGCGCACCGGCTCGGCCGGGACGTCGACGCGCTCGCTGCCGCGGGTCGCGAGCGCGCCATGCTCGCCGCGGGTGACGACCAGGGTCTCGACCTTGCCGCGCACCGCCGCGACCGCGCTGTCGAGGTGCGGCGACTCCGGCCAGCATCTCGATCTCGGCCTGGTTGGCGAACAATATGTCGATCCGCCCGCCGTCGATCAGCTGGTTGAAGCCGTCGCGGTGGCGCTCGATGCAGAAGGTGTCGGACAGGCTGAAGGCGACCTTGCGCCCGGCCGCCGCGGGCGATCTCGATCGCCCGGATCATCGCGTAGCGCGGGGTCTCGGGATCCCACAGATAGCCTTCGAGATAGATCGCCGCGCTGTCGCGGATCTGCTGCTCGTCGAGCGCGCTCGACGGCAGGTGCTGCGCGGCGCCGAGGAAGGTGTTCATCGTGCGGTGGCCGTCGGGCGTGACCAGGATCATCGAGCGCGCGGTCGGCACGCCGACGTCGAGCGCGCGGCGTGGTGAACTCGACTCCTGCCGCGGTCAGGTCGTGGCGGTAGAACTCGCCCAGCTGGTCGGGCGCCACTCTGGCCGACGAAGCCGGCGCGGCCGCCGAGTGCCGCGATCCCCGCCGCGGTATTGCCGGCGCAGCCGCCGCTGACTTCGCGCGCCGGGCCCATATGCTCGTACAGCCGCTCGGCCTCGGCCGCGTCGATCAGCCGCATCGAGCCCTTGGTCAGCCCTTCCGCAGCGAGGAAGCCGTCGGTCGGCGTCGGCGATGACGTCGACGATGGCATTGCCGATGGTGAGTACGTCGAGGCGGGTGTCGGTCATGGAAACTCCGCAAGCGGGAAAGCGCGCCGCCTAGCCGCAAGCGTTCATTGCGCCGCAACCTTGCGCGGCGAAGGTGGGGCATGCATCGTCGGTCCATGCGTCGCCTCGTTCCAGCCCTCGCCCTGTTCGTCGCCGCCTGCGCCACTCGCCCGGTGACGCCCGAGCCGACTCCCGTGCCGGTCGTCTCGCCGCCCCGGCCGCAGGTCCGCAGCAGCATCCTCGGCCTCACCGCGTCGGAGCTGGTCGGCCATTTCGGCAACCCGGCGCTCCAGGTCCGCGAAGGGACCAGCCTCAAGCTCCAGTTCCGCGGCCGCAGCTGCGTGCTCGACGCCTATCTCTATCCGTCGGACAGCGGCGGCATTCAGCGCGTGACCTACATCGACACGCGCCTGTCGTCGGGCGCCGCGGCCGATCAGGCGGCCTGTATCTCCGCGCTCGAAAATCCGAGCTGAGCCAGCGCCCAGTGCGGCGGCCTCGGCGATGACCGGGTCGGGATCGCCGAGGTGCGCCCGGACCGATGCGGCCAGCGCCGCGGTCGCCGCTGTTCCCTGCCGCGATCAGGCAATTGCGGATCATGCGCTGCGACGCCGATCCGCTTGATCGGCGAGCCGGCGAACATCTCGCGGAAGGCGGCATCGTCCAGCGCGAGCAGGTCGCGCCAGCCGCGGCGCGGCCAGCTCGGCGCGCGGCAGGAAGGCGCGGTTGGCGGCGGCCGCATCGGCGAACCGGTTCCACGGGCACACCGCCAGGCAATCGTCGCAGCCGTAGATGCGGTTGCCGATCGCCGCGCGGAACTCGTCCGGGATCGGCCCGTCATGCTCGATCGTCAGGTAGGAGATGCAGCGCCGCGCATCGATCCGGTGCGGCCCGAGGAACGCCTCGGTCGGGCAGGCGTCGAGGCAGCGCGCTGCACTCCCGCAATGCTCGCCTGCGTCGGCCGGCGCGTCGGGCGTCCAGCTCGAGGCTGGTCAGGATCACGCCGAGGAACAGCCAGCTGCCATGCTCGCGGCTGACGAGGTTGGTGTGCTTGCCCTGCCAGCCGATCCCGGCCGCCTGGGCCAGCGGCTTTTCCATCACCGGCGCGGTGTCGACGAACACCTTGAGCTCGCGACGGCGCGCGCTCGACGATGAAGCGGGCGAGCGCCTTCAGCGCCTTCTTGACCGTCTTGTGATAGTCGCCGCCCTGGGCATAGACCGAGATGCGCCCGCGCTCGGGCCGCTCGGCCAGCGCCAGCGGGTCCGATCGCCGGCGCGTAGCTCATGCCGAGCGCGATCGCCGATTTGGCCTCGGGCCACAGCGCGAGCGGCGACGCGCGCTGGTCGGCGCGCGCTCTCCATCCAGCCCATCGTCCCGTGATGGCCCGGCCTCGAGCCAGTGCCGGAGGTCGAGCCCGGCCGCGTCGGCCGCGTCGGCGCGCGCGAAGCCGCAGGCGACGAAAGCCGAGCCGCGCGGCTTCGCCCGTATTGCTTCTTCAAGGCTTTCGCTGTTAGCCACCGGCTCGCGCTTACACCGTTCGGCCCGTTTTCCGCAGGAATTTCAGTGCTTCGACAGGTCCAGCCGAATCCAGTGACGACCGGGCCTGCCGTCGAAGCGCGTCGAGCTGGTCAAGGATTTCGGCGACACGCGCGCGGTCGACGGGGTCAGCCTCGCCGTCCCGACCGGCACGATCTACGGCGTGCTCGGGCCCAACGGTGCGGGCAAGACGACGATGCTGCGCATGCTGCTCGGGATCATCGACCCGTCGAGCGGCACCGCCGCGTGCTGGGCCACGAGCGGCCGCTCGATGCGGCGCAGCGAGGTCGGCTATCTGCCCGAGGAGCGCGGGCTCTATCCGGCGATGCACGCGCGCGAGGCGATCGCCTTCATGGGCGCGCTGCGCGGCCTGCCGCTGCGCGAAGGCCCGCCGCCGCGCCGACGCGCTGCTTAACGAGCACGGCCTCGGCGACTGGGCGAAGAAGCCGATCCGCAACCTGTCCAAGGGCATGGCGCAGACCGTGCAGCTGCTCGGCACGATCATCCACAAGCCGCGGCTGATCGTGCTCGACGAGCCCTTCTCCGGGCCTCGATGCGATCAACCAGGGCACGGCTCGAGGAGCTGATCCGCGGCGAGGCCGCGGAGCGGAGCGACGATCATCTTCTCGACCCATGTGATCGCCCACGCCGAGCGGCTGTGCGAGCGGATCGCGATCATCGCCAAGGGCAAGGTCGCGTTCGACGGCCGGGTCGACGAGGCGCGCGCCCGGCTGCGCCCGATCGTCCGGCTGCGCACGCGCGCGAGCGACGGGCCGTGGCGCTCGGCGCATCCCGGCCGATGCCCGGCGCGAGGGCGAGCGAATGGGTGTTCGAGCTGCCGACGAGCGGGCCCGAGCCACTGCTCAAGGCGCTGATCGACGGCGGTGCCGGGATCGAGGCGCTGGCGATCGAGCGGCCCGGCCTGCACGATGCCTTCGTCGCCATCGCCGGCGAAGCCGCGGCCGCGGCGATGGCCGAGGAGAAGCGGCCAATGATGCAGCTGCTCCGCTGGGCGTTCGTCATCGCGCGCCGCGATTTCTCCGCGACCGTGCTGTCCAAGACCTTCCTGTTCTTCCTCCTCGGGCCGCTGTTCCCGTTGCTGTTCGGGGCGTTTTCGGCGGGATCGGCGCCAGCGTCGCCAAGTCGCGGCCGAGCGGCCGGTCGTGGCCGTGGTCGCCTCGCCAGCCGACTTCGCCCGGCTCGCGGCGGCGCGCGAGCGGTTGACCGAGGCGATCGTCGATCCGGACCGCGTCGTTCGGCTGGCGCGGTTCGACGCGGAGCCGGATCTCGCCGCGCAGCAGAAGCGGTTGCTCGCGACCGCACAACCCGCCGGTCCAGGCGGTGCTCGACGTGGCTCGGACAGCCCCAGCTCGACCGGCGCGCTCGGCAGCGGGACGCGGACCGCCGGACAGCTCCGGCTGATCCTGGCCGACGCCGCGGCCGGACGCGAGCCGCCGCCGCGTCGAGCGTCACCCGCACCCAGTCCAGCTTCCGGGCTCGCTGCGCCGCGACCGGGCGGCGACCGGCCAGATCGGCCAGATGATCCTGTTCTTCCTGACGCTGCTGCTCTCGGCCATGCTGCTGTCGCAGATGGTCGAGGAGAAATCGAACAAGATCATCGAGGTCGTGGCCGCGGCGGTGCCGATCGACGCCTGTTCGTCGGCAAATTGTTCGCGATGCTCGCCGCCTCGCTGCTCGGCATCATCGTGTGGTCAGCGCCGGCGCCGGGGTCATTGCGTCGCTCAAGGCCGGAGGGCTCGCGACCCTGCCCCAGCCGGCGGTCGGCTGGCCCGCCTTCCTCGCCCTGGCCGTCGTCTATTTCGCGATGAACTATCTGCTGCTCGGCGCGGTGTTCCTGACCATCGGCGCCCAGGCATCGACGGTGCGCGAGGTCCAGACGCTGTCGATGCCGGTCACCATGGTCAGGAACGCTGCCGAAAGGCTGCCGGAGTAGTTCATCGCGAAATAATCGCGTTGCGGGCGAGGAAGGTGGGCCAGCCCGTCGCCGGCTGCGGCAGGGTCGCGAGCCCTCCGGCCTTAGCGTGCGATGACCCAGGCGCCGGCGGCGGACCACACGATCAGGCCGAACAAGTCGAGGCGGCGGCCATCGCGAACAATTTGCCGACGAACAAAGTATTCGATCGGCACCGCCGCGGCCACGACCTCAATGATCTTGTTCGATTTCTCCTCGACCATCTGGGACAGCAGCATGGTCGAGGAGGAAGTCAACAAGATCATTGAGGTCGTGGCCGCGGCGGTGCCGATCGAATCTCTGTTCGTCGGCAAATTGTTCGCGATGGCCGCCGCCTCGCTGCTCGGCCTGATCGTGTGGTCCGCCGCCGTTCGCCGGCATGTACTGGACGCCCGATCAGCAGCTCGCGCACCTCACCGTCAACGGCGCCTCGCTGCGCACCGGGGACCTGTTCGCGTCGGGGACGGTGTCGGGGTCGGAGAGCGAGCAGCGGGGCTCGTTCCTCGAGCTGTCGTGGAACGGCACCGAGCCGGTGACCCTGGCCGACGGGTCGACCCGCACCTTCCTCGAGGACGGCGACGAGGTGTCGGTCACCGCGTGGGC